>DASXLA010000042.1:0-21088 GCA_036496505.1 Candidatus Acidiferrum sp. | reverse complement strand
TGGGTCGGCGTAGGTCCTTTCCGGAAGGCGTGAATTTCAAGGAAGGAGTTTTTGGAACCGAAACTAACAAAGTTCTCTTTAACCTGGCGCGAACTGTTGACAGCAAGGAAGAATTGGTAGCGCTAACGGGAATCGAACCCGTATTTCGGCCTTGAAAGGGCCGCGTGCTAACCGTTGCACCATAGCGCCACAATTTGTGGAAAAGGGAGCATAGCTAGAATAGAAAAAAAGCGGTGAATGCACAAGGTGACAAGACGGCGGGTAGGTGGGTCATTTCCGGAACAGCGTTCGAATCGCCTTCAGGCCCAAAAGCCTTGCCAAAGTTTCCTCCGTGGCCAACAGATTATTCGGTGGTGCACAGCAAGGTGAGTTGGGGATCGATGAGGAGTTTGTGCGGCGGAGTTGCGGCGGTGAAGTGGAAGGGGGTTTCCAGGCCGGCGGCGACGACGGTGCCGAGGAGCGTGGAATGGCCGGCGGGGCCTGCGGCGTAGAGCGGAACGCGGGTGATGAAGGAATGCGGCACATCGGTTTGAAAGAGATTTCCGTGGATGACGTAGCCCTTGTCGCTCTTGTGGACGGAAAATTCCACGCGATAGTGCGGGACGCCGGTGCCCTCCACCCATTGCTCAAAAAACCATTCCATGGAGTGGCCGCCTTCCAGGTCCATCGAGGGCGTCATGACGGCTTCCACTTCGCGGCGCAAATCGGCGGTGGTCAAGGCGCGATAGGCGTATTTGGTGACGAGGGTGTGCAGCAGGGCGTTGAAGCGCGCGTCGGGGTTGGGTCCGGGCTGGCGAAGCATTTCGCGGAGCATATGAATGACCCAGGAGCCCTTGGAATAGATGACGTCTTCGTAGGCGTTGGGAGATTTTGAGGAGGCCAGACGCGTGCCGAGCGCGAGCGCGCCGATGTCGCCGGCGGGCTCGTCGGCGTTGAGGGACTTTTCGACGAGCGACTGGCGATAGCGCTGCAGCCAGACGCGCAGGATGTGATCGGGATTTTTGCGAGAGTCGGCAAAAAGGAGCGCGAGGTAATTGGCGATGGCCTCGTCGATCCACTGATCGCGATAGCTGGACCAGCCGACGACATTGCCCCACCACTGGTGAGCGACTTCGTGAAAGGGCACGAGTTCGGTGAAGTGTTCCTGGCTGGTAGTGGAGAGGCCCGCACGGCGCTGCATCTCGGCTGACAAAAAAGAATAAGTGGAAATGTAAAGGAGGCCGGGCCAGCCCTGGCCAAATGTGCCCGGAATTTGCGAGACGCTGAGGTCGTGGTAAGGGAACGGGCCGCTGTAGGTCTCGTAAAAGCGGATGGAAGCGTCGATATCTTTGCCCAACTGCTTGAGGGCCGCGGCGGGATTGGGAGGAACGGTGGGAAGAACACCGTTCATACTCATGGAAGCTCCGGGGCGGAGGCGGGGACTCTCAAACTCGGGGGTGGCTTCGGCCAAGCGGCGGGTCAAGTCCTGCTCCGCCTGGCGATTGGCGTAAACATCGACGGAATAGTTGGCGGCCACGACGGAAGTGGAAGCGTATTCGCCCAGATTGAAGCCCACCACGGTTACCGGTTTTTCGGTTTTCCAGTGCCCGACGCGAAAATCTCCATCTTCGCGCTCATCGACTTTTATGCCGGTGGCCACGAGGCGCAATTTGCGGGGCCAGCGCATGGAGAGATCGTAGGTGGCGAAATCGGCGAAGTCGCCGAGATGCGGGTACCAGCTTTCGCGCGCTGCGACGAAGAGGACGTTGTTGCCGGCGTCGTCGATGATGTTGCCGCGATAATGGAAACGCATGGGAAATTCTTCCTCGGCATTCAGCGCGCGCGGGAGGATCACCAGCAGGAAATCATTACCGCGGGTGCTGCGCTCCTTGGGGGTCATGTCCTGATTCTGGAAATACTCGAGTGGCTGGCCGTCGGCGCCGGTGACGGAGTCGACATTGAGAGAGCGGGAGAGAGAAAAAATCAGGAAGCGGTCACCGGCACCGCGTGCGCGGACGTTCACGGTAGCGGTGGCATCGAGGGAATGATCGGGAAGTATGGAAGTGTCCAGGGCGTAATGCATCGCGTGGAAATCGGGGATGTAGGGGGTGGTGTCCGGCAATTTGTAGGAGGCCCAGACGTCGTAATAGTCGACGCCGAGGACTTTGTGTCCCTGGCCGAGGATAAAGGGCTCGCCGCGCAGGGGATCGACAACCAGATCAAACGGGCCGGTGGCCAGGCCATCCAGGCTGGCATAGAAGTACGGCTGTGGGGTGGCGGTGAGGGTGCCGCAAAGAATGCGCAGAGACTGATTGGGATTGAGGCCGGCGAGAACCGGTTCCCAGCGGGCCGCGGCGGCCACGTCGGTTTGAGGAACGAGGCCGGCGGACTTGAACTGATGCTGCAGTTCGGCGGAAGTGTCATCGGTGAAGCGTAAGTAGGCGCTGGCAAAATCCTGGTCGAGGATGGGCGTTCCGAGGAAACGGCCGAGCTGCTGTTTTTCGATGGTGTCGCGGGGGAGAGCCAGGATGTGGCCGCGGCCAAAGAAGACCGCGCCGCTAATCTGGCCGTTGAGCGGGGTGAAGAAAATGACCGAGCCCTGGTCAAAGGAAATTCTGGCGTCGCCACGCCGAATCTCAATGTGCTGGTCGGGTTGGACCTGGTAAACGGAATTGGGATCGAGGCGCAAGGAGGTGAGCGCTTCGTAGAGTTCGTGGGCGGGGCGGACTGCGGGAGGATGGGAGCGAGCCGCGACGGGAAGACCGGTGAGCAGGAAGAAGGCTACCGTGAGCCTCATCAGGAAAGTGTAGTCATTTTCGGAGCGGGCGAACACGTTAATCGGGCAGAGAGACTTGGGCCTTGAGGAGTTAGACGGAGGGCGGGGAATTAAGTGGGCGAGGAAAATGGAGTTTTTGTGTGGAGTGAGGCGCCGCGCGCAAGGGCAACTGGCGGAGCCTGTTGCACGGAGTACCGCGGAGAAAAGCGCGGCGAATGTTGCAGGCGGGGAAGCGCGGGTGTAGGCTACGGCACGTCGGGAGCCCATCTTCCGGAATCGCCCTGAATCAGGGCCCTTCACAACCGCTTCACGGCGGAAAACTAGAGGAGACGAAAGATATGCGTATTCGAATATTCGGGATGCTGGCGGTGTTGTGTGCGCTGATGTTTGCGACACCGAGCGGCAAACAAGTGTTGGCGCAGTCGAAGAGCGAAAAACCGGTGATGTACACCTATGTTTCGGAGTGGACGGTGCCGCGCGCGCTGTGGGGTGATTACCTGAAGAATGAAGCCGCGGACAACGAAATGTTGAAGAAGGCCGTGGCCGACGGGAGCCTGGTTTCCTACGGAAGTTTCACGGTGCTGACGCACCAGGAAGGGCAGCCCACGCACGGATCGTGGTTTTCAGCAGGCTCGATGGCGGACATTTTGAAATTCCTGGAAGGGCTGCGAACCACGCCCGGGGCGACGTCCGCACCTTTGGCGGCGGCAAAACATTGGGACTACGTTCTGGAGAGCCGCGACTACGACGCGCATTCGGGAACGTTTACGAATGGCTACCTGCGGGTTGCCAACTGGCGCTCGAAGCCAGGCGGGGACCGCGAAGGTCAGATCATCAGGGCCACGGTGGTGCCGCTGCTGGAGAAGTTGATGGCCGACGGCGCGTTGCACGCGTACCAGGTGGATCAGGAAGCCGTGCATTCCAGCGACCCGGGGAGTTTCGACATCGTCATCATTACGAACGGGCCAGAAGGCATCGACAAGTTCCACAAGGCCGTGGAGGAAGCGGAGAAGAGCAATCCAGCAGCGTGGGCGGGTTTTGGGAGCAGTGTTGAATCCGCGGGGCATCGCGACATGCTGGCGCGGGTGAGCAGCATGACGCACAAGTAAGCGCGAAGCACGTTTGTATCGCTTGTAGCGTTTGGCGACGCACGGCTCTTTTTTGTGAGGAGCCGTGCGTTCCTGTTTCAAGCGATCAATCTCACGTGATACCTTACCGTTCCAGTGATCACCACAGTTAACCCTTCATCCCCGGCGTCACAAAACGCCGTCCGAGACAATCTTCAGGAAGCTATCGAGAGCGCTACACGCGTCGCCCTGGCCACGCCCGGCTTTCTGGCCGAGAACGAAATTCGCTTTCTGGGGACGTTGGCGGCGTGTACTCCGGCGGAAGGAGCCATTGTCGAAATCGGAAGCTTCAAGGGCAAGTCCACGGTGATGCTGGCGACCATGGCGCGCAGGTACAGACTGGGCCGCGTGGTGGCCATCGATCCACACGAGGGGCTCGCTTACCTGGGACCGGATATGCCGCAACAGTCGTCTACTTTCGATGAGTTTCTCTCGACGATCAAATCAGCCGGGCTCGATGGTGACGTGGAAGTGCGACGGGCGTATTCGCGGGATGTGGCGAAGGATTGGCGGCGGCCGATACGGCTTCTGTGGATTGATGGCGACCATTCGTACAAGGGTTGCAAGGAAGATTTCGATTTGTTCTCGCCGCACCTGGCGGAAGGCGCAGTGGTGGCGTTTCACGACACGCTGAATATTTTCGAAGGGCCGATTCGCGTGTTCGTGGAGGAAGTTCTGCGTTCGGATCGATTTGGTCCATCGGGGCTGGTGCATTCGATAGCGTGGAGCCAGTACCGGCCGAAGGATGGCGCATCGTTTCGCCAATCGAGGGGAGCCTTGGAGCGGCGATGCGCGAAACTGATTCCGTTTGTGATGAACTTGGGCCAGCCGAGAGGATTGAGGAAGAAGTGGTACAAACTTTTAAGGTCGCGCATTCCGCGGAAGCTGCTGTCGTCTGAAGAGTGGGTAGCGTTGTTGGGAGAGGCACGGTAGGGGGGCTTTGTCGGGTGGCGAGGGTTGGAGGCGCGCGGTGTCCTTCGGGGCGCTGCGCGTATTTTTTTGGGATCGCTATCGCATAGACATAGCGATGGAGTGAGGCCGCGACGACAGCTCCGCAAGCCGGCGCCAGGGGGAGCGGGGGAGGCAACAGGGGCATAGAGAATCGAGTGGACGCCGGGTGGGCGGCTTAAAATAGGTAAATGGGCTTCCCCTTCAGGACGCGTGGATACCGCGGAGTTGCGCTTGGGTGCGCTGCGCTGGGCATGGCCCTGGCGCTGGCCGCGGTGGGTGCGCGTGGCGATACCATCGTGTTGAAAAACGGGCGCAGGATTCTGGCGTTCAACGTGGTGGAAATTGGGGAAAAAATCCGCTACGAGACGAGTGCCGGTGAACTAAGCCTGCCCAAGTCCATCATCGACCACATTGAAAAGGGCGGCATGGTGCCGATGGCCGGGGGCGCGGCGAACGCCTCGAACCTGGCGATTACACCTCCGGCGATGGAAGCGGCGGGAGGAAGCGGCGGAGAGATCGAGCACGCGGCGGTGCATGACGGAGCCATCGACCGGCAATACATCGCGAAACTGGAAGGTGAAACACGCGGCGGGTCGCCCGTGGCGGGAATTAACGCGGCGGTGGGGCACCACGCGGCGGCGATGTTCGAATTGTCCCACGGGGATATGGACCACGCGCTGGGGGACGAACGCTCGGCGCTGACCTATGCGCCGGATGAGCCGCGGTTGTTGATGAACGTGGCGTACCTGCACCTGCGACGCAGTGAATATAGGGAGTCTCTCGAATATCTGGAGCGGGCGCGCCGCGCGGCGCCCGATAACCCGGACGTGGCGAAGCTCGCCGGGTGGGCGTACTACGGGTTGAACAAGATGGACCAGGCGGTGGCGGAGTGGAAGCGCTCGCTGGCGCTGCGGCCGGACGCGGAAGTGCAGGCGGCACTGGACAAGGCGCAGCGGGATAAACAGGAAGAGGAAAGTTACAAGGAGAACGAGAGCAGCCATTTTACGTTGCGCTACAGCGGAGGCGCGGAACCGACGCTGGCGCGGGATGTGCTGCGCACACTCGAGATGCACTATGGGGCCATTGAGTCGGAGCTGAACTTCGCGCCGCCGGATTCCATTGGCGTGATTTTGTATACCCAGCAGGCGTTTGCGGATATCACCCGAGCCCCGGGTTGGGTGGGGGCGCTGAACGACGGAAGGCTGCGCGTACCGGTCCAGGGGTTGAGCAGCATGACGCCGGAGCTTTCGCGGGTATTAAAGCACGAGTTGACGCACAGTTTTGTGCAGCAGAAGACGCACGGTCGTGCGCCGACGTGGATTCAGGAAGGCCTGGCGCAGTGGATGGAAGGGAAACGCAGCGGCGAGAATGCCGCGGTGCTGCTGCAGATTTATGATGACGGGCACGCGCCGTCGCTGGGCAGTCTGGAGGGCTCGTGGATGGGGTTTCCGAGCGATGCGGCAGCGTACGCGTATGCGTGGGCGCTCGCGAATATTGAATACATCGTGCAGGCGAACGGAATGGGAGACGTGGAACGGATACTGGACCGCATCGCGGCGGGGAGTCCGACGGATGCGGCGCTGCGCGAGGTATTGCACAGCGATTACGAGGACGTGATGAAGTCCACCGCGGATTTTTTGAGAAGGACGTACGCGCGCTGAGAATCTGGCGCGCTGGGACGCAGCCGAACTGCGATTCTTGACCGGGATCAAGTGGTGACCAGGAGGGCGGCAAGGAGCGCGGCGCGAACGGGCATGGTGTTGATGAGGATGTGCTCGTGGCTGGAGTGGGCGCCGTCGCCCACGGCGCCGAGGCCGTCGAGAGTAGGGACTCCCAAAGCAGCAGTGAAATTTCCGTCCGAGCCGCCGCCCGCGGCACATTCACCAAGACGCAAATGCATTTGAGCCGCGAGGGATCTGGCGGTTTTGAATAACGCAGCGCTCATTTTGTGCTCCAGCGGAGCGCGGCTGAAGCCGCCGCGAATTTCCAGGCGCGCGCCGCGCAGAACGGGCTTCAGTGCGTGGAGGCGGCGTTCGACGCGGCGCATGTCGGCGATGCGCGAGGCGCGGAGATCCAGCACCACCTGGGCGCGCTCGGCGATCACGTTGGTGCGCGTGCCACCTTCAATGATATCGGCATTCACGGTGATGCCGTTACGCGGGTCATTCCATTTCAAGGCACGCGACAACTGATGGTACAGCTCGTGTATGGCGTTGACTCCTTCTTCGGGTGCCAGTCCGGCGTGCGAGGCCCGGCCGTGTGCGGTGATATGCGCTTCACCGACACCTTTGCGGGCGGTCTTTAACAGGCCGCGCGGGCCGAAGGAGGGTTCGAGGACGAAGACGGCATCGCTGCGGCGAGCTTCAGACTCAATGAGTTTTACGGAAGATTCGCTGCCGATTTCTTCGTCGGAGGTCCAAAGAAAAACGAGGCGTTTGTTGATGGGCAGGTTCAGTTTTCGCAGGGCTTCATGCGCGAAAAGGGCCTGGACGATGCCGGCTTTCATGTCGAAGATGCCGGGGCCAAAAGCTTTGTCGCCCGCGACGCGGAAAGGCATGTGCTTGAGCGTGCCGGTGGCGTAGACAGTGTCGTAATGGCCGAGGACCAGGACTTGGGATTTGACGCGGGAGGATGAAAGGGGCGATACGATGCGCAAATGATCGCCGCGATGTTTCTGCGAGAGGCGCTCGACAGAGAGGCCTTGCCTGCGCCAATCGGCGGAGATCAGGTCGCAGCAGCGGTTCGCAGTCGATTTTTCGAGACTGGGGGATTCGGCGCTGACGAAGCGGCGCAGCGTGGCGAGCATGCGCGGCAAGGCGGGCTGCAACACAGACAGAAGTTTCTGTGGGAGAAGTGGACCTGGCATTGTGCGAACATGCTAACAACGGCGAGGGTCTCGGGCAACGAAACAAGTCGCGTTGGAAGTTTTTTCTGGCATGACACGCGGGGGTGCGCGGGCCGCGAGGGAGTGCGTGGCGTCGTATCGGTGGTGGCGGGCCGGCGAGCGAAGTGGCCCGATGTGCCGGATCAGCATGTGATGGATCAGAATGTGATGGATGGTTGCGGCTGAGGAGCGGGATTGTGACGCTTGGGGCACAAGAAACGCGCCTCATGGGGCGAGTTGCTCGCATATAATTATAAGTTTGCCGGATAGGGATTGGCGCCGCAGAGCCTGGTGTGTTCGCGACGGGGGTGAGGATGATACTGGACACGACGGAAATTCAAAAAATATTGCCGCACCGTTATCCGTTTTTGATGGTGGACGCCATCGAGGAGATGGAGCGGGTGAAGCGCATCGTGGGCATCAAGAACGTGTCCATCAACGAGGCCTATTTTCAGGGGCATTTCCCGGGCAAGCCAATCATGCCGGGGGTGCTGATCATCGAAGCGATGGCGCAAACCGGCGGGTTGCTGCTGCTGCAGGAGATTCCCGACCGCGAGCAGAAACTTTTATATTTCGTGGCCATCGATGGCGCGCGCTTCCGGCGCCCGGTGGTTCCCGGGGAACAATTGAAGATTGAGGTGAAAGTGGTGACGTGGCGGGGGGATTTCTGCAAGCTGGACGGGAAGGCGACGGTGAACGGGGAACTGGCGGCAGAAGCGACATTGATGTGCAAGATGGTGGACCGCGAAGTTTTTGAGAAGACGCCCGCGAAGTGATCATGCAAAAGCTGCAAGAGGCTGGCGGAAGTGAAGCGCGGATGAAGGCCGGGGATTTGTGAACACACAGACCAAGCTGGAGATTCATCCGCAGGCGGTGGTGGCGCCCAGCGCGAGGCTGGGAGCGCGCGTGCGCATCGGGCCATATGCCATCGTGGGCGAGCACGTAGTGTTGGGAGAAGGGTGCACGCTGGATGCGCATGCGGTGGTGCAGGGCCCGGCGACGATCGGCAGGCACAACGTGTTTCATCCGTTCTGCGTGATCGGCGGAGACCCGCAGGATCTGAAATTTCATGGCGAGCAGACGGAATTGACTATCGGCGATGGGAATACCTTCCGGGAAAGCGTGACGGTGAGCCGCGGGACGGTGGGCGGCGGCGGAAAGACCACCATCGGGAACGGCAGCTTGTTCATGGCGTACGCGCACGTGGCGCACGATTGCCACGTGGGAAACGAAACGATTTTTGCGAACGGGGCGACGCTGGCGGGGCACGTCACGGTGGAAGATTTCGCGACGATTGGAGCGTTTTCTCCGGTGCACCAGTTTTGCCGCATCGGACGATATGCGTACGTCGGGGCGTCGACGGTGATTACGCAGGATGTGCCGCCGTTTTCGCGGGTGGTGACGGAGCGCAACACGAAAAGTTATGGAGTGAATTCGATTGGCCTGGAGCGGAAGGGATTTTCGAAGGAACGGCTCGCGGCCCTGCAGCAGGCGTACCGGTTGTTGATGCGCTCGAAAATGAATACATCGCAGGCGGTGGCGGAGATGCGGGCGAAGTTTGCGGGTTCGGAGGACGTGGAGGAGCTGGTGCGGTTTATTGAGGCGGCGGAACGAGGGATTGTGAAGTAGGGCGGAGGTTCGAGGTTGAGGGTTGGAAGAAGAACCTTGTGGCTTGCGCGATAGATCGAAGAGAGATTCCACCACTTCGGTCGGAATGACAGGGCCCGGTTTTTGGCTGACATGATTGGGATTACGTGAAGGCGGAGACAAATTCGGGGGCGGTTCCCGCGGCGGAGCGATGGGGGTTGATCGCGGGGAATGGGCGATTCCCGTTTCTGGTTCTGGAGGGGGCGCGCAGCCAGGGGCTGGAGATGGCGGTAATCGCGATCAAGGAAGAAGCGTCCGCGGAACTGGAAAAACTGGCGACGCGGATTCACTGGGTCAGCCTGGGAGAATTGAGTAAAGCCATCGACGCGCTGCACCAGGAAGGCGTGACGCGCGCGGTGATGGCCGGACAGGTGAAGCACAGCAAAATTTTCAGCTCGATAAGGCCGGACTGGAAGCTGGCGAAGCTTTTGTTTTCGCTGCCGCGAAAAAATACGGACGCGTTGATCGGAGCAGTGGCGCGAGTGCTGGAAGATGAGGGGATCGAGCTGGTGGATTCGACATTATTTTTGAAGCCGCTGCTGCCGCAAGCGGGAGTGTTGACGCGGCGCGCGCCCAATGAGCGGGAAGCAGCGGACATGGCGTACGGGTTGAGCGTGGCAAGAAATATTGCGGGAATGGATATCGGGCAGACCGTGGTGATTTCGGACTGCGCGTGCGTGGCGGTGGAAGCCATGGAAGGAACGGACGAAACCGTGGAACGCGCGGCGCGCATCGTCGAGGGGAAACCGCTGGTGGTGGTGAAGGTCAGCAAGCCGGGGCAGGACATGCGCTTCGACGTACCCGTGATCGGGCTGCCGTCCATCGAACATATGTCGACTGCAGGGGTCACGGCGCTGGCGGTGGATGCGGAGCGGACGCTGCTGTTTGACCGGGCCGCATTAATCGCACTGGCCGATGCCAAAGGCATAGCCATCCAGGCTTTTTCTCCTTCCGCAACGGAACCAAAGGGCGCCAACCCGGGAATGAAGCAAGGATGAGTGCAGCGCCGGAGCGCGTGGCGGTAGCAGTGGTAGGCGCCGGTGAGTTTGGACGGAATCACGCGCGGGTGTATCGCGAACTTCAGTATACGGAATTACTTGGCGTTTACGATAAGGATGCGGCGCGGGCGCGCGCGGTGGCGGAAGAGTTTCACACGCGCGTGTTCGGCAGCCTCGAAGAAGTGCGCGGCGTGAAGGCGGCGAGCGTGTGCGTTCCCACGGAAGCGCATGGCGAAGTGGGCAGCCGGCTGATGGAGATGGGCATCGACGTACTGGTGGAGAAACCCATGGCCGCGAACTTGGGGCAAGCCGATGGGCTGTTGCAAGCGGCGAAGAAGCATCAGCGGATATTGCAGGTTGGTCACGTGGAGCGGTTCAATCCCGCGGTGATTGCGGTGGAGCCCATTGTTAATCGGCCGCTTTTTTTTGAGGTGCACCGCCTGGGAGTGTTTACGGCGCGCAGCCTGGACGTGGACGTCATTTACGACCTGATGATTCATGATTTGGATATTTTGCTGGCGCTGGTGCGGGAGCCGGTGACGGAAGTGAAAGCGGTGGGGATTCCGGTTTTGACGGACCGGGTGGATATCGCGCACGCGCGGCTGGAGTTTGAGGGCGGAGCAGTGGCGAATGTAACGGCCAGCCGGGTGTCCACTGAACGCGTGCGCAAGATGAGATTTTTTCAGCAGCACGAATATATTTCATTGGATTACGCGCGGCGCGACGCGCTGCGGGTGGGCGTCAAGAAGCCGGGGCCGCAGCCGGAATTCGGATTTGAGAAAATGGCGGCGCCGGCGATGGAACCGCTGCGCGCGGAACTGGAAGCCTTCGTGGAATCGGTGCGCACGCGACGGGAGCCGCGTGTGAATGGCGCCGCGGGAAGAGCGGCACTGGAGTTGGCGGGGCGGGTGATGGCAAGCATCCATGAGCACGCCGACCGCGTCCAACTGGCTACGCATCTCACCAACAAGCCAGCTTAACTATGATCGCTCGCACACTTGTACCCATGGAGGCTCAGCTACCGGCCGCGGCGGAAACCGCGACCAGTACGCGGCGGCGTCCGACAACGATGGACGAGCGCACGCTGGTGCCGGCGATGCTGCCCATCGTTACGCTGAACGGGCACTCGAGTATTCCGTCGAATCTGCCGCTGGAGTCCATCGCGGCGCGCGTGGTTGTGCCGCGGGATATCCAGCGCGAAGCGTATTCCGTGGTCGAGGACACATCCATTCCGTTGCAAGTAACGGAAATGGACCAGCGCATTGCGGTGCCGCAGAATTCCGCCCCGCCGGAACCGGGCGCGACTTTGCCCTCGGTGGATACCGAACTGGTCGATCCGGATATTTTCATGACCGGCGAAGTGCACCTGATTGCTTCGCCGCCCTCGCCGGAAAAAGCGCGCGCGGATGTCATGACGCGAGTTTCTTCGGTGGCGCTGCACGTGCTGCTGATCGCGGCGATTCTCCTGCAGGCAAAATTATTTCCGAAGCACGAGCCGACGGCTGAAGAAGTAGAAATTGCGCGGAAGCAACTGACGTTGCTGCTGCCGCCGGGCGCGTTTGAATCATCGAAGCCCTCGAGCAGGCCGACGCCGCGTCCGCCGGTGGTGCATGTGGACCCGCGGGTGCTGCGAAGAGTGGCGCCGCCGGAACCCACGCCGGCGCCTGCTCCGGCTCCGGTTCCCGAAAAGCCGGCGAGAGAATTGCCAAGTTCGCCGGTGCCGCAACCGCACGCGGTGGCGCCGGAACCGCAAGCCAGCGCTGGCGCGCCGAAGATAGATACCCCCAAGCCGGGACTGAAGCTGGAAGATCCCGAAACGCCTTTGCCGAGACCTAATTTGCAATTGCCGCAGGCTTCGGCGAGTAGATCGATCCAGGATTCGTTGCGCGAGGCGTCGCGAAATGCCAGCAGTGCCGGGCGCGGGGTGATTGGCCCGATGCCGAAAGGGTCTACACCTCCTCAGGGCGGTGGCGGAGGGCCAGGGCGGGGCGCCGCAACGTACGGCAACCAGGTGCAAATCCTGACGCCGACGGAAGGCGTGGACTTCAACGACTACCTGGCGCGAGTGGTGGCCAGCGTGCGACGCAACTGGTATGCGGTGATGCCGGAGTCGGCGCAACTGGGCGATCAAGGGCGAGTGGCGTTGCAGTTTCGCATCATGCGTGACGGCAGCGTGCCGGCGGATGAGCCCACGCGCGTGATCCCATCCGGCAAAGAACCTTTGGACCGCGCGGCGGTGTCGGCGATTCGCTCATCGAATCCGTTTGAACCGCTGCCGCCGAAGTTCAGCGGGCCGTACATCGAATTGCGCTTTTACTTTTTGTATAATTTGCCGCTCGAAGCGGCGTACCAGTGAAAGCTCTGCGTCAACAGGTGGTGGGCAGTTTAGTGCTGGCATTCCTTGTGTTAGTGGTGTTGTTGTTCCGCGCGCGCCACATTTTCTTTCCATGAACAATTCGGGGTCGTTAAGTTTGCCTTTGCTGGTCGTGGTGGGTCCAACGGCCTCGGGAAAATCCGCGCTGGCGATGGCGCTGGCGAAGGAATTTCGCGCGGAGATATTGGTGTGCGATTCGACGCAACTTTATCGCGGCGTGAATATTGGAACGGCCAAGCCCACGATGGAGGAACGAAGAGAAATTGCGCACCACCTGATCGACGTGCTGAATCCGGCGGAAGCGGCCAGCGCGGGAGGCTACCGGGAGCTGGCGCTGGCGGCGCTGGCGAAACTGCGAGCGCGTGGGACACTGCCGATTTTGACGGTGGGCACCGGGCTGTACATGCGGGCGCTGCTGGAGGGGCTGGCGGATTTGCCGCTGCGCTCGGAGGAATTGCGAGCGAAGCTGCGTGCCAGCGCCCAGAAACATGGCGCGAAACATTTGCACGGAGTGTTGCGGCGGATGGACGCGGAGGCCGCGGGCAAGATTGCGCCGATGGACGAACAGAAACTGATTCGCGCGATCGAAGTTTGTGTGTTGACGCGCAAGCCGATTTCGGAAGTGCACCGCGCCGGGCGCGAACCGCTGCAGGGATGGCGGATTTTGAAGATGGGGCTGATGCCGGAGCGCGAGCAGTTGCACCAGCGGATCGCGGCACGCACGGAGGCCATGCTGGAGAGCGGATGGCTTGAGGAGGTGAGGGGGCTGCTTAAGGCCGGGGTGGCGGAGGATGCCAAGATTTTTGATTTCATCGGGTACCGGGAGATGCTCGAGGTATTGCGCGGGACGATGACTCTGGAGGACGCGCGAAAGGCCATTCAGCGAGGGACGCGGCATTATGCCAAGCGGCAGATGACCTGGTTCCGCAAGGATACGTCGACACGGTGGTTTGATGGACCGGGGGATGATGCGGCGGTGCAGCAGCAGGCGTTGAAACTGGCGCGCGTGTGGGTTGGCGGCGGATGAATAGCCTGCCGCAGGCAAGGCGCGGCGAATCGATTGAAGAGAGAGAGGCGTATAATTGTGGGGATGAGCGTGTCCCCCGCCGCAAGCGCTTCAGCAGTGCTGCCAGGTCCTGATTGCCTCAATCAAGCTGAGTCCTGGCATGGCGCAATGATACTGAGTTCTACTTTTTGACGAAGACACCACAACACAAAGTTTCCAACGCAGAGCGCGCGCTACTGGTCGGCGTGGGATGGAAGCGTGCGCCGCGATTTCCGGGGATGCCTGCGGGCGAGCAGGGGCGCACGTCACTGGCGGAATTGGTGGAGCTGGCGAAAAGCGCGGGCGCGGAAATTGCGGGCACGGTTTTTCAGGTGCGCGATTCGGCGGATTCCGCGACGCTGGTCGGACGCGGAAAGCTGGATGAGATTCGCGCGGAAGCCAACGCCAACCGCGCGCCGCTCATTATTTTTGACAGCAACCTTTCTCCGGTGCAGCAGCGAAACATCGAGGAGCTGACCGAAAGGCGCGTCATCGACCGCACCCAGCTGATTCTGGATATTTTTGCACGCCACGCGCGCAGCCGCGAAGGCCAATTGCAGGTGGAGCTGGCGCAATTGAACTACATGCTGCCGCGATTGACCGGCAAAGGCACAGCGCTGTCTCGGTTGGGCGGCAAAAGCGGAGGCGGAGGAACCGGCGGCGCGGGCGGAGGCGGAGCGGGGCGCATCGGCGTTCGCGGGCCGGGTGAAAAGAAACTGGAAACGGATCGGCGGCGCATCCGGGATCGCGTCAGCAAGATTCAATCGGGCATCGAGGATTTGCGCAAGCAGCGGGCGCTGCGCCGGGAAGCGCGTAACGCCGTGCCGTTGGGAACGATTGCGTTGGTGGGCTACACCAACGCGGGGAAGTCGACGCTGTTCAATGCATTGAGCCGCGCGGAGGTGCTGGTTTCTTCGCGCATGTTTGCCACGCTCGATCCGACGATTCGCGCAGTGCGGCTGCCGTGCAACCGGCGGGTGCTGATTTCGGACACGGTGGGATTCATACGCGAGTTGCCAAAGAGTTTGCTGGCGGCTTTTCGCGCCACGCTGGAAGAAGTGCAGGAAGCGGCGCTCATTCTGCACGTGAGCGACATTTCCAACCCGCATCACCACGAACTGGATGACGAAGTGCAAAAAATCCTGGCGGAGCTTGGTGTGGCGGACCGGCCGATGCTGCGGGTGCTGAATAAGGTCGACCAGTTGCCCGCGGAAGAACGCGAGGCGCTGCAGCAGAGCAGTAACGGCCGCGCGAGACACGACGAAGGCCCGGTGCTGGTGTCAGCGCTGACCGGGGAAGGCATCGATGAACTACTGAGGCGTATCGACGTGGCGCTGCCCATCGATCCGGTGGTGTCACTCTCGCTGCGCCTGCCGCTCTCGCAAGGACGGACGCTGGCGCTGATTCACGCGCTGGGGCGGGTGTTGCGCTCAGAAGTGGAAGATGAGGACATGCTGCTGGACGCGGAAGTGCCCGTGTCCGTTGCGCGGCGGCTGCGTTTGCATGATTATGCGGTCGAGGGAACTTCTCGACTGGCACTGACGTAATAATAAGAGGGAGGCGACCATGGCTGCCTTGTTTCTGTGGTGCATTCTTTTTATCCTGTGCTGGCCGCTGGCGATTCTGGCGCTGGTGGCGTATCCCTTCGTTTGGCTCATCACGTTGCCGTTTCGCATCGTGGGAATCGCGTTGCACGGAGTTTTTGGGCTGCTGACGGCAATGGTGCTGCTTCCAGTGCGTTTGCTGCGCGGCCCGAGCGTGGTTTAGGGCCAGGAAGAGGCGTGGTAGTGACCTTCAGGTAAACCCCTTTGAAATCATCCAGGAGCGAAGCGCTGGGCCAGGCGAATGGTCATATTGGGCGCAAAACGGCGATTTTGAGCTTGTGGATAACTTTGTGGGAAACTTAATTCCCATTTTCTGAGGTTTTCAGGGGCGTGCAGCGAATCCCGCGCCTTCCAAGCGGCCAGTGGACTCTAACCTTAATGATGTCAGCGACATAGCGAGACAGCGATTCCGCGGGGTGGTGGAGGCCATACCGGAACCAGCCAGACTTGTAACTGGCATATTTGCACAGATTTGAAGGCTAAGAGTTACGAATCAGTACCGCTAAAAGATATTCCGATTCATCGAAGTGATTTCACAAAGGGTACCTAAGTTGGCAACGCCGGGCGTTGACGCCCGCATGGCTCAAGACTATAGTGAAGCGGAAGCAGCCGACAGTACAGGGACGGCTGCGTTCAATCCCGTATGCACGTATGAATCTTCCCAACTCACTGACGTTATTGCGGATTTTTTTCGTACCGGTTCTCATCGTTATCCTGCTAACTCGCAGTCCCAACATAGTGTTGTGGGGATTTCCCATGCATTTCGAATTCTGGGGGGTCCTGATTCTGCTGCTGGCGGCGGCCACGGACTGGGCGGATGGATTTGTGGCGCGGCGCCGGCTGCAAGTGACCACCCTGGGAATCCTGCTGGACCCCATCGCCGACAAGTTGTTGATTTCCGCAGCTTTTATATCACTGGCGACCATGCAACTGGTGCCCGCATGGATGGTGGTGATTATCATCGGGCGGGAGTTCACGGTGTTGGGTTTGCGGAATATTGCGCAGGCGGAAGGTTTCACAATCGAGGCTTCGTTGCTGGGAAAGACCAAGATGGTTTTGCAGGTGTGCGCGGTGGCGGTGGTCATCGCCGGGGCTCGGCACCCGTCGTTAAAACCTTTGGCGCTGCTGCTGTTGTGGCTGGTGGTGGCGAGCGCACTCTCGTCAGCGGCGCAATATTTCCTGCGCTTCTGGGGACATGTGGACAGCCGTATCAAGCAGCGCCGTCGGCTGAGCATGCTGGAGAGCCACAAGAAATCTCAGGATGCCATCCCTCTCTGAGGCCGAGCGTCAGAACCTGCTGCTGCTTGCGCGCAAAGCGATAGAAGAAGCGGTAACTCGCCGGCAACTGCCAGAAACCATCCCACAAGAAGGAATTTTCGGGGAACACCGCGGGGTCTTCGTGACGCTGCACGTGCGTGGAGGATTGCGCGGATGCATCGGCACAACGGAAAGCCAGGAAACCCTCGGCGAAGCGGTGGTGCGTTGCGCGGCAAGCGCGGCGCTGCACGATCCACGGTTCCCGCCGATGCGCAGCGACGAACTGAGGAAACTGCAGATTGGAATTTCGCTGCTTTCGGCGATGCGGGCGATCACGTTAGAGGAGATTGAGATCGGGCGGCATGGTTTGGTGGTTTCGGACAGCACGCATCGCGGGTTACTGCTGCCGCAGGTGGCCGCGGAGCACGGAATGAGCCGGGAGCAGTTTCTGGCGGAGACGTGCCGCAAGGCAGGGCTGCCGCGGGAGGCGTGGCGGTCGGCGTCGACGCAGCTTGAAGCGTTTACGTGCGAAGTGTTTGAAGAGGGACGCAGCGAGGAGGAGTAGGGCAAATCAGGTGGCAGGGCTCAGGAGTTGCGAAGGTTCGGCCGGTTGAAGTGAACAGCTTGGATTCAAAAAAAAGCCCGCTGTGTTTGATGCAGCGGGCTTGAGATTTGAAGACGGCTTGGAGATCGACGTTTATTCCAACTCGACGTAGTCTCCGGCATAGATTTCCAGGGTGCTGTAGGTGATGAGCACGGTCGCGGAATTCGGGCCTTCGTTGATGACGATGCCCTCGCCGAGAATTTCACGCGGCAGATCGTTCCATGCGTATTTTTCGGGAGTGCTGCCAAAGCCATACATGGTGTATTGGTAGCCCTTGGTTTGGGGAACGGTTTCGGCGCGCGTGCCCTCGTAGCGGAAAATACGGAAATAATCGCCAACGCGGACGCTTTGATTGCTGCCGAGGTTCACGTAAACGGTGCTGTTTTTCCCGTACATCTGCGCGTAGTCCGAAGCAGCGACCACCATGGCGACGCGCTTACCGCTGACCGGGGCGAAATGATCGAACGCGGTAGTGTCCTTAAACGGTGGGCTGGGGCGCTCGACATACGGACGCACGATATCGCCGCGCTGCAAATAACCGCATGAGAATCCCACCTGCGCGATGGAAACTTTGGGTTGCACGTTGACGACGCGAACCTCGCCGGCATCAAGATAAATCTGGCCCATGGCCTTGATCAATTTGTGCTGCCACTTGAACCAGGGAACATCCATGGGATCTTTATCGGGGCGAACCACGGAAAAGCGGTCGCCGACCTGAACACCCTTGTCGCGGCCGCGATTAATATAGACATAATCGCCGTGCGTGAAGGTGATCTTGATGTTCGATTGTTCGCCGGAGATCAGGCGAATGTCGTCAGGAACCTTATCGGTGACGAAGCCGGAACAATTGATCGCCGTAAAGTCCGGAGAATTGGTGGCCGTGCCGGCAACCGCGGGCTCTTGCGCGGAGGTGATGGCGGCTCCGAAAAACAGGCAAAAAACGAGTGCAGCAAGCTTAGCGCGCATTGCGATGCTCCTTCGAAAACACATCGGTGACGGTGAGAAACTCTGCTAGAGCGAAAGTAGCAGGGGGCCAGAAAAGCGTCAACCAATTGGCTGCGGTTGCTTTACAAGTTTGATACGGCATACTACAAGCCGTGTTTTCAATGGCATGGCGGGAGTCGCTGGCTTGATGGGACCGTTTGGGGCGGGAAAAGGCCGCGTGTGCGCGGTGGCCGCGGCGGGGAAGGCCGCGGAGATGGCGCGGCAGGTACGGGCGGCGTGGCGCGAAACGCCCACAGTCGAGCTGCGGCTGGACTGGCTGGTCAGCGACGGGGAGCGGAAGAAACTGCTGGATTGGGTGAAGAAGCAGAA
This sequence comes from Candidatus Acidiferrum sp., assembly GCA_036496505.1. GTDB lineage: Bacteria > Acidobacteriota > Terriglobia > Acidiferrales > UBA7541 > Acidiferrum. The sequence continues at coordinate 2,528 of DASXLA010000042.1, read as the reverse complement.
GCTGCGCGGGAAGGTGCTGCTGGCGACTTGCCGGCGAGTGCCCGCGGGAGGCAAGTTTGCCGGGTCGGTGGAAGGCCAATTGTACTGGCTGGTTCAGGCGCGGGATGCCGGGTGCGAATGGTGCGACGTGGAAGTGGAGACGTTGCGCAAACTGCCGGGCAAATCGGTAAGGGCGTACCCGGTTCCGCCGCGGGTGATGCTCTCGGTGCATGATTTTGACCGCACGCCGGCGCTCCCGAAGAAAATCCGGGTGCCGGATCACGGCGACGTGGACGCGATGAAAATCGCGGCCAACGCGCGGACGATTGAGGATAGTGTGCGACTGACCGCGCTGGCGCGGCGCTCGAAAAATTTTGTGGCCGTGCCGATGGGCGAGACCGGGCTTCCGGCGCGGATTCTGGCGTTGCGCGCGGGAAGCGCGCTGGCTTATGCGCCGGTGGGAGAGGCCACGGCGCCGGGGCAGGTTTCACTGCGCGAGATGATGCACTTGTATCGCGCGCACAAATTGACGAGCAGGACGCGAGTGTACGGAGTGATCGGCAACCCGGTGGGGCATTCGCTGTCCCCGTTGATGCATAACACCGCATTCATCACGCGAGGAGTGGACGCGGTGTATGTTCCATTCCTGGTGCGTAGCTTGAAAGATTTTTTGGCCTGCGTCGGGGCCGTGGGCCTTCGAGGATTCAGCGTTACGCGGCCGCACAAGGAGACGATTGTCCGCCATCTGAAGGAGTGCGACGCCCTGGCGGCAGAAATCGGGGCGGTGAATACCGTGGTGGTGCGCCAGAACGGGTCGCTCTACGGATGCAACACGGATTACGTGGGGGTGCTGCGTTCGCTGGAAAAAAAGATGCGACTTCGCGGGAGCCGGGTGCTGATTCTGGGAGCCGGCGGCGCGGCGAGAGCGGCGGCGTTTGCACTGGCGCATGCGGGGGCGACCGTGGGAATTTGCGCGCGGCGCGAAGCGCCGGCCAAGAATCTGGCGCGCGCGGCTGGCGGGGAGTTTGTGCCGCGGCGGGCGTTGCGCAGCGAAAGATTTGACGCCATTCTGAACGCCACGCCGGTGGGGCTATACCCGCACAGCGAGGAGTCGCCACTGGAGGCCAGCGAGCTGCGGTGTGACGTGGTAATGGATGTGATTAACCGGCCGCTGCAAACGAAATTGTTGCGGATGGCGCGGAAAAAAGGAATTGCCACGGTTTCCGGCGTGGAGATGTTTGTCGCGCAGGGCGTGGCGCAATGGGAGTTGTGGATGGGCAGGCGCGCGCCGGAACAGGAGATGCGGCGCGTGGTGCTGCGATCGTTGCGCGCGGAAGAAAAGGCCGCGGCCGCGAAGAACCGGAGCGGGTCATGATACAGCCGGACTTCGGGGAATTTCAGCGGCTGGCAAAAGCGGGAAACCTCGTTCCGGTTTACGAGGTGTTTTCCGCGGATTTGCTTACGCCGGTGAGCGCCTATCTGCGGATCGCGCAGGGAGCGCGCTACTCCTTTTTGCTGGAGAGCGTGGAAGGCGGCGAAAAAATCGCGCGCTACACGTTTGCCGGGGCGCACCCGGAAGAAGTTTTTCGTTACGCGAATGGCGCCTGCGTGCTGGAAAGCCGGAATAAATTAGTGTGGGAAGAACGCGACCCGGTGAGCTTTCTGCGGCAACGCATGGAGAAATTCCGCCCGGTGCGGCTGCCGGGATTGCCGCCGCTGGTGGCCGGGGCGATCGGATATTTCAGTTACGACATGGTGCGGCTGATCGAGCGATTGCCCAAAAAATTGCGGGACGAGATCGGTTTGTACGATGCGGTGCTCATGTTTTACCACGGGATACTCGCCTTCGATCACGTGCAGCACCGGCTGTGGATTGTAAGGAACGTGTTTACCGAGGGCGAAGGCTCGCTGCGCGCGAAATACGCGGCGGCCGTGCGGGAAATAAAACGGACGCGTGCCTTGCTGCAAGCGCCGGCGGAGGCCGAGCGGCCCGCCACAGCCGGCAGGAAGAAATCGCGGCCGCTGAAGGTTACCTCAAATTTTCGCAAGTCCGAATACCTGGCGGCGGTGCGCAAGGCCAAATCGTACATTCGCGCCGGCGATATTTTCCAGGTGGTGATCAGCCAGCGATTTTCGGCCAAAGTGCAGGCGGAGCCGTTTGAGATTTATCGCGAGCTGCGCGCGGTGAATCCTTCGCCGTATCTTTTTTACCTGCACATGAATGACGTGGACGTGGTGGGAAGTTCGCCGGAAATGCTGGTGAAAGTGCAGGGCCGCGACGTGTTTTACCGCCCGATTGCGGGAACGCTCCCGCGGGGGCGCGACGAGGCGGAGGACCAGCGCTTCGAAAAGCAGATGCTGGCCAGCGAAAAAGAGCGCGCGGAGCACGTCATGCTGGTGGACCTGGGGCGCAACGATCTGGGAAGGGTGTGCGAGTACGGCAGCGTGAAAGTGGAACAACTGATGGCGGTGGAGCGCTTTTCGCACGTGATGCACCTGGTTTCCAGTTTGCGCGGCCGTTTGCGCGAGGATGTGGATTGCTTCGATGC
>DASXLA010000041.1:0-68786 GCA_036496505.1 Candidatus Acidiferrum sp. | reverse complement strand
TGGATTGATGAAACGCGGCTCAGAAATTGAGGCGTTTGAAGACAGGTTCCGGAATTGCGCGCACGATGGCCATCACGTAACGCCATCTCCACGGCGTATAAAGAATTCCCGATGAACGCTTCTGCAACGCGCGGCAGATGTCCCTGGCCACATCCTTCGGGTCGGCGAACATCGCACCTTTTTCCTTTCCATCCGTCATCGACGTGTCCACCGGCCCTGGCTTGATGGTAATGACGCGCACTCCCGCTTCATGCAATCGGCTCCGCAAACCCTGGAGGAACAAACTCAGCGCGCCTTTCGCCGATCCGTACACGTAATTCGAGCGTCTCCCGCGGTCCCCCGCCACCGAAGTGATTGCCGCGATGCAGCCATCTTTTCGCGCCTCGAAATACTCCGCGAAAAGCGTGAGCAGCGCCGCCGCGGAAATAAAGTTGGTGTCCAGTTCGCGCAGCGTCGACGCCACCGAATGCTTGCATGTCTCCTGGTCCAACATCGTTCCATAAGCCAGTAGCACTGTGTCGAAATCCGGCAATTGCTCTTGCGCGTAAGCCAGCACACTTGCGTGCGTCGATACGTCCGCCAGGTCCGCCGCGAACATCGCAACCCTGACTGCGCCCCTCGTCTCCAAATCTGCGGCCACAATCGGCAATCGCTCCGTCGAGCGCGCCACCAGCAGCAGCTCGATGCCTTCCTTGATCAGCAGGCGCTGCACTTCTTGTGCGATGCCCGACGTAGCGCCGAAAATTACAACCTTCTTCATGCCTGCACTTGCTTCTCCGTCACTCGCCGCCAGAATGACGACGACAATTTCGGGTCGATATACGTTTCGAACGTGCGCCAGTGCGGAAAAGACATTTCAAACATTGCCGGGCTCATGCGCGCGTCCTTCGCCGGATACAGTGCGCCGCCGCAGCTCAACACCACCTGGTCCAGCGCCTCCATCAGGCGCAGCGTCGGCTCGCCGCGCATCGCGAAATCCACCGCCAGCGTCAGCCCCGCTCTCGGAAACGAAAGCATTCCCACGGGCGGCGCTGTGCCGAAGCGCTTCAATGCTCCGAGAAAGGATCCCATCCCCGAGTCGGCGATGAGCCGCAGCAATTCCTCGATCGCGCCGCTGGAATTGTCCGGCACCACGCACTGGTACTGCAGAAATCCTCGCCTTCCATACACCAGGTTCCAGCGTCCGATGGCGTCCAGTGGATAAAAAAATGTATCGTACGGCGTCAAGGCAGCCTTTTTCCCGGAAGATTTCATTCGATAATAAATATTGTTGAAGGCCTTCATGCTGTAGCGGTTCAGCATCCATCCCGGAAAAGCAAACGGTACCGCCGGACCGCTTTTGTGGCGCACTTCCAGGTTCGGCTTCTTATCGTGATTCCCGCGGAAAAAAATCCCTCGCGGATTGGCGCCCGCGAAGCAGTCGATCCATGCCGCCGTGTATTCGAACGCCTCGTCGCTTTCGTTGCTCAGTTTCTGAAATTCCGCGAAGGTATGATATGGAATCGTTTCTGCATCGATGCGCGAGCTCCAGATGCGCCGCAGTTGTATTTCCGCCCACGCGATGATGCCCGTCAGCCCCAGCCCGCCGATGGTCGCCCGGAACAGGTCTGGATTTTCTTCCTCGCTGCAGTTCACCAGGCCATAGTCCGACCGGCACACCGCCATTTTGCGCACGTGATGCCCAAAAGTTCCCGCTCGATGGTGGTTTTTTCCGTACACGTCGTTGGCAATCGCTCCACCCACCGTCACAAATCGCGTGCCCGGCGTCACCGGCAGGAACCACCCTTTTGGTATCGTCACCTCCAGAATATCCGCCAGGTTCACGCCGCTCTCGCAGCGCAGCACTCCGTGTTCCGCGTCGAAACCGTGAAAGCGCGTCAGCCGTGTGCAATCCAGCAGGTCGCGCCCGCCGTTCAGACAGGAATCACCGTAGCTGCGCCCAAGTCCGCGCGGCAGCAGCGAGCCACCCTCGGCCGCCTCCAGAAAACGCGGCAGTTCGTCCGTCCAGGTCGCCTTGTAAATGGCGCGATGCGCCAGTCGCGGGTAACGCCCCCAGGAGAGGCTGGCTTCCGCGGGACGGTGGGGCACCGTCGGTTGTTCCACAATGGTTTCCGGCGAAGTTGCCATCTTCTCCAATCCGCTTTCCCACTGACATCTGTGTTAGCCGCGCCATCCACGCCGGCATCGTCTCCCGCAAAAACCAGCGGTGTCTATTTCGACGGCCACTTGATTATAGTGATGTTCGCGACCTCTCCGGCACCGGGACACCATGCGGTTATTACCGATCAAGCGCGTCGTATGTCAAAGTGCGGGTCATTCCCGAGCAGCGGCAGCGGCCCGCCCCATCGTTAGCCGCGCAATCGCCACTGTTGACATGAACAGGTAGAATAGTCCCCAACGAGAAAGGAAGCTGGCCATGCCTTCCGACTATTATCTGCTCAAAACCGAGCCCACGGGTTATTCCTTCGCGGATCTGCAGCGCGATTCCATCACCGAATGGGACGGCGTTTCCAATCCGGTGGCCCTGCGCAATCTTCGCGAGATGAAGCCTCGCACCAAACTGCTTATTTACGAAACCGGCGACGTCAAGAGTGTTGTCGGCACGGCCACGGTCATTTCCGTGAGCACGGCGGATCCCAAGAATCCGGTTGTCACCATCCAGGCTGGCGCTAAAGTGGATCACCCCACCACCCTCGCGCAGATCAAGGCCGATCCGCTTTTCAGCGATTCTCCGCTCGTGCGTCAGGGCCGCCTTTCCGTGGTTCCGCTGACCTCCGCGCAATACAAAATTCTTACCAGGCTCTGACGAGAGCCCCTTTCTCCCAAAATATTTGCCGCCGCGAATTTTCGCTGAGCCCTTGCTTCACGCGCCTTGCTTGACGCAGTTGTCGCTCGCCCGCCTTTGCTTTAAAGTCGCTAAATGGACCCCGGTTGGATCCGCGATCTGTGCCTTTCCTTTCCTTCCGCTACCGAAGACATGATTTGGGGCAACGATCTTACCTTCAAGGTTGCCGGCAAGATGTTCGCTCACACCGTTCTCGAGCCCGCCCCCGTCTGGCTATCCTTCAAGACCTCCCCGGAAAAATTCTTCGAGCTGACCGAACGGCCCGACATCATCCCCGCTCCTTACTTGGCGCGCGCGAAATGGATCGCGCTGGAAACGCGTGACGCTTTGTCTCCCGCCGAACTTTCCGACCTCCTCCGCGAATCCTACGATCTCGTTGTGGCCAAATTGCCAAAAAAGACCCGCGAGGCTCTCGCTGCCGCAAAACCTCGTCGCCGAATTCCTCCCCGGCGCAAGCGTCACCCCCGCAAATCAAGATAAAATCGCGCACGCAGCCATAAAAAAACGCCTCACGCTTTTTGCATCGCGTGAGGCGCACTCCCAGGGCCGAAATCACGCTTCGGCCCTCTACCCCGAACGACAAACTCAAACCTAGTTTTGTCCTCCGGCCGATTTGGCCATCTTCGCTTGCCATTCTTTCGCGCGCTTCTCCATCTCTGCGGGCGCTACGTCTTCCACGTGTTGCGCCAGGCCCCAGTGATGTCCGAAAGGATCCGACAGCTTCCCGTAACGATCGCCCCAGAATTGATTCGCCAGTGGCATCGTCACCGTGCAGCCCGCCGAAACTGCTTTGTTAAATGCTGCGTCGACATCCTCGGTGTAGATGAACAAATAACTCGATGGCGTCGACTTGGAATTTTCGGGCGCCGTGGCCATTCCCGGGAATTCATCGTTGAGCATAAACTTCGAATCGCCAATTTGCAGTTCGGCATGGCCGATTTTTCCGTCCGGCCCCTCCATGCGGTTAATTTCCTTCGCGCCCAAAGCCTTCTTGTAAAAATCGATGGCCTTGGCCGCTCCCTTACACGTCAGAGCCGGAGTGATTGTGTGATATCCCTCGGGAATAGCGCGCACGTTCTTCGCCATAACTCCTCCTTGATAGTCGAAATGTAAATAAATGTTCTAACGGTTCATGCGAGTCTAAAATCGGCCCGTCTAAACGGTTTACCGGACTGTTTCGTCGAAGTCAACCCTTCCGGAAAATCGTCCCGGCGGAGATTTATTCCACGATTCGGGCCCGCCAACTTTGACGCCGGTATGAATAAAGAATGAATTGACAGTCTTTCAAATGTTCTATAGAAACGGCCTAGCCTCCCGTAAAGCGTTCCCGGTCAAGGAGCCCACTATGCCCGCCGCTGAAAATTGCGCCCTCATGCGCCGTTGGTTTGATGAAGTCTGGAACCAGGGCCGCATGCAGACGATCACCGAGCTTATGGATGAACATTGCTCCGCTTTCGGTCAGGCCGGTGATCAGTCGGAATTCCACGGACCGGCCAGCTTTGTCGCTTTTGCGCAACGCCTCCGCGCCGCTTTTCCCGACATAAAAATCACCGTGGAGGACGCTTTCGGCGAAGGCGATAACGTGGCCGTGCGCTGGTCTGCGGATTTGACTCACCTGGGCGACGATTTGGGGATTCCCGCAACCAATCGCAAAGCGCATGTCACTGGCATGACCATGGTGCGCTTCAAAAATGGAAAGGTAATTTCCGGCTGGGACAATTGGGACCAACTCGCGCTCATGCGCCAGCTCGGCGTTGTGCCTGAAGAGAAGCACTCCGAACTCTCGTTGAGTGACCCGGAAAAATCCCAGGGGCAAGCTGGATCCTAATTTCCTGATCACCCAACCGGCAAAATAAAACTTAACCAGCGAGCTCCTTCTGCAGCCGCCCCAAAAATTCAAACTCGGCTGGATGCATTTTCTCCTTCGCGCCCTCCACGGTAAAAAACTCAGCGCGATCGATTTCCGGGAAACGCGTCATCTTCCCCGATTTGGGCGGCCATTCCATTTCAAACGTGTTGCTCTTGAGCGACGCCGGGTCGCAGTCTCCCGCAAACGCCCACGCTGTCACCGTCTTCCCGCTTTTGTGCTTCACGCTCCCCAACGGCAGAAATTTCCCGTTGGGAACGAGCCCGGTCTCTTCCTGAAATTCCCGGCGAGCTGCGCTCAGCTCCTCCTCGCCAGGATTAATTTCACCCTTCGGCACAAACCACGCCCCCGCATCCTTGTTCTTCCAGAAAGGTCCGCCCAGGTGCACCAGCAGCACCTCCAGCCGCCCGTTCCGCTCGCGATACATCAATAGTCCCGCGCTGCTCTTGGCCATTTCGTTCTCGTCGCCCCGCGATGCCGCCGTCGTATAATGAGCGCCGTCGCATCCGTGCCGTTGGCGCCATTTCGTTCAATAAATTATGGCCGAATCTCCCATCCTCGTTCGCAATATTTCCGACACCGCTCGCTGGGCTGCCGTCTTTCGCGCCAACGAAACGGCTCGTCCCGACGCGCTCTTCCGCGATCCCTTCGCTGCTCGTCTCGCCGGCTCACTCGGCGTGGACATTGCCAACACTCTGCCCGAGGGCAATCGTCACGCCTGGGCCTGGGTCGCACGCACTTATCTTTTCGATCAATTCATCGAGCGCCAGATTCGTGGCGGCGCCGATATGGTCGTCAATCTCGCAGCCGGCCTCGATGCCCGCCCGTATCGCATGTCCCTGCCCGCTGCGCTCCAGTGGATTGAAATCGATTTGCCCGAAATCCTGTCCTTCAAAACAGAAATCCTGTCCGCGGAAAAACCCGTCTGCCGTCTCGAACGAATCCCTGTGGACCTTTCCGACGCGGCCGCGCGCAAACCGGTGTTGGCCGCTCTCGCTTCGCGTGCCAAAAATATTCTGGTGATTACCGAGGGCCTCATCATCTATCTGCAATCCGCGGAAGTGGCTTCGCTCGCCGCCGATTTGGCGGCTTACCCGCAATTCCAGAGCTGGATTCTCGATCTGCATTCGCCCGGACTTCTGCGCATGATGCAGCGCACCACCGGCTCACACCTCAGCCAGGTCGGCGCTTCTTTCAAATTTGCGCCGCCGGAGGGCCCTCTCTTCTTTCAGCCACTCGGCTGGAAGCCCGTCGACGTACAGGGCCTTCTAAAAACTGCCGCACGCTTCAGGCGTCCCCCGTTCTTCTTGCGTTTGCTTTCTCATTTGCCGCAGCACAATGGCGCTCAGGGATCGCGCCCGTGGTCCGGGGTTTGCTTGTTCAGACGCGCCGTCTAGGGCGCATGCCTTCGCCGCATCAATTTTTTTTCTCGCGTAACCGTTCCCCCATTGCGGTAATATCTCGCGCATCGGGCGATTCGTGCTCGTCTGCTGCAAAATCTCTGGCATCGCCGGGAGGATTTTCAGGCCGGGACCCAAATCAGCACGCGCTTCATCGAAACGATTGGAGGAAGTTATGAGCGTCACGTCCACGCACATTCCCTTGATGGTGAAAACCTCAGTGGGTTCATCCATCGTCCTTAGCATCGTTATGATTGTCGCCGGAATTCTGGGCATCCTTCTGCCCCCGTTAGCGGGCATCGTCGCTACTGTTTTCTTTGGCTGGCTTCTCATTTTCGTCGGTGTGGCCCATTTGATTTTTGCCTGGCACACCCGTGGCACCGGTGCGCTTCTCTGGCAAGTGCTCATCGGCGTCGTCTACATGCTGATTGGCGCCTACCTGCTCTTCAATCCGCTCGTCGGCATTCTGTCGCTGACCCTCGCCTTGGCCATCTACTTATTCGCCGAAGGCGTGCTCGAATTCATCATGGGCTTTCTCGTTCGTGGCATGCCCGGATCCGGTTGGCTGTTTTTTGACGGCATCATCACCCTCGTCCTCGCCATTCTCATCTGGCGCGCGTGGCCCTTCAGCGCTCCATGGATTTTCGGCACGCTCCTGGGCATCAGCATGCTATTCAGCGGCTTTGCTCGCCTGATGATTTCTCTTGCCGCCCGCCGTGCGCTGGCTGTCTAGCATCCGGCGCCGAATATCTGGATTCTGCGATGGCTCGCAAAAGAAAAATCATCGTCCATATCGCGACCAGTGCCGACGGCTTTATTGGCCGCGCCGACGGCTCTGTCGACTGGCTCGACCGTCCGAGTCCCAAGGGCGATTACGGCATGGGTGCGTTCTATAAATCGATCGACACGATCCTCTGGGGCCGAAAGACGTACGATATGGCTCTCGATTTTCAAAAAAAAGGCGTGCCCGGCTCGGGATTCGATACCAACGTCAGGAACTATGTCTTCACACGCAACCCGCCTCTATCTCCGCCGTCGGCCGGCGTGGAGTCTGTGAACGCACCGGTCAAAGCCTTCGCAAACCGTCTGCGAAAGAAAAAAGGCAGGAATATCTGGATCATGGGTGGCGCCGGCATCATTGCATCGTTTCTCGACGCAGGAGAAATCGACGAGTTCGTCATCAGCGTGATCCCGACGTTCATTGGCGAAGGCATTCCGCTGATCGCGCCCGGCCGTCGCACCGTGCCGCTGAAACTGCTCTCCATCACGAAGTTCACGGACGGCGTGGTTCGATTGCACTATGCCGTTGCGCGCTAATCATTTACGCCCGAGCCGTTCTGGGGCGAGATAGAGATAGAACGACTCCGCCGAGGCCACTCTCATGAGGTACGAATTTTTAGTGGAAACTTACGAAACCGAACGCCTCAAGGTCGTCAGCACCTGGAGCGAATTTCGCGACGAAGATTTGCCACGCCGCCCTCGCTCCGGCGATCCGCGCGGCCGCAGCGTTCTGGAACAGATGGTTCACCAGTGTGTCAGTGAAGATCTCTGGTTCCGCAACATGCTCGCCATCGACGTGCACGCTCCGCCGCTTCCGCCCGCCGATACTCGACTCCAGTTCATTCGGCAGTACGCCGAAGACAGCGCCAAGCGCTTAGACGTTTTACGCGCGCAGCCAGAGCCATGGTGGGAAGCGCCGGCGACATTCTTCGATGTGCAGCGCTCTCGCGCGTGGGTGCTCACCCGCCGCATTGCCCACACCGCGCATCATCGCGGCCAGCAGATTGCCATGCTGCGCATGCTGGGCCACGCGCTGCACAGCAACTACGGGCCCACCGCGGACACCGGCGGCTTGATGCAGAACCACGCACCCACCATTTACGCCTATGCTGATTTGGAATCGCTCTTGAGTGGAGAATCCGCCGGCGGCAGGAAATCCGCTCTACCGGCTGCAAGCCGTCAGCCTGTTACAGAACGCCCCGACAAATCCTGACGCCCGGGCGACGCTCTGAAATTTCAATCCCCGCGGTACAGTGCCGGGAATTCTTTCTGCAGCCGCGCAAGTTTTGGCAGATCGTTGTACACGATGTACGGATTGTCCGGATTTTTCTTCAGGTAATCCTGGTGATAGCCCTCCGCCTCGTAAAAAGCCTCGAGCGGAACTACTTTCGTCACGATGGACCGCGAATAAACTCCCGCGGCGGTCAGTTGTGCGAGGTACGCTTCGGCAATGCGCTTCTGTTCCTCGTTCGCGTAGAAAATCGACGAACGGTATTGCGTCCCGCTGTCCGGGCCCTGCCGGTTCAGTTGCGTCGGATCGTGCGCCACTGAAAAATACACCATCAACAATTGCCCGTAAGTAATTTTCGAAGGGTCCCAACTAACTTGCACCGATTCCGCGTGCCCGGTGACGCCCGTGCTCACCAATTCGTACCCCGGCGACTTCACGTGCCCGCCCGAATAACCTGAGGTCGCCGTTTGCACGCCCTTCACGTGTTCGAACACCGCTTGCACACCCCAGAAACAACCGCCCGCAAACACAGCCGTCTCGGGTTTCGAGGAACTCGCCAGCGCCTCGTCCACTGCGGGCTTGGGAAATAGCGCCGCATTCGGTGTTTCAGCCGGGCGCGCGCCCAGGCTGCGCACCGCCGTCCACGCGAAAAACGCCACGATAACTGCCAGTGCTAGGGACTTTCCAATGTACGGGCTTTTCATGATGGGAAACCTTCTTCTTTGATACTTACGATACGCCTTCCTGATTGGATGCGCCGCCCGCCAATAAAGGCAAACCATGTGACCGGTGCGCCACTCAAATCCGCTTGTTCTGTACAGCCCTCCATGTCCACCTCATGAGAACCACGAAATTCTCGGCCCATGTTGACCAACCAACATCAATCGATGCGGTAAAGGTGGCGCGCAACCAAAACCTTATGGCCATCATGGGCATCAAATCGATACACCACTAAGAGACACGCCATTAGGAGACGCCATCTATGCAACGCCGCTCGCCTTGGAATGCACAACGCTCTCTTCTATGCATCGCCGCTTTCCTTTTCGCAGCCTTGACGCTCCCGGCAGCGCGCGCCCAGCTCACCGACGGAAAAGAGCCCAAACTGCCCGCTCCTTTTGCCAGTAAGTCGGCGAACAACGGCGCCGAAGAGGCCAAGCCCCCGCGAGGATTTCTGCCCACCGTCCCGCAAGGATTCAAAGTCAATATTTTCGCCGCCGATTTCAAGGAGCCTCGATGGCTGGCCGTGGCGCCCGATGGCGATGTCTTTCTTGCGGACTCCGGCGCGGGCCGCGTCATCATCTTGCGCGACACGCAGCACACCGGCAGCGCACAGCAGAACGAAGTCTTTGTCAGTGGTCTGGATCAGCCCTACGGCATTGTCTTTCACGACGACTACGTTTACGTCGCCGACACCAACGCATTATTGCGTTTCAAATACGACGCGAAAACCTCCAAGCGCACCGGCGAAGCCGAGCATCTGATGGATTTGCCGGCCGGAGGCCATTGGACCCGCTCGCTGGCTCTGGCTCCTGATGGCAACCATCTCTTCCTGGGCATCGGCTCCAGTTCGAATATCGACATCGAAACCGATTCGCGCCGCGGCGCCGTCACCATCTGCGATCTCGACGGCAAAAACGCTCGTTTGTACGCCACCGGCATTCGCAATCCCACCGGCGTGGGCATCGATCCGGCCTCCAGGTCGCTCTGGATCAGCGTCAACGAGCGCGACAACCTCGGCAACGATCTACCACCCGATTATTTTACTTCCGTGAAAGACGGTGGATTTTACGGCTGGCCCTACAGCTATATTGGAAAGAATATTGACCCGCGTGTGCACCCACAAAAGCCCGATCTCGTCGCCAAGGCCATCGTTCCCGACGTGCTCCTCGGTGCTCACCGCGCTCCCTTGCAATTTGCGTTTTATACCGGTAAGCAATTTCCGGAAAACTATCGAGGAGGCGCTTTCATCGCCGAACACGGTTCCTGGAACCGCTCGCCCCGCGCCGGCTATCAGGTGGTCTTTGTCGCGTTCAAGGGCGGGAAACCGAGCGCCGAGCCTGTGCCGTTTCTTACCGGCCTGGTGCCCGATCCTCAAAAGAGCGAAGTGTATGGACGGCCCGTGGGCGTAGCCGTTCTGACCGACGGCTCCTTGCTCGTTTCCGATGACGTCGCCGGCACCGTATACCGAATTTCCACAACCAAATAGCATCGCGAAAAATAAATTCGCGGCGGATTAATCCACAACGCCAGAATAAATCCGAGATGGAAAGTCTCGGTCCTTCGCGTGGACTGATCGCCTCGACTAATTCACCACCAGCGTGAGCTGTATTGGCGAAAGTTGCAGCGTTTTGCCTGCGGCGTTCGTGGTCGCGGGCGTCAGCACAATGATGGAAGTTCCGCTCGGCGTCACCAGTGAATTTCCCTGCGGCATGGACACGGGACTCGTCGAGCCGACGCATCCATTCAACGCCAACAGCAGAACAGCCAAAACCACTGGCACGCATATCGCAAAAACGCCTCTCCAGTGCCACCCGGTCGAATCGCGATGTACCGGCGGCCGCGCCGCGCCGCGATAAATCGCCAAAATGAAAACTCCAAGTATCAAAGGAAGCACCAACGCCGGGGTGTTTCGCAACGCCCATATGCGCGGCCATCTCTGCACGTCGGTCTCGGGGAAAATCGTCGCCTTCCCGCTGGTTGGAACCGTCACCGTAAACATCGCGACCGCGTTGGTATTCAGCACCACCGTCGCCGGCGCCTGGCACGTCGCTCCCAGTGGTGCTCCGCCGCACGTCAGCGCCACGTTCCCGTTGAAATCCGTGCCCGGCGTCAGTTGCACGCTATAGCTCGCCGTCTGTCCCGCGCTCACCGTCGCCGTCAACCCCGCCGCCGCGGTCGTCACCGCAAAAGCCGGAGGAGCATTCCCGGACACATTAAATGTCTGCGGCGAATTTGCAGCGTCGTCCGTGACAGAAACAATTTCGCTGCGCGGCCCGGAAAAAATCGGCGAAAACGCCACGTTGAATGTGCAGTTCGCTCCCGCCGCGATGGTCGCCGAGCTGCACGTCGTGAAAGAATTGGTGAAATCAGCCGGGCTGCTTCCACCCGCCGCTATATTCGAAACGTGCAGCGCCGCGTTCCCACTGTTCGTGATGGTCACCGTGATCGGCACGCTCGCCAATCCTTGCGTCGTCACCGGAAAATTCACGGAGGTAGGCGTGATTTTTGCCGTGGGCCCTCCCGTCGGCGGCGCCGCCGTGGCCGTGCCCGTCAGCGTCACAAAATGTGGGCTTCCGGCCGCGGTATCCGTGAAAGCCAGCGTGGCTTGCCGAACGCCCGTCGCCGCCGGCGTAAACGTTTCTGTCATCATGCACGTCGCGCTGGGCGCAATCGCCGCCCCGGTGCAATTTCCCGCCGGCGCGCTGAAATCTGCGGGATTATTTCCGCCCAGCGTAATCGCCGAAATATTCAGCGGCGCATTTCCGGAATTGGTCACCGTCACGCTCAGCGGGGAACTGCTGGCTCCCAGCGCCACGTTCGGAAAATTGACGGTGCCCGGACTTAGCGTGATCGCTGGCGCCGCCGGCGGTGTGCCGGTTCCCGTGCCCGTCAGGGTAATGAATTGCGGGCTGCCGGGCGCGTTGTCCTCCACCATCAGTTGAGCGGCGCGCGGCCCGGACCCCGCCGGCGTGAACACCACCGAGATGAAGCACGCATTCGAAGGCGTCAGCACCGTCGGTGCCCCGCAATTGTCCGTCTCGCTGAACTCCGCCGCGTTTGCTCCGCCCACGAAGATGCCGTTCACGCTCAGCGCTTGGTTCCCAGTGCTCGTAAGCGTTACCGTTTGCGCCGTCGCCGCCATTCCCACTGCGCTGCTGCCCAGAACTAAATTCGTCGGCGTCAGCGTGGCCACCGGGCCTACCACCGGTTGAATGGGGCTCCCCGGCACGATGCTGAACGCAATCGGCAACCCGAATCCCGGCCCGGTAAACGGCGAGCCCGCCACTTCCGTTAAGTACCCGGTTGCCAGGTCCACCGCGTACACCCGCACCTGGTTTGTCGCCGTGCTTTGATAAACGAATGGGCCGATCGGATCGGCCACAAATCCGCTTACCGATGTAAATCCCGGCAGCGGCGAACTCGGCGCCTCCGTCAGCGTCCACGTGGTGGTGTCCACAATGTATATGTGCACCATGCTGCCCGGTCCGGAAAAAAGCGTCGCATACACAAAGTGCTGGCCGGGCGCGACAAAAATCTCTTCCGGCTCCACGCCTGACCCCAGGCTCAAAACCCCTTGCTCGCCTCCCGCCGCCGTCACTTGCAAAATTCCGTTCAGTTGCCCCTTCCCAGTGACTACAAAGCGCCCCAGCGGATCGGCCCCGAACGATCTCCCATGATCCGTCGATCCGGTCGCCCCCGTTTCGTCGCCCAGCAGCCCGGTTTGGGGATCAATCGTGTAAGCCAGCAGTTCGCCATCCTGCTGGTAGGCGGGGTTCGAAGGATTTGGTCCCAGGTATACGAAAAACGTTCCCAGCGCTGGATTCGCCGCCGCTCCGACAGGGCTTGAAACCAGTTCCACGAACGATCCGCTCACCGGGATCAACGTCTCTCCCGCCGCATCGATTGCGAACGATTCCACGCTGCTTTCCCCGGCACTGATTCCCGTGCCGTTCACCACCGCCAGGTACGCGCCCGTCGGCTCGGTAGCCAGAAGGATCGGCCCGTTGGTCTTCGTCGAAGCGAAGGGCGAGCCCGCCACTTCCGCGTAATCGCCTGTGACGGCATCCACGCGATACATATGCACGCTGTCGTTGCCGCCCGCAAACAGAAATCGCCCCTTGGCATCCAGCACCGCCGGGTACCCGAGAATCGCCAGTGGAGAATCCGCTGTCGCTGCCAGCACCCCCGCAGCGCTGCGCGTGGCGATGGCACCGCCGGTGGTGTATACAAACGGCTGCTGCAGTTGCGCGTGTGCGGCCGGCGCCGAAAAAATCGAGGCCGCAAACAACGCCGCCGCAAACCACGTCGCCGCAAACCACGTCGCCGCGAACCACGCCGCGGCAGGGAAGAGCCCGTTGCCTGAAAGGGCAGCCGCAAACTTCCGGCTGCCCTTCGTATGCAAACGCCAGCGTCCGCAGGCACGCCGAGGCGGACAGCTTCTCCGGAAATAACTATTGGGCTGGGTAGCCATCTGCGCTCGTAGACCGCGAGTTCGCGGCGCCCTGTTTCGCAGGGCCGCAGATACCATAGGCGCGTTTTCTGATTACGTCAACGATATATTACTAGTAAGTATAAACCGGCCAAGCTGGCCGGGCTGGCCGGCACTTGGCGAACCCGCGCCAATTTCGGTGCCGTAGTGCTGCCGCCGCAGCGTTCGCGATCCACCCATTTCCCGATTCGTGCGGCTAGCCCCGCGCCTACTCCCAAGTGCGCTTAGACTACCCAGGGCCTGTCACAGAATTTTAATATTGCTCCGTCGCCTTCTGCGCTAACCTTTTCCACTTATGAACACGATGAAACTCGACCTGCAGCAGATGCCAAGCGCCAAAAACGGCGACGCGGTGATTCGCCTCAACGGTAAACTCAGCCTGGAGACCGTAAACTCCTTCATCCAGACGCTGCGGCAGGAGCCCGCCAGCCACCTCGTTCTGGACCTGAGCGGTGTTTCGTTCCTCGACTCCGCCGGCGTGGGAGCGCTCGTGTCTATTTTCGTCAGCCGCAAAAATGCCGGCAAAACCATGGTCCTCGCCGCGCTAGCCAAGCAAAGCATCGCTGTCCTGCAAGTCTCCGGGCTCCTCAAACTCATCCCCACGTACCCCACCGTCGAAGAAGCCCTCAACGGACATCCGTAAGCCACACACCAAAAACTCCTAGCTCGGAATCCACTGGGGATGGCCGGTGAACAGCCCGTCCACCAGGCCGATGTGGTAGCAGATGAACAACCCAAACGCCAGACTCACCAGCCCCGACGCGGTAATCAACCCGCGGTTCAGCCAGGCAAATTTGTAACCCGCAAACGAAAACGGCAGTGCAATGGCTGCGGTGATCAGCATCATCCCCGCAATCGTGCCTACGCCAAAGACCAGCAGATACAGCACCGCCCACTTCGGTTCGCGAATGGTGCTGAGCACCAGCAGCGCCACCGCCGCCGAACCCGCCAGTCCGTGCACCAGTCCTACGAAGAGCGGCCGCAGCGTGTGAAACACTCCGAGGTGCGCAAACGGCGCCCGGAGCCGCGCTGGTGGCGCTACGCTCGCGCCGTGATGCTCCCCAGCCGGCCCATGCGAATGCCAGTGAAGATGCACCTGCGAATTGTGCTCGTGAATATGGGCATGCTCCCCGGTGATTTTGGGATGCGCCGGAGAAAACTTCAGCGTCAGCCACTTCATGGCGCCGGTCAGGTTCAGCACACCCAGCAAAATCAGCATCAGCCCGACGGTAAACTCCATCGTCAGCCCCACGCGCGTCGGAATCGCCAGGCCGAAGACAATAATCGCCGCGCCCACGGCTACGATAGTTACGGTGTGCCCACAGCCCCACAAAACCCCGATCAGCGCGGCCTTCATGATGGACCGCTCGCGGCTCACGATGGTGGACACGGCAATCACATGGTCCGGATCGGTGGCATGCCGCATGCCCAGGAGAAACCCAATGGTCAAAATTGCCAGCCCGCTGGTCATGAGTCGCTCTGATCCACTCGTTTTTCCGTCATTTTGGCGCAGGTCGCGCGATGCGACCGAAGCATACCTTAGATGCAATCGAAAGAGGAAGGAGGGGAGCTTTGGGTCGCCGGTGGATGGGAGGCGAGCTTGAGACGAGAGCGGACCGGGCTTGCGCGGACACGTGAACCTCCGAGGGGTGCTGCGCGATAGGTGTCTTGTTTCTCTCACGGTGCCAGTACCTCTGCTGTGTTGACATTCAAGTTGGCGAACCATGCAGTGTCGTCTTTTTGCAATGTAGATAGAAGATGTTGAAAACAAAGAGCGGGAATGCGCAAAAGAGTACAAAGAGAGCAAAAGAGACCAAAGAGGAACGCTCGAGGCTCGAGAGTTGAGGGATCGAGGACATTGGAATTAAGCTGGTGAACCATGCATGTCGTTTTTTTGCAATGTAGATAGAAGATGTTGAAAACAAAGAGCACGACGGCCCAAAAGAGGCGTAAGAGACTCGAAGAGTGAGCAAAGAGGAAGACCGGAGGCTCGAGGTTCGAGATTGAGGTTCGAGGATATTGAAATTGAGCTGGCGAACCATGCATGTCGTTTTTTTGCAATGTAGATAGAAGGTGTTGAAAACAAAGGACGGGAATGTGCAAAAGAGACGCAAGTGCCAAAAGAGAACGCACAGAGGCCGGATGGCGCTGAAAATGATGAGGGGCTCGCGGGCTGAAATGGGGACAGGTTAAGGGTAGCGCTGTGGTCGCGGGGTGGGTTGAGGCGAACGAACGGCGTCTGAAGGCGGGTCGGCGGCACTGGAAGGGTTGTTGGGGGACGATCATGTGGTATTTTACTAGTTCTGCAACTTCACTACAACGACAAAAAGGTACAGTTCCAGGACTGTACTCGCGGAGACGTCCACTCTGGGCAAGATCGCTTGCTTAGCTCTGCTTTTGGTACATGACTGCCGGCTTTACGGGTCGGGCCGTGATCTTCACATCCAGAGAGGGCAGCATTTCGACCTTGGCATTCGTCGGTTCGTCGGTCTCAGTGCCGGAGATCTCATACGTGTAGGTCACCGTGAACGCTCCGGTCACGTCGGCGGCGAAGCGCCACGTCTTCAGGTTTTCAACCGTCGACGACTCCAGCAACCGGCCCCCGGATGCTACGGCGGGTTTGGAGAGCACTTCGGTTTGAACCAACAGCCCATCTTTGACCGTCACTTTCACGACCACCTTGCCGGTCACATGGGAGAATTTAGCGATTGGCGGATACATTGGCAGTGACGATCCCTGAAGGATCGGCACTGCCCGAGCTGTCGTGCTGGGAACCGTCTGCCCAGAAGCGGAGACGGACAGAAAGACAGCAGCCGACCAGAGACAGGCGATACGGAGTTCATTGCGCATAGTGTTTACCTCCGTGGCGGGTGGACTACAGACCCTTGGCGAATGTTAACTTACCCTGGCTCGCGAATGATAGTAACGCGGAGGGTGCCCCAGGTTCCGGTTTTTGGTACCTGGGTCTTGAGGTTGACGTTTTTTTCTTTAAGCCTCCACATCGATCCTAATCCGGGCCGTATCTTTTGCATAGAAACTGGCCCAGCTGCTCCATGACCAGTCCTTGGGATGATTGACAAGGCTGCGAACCACCGGATTCGCATGCATATAATTTAGCTTCTCTATTTTCTTTTTCTGGGTATAGACATTGAAATCGTAAAATCGCGCCTGCCAAAAGGCCCGTGGTGATTCGCTCGCCGCCTCGAATGGCAAGGGCAGCTGTGCGAGACCCATGCATCTCTTCCTTTTGCGCAGCTTGCGTGCCACACGCAGGTTTAATTTCTGCAGGACCGTCGAGGGCGTTCCTTGCGGTGGCTCGCCAATCAAGAGATGGACGTGTTCCGGCATCACCACATACCCGAGCAGGCGAAAACCCATCGCGGCGCGAACCTTTTCCAGTTCCTTTACAAAAATGTCTCGCGCTCGCGCGGTCTTCAGCAGCGGCAAGCGTCGGTGACAACTAAAAGTGATGAAGTGCAGATGCCCTTTGCCGTAGTAGCGTTTCAGTCCAGAGGGCATGGGAGCCTTTTATGGAAAGAAGAGCACACCCCAAGACCCAGGTACCAAACACCGGAACCTGGGGCACCCAACTACTCTACTCGCGCGATGTGCGCCAGTGATAGAATTCCGCCAATTTCGATCTCAAGTAAATTCGAGGCAATCAGTCCGGGGCACCCGGCCCTTTGCCGTAGTAGCGTTTCAGTCCAGAGGGCATGGGAGCCTCCTACGGAAAGAAGAGCACACCCCAAGACCCAGGTACCAAACACGGGAACCTGGGGCACCCAACCACTCTACTCGCGCGATGTGCGCCATAGAATTCCGCCAATTTCGATCTCAAGTAAATTCGAGGCAATCAGTCCGGGGCACCCGGCGGTCCAAATATGAAAGGCATGACGCTCAAGGCAGTTGTGATCGCCGTTGCGTTTTTGGGGATCATATACATCACTTGGCGTCTCTGCCGGAGGTCCAGGACAGGTATGACGAACAAGCTCAAAGAGCATCTGATTCGCTGTGAGAAGGCGATGCAGTCCGCAAAGCCGATTCTTGGCAGGCACGGATTTCCCGATGACCACCGCACCGTAACCGTCATTGGTTTTATCTCGGTGCTCGTTGAGCACCAGGAATCGGTCTTGCTGCTGGTCATGCACGAAAAAGTAGGTTCCGCGTCTGCGCTTGTCAGACCAGTTGTTGAGGGAGCATACCGAGCGCTTTGGATTAACCTCGCTGCGGCGGACGAGGAAGTCAAGAAATTTAACGAGAAAGACAAAATTGACTTGGAGTTTGGAGAAATCGCGATGGCACTAGACACAGCATACGGCATGGGAGACTTCTTCCAAGACTTCAAGACCCGGACATGGAAGCATCTGAATAGCTACACTCATGGCGGGATGCACCAAATAGGGCGTCGTTTCGTTAAGCATGAGGTTGCCAACAACTACACTGAGGAAGAAATCTACGAGATGACCACTACGGTCACAACGATAGTCTTGCTTGCAATTTCGTTCGTTCTCAAGAGGCACGGGCACGTTGACTCGGGGAACGAGATTCAAGCATTGCTAGAGACTTACGGCCCCGTGGCGGACGGCACGAAAGCTAAGACAAAGTAATGGCTAGGCTTATGTCGCGCAATGAACCAGCTCGCTCCGAAACGGTATCGACAGGAATTGTCTATTCGGTACGTATCGGGCCCCCGCAACCAATTGAAGAGTCACAGGGCGGGAACCCGGGATTCCGGCCCTTTTTGTTTTCTGGCATTAAAAGGACGAAATCAAAACCAGAGCGCCCCGGACCCACGCAGCGAAAGGTGGAACGCGGGGCACCCGGCACCCCAACCACTTTACCCGCGCGATGTGCGCCAGTGATAGAATTCCGCCAATTTCGATCTCAAGTAAATTCCAGGCGATCAGTCCCGGGCGCCCGGTCGTGATTGTACTCCCGGATCCAACGAGTGATCGAGGCTCGTGCTTCTTGCACGGGGAAGTGTCGGCATACTACGGCTGGTCGTCTTGATTCTCGGTCGAGTGAAGTTCGGGCAGCATGCCCTGATGCAAGATTCGAGACACTAGAATGCCTCCGCGCTCCTGGCGGTAAAACACGACGTGCTTGCCATGCTCCAGACGACGCAAGCCAGGGCGAACCTCATCACAGAGTCGGCCTAACGCCGGATTGTCAGACAGCGTCTGGCAGCAAACCTCAAGCTCCCCGAGGTAACGGGCGGCTTGGGCTTTGCCCCATGTGCGAAAGGTGTAATCGCCGATGCTCAGCAAGTCGGCCTCAGCACGACGCGAAAAACGAAACACAGCCACGGTTAGCGCGGCGACACGGGAAGCTTAAGGGCCTTACGGACACGCCCAAATACGTTGCCCTCGGCGATACCGCTGGCGTCGCCAGCGTCAATGGCCGCTTTCAGCACGGCAATTTTCGCTTCGTACTGCTGTTCCTCGCGTTCCAAAGTCCGCAATCCAGCGCGCACGACCTCACTGGCGTTTTCGTAACGACCGGTCTTAACTTTTTTAGCGACGAAACGATCAAGCTCGTCGGTCAAATTAACATTTCGTGTAGGCACGACCGAGGCCCTCTCCATGGAGGTAGATTTCGAGTTCACTGTAGCACGGCTGGCAAAGATTGCCAATGATAGCAATTTTGTTGGTTTGCACCACAAAGCACAAGCACCACATGCCACAGGCACCGTGTGCGGAGGCGCCGCGCAGCGCGAGCAATCGCGTGCGCGGGGAGGGCGGGGTGTTTTGGCTTAGGCGGCGGGGGAGTGCGGGGAGCGCAGGATGCGCATCAGTTCGGCGGCGGCGTGGGGGAGGCGGGCGCCGCGACGGCCTACCAGGTAGACGTGGCGTGGAATGTTGAGCTGCTTGACCTTTACCTCTTTCATCCAGCCGTGCTCGATTTCCCACTGCACGCACATGCGCGGCACGATGGCTACCCCCATGCCCATCTGCACGAAGCGTTTAATGCTCTCGATGGTGGGCATCTCGATGGGCATGTTGAGCTCGGTGTGGTGGCGGGCGAAGAGCTCGATGACGCGCCGGCGGAAGGGCGACTCCACGATGTGGGCGATAAAAGTCTCGCGGCCCAGGTCGGCAATATCCACTTCACGTTTTCGCGCCAGCGCGTGTTTCGGAGGGACCACCAGGGACAGCTCATCCTTTAGTATTTCCGTGGCCTGGAGTTGCGGATCGCGCGGGACGTAGGACACGGCGCCGAGGTCCAGGCGGTAATTCAGCACTTCGTGCGGAATATCCCGCGAAAACATGCGGTGCACGCGCACCTGGACACCAGGATGCTTTTCGCGAAAAATGGCCAGCGCCGGCAGCAGCGCGTGAATCGAGCTTTCATTCACGCCGAGGGATAATTCGCCGCGCTCCAGGCCTTTCAGCTCGGTCAGGCCTTTCTTGACCTCGTCCCGCAAATTGATGAGGCGCTCGGCGTAGTCCTTGAGCAGGGTGCCGGCATCGGTCATGCGCACCGGCCGCGAGCCGCGCACGAAGAGCGGCTGGCCCAGCCCGTCCTCGAGCTTGCGGATGGCGAGGCTTACCGCCGGCTGGGTACGGTACAGGCGCTCGGCGGCGCGCGAAAAGCTGCCTTCTTTGGCCACGGTGAGAAAAACCTGCAGTTCGCCAAGATCCACGCGGATGCCTCAAACGCAGTATAAGGCAGGATTATCAAAAGCAGAATAAAGATAAATTTGACTAGGGGCTCGCTTCGGTGCATTACTGGGTCAGGTGATTCTCTATGGACGTAGTTCGCATATTTGACACGACCCTTCGCGACGGCGAGCAATCCCCCGGCTTCTCCATGAATGGCCCGGAGAAGATCCGCATGGCTCACCAGTTGGCCACGCTCGGCGTGGACGTCATCGAGGCCGGTTTCCCCATTTCTTCGCGCGGCGATCTTGAAGCGGTGCGCCAGGTGGCCCAGGAAATTCGCACCGTGCCCGTTGCGGCGCTGGCGCGCGCCCGTAGGGACGATGTGAACGCCGCCATTGAAGCGCTGGAACCCGCGGCCTCCCCGCGGCTGCACATTTTTCTCGCCACTTCCGATTTGCATCTGCGCGTCAAGCTGCATATGACCCGCGAGCAGGCTCTGGAAGCCATCGCCGCCATGATAAAGCTCGGCCATCAGAAAATCGGTGAAGTGGAATTTTCCGCCGAAGACGCGGGGCGCACGGATATCGAGTATCTGTGCGAAGTTTGCCGCGTGGCGGTGAAGGCCGGCGCGACGATCCTGAATTTGCCGGACACGGTCGGCTACGCCGTGCCCGAGGAATATGGCGAGATGTTCCACCGCGTGCGCGCGGGCCTCGGCGACGCCGACGGCATCACCCTCAGCGCTCATTGCCATGATGACCTGGGAATGGCGGTGGCCAATTCGCTCGCGGCGGTGCGTGCGGGCGTGCGCCAGATTGAATGCACCATCAATGGCATCGGCGAACGAGCCGGGAACGCGGCTCTGGAGGAGATTGCGGTGGCCCTCGCGGTGCGCAAAGAAAGTTTTGGGGTCACCACCAATATCCGCATGCAGCACTTGTTTCCCACCAGCCGCATGCTCACGGAAATTACCGGCGCCCAGGTCGCGCCTAATAAAGCCGTGGTCGGCGCCAACGCCTTCGCGCACGAAGCCGGAATTCATCAGGACGGCATCATCAAGAATCCGCTGACGTACGAAATTATGTCGCCGGAATCGGTGGGCGTGCCTTCGCGGCTGATGGTGCTGGGGAAACATTCGGGACGAAGTGCGTTGCGCCAGAGCTTGCGCGATTTAGGATATGAGCCAAGCGATGCCGAACTTGGAGAGGTATACTTGCGGGTGAATGCGCTGGCGGATCAATCCAAGAACATTCGACCTCGTGATCTGGTGGCCATTGCGCATGAAGTGTTGCGGCGGCGTCCCGTGGCGGTGAGCGCCGAAGCGTCTCCGGCGGCTTGAGGCGCGGCGTTGGCGCTCCGCCTGGTCCCGGATGAGCAGGTAGCACGGCCGGAGTTTTCCATGAAAAAAAGCATTGTGCTGCTGCCGGGGGACGGCATCGGCCCGGAAGTGACGCGGGCGGCGGCTACTGTTTTGCGCGAGTGCGCGCAGGAATTCACGCACCAGTTCGAGATGCGCGAATATCTCATCGGGGGCGCGGCCATCGATGCCACCGGCACTCCGCTGCCCGCCGAAACGCTTGATGCCTGCCGCAAAGCCGACGCCGTTTTTCTCGGCGCGGTCGGGGGCGTGAAGTGGGATTCGCTCCCGGTGGGCAAGCGACCTGAGAGCGGCTTGCTGGAACTGCGCAGGGGGCTGGGACTCTGCGTCAATGTTCGCCCCATAAAACTCTGGGAGCCCCTGCGCGATATTTCTCCGCTGAAGCCCGAGCGCCTCGGCGATCTGGACATCGAAATTGTGCGAGAGCTTGCCGGGGGCATGTACTTCGGCGAGCGCGGCAACGCCACCGAGAATGGGGCGGAGCGGGCGTGGGACACGGAGTCTTACTCGACGCCGGAAATTGAGCGCATCGCGACTTTCGCTTTTGCGCGCGCGGAGAGCCGCTCGCGGCGGCTGTGTTCTGTGGACAAGGCCAACGTACTAGCCAGCTCGCAGCTGTGGCGCCGCACGGTCTCGGCCATGAGCACCGTTTATCCATATGTGAAGCTCGAGCACATGTACGTGGACAATGCCGCCATGCAGCTCACGCTGCGGCCCACGCAGTTTGACGTGCTGCTCAGCACCAATATGTTTGGGGACATTCTCAGCGACGCCGCCGCGGCGCTGGTCGGGTCGATCGGCTTGGTGCCTTCCGCGAGTTTTGGCTCGAGCGCGCCGCTTTTTGAGCCCATCCACGGCTCCGCGCCGTCGCTTGTGGGCTCCGACGCCGCCAATCCCATCGGTTCGATCTTGAGCGCCACCATGATGCTGCGCGATGCCTTCGGCTTGTCGCTCGAGGCGGAATGGGTGGAGCAATCCCTGCTGCGGGTCCTCGGCGGCGGCTATCGCACTCCGGACATTGCCGAGCCCGGCGCGCGCGCCATCGGCGGCTCGGTCTTCACTGAACTTCTGCGCGAAGAAATGCTGCGCACGCTGGAACACGCCGAGCGCTACGGCTGGGGCGTCTAAGCACCCTCCGCTACTGTTGAGCCGCGCCAAAAGATCTTGATTCCGCAACCGCGATCGTGAGTATGATGCGCGTGTATGACGCGAAGCTGCGAACGATAAGGATCTGAAAGAACCCGAAAAATAAGCGTGACGGACGGAACCGTCCGCGGCAATTGCCAATCATGGCGTGCCGGGTCGCGCGCCAACCAAAAGCTTCCATGAGCATTCAGCGCGCGGGATGCCTTGCCTGACACTGCCGGGGGGTGCTACTTTTAGGCGGTATTTTGGTGTGCCGGCCGGTTGGCTGGCAGGGTCTGGGCGCGCCTGACGAACGCTCCAGGGTGATCCGTTTTGCCGGTCCGCATTACGGGTATTTTTAGCGCGGCGCAGTCGCCGCCCGGCGGCACTTGAGCTGCGATTTTCGTGATCATTATGACTGGGCGATAAGCCTGATTGCATCCGTTGGCGGCCTTTGACAAGCTGATGACTCACCCGCATGTCCACCTCATCTGACAATTCGCAGAGTGCGCTCGAAGCCGCCGGCCAACCCCTGCCCGGCGCCGGTAAACCCGTTACTTACTGGCGCGTAGAGGGATCCTTGCTGGAACTGGGGGCCCTCCGCCCGGTGCTCTTTTTCACGTGGAATTCCCGCAGCTACGCCGAGCGCTGGGCGCGGCGCGCGGGCATGGCGGGGATGGCGCTGGTGCGCCCTTTTACTTATGCCGCCAGCCGCACGTTTGCCACGCGCTTCCTGCACATCCTCCTGCGCGGAGTCAGCCGCGACCGGCTCGATTTGCTCGGCGAGGAATATTTCCAGTACGTCCTGAAACCGCAGCTGCGGCGCGAAGCCGTCGACAAACTTGTGGAAGCCCTGCGCGCCGGCGAACAAGTTGTCCTGGTCAGCCAGCTTCTGGAACATATTCTGAAGCCCCTCGCAAAACACTTTGGCGTGGAGTCCATCATCGCCAACCGGCTGGAGTTTCGCGACGGCATCGCCACCGGCCGACTCCTCGATCCCGTCGTGCGCCCCCGGGGCCCGCTGGCGTGGGTGGCCAGCGGTTCCACGGACGGCCGGGTCACGCGCGAAAAATTGCTCAGCCAGCTTGGATGGACCGGCAATCCCTCGTTGCCCGAAGCCGCGGTGCAGGGCAGCGAGCGCTCGCGCGTGCCTGGTTCAAGAACTGTCGCGCTGTTCGGCGAAAGTCCGCGCGTCGATCAACTTTCCGTGCGCGCCACCCTCGCCAACCGCCACATCATGCTCATTGGCGTAACCGGTTTCATCGGCAAGGTCTGGCTCGTCGACCTGCTCGAAAATATTCCGGACATTGGCAAAATCACTTTGCTGATCCGCCGCAACCGGACGACTTCGGCGCAGCGGCGTTTCGAGAAAATTGTCGAGGAGTCTCCGGCGTTCGACACCCTGCAGGATCGCTATGGCCGCAACCTGGGCGCGTTCCTGAAGGAAAAAGTCGAGGTCGTCGAAGGCGATGTCAGCGCCCCCGGTCTCGGTCTCGGCGAAGCCGTGCAGGCGCGCCTCACCCGGTCGCTCGACCTGATCGTCAACAGCGCCGGGCTCACCGATTTCAATCCCGATTTGCGCGAAGCCCTCTCCTCCAATGTCGATTCCGCCGTGCACCTCCTCGAATTCATGCGCCGCTGCGAGCACGCCGGCCTGATGCATCTTTCCACCTGTTTCGTCGTCGGCATGCGCGACGGCCGCGTCAATGAGGAATTGAAAGCCAATTACAATCCATCGGGCGACCCCGATTTCGATGTCTTCCACGAAATCGAATCCCTGCGCGAGACCATTCGCCGCGTCGAAGACCGCGCCGAAGGCGTTGAGCTCATCGCCGCTTTGAAGCGCCAGGCGCTGGGCCGTGGCGTCGACGATTCCGTCGTCCCCGCCAGGGAACTTGACGGCGTGCTCAAGCGCAATCGCATCCGCTGGGCGCGCAACCGTCTTGTGCGCATCGGCATGCGTCGCGCTCAGCATCTCGGGTGGCCCAACACTTACACTTTTACGAAGAGTCTCGGCGAATCGGTGCTGGCCACGCGTGGCAAGGACTTGCCCATTGCCATCGTGAGGCCGTCCATCGTGGAAAGTTCGGAGCGCTCTCCGTTTTCCGGCTGGAACGAGGGTATTAATACTTCCGGTCCGCTCTCTTATTTGCTGGGCACCAATTTCCGCCAGCTTCCCACCAACGCCCGCAAATGTCTGGACGTCATTCCCGTCGACATGGTCTGCCGCGGCATGAGCCTCATCGCCGCCGCGGTCATCGCCCGCAAAAACGCGCGCATGTACCAGCTCGCCACTTCCGCCGTCAATCCCGTCAACATGGGCCGCAGCATCGAGTTGACCGGCCTGGCCCATCGCAAGCACTACCGCATGGCGCAGAGCGTCGACAATTGGCTCAAGGTAAAGTTCGAAACCATTCCGGTATCCAAGCAGCGCTACGAACGCATGTCCATTCCCATGCAGAAGGCAGTCGTGTCCCGCATCAATCGCGCGGCCAGCGCCCTCAAAATCAAAAAGCCCCCGCTCGCCAAGGCCGAGCGCGACCTGAATCGCGCCGAAAAATTGATCGAGCTTTACGAGCCTTTCATCCTGCACAACGAGCACGTGTTCGAATGCGAAAACACCCGCATGTTGTCGGCGGCGCTTCCTCGCGGCGAGAGTCCCGTGTTCGAATTTGCCCCGGAAGCCATCGACTGGTGGGATTACTGGATTAACGTGCACATCCCGGCGCTGCGCCGCTGGTGTTATCCGCTCATGGAAGGCCGCCCGCTCGAATCGCGCACTCCTCGCGAGCTGGACTGGACCGCTGCCCCGGCTCGCGCCGCGCTTTCGAACTCTACCGCGCCTCCCGACCCCTTATGGCGATCTTCGTAACCGGGTCGACCGGCTACCTGGGCAGCTATCTCGTCGCCGGGCTCCTCCGCGAGCACGGCGATCATTTAAACCTGCTCGTCCGGGCCAAATCCGAGCAGGAAGCGCGCGAGCGCCTCTGGAATTCTCTCCAGCTCCATTTTGAATTTCCGGA
The DNA here is from genome assembly GCA_036496505.1 of Candidatus Acidiferrum sp. Lineage (GTDB taxonomy): Bacteria > Acidobacteriota > Terriglobia > Acidiferrales > UBA7541 > Acidiferrum. The sequence continues at coordinate 43,326 of DASXLA010000041.1, read as the reverse complement.
ATTTTCGCAGTACCTCAACACCCGCGTGCGTATTTTTCTCGGTGATCTCACCAACGAGTTCTTCGGCCTGCCCGAGGATGCCTATCACCAGCTCGTCGAGTCGACCGATTCCATCATTCATTGCGCCGCTTCCCTCAACCGCAAATCCGAGCGCCAGTGCCTCAATGTGAATTTGCGGGGCGCCCTCGAAGTGATACAACTGGCGCGCCGTGTGCAGAGCCGCAATGGCTTGCGCCGCTATTCGCACGTGTCCACCGTGGCCGTCGCCGGCCGCCGCCAGAATGAAATTGTTACTGAAGATGCTGCCATTGATTGGACCCGTTCCGATTACGACCCGTACGCCCGCACCAAAAAATTTGGCGAGCACATGGTTCATCAACTGCTGCCCGACGTTTCCACCACAATTTTTCGTCCCGCTATTGTCCTCGGCGACAGCCGCTGGCAGCAAACCACGCAATTCGACATGGTGCAGGCCTTCGACGTTCTCTCGCGCCTCCCGGTCCTGCCCTTGCGTCCCGCGGACCGCATTGATATCGTGCCCGCTAACTACGTGGGCAAAGCCATCGTAACCATTCACCAGAAGGCTTCTCCGGCGCACACCATTTATCATTTGTCGTCCGGCACGGGCTCGCAGACGTTCCGCGAATTGACCAGCGCGCTCGCCGCCGCCGGGCACACCGCCAAGCCAATTTATTTACCGTCGCTGGGCGGGCCGTTTTCCCGCACCGTCGAATGGCTTTCGCGCCGAGGCGGGGCCACCGGCTACGGCGCCTCGCTGCTCAAGGTTTTCTGGCCTTACCTGAACTGGAACACCGTTTTCGATAACTCGCGCGTGGTTGCGGAGCTCGGCGGCGAAGCTCCCGCGAAATTTTCCACGTACGCTCATCCTTTATTAAGGTTCAGCCGCGAAAATAAATTCCGCTATCCCGCGAAGGCTTGGCCGGCGACCGCCTCCGCGGCAATTCCTGCGATTGCGGGGCCCGCGCACGCATGACCGACGTGATCCTAGTCGCGTGGGTCAGCGCTCTCATCGGTATCGCTCGGCTGAATTGGATGCTGGGGTGCGGTCAACGCTGGAATCGCCACGAAAAACTCCGCCTGTTATTTGCGGGGTACAACGGCACTCGCAACACCGGTAGCGACGTCCGCGTAAACGAAATGCTTCACCAGATTCGTCACGTCCTGGGCGCGGCCAATGTCGATTTCAGCGTGATGACCCAGGATTTTGCCCGCACAAAGGGTTATTTCGAAGGCTCTCGCCAAGTGCATCTGCCCGACGTCTTCCCGCCGTTCCTTTACCGTGAAGTCCGCAAAAATCATGGGGTCATCGCCTGCGAAGGCTCCATGTTCAAAAGCAAATTTGCCAACGCCCTCACCACCATGATGATTGGCTCGCTGGGCTTGGCCTCCGCGGAAAATAAATTGTCGGTGGGCTACGGGGGCGAAGCGGGCCACATGGATCCGTTGATTCAGAATATGTGCTCGCGCTACGTCGGCGAATCCCTGATCATCACGCGCAATACCGAATCGCAGGCTCTGCTGGGTTCCCTCGGCATTCAGGCCGAATTGGGGACCGACACCGCCTGGACGTTCGAGCCTCATCCGCAGTCCTACGCGCAGAAAGTGCTCCGTGATTCCGGCTGGGACGGCAAAACCCAGATCCTCGTCCTGTGCCCCATTCACCCCTTCGTGTGGCCCGTCAAAGCTTCCATCGCCAAATATCTCGCGCGCGTCACCACTGGCGCCTACAAAGACAGCCAGTACCGCACCGTTTATTTTCACGAATCTGGGCACGAGGTCGATCGCAAATTCCATCGCTACGTTTCCGGAATGACCAACGCCACCAAGGCCTTTCTCCAGCGCCATCGCGTTTTTCCCATCCTCGTCGCCATGGAGCGCCTCGATGCCGTCGCTTGCCGCGAAATTGCCGCGCAAATTCCCGGCACGCCGGTCTTCACCTCCGACGACTACGACATGTTCCAGCTCGTTTCCATCCTGCGCGCCTGCACCTACATGGTCTCCTCGCGCTATCACGGCATCGTCACCTCCATGCCCAGCCTCGTGGCCTCCGCCGGTGTGACCATGGATGAGCGCATTCGCAATCTCATGCGCGACCGCGGGCACGAAGATCTATTTCTCACCGTCGATGATCCCGAGCTTGAGCCCAAATTGCTGCATATCATGGAGACCCTGGTGCTCGAGCGCGACGCTTTGCGCGACGGCATCGGCCGCACCGTGGTCCGCAACCTCAAGATGATGGCGCAAATGGGCGTTTTGTTAGAGGATGCTGTGCGACGGCAGTACCCCGCTTTCCCGTTGCGCTCGGGTGTCTTGTCCTGGGAAGACTATCTGCCGCCACTTGCTGAAAATCTGTTGCAGCTTTCGGAACGCTACGATGCTTCGGCCGCCGTCCTCGCGGCCAACAACTGAACCCCTATGTCTAATTTTCTTGAGGCGATTTTTGCTCAACTGAAGCGCGCCGACGACCGCGTGGTGCTGCGCGAAATTCGCGGCGAATCGTTTTCCGAAGTGACCGGCAAGGAGCTGCTTGCCCAGGTCCAGAGCGCCCGGGGTTACCTACGGCAGTTTGGCCTCCTCCCCGGCGATCGTTGCGCGCTGCTCGGCGCGAACTCCGTCGAATGGATCGCCGTCAATCTCGCGCTCATGGCCGAAGGCATCATTGTCGTGCCGCTCTATTCGCGGCAGGCTCCCACGGAACTGGTCGCCATGATGAAGGATTGCGAGCCCAGCCTGCTCGTCGTGGATGGCGCGGACATTACCGATGGCGTCGCCCGCGGGTGGAAGGAACGGCCTCATCGTGTCTTGATGGAAGAAGTCCTGCGCGTCGGCCCGCTACGTCAACCGATTTCGGAAATGCCTAATTCCCGCAAGCCTGGCGACATCGTCACGATCATTTATACTTCCGGGACTTCCGGCGAGGCCAAGGGCGTCACTCTCAACGTGGGTAATGTCACCCACATGCTGTCTTGCACTGGTGAGCGCCTCGATCAATTAATGGGCTCCACCAGCAGGCCGGACCATGTGTTTCATTATCTGCCCTTCAACTTCGCCGGCTCCTGGATTCTCTTGCTGTCCTGTTTGGCGCGCCAGAGCGTACTCACTCTATCCACCGACTTGAATCGCCTCGCCGATGAGATTCGCATCAGCGCGCCTGATTATTTCCTGAACGTGCCCACGCTGCTGGAGCGCGTCAAACGCGGCGTCCTCGATTCGCTCGCCAAGCGCCCTTTCCCCATTCGTATGCTCTTCAGAAAAGCCCAGGAGAGCTGGCAGCGCGACCGCGAGGGTCACTTCGGCCGGCCCGATGCCTTGGACGCCATCTGGCTAACCCTGGGCCGCCAATTGCTATTCTCCAGGATTAAAAGCCGTTTTGGCTCGCACCTGCGCGCCCTGATCTGTGGTTCCGCGCCGCTCGCCGTGGAAACGCAGGAGTTTTTCATGATGCTGGGCATCCCTGTCCTGCAGGTCTACGGCCTCACCGAGACCACTGCCATCTGCACCATGGATAATCCGCAGATTCCTCCCGAGCCCGGATATGTCGGCCAGGCTATTTCCGGTGTCGAAATGACCATCGGCGACCATGAAGAGATTGTCGTGCGCGGTCCGAATATTTTCCCCGGCTATTGGAATCGCCCCGGCGAAACCGAGCGCGTGATGAAAGACGGCTGGTTGCACACTGGCGACCAGGGCGAAAAAAACAAGCTTGGAAACTGGCGCATCATCGGCCGCCTCAAAAACCTCATCATTCTGAATTCCGGCCACAATATCGCTCCCGAACCCATCGAAGAGCGCATCGGCCAGTTGCTCAGCGGCGCGCAACAAATCGTCGTCGTCGGCAATGGCCGCGGCTATCTGTGCGCGCTGATTACCGGTGAAACGACCGCCTCCAACACCCAGCGCGTCGTCGATCTCGTGAACACCGACTTGCCTCACTACCAGCAGATTCGCAATTTCACTTTGTTGCCGCATCTTTTCATGGCTGAAAACAGCCTGCTCACCGCTAATGGCAAACTCCGTCGCGAGGCCATCGACCGCCGCTTCTCGGCGGAGATTGCCGCCATGTACGGCGGAAAAAACTCGTGAAGTCCTTCGTGGGAAAAACGCTGCGTTGGGATTCCCAGGAAGGCGTCCTGGAATTGATCCTCGACCGCGATCCCGCCAACGAGATTGGCACCACCATGCTCGGCGAATTGGAGGCCTTTGTCGGCTCCTTCGAGGAACTCGCGCCCGAAACGTCCGTCTGCATTATTTCCAGCGCGCGTAAGCAAGGTTTTTCCGCCGGCGCCGATTTGCGCGAACTTTACGAAGGTGCCGCGGTGCTTACCGGCGCGAAACGTACCGCGGCTGTGCGGGCCTTTCTGGAGCGCATTCACGCGGTGATGAACGCCATCGACGCCGCGCCCTTCGTCACCGTCGCCGCCGTTCACGGCGTCTGTTTTGGCGGCGGCCTCGAACTCGCCCTCGTCTGCGACATTATCGTCGCCGATAAAATGGCGCGCTTCGCTTTTCCCGAATTGCGCCTTGGTCTGATTCCCGGTTTTGGGGGCATTCCCCGCTTGCAGCGCGATCTGGGCAACGCCTTCGTGCGCGATTTACTGCTTACCGGGCGCAGCGTCAACGCCACCCGGGCGCAATCCGTGGGCCTCGTCTCGCAGCTCGCCGCCGAGGGCCAGGCCTTGAACGTCGCGCGTTCCAATGCCGCGCAGATTAAAAAATTCGATGCCTTCACCCGCGCCGCCGCCAAGAAGTTCCTGAAGCCCATTCCCCACGAGGCCCTTCGTGCGGAGATCGATCTCTTCTGCAAGTTGTTTACGCGCCCGGCGGTGATGGCGGCCCTCAAGAAATTTGTGGAGTCCACGGATGCCATGCCGTACCTCCCGTGAACCCCAAAACGCCTGCTCCCGAGTCATGAGTCTCAGCGTTCCAACGCTTCCCGCAGTTATAATGGAGTGGTGATGCGCACCGTCGAGCAGACAACCCGCGAAGTGTTGGACCTGGCCGCCAAGCATTTTCAGGTTGCGCCTGGTTCGCTGGCCCCCGATGACGATTTTTTCAAGAAGCTCGGCGTCAACAGCCTGCAGGCGCTCGAATTGCTCTCGCGCATCGAAAACCACTTTGGCATCGAATTGCCGGATTATGAAGTGCAGGGCGTGAGCGACTTCCGCACTCTCGCATCGCGCATCCAATCCCGCTTGTAATGCTGGATCTTTCCAAGTACTCCTCCATCGGCGGCGCCTTGAAGGATGCCGTCGAAGTCTTCGCCGGCGAAATCTGCCTCATCGAGGCCGACCGCGAGCGCGAAAATCACCGGCTCACCTATCGCGAATTCAGCGACCGCACCATGCCCATCGCCGCCGCCTTGCAAAGTTCCGGCTTCGCCTCCGCTGACCGCGCCGCCATCATCATGACCAATCAGTCCAAATGGCTCATTGCCGCCTACGCCATATTTTTCTCGGGCGGGGTGCTCGTGCCCCTCGATTACAAGCTCACCGCCGATGAGCAGTGGCAATTGCTGCGCCATTCAAGCGCCCGCGTGCTCATCACCGAATATCCCATCTGGCGCCAGCTCGCCGCCGCCGATGGCCGCGCCGGCGCCGCGAATCTTCAAACCATCTTTGTCACTGAAGCGCCGGCGGGCGCGGATTTGGCCGGCGCCCTTCGCTGGGAAGATGCCCGCGCCGCCGCAGCCCCTGAATTTCGCGCGCGCACCCGCAGCGAAACCGCCACCATCGTCTATTCCTCCGGCACCGGCGGCCGCCCCAAGGGCTGCATGATGACCCATGACAATTATCTCGAGCAGTGTATCGCGCTCACTTCGCTCTATCCCTTCGCGCCGGGGATGCGCTACCTGAGTATTTTGCCCACCAACCACGCTATCGATTTCATGGTGGGATTTTTTGGCCCATTCATTTGCGGTGCGGCCGTCGTCCATCTGCGCACTCTGCGCCCGGAATACGTCCGCGAAGCGTTTGTGAAATATCACATCACCTATGTCAGTCTCGTGCCGCTCGTGCTGAAAAATCTGCAAAAAGGCTTGCAGGCGCGTTTCGATGAGCTCGCGCCCGGCAAGCGCAAAATCTTCAATGCTCTCGTTTCCGTGAACAGATCGCTCACCAAATCCCATCCGCGCCTCGGGCTGAGCCGCCTCTTGTTAAAACAGGTGCACCAGGCCTTCGGTGGGGAACTGCGCGCCATCATCGTTGGCGGCGCCTTCAGCGAACCGCAGACCCTGCAATTTTTTTACGACCTAGGCGTTCCCGTCGCCAATGGCTACGGACTCACGGAAGGCGGCACAGCCATCACCGTGAACGATCTCAAACCGTTTCGCGCCGACACCGTGGGCAAGCCGCTCCCCGGAATGCAGGTGCGCATCGTCAATACGGACGCGCAGGGCATCGGTGAAGTATCGGTGCGAAGCAGAACCGTAATGTCCGGCTATTTGGATGAACCCGAGCTTACAGCGGAAGCCATCATCGACGGCTGGCTCATGACCGGCGACTTGGGCCGCTTCGATGCCAATGGCCACCTGCAGCTATTCGGCCGCAAGAAAAACATGATTGTCACCGAGGAAGGCAAAAACATTTATCCCGAGGACGTCGAGAGCGTCTTCGAAAGCCTTCCGGTCAAGGAGTTTTGCGTCTTCGCCGCCAACTATATTTGGCCCCAGCGCACCATGCTCGGCGAGCAGTTGCTCCTGGTGCTGCAGCTCGAGCCGGGGCAATCGCTCACCAGCGAATTGCTTCAGGAAATCTCGGCCCGGAACAATCGGCTGCTAAACTACAAGCGCATTCGCGGCCTGATCCTCGTCGAGGACGATTTTCCGCGTACCGCCTCGCTCAAGATCAAGAGAAACGCGCTGGCGGAAAAACTTGCCGGCCTCGATCGCGCCAAAGCCGTCGTGGAGTTGTAGACGGCACTTGTAACCAGCACTTGTAACCAGCAACACCGGGCCGTAAAACTTTTCAGGAGAAAATACCAGCCCGCATGGAACGTTTCTTTGCCATCGTCAACCCTGCGGCCGGTGGCGGCCGCGCCGCGAAACTCGCCGGGCCGGCCCTCTCTCGCCTGCGCGCCGGCGGCCTCGTAGTGGACGTCGCCGCCACCAGAGCGCCCGGCGACGCCGTGCGCCTCGCCCGCGAAGCCCGCGCCCAGGGCTACAGAAAATTTCTTGCCGTCGGCGGCGATGGCACCGGCCACGAAATCCTCAATGGCATTTTTTCCGCGGGCGTCCCTGCGGAACGCGTCGCCATGGGTTTTCTTCCTTTGGGCACCGGCAATTCTTTTCTCCGCGATTACACCCGCGACGGCGTCAAAGCTTCCTTGCAGGCCCTTCTCGAGCGCCGCACCCGCACCATCGACCTGATGCGCCTCACCCACTCTGCCGGCGAGCTCTATTCCTTCAATCTCGTGAGCGTGGGCTTCACCGCCAACGTAGGCGCTCTGACCAATCAATACTTCAAGCCCTTCGGCCACCTCGGTTATCTTCTCGGAGTATTTGTGCGCCTCGCGCAGTTGCGGCTGCTCACCTTTTCTGTCCGATGCGACGACGACCAGCAGTGGGACCGCCGCCCCTGTCTTTTTTTGACCTTCAACAACAGCGCCTACACCGGCGGCACCATGTGGATCGCTCCCAGCGCCGATCCCAGCGATGGCCTCATCGAGTTTGTTCATTGGGGACCCATCGGACGTTTCGCCGCCCTCCGCATGCTTCCCACCATTTACGATGGCAGGCATATGCGCCATCCCCAGGCTTCTCGTCGCGCCGTGCGTCACGTCGAATTTGACATGTCGCAGCCCGTCGACGTGATGGTCGACGGGGAAGTCCTCGCGCTGAAGTGTCTCGCGCTCGACATCGTCCCCGCGGCGGTGGACGTTTATATATGAAGCGCACCTGGCTGGCGGTGCGCGCCGCGATTCTATGGGTCCTGAGCCTGCTGCACTTCTTTATCGCCGCGCCCATTCTCGTTTTTCTCGGTATTTTTCTCGATCCGCGAAAACACGATTGGCTCCAGCGCGATCTCTGCAAACGCATCACCTTTTTGTCCGGCGCAAAAGTCGATGTGCACTTCTCTCCGGGTTTCGATCCCGCTCGCACCTGTTTCTTGATGGCGAATCACGTCAACCTCTTCGATCCCTTCGTGCTCTACCGCGTGATCCCGCAGTTCGCGCGCGGCTGGGAGCTGGAGTCGCACTTCAAGATTCCCGCGTACGGCTGGCTCATGAAGCGCTTCGGAAACGTCCCGGTGCCCGATGTGCGCCGCCCCTCCGATTTGAAACGCATGTGGCGGCTCACCCAGGACGCCATCGATGGCGGCACCAGCCTCATCATTTTTCCGGAAGGCAAACGCACCCGCGACGGTCACGTCGGCGAATTTCAGGATGGCGGCTTTCGCGTGGCTCAGCAGCTCGGCATTCCCATCGTGCCCGTTAGCCTCGTCGGCTCCTTCCAGCACCACCGCACCGGCCACTGGATGCTCTGGCCGGCGCGCATCACCGTAATTTTTCACGACACCATCGACACCACCGCCGTAAAAAAAACCGAAGTCGCGCAGCTCCGCGACCGCGTCCACAAACTCATCTCCGACCCCGTCGAAGCCCGCCTGCAGCAAACCCCCGGCGAGGCCCCCGCCCCATAACGTTTCGCCGCTTAATCAAATGAAGTGTGCTCGCGCGCTCCTCAGTCCTTTGGAGACCTTTTCCTGGAATGCTCGAAGCTCGATGCCTGGCAACACTCGCATGAAGCACTTCAGCAGGATGAACGATTCACGCAGGCAGGTGTTCAGGTCGAAATGCGTTCTATTCATGACCGCCCACGAGGCGGACAAATCAACCTCAATGCCCTCGCTTGCCAGTGTCTCTGCAACCGTACAAAAGTCTTGCTTTGCGTGGCGAATCATCGACCTTAAGCTGCGAATTTTGTTTTGAAACTGGGCCCTTCGCGTGGGCAGAGCGCTGTGCCAGATCAAGCTGCTCGACGCCACGAGCTTTGCCCAGACGTTGCTGAAGTCCGCCGGATTAAGAGGCGCGACCGTCGGATTGGTCCCCTGCTCCCTGCAGTGCTCGGACAACGAGCGCAGCATGTTTTCCAGTGAAGCGGTCAAACCCGCGCACAGTTCAGACGTCAGGGCTGCGACTTGGAAAGACTTGCTTAGCCAAGTGCCCTGGTGAAGGCTGATGGCTTCGTCGAGCGAGATGCTGAACATGAGGTATGAGCCTTCAAATTCCTTGATGTATGTCTCGAAAGCATGCTGTTGAGCTTTCGGCAATTCGCCATGCCAATCTACGTCAACTGAAGATCCCGGACCGACGCCACGATTTGGTGCTCTCATCCCACCCTCCATAAAATGTTGGTAACCTTCCGAAACAAATTCACAAGGCGAGAAATAGCCATCTCTGGATCGATTCGTTCCAGCGAGTGCCGAGAAAAACATGTCTGTTTGGGCGCACATCCGCCAGTGGATACGTCGCGGCGCTTTCGGACAAACCAACCCGCGCGCCTGGAGAATCCTGGTGAGTCAATTGCGAGGATTTTCAGATACGGAGCGGAAGCTCAGGCGGGCTTCTGTCTTCAAAGAGTGGGAGCCTGCAATGGCCGGTCCTGCATGAGGAAGGCTTGGCGACACTAAAAACAGTAATGCTTCTGAAAACAAAATTAAGGCTCGTCCAGCTCTTGAAGGCCAGCCGTGCGAGCATGTACGCTACTCCGACGCACAGTGCGAGAATCACTAAACGGTACTCGGTATCATCTCCACTCACAACGGAGTTATCCCAGTAGTCAAACAATTCCACAAGCGGGCAAACAAAGCAGATGAGCAGCGCCAACGAGGCAAGGATTCGAGAGGTCCGGGATTGCATGGCGCGGCTCATTTCGGGAGCATAAGTTTACATCTAAGTTAATAAACATTACAAGCAACAGTCGACAATCAGGGCCGCCGCCACTCAACCTCGCCGCCGCTCAACTCCTGGTCAACCCGGTTACCGCCAAAGTGGGTTGGAAAGTGCTGCTAATCAAAACGCGTCACGGCATCACCGGCGGACGAGACAGGTATAAACTGGCGTCGTTCCAAAGTTAAAAGGGAAATCCACATGAAACGAATTGCTGTTTTGACCCTGCTGGTGGCCTTGGCTGCTGCATGGTCGATGCCCATTCAAGCTCAAGACACGGCCGCCTCAAAAACTGATCACCACACCGAAAAGTCAGCTCAGAAACAGCAGACCGCGCTCTACCAATATCAGAGGAAACAGGAGAAGGCCCAGGCAAAGGCCCAGCGAAGGGCGGACAAGCAGCAGCAAAAAGCGGCGAAGAAATATGAAAAGCAGCAGCGTAAGCTGCTCAAGAACGCAAATCTCCACGCCAAACACACCGCGTAGCTCCGCCCGGCGAGCGGCCCGAACCACATGCACTTTGCAGCAGAACTGGAAGCCGCTTGTCGAGATTGAGTTTGCCTTTCCTGCCAGCTTGAAACTCATCAACGGAAGCGCAAGAGCAGTCTGATCGGTTAGAATTGGCCAGCACTGGTTCCTCAGTAAACTTTCGCAGGAGCTACTTATGCCTCCCAAAAAACCCTCGAGACCAAGCCGCGCTCTGAAGTTCGAATATGTCACCAGTACCGTCTCAATGCTTAAAGGCGACGGAATCGTTGTCCATGTCGTGAACGACAGCGCAACTGGCGAAAGTGCCCGGGTCATCATCTACCAGAACACCGGGGCAGGCGCGGTCGTAGCCGTTGACACCGGTATTACTGCGGTCGCTCCAACCTGGCAATGGGGATTGGGTTTTACTCTGCCGAGCAGTGGGGAATATTGGGCTCGGATTCACGTCAGCTCGGAATTCTTGATTCCCAAAGCTTCTTTTGAACGGTACCGAGACTCAGTCTGGGTTCCAGTTGTGAGTTATCGTCCCGGTGATTTCGCCATCTTCAAGTTGCCGGTGCGCAAACGAATCTGGTAACCGGCCAATGCGGTTCGCCCACGCTTCGCGCCGAGCTTTCGGTGTCTTTCGCTGTTGGTTTTGATACTGCCTGCCGGCAAACGCCGGGCCTGACAACTTTTTATCGTCGTTTCACTTCACCACTGCACGCCCGGATAGAGGCTAGGCATGCGGAAACCGCGATAGACATTCTGGCCCGGTATCTCCATCTGCCAAACCGTTTGCGGCGGCGTGCTTCTGGTTACTTCCCGAATGAGCGGCACGGAGCCGGGGTTTATCGGCCCGCACTCCGCGAATTCCACATTGCCATTGTCGAGAAGGCGCGCTGAACCGCCAAAGGTCGAGAAGATCGGCGCCAGGTCATCCACCCATTCGATCGTCGCTGTTTTGGCGCTCTCGTCTACTTGCAAAATCGGCACGCGGCTGGTGCATGGCGTCAGAATTCCGCAAAGCAGGCCTGATGAATTCATGATCCGATCGTTCCCATTGTCAAAAAGGAGCATTTGATATGTGCCGGTGCTGTTGGGACTAATGATGTTTGCGTCATGCTGCGCGTAAAACCAGTCTGGAGGCTCGGTGCCTCCTTGCAGCGCGAAATCTCCCTGGTAACCAAGTTTCCAGAGAACGTTTCCGGTTCCTTGACCGTCGTTGTAATCAATCTTGATGAGCCAGTTCTGATGTCGCATGGAGAGAATGAGCGACTTGTCATCCGCAGAATAAACAACGGAATTCGAATGAGTCCAATCCGGGAAACTCATGGGGTGGCGGTTCACATCCAGATGATCGAAAGTGGACCACAGCCACACCGGTTTATGATTCTCGTCGAGGTCAATGATCACATCCCCGACAACCCTGGTCGGATCGGGAAAGCCGACTACTCCGGAAACGGATTTCGCTTGCGAGACGATCAGGATCAAATGGCCACTCGGTAGTGCGATGAAATCGTGATGACTCCCGGTTACCGTTATATTGCAACCCGCGCATTTCGCTGCCGCCAGAGCGCTATTCAGATCCGCTGCCGAGAACTCCCAAATCACCTGGCCCGTCAAGTCAATTTCCCGAAGAACTGAGTTCGCGCCGTCATCTCCGCCGCTGGTGAAATTAATCAGGAAGTGTCCATTAGCGAGCAACTTTATAGGATTGGTAATGATTCCGTTAAGACTGGTAATGATCCCGACCGTTCCCGGATCGTATGCCCAAATCACTGCACCGCTCAGATCGGTTACCGCAATGCCTCGCTGGGTGGGGCCGTTGAGCAAGTCCAGCAGTTCAACGCCACTTTGCGGCGTCAGCCCTGGGGTCGCAGATACCGTGATGGAAGGCAAATTTGTCGCGGGTATGTCACCGGTGAGGAAGGTGTGGTCCACATCGTCCAACTCGCTGCCGTCTGCCAGCGTGAGAACCGCGCGCATGTGGTAGGTGCTGTTCAGGCGCATGCCCGCGACCAAAATCTGTACCGCACCTCCGCCGGAAGGCGCGGGCTGCTGCCACGTGTTGAGCCCATAATTTGCATCTGCTCCAAATTGAATACGTAGAGTGCTGCCCGCTACCGTGGTGATCGTGTAGCTCGCAACCTGCACATTGCCAGTGTGGGCCACGATTCCGGGAGCGATGATGGTCACGCCAGCCGAGGCCGAATCGGACGAATCCGTCTTGTTCGTAGCGGTTATTGTTGCGGTGGCGTTTTGCGTAACCGCGGGAGCCATGAAGTTCCCCGCCGCGTCGATGGTACCGAACGTCGAATTGCCGCCCGCGATTCCGTCCACCGACCACACTACCCCGGAAGGGCCCCCGGCGAAGTCGGCGGTAAATTGCTTGATTTGCCCGGAACCTACCACCGCAGATTGTGGCGAAACACTGAAGCTGCCTGGCGATGCGATGATGCTCACCGAAGCGGACGCGGTAGTGTCCGGGTCGCGTTTCGTTGCGATGCTCACCACCACCGTCGTATTCACGGCCACGAGCGGAGCGGTGTAATTACCATCCAAGTCAATGGTTCCAGCAGTAGCACTGCCGCCTGCCTGCCCGTTTACAGACCATACGACGCGCGAATGATCACCGGTGGTGGCCGTAAATTGCGTAACTTGACCGGCTTTGACGGTCGCGGACTGTGGCGAAATGGCGATAGTGATGATTTTTTTGTCCGCGCGGGCGCACGTTGTTGCAAGCGCAGCGACCCAGGCAATACCCACAATCCGCAGGATGGTTTTGCCCGTCCTGAATCCGTCTCGTTGTATCAAGAGTTCACCTCAGCGTGGCTGGCAACGTCAGTCTAGGGCCACACGCTGGACTGGCCGTGATTCGCTTTGCTCTGGTTGCAAAGCCAATCGCAGTGCGAAACAACAAGCTTCCGCCCTGCAAACGCGACACACAAAATCGTGCCGATTCGTCCGAAATCGCACAAAATCGGCCAAAAGTGAAGGTTCGCGGCGCAAACTGCGGCTGAAAACAGCAACGCCGCGGTCAAATGGGGCGAGGCGTCTTCGCGTGGAAGGGGACTACACGAATTACTTTTTGAGCACAGCCAGTATCTGTTTTTGATTTTTGAGAATGGTGTCGAGGCTGCCCTGGTTTTTCAGGATCGTGGCTTGATTCTTCTTGATGAGGTCCTGGTTGGATTTGATCTGCGCCTGGTTGGCGATGATCGATTTCTGGTTGCGGAGAATCTGCTTCTGATTGGCGATGACGGTGCTCTCGGACATGTGCTCTGCGCGCCCCTTATGCGAAGTAGGTGAAGATATACAATAGTGGCGCGCGAGAAATTGCGCCCCCACATGTGGCGCATTGTCACTCTGCCAGCTTCGTTGCGTCAATAGCGCTTTCAACGTCGGCGCTGTGCGTGACCGCGGGAGCCGTCGCGACATAATGCTTATGAAGTATTTGCCGGCGCACCTTCCTGTGTGATGATTGGCCTAGAGAAAATCCCCTTGACCCTTTTTTGGAAGTGGACCATCGGCGTCACGCTGGCGGTGTTCCTTCTCGCCTTCGTTGGACTTTCACTGATGGCTGGAAGCCCCAGGGACGCATACGGAATGGTGCGCTACGCCTTGCCGCACATGCATCGCGGCAACTTGAAACTGGGAGACGACGCGCCCGACGCGCGGCTCGTCGCGCTGAACGGTACCGATCACTTTCATATCCGCGAACGCACCGGCGCCAAGCCACTTGTGTTGGTGTTCGGCAGTTTTACCTGACCGCCATTTCGCCGCCAGGTAGGCGACATCGCCACGATTTACAACGATTACAAAGATCACGCCGATTTCCTCACCGTGTACGTGCGCGAAGCGCATCCCACCGACGAGTGGCAGATGAAGTCCAACCTGAAAGATGACGTGTGTTATGCGCAGCCCAAAAATCTGCAGCAGCGCCTGGACATTGCCAACGATTTCATCACGCGCTTCAAATATCCATTGCCATTCGGCGTCGACGATATGAGCAACGCCGCAGAGAGCGCCTACTCCGCCTGGCCCGAACGCATCTACGTGCTCGACGAAAGCGGTCACATCGCCTACCGCGGCGGCATGGGACCCTTCAATTACAAACCACTGGAGTTGCGCGGTTGGCTGGCGGCGCGCTACGGCGAAGTCAGACACGATGCCGCAAAGCCCGGCGACGCGACACACCAAGAGCCGCCGGCAGCCGGCGCTCCCGCCAAAACTTTGTAAGCAGGGGCTCGAGTCGTACGGCACCGCTCGTCCGGACAGCTTAGCTTTTCACTTTGACTACCGGCTGGCCGGAGGCACGATTCCATTCATCCGCAGGTACTCGACCATCTGCCCGTAATGGTCGAAGACATGTTGCGCTCCCAGCACCGCCAATCCCAATCGCGTCGCAGGCGCATCGCCAAACGGATGCTTGATGGGCTCCAGCATGTTCTTCTCGTTGATGGTAGAGATGGCCTTGTGCAGGTACGCGAACGAATCGTTGGCGAACTTTATGATTTCCGCCTTGGTCTTGATCGCCGCCGGACCTGACTCTCCTCCCACGTCCACTGGCGGCTTCTCCACCAGGATGGCAGCCCCGGCAATATAGTTCACCGCGGCGACATGTTTCACTTGCTTGGCAAAAGTGCGCACACCTTTGAACTCCCCGTTCGTTGGCGCATACGAATATTTGTCTTCCGGCATGGCATCCGCCGCGGACATGAACTCCTTTTCCGCGCCCGTCACGGCGTCATTCAGCACTTTCGCCACGCTGGCATTTTCAGCGGCGTTGGCCCGCATGGCCGCCATCCCCATCCACGCCAGCGCCAGCAACACCCCTAGCCCAATGTTTCTAGTTCTCATCAGCTCTCCTTGTGACGAATTCGCCTGCGATTGGCGCGTCAATTGTGACCGCTGCCGGGAGCGTTATATCACAGCTGCATACCTGCAAGTTTCTGAACACCTTCCATTAATCAACGCTTCCGATAAAAGGCGTGCTGAAGATTTGCTACAGCGTCAGTTTGATCCCCGGCAGTGTCCGTCCGGCGCGCGTTTCCTGCCATGTATAAACGATGCGGTGAATCACCGTGATCGTCGACACCACCGCAATGACCCACAGCACCGCGCCCATGCGATTAAATAGCCCGCCGATAATCAGCAGCACCAGCCGCTCCGGCCGCTCCATGAATCCCACTTTGCATTGCGGAATCAGCGACTCCGCTCGCGCCCGCGCGTAACTCACCATCACCGAGCCCGCCGTGGCCACCGCCGCCAGCACCACATACGGCGTGCGGCCGCTCACCGAGTAATACACCAGCAATCCCATGTACAGCGCCATGTCCGCGTAGCGGTCCAGCGTGGAATCGTAAAACGCCCCAAACGCCGTCACGCGATTCTGCCGCCGCGCCACCTGCCCGTCCAGCATGTCCAGGAAGCCCGCGAAAAAAATAATGAACGCGCCGGTGCGAAATCCGCCGACGGCGAAGCTTACCGCCCCTCCAAAATTCACGACCAGCCCGAGAAACGTCAGAAAATTCGGGTTGACGCCGGTGGCCGCCAGAATCCCCACGATTCTGTCGAGCAACCACTTGCTTCCGGTGCCAATTCCGCCTGTGAGGGTTGCCATAAGTGCGGTGCTAGTGTCTCAAACCCGGGTTGTTTCACGAAATTTCCCACTCGCCGAAAAATTCCGCTTCGACCGTTACTGCAGCGGATTATAGACCGCTCGCCGTTCCCGCCGTACACTGAAAATGCCAGGCCGCGATATTCCTGCCACATCATTACCCGCGACCCTCGCGAAATTTTCAGGCCCGCCTGCAAAATCAATCAACCAAAATTTTCATCATTAAAATCGCATTCGCGAAACCGGGATTTGAGGTTGACGCTGCATCCTCAGCCGACTAGAGTGCTAATCAGTTTCGCATCCCATCATGATCAACGAATTAAGTCGCCGCAGATTTTTGTCCCAGGCCGGTGCCAGTGTCAGTGCCGCGTGGATTTCCGCGAACTGGCCGCAGATGGTTGCCGCCGCCACCCACGCGCGCCAGGCTGCGCAGTCCGCCACTCCTCTCAAGTTTCAATTTTTTACTCCCGAAGAAGCCGCCGAGATTGACGCCATCTCGGCGCGGATCATTCCCACCGACGACACTCCCGGCGCCCGCGAAGCTGGCGTCATTTATTTCATGGATCGCGCGCTCGTGACCTTCGCCAGCGACCAGCAGTCAAAATTCCGCGACGGCTTGCCGGAATTGCAGAACGCCTTGCGCGAAAAATTTCCCGGCGTCGAAAAATTTTCGGCGGCCACCACCGAGCAGCAGGACGAACTGCTTCACGCCATGGACGACAGCCAGCATCAGCAGGCCACGCGCCGCAGAGGCTACGGTACCGCGCAAACTTTCTTCGAAGCCGTGCGCGTCGGCACCATTTCCGGTTTCCTCATCCTTCCGGACTCCGAGATGGACGGCAATCGCGGCGGCGTCGGCTGGAAACTGATCGGCCGCGATCCCGAGCACATGTTTCAGCCGCCGTTTGGGTACTACGACAAGGATTACGCCGGGTGGCAGCCTGCGGCCAAGCCCGCGATGAAAACCGATGGTTGACCAGCCCAGGTACAAAACTTCCGACGAAGTCGATTTCGTCATCGTGGGCTCCGGCGCCGCCGGCGGCATCCTCGCGAAGGAACTGTCCACCAACGGTTTCCGCGTGGTGGTCCTCGAACAGGGCCCGTACCTTTCCGAATCGGACTACACGCACAACGAAATCAAAATCCTCGCCGAAAATCTGTTGACCAACGATCCCAAGGTGCAACCCACCACCTTCCGCAAAACTCCCGCCGATAAAGCGAAGCAGCAGCGCGCGCTGGTCTATGGCAGAAGCGTGGGCGGCACCAGCGTGCACTTCACCGCGAACTTCTGGCGCTTTCACGAAATTGATTTTATCGAGCACAGCAAAGTCGGCGCGATTCCCGGCGCCAATCTCGTCGATTGGCCCATCACCTACGCCGACCTCGAGCCCTTCTACACCAAAGTCGAGTGGGAAGTTGGCGTCTCCGGCCTCGCCGGCGCCAGCCCCTTCGATCCGCCGCGCTCCAGACCTTATCCCATGCCGCCGTTGCCGGTAAAATCTTCCGGCGTAATTTTCGAGCGCGCCGCCCTCAAGCTCGGCTGGCATCCCTTTCCCGCGCCCATGGCCATTCTCAGCCGCCCGCACGCCGGCCGCAGCGCCTGCGTCAATTGCGGCTTCTGCCTCGGTTTTGGCTGCGAGGTCGGCGCCAAAAGCAGCTCGCTCGCCGCCATGATTCACGTCGCGGAACGCACCGGCCGCTGCGAAATCCGCCCTGATTCTTACGTTCACCGCATCGAAATCGATTCGCGCGGCCGCGCCATCGGCGCCTCCTATTTCGACAAGCAGAAAAACACCCACCTGCAGAAAGCCAAGGCGGTGATTGTCTGCGCCAATGGCGCGGAGACTCCGCGGCTGCTGCTCATGTCCGCCAATTCGCAATTTCCCAACGGCCTGGCCAACTCCAACGGCGTCGTCGGCAAAAACCTGATGCTCAACAGCGGTGCGATTTCGCTCGGCGTCTTCGAGCATCCGCTCAACGACTACAAAGGCTTCGCCGTCAGCCGCATCCTCCATGATTTTTACGAGCTGGACGCCCATAAAGTCGGTTTCTACGGCGGCGGCGGCCTCGACGCCCGCTTTGATATGACGCCCATCGGCTTCGCGCTCAATTCGCTGCCGCCGGATACGCCGCGCTGGGGCGGCGCTTTCAAGAAAACTCTCGGCCAAAATTTCACGCGCACCATGGAAGTCTTCTCCCACGGCTCGTCACTTCCCATCGAAGACAACAGTTTTTCGCTCGATCCCGAATTAAAAGACGCCTGGGGCCTGCCCGCTTTGCGCATGACTTACAAGGATCATCCCGACGATTTGAAGCTTTCCACCTGGCTCAACGCCCGGGGCCTCGAACTGCTGGACGCCGCCGGCGCAAAAACAAAATGGAGTTTCCCCATCGCCGAGCAGGAATTTGCGGTGCATTTGCTGGGCTCCTGCCGCATGGGCAACGATTCCAAAACCTCGGTCATCAATTCCGATCACCGCACCCACGACGTCAAAAATCTTTTCCTCTGCGACGGCAGCAGCTTCGTCACCGGTGGCCGCGGCCAGCCCACCATGACCATCGAAGCGCTGGCTTTCCGTGCCGCCGATCGCATCACCGCGCTGGCCAAGCGCGGCGAGATCAGCGCCTAATTTTCATCCACAAATCAAAAATCGCCTGCGGCGCGTTGCCGCTTTGCTACAATCCTGCCTGCATGGCTTGCGAGGGAGACCACATGAAGCGCCACGGCATCGCGGGTTGGTTCACGATTTCTTGTGGCATGGCGTTCAGCGTTGCCGCCGCGCTCGCGGCGCGCGGGCAGTCGCCGTCCGCAGCGCCCGCCGCGGCGCCCACTCCGTCGCAGAGCTCGCAAACCCAGAAACTCACCGAGCAACAGTTCAAGAACATCCAGGTCCTCAAGGGCCTGCCCGCCGACCAGCTCATCCCCGCGATGCAGTTCATCACCGCGTCCCTCGGCGTCGATTGCGAATTTTGCCACGACCATCAGCACATGGACAGCGACGACAAAAAGCCCAAAAAAATCGCGCGCAAAATGATGACCATGATGTTCGACATCGACAAAGCCAATTTTGACGGCCAGCTTCATGTCACCTGCTACACCTGCCATCGCGGCTCGGCCATGCCCGTCGGCATCCCCGTGATCAAAGAAGAAGAGCCCGCCGCCGCGGCAGGGAAGAAGCCGGCCGAAAACGTGGCGCTGCCCAAGGCCGAAGACCTTCTCGACAAATATCTGGCCGCCGCCGGTGGCGCTGCCGCCGTGGAAAAAATCACCACGCGAGCCGAGAAAGGCAAGCTCACCACGTTTGACGGGCAGACTTTTGCCGCGGACGTTTATTCCAAAGCGCCCGACAAGCGCATTTCCTATATGCACCTTCCAAGCGGCGACAGCGTCACTGGATTTGACGGCCAGCGCGGCTGGCTAAGCCTGCCGGGACGCCCCGCGCACATGATGTCCTCCGCCGAAAATGATTCCACGCGCCTCGATGCCGATTTGCACTTCGCCGCCGACGTAAAATCCCTGTATCCCAAATTTACCGTCGAGGCCGGAGAAAAAATCGATGGCCACGACACCTACCTGGTGGAAGGCCATGCCGAAGGCCGCCCGCCGTTGCGCCTCTATCTCGACGAGCAATCCGGATTGCTGCTGCGCATGGTGCGCTACGTGCCGAGCCCGCTCGGTCTGAATCCCACGCAGATTGATTACGCCGATTATCGCGAAGCCGATGGCGTCAAGGTCCCCTTCCGCTGGACGGTCGCCCGACCCGGCAATCGCTTCACCATCCAGGTCGAAAATCTGCAGCAAAACACCCCCATCGACGACTCCCGATTCACGCCGCCGCCACCACCACCTCCTCCGCCAGCAGCATCAGCACCGCCCGCCAAACCGTGAAGCACTGTGCTCGGCGGCTGGAGCCAGACTTCATCGCATACTGCCCCCTCTTTTTAGAGAGAGGCTGGAAGTTGTTGAAAACAAAGGAAACGAGTATGCAAAAGAGAGCCAAGAGACCTAAAGACCGGCAAAAGAGCGCTAAGGTAAAGCTGAAAAGGCGGGGCGTGGCTGAAGCGGTGTCAATGGCTGAATGGTGGACGGAGTTGTGGCTAGCGTAGAGGCGGCGTCGGGAGATTAGAAAAGAGGGTTGAACGGCGATCGTCATACTCGACTTTACTATAAAGTAATAAGAAAGTCAAGTACCAAATGGTTTAATCCCCGATTCCGAGCCGAATGTTGATTCGAATACCGGGACAGACGAGAGGAGAAGTCCCCGTGACCACGCGAAGGCTGTTTTCTGCGATCTTCGGGTTGGCATTGCTGCCAACGCTGGGAATCTCTGCAAATGCCCACGGAAACGATCAGGCTGTTCGGGAACGGGTTCGACTTGCGGTTCGTTCGGAGCTGCATCCGTCATCCCGCCGGCAAGACGACCCGGCATGGGTGCCGAAGAATTGCGAAACATCCAAGGAAGCGTGGGCGCTGGCGGCAATACATCGAATCGTGTATTGCATCAATTCAGCGGCCGCGTTTTTCTGTGACCAGGGAATAACATGGCCATCGCGGAAGACCGCATCAGCAAACCTGTCCGTAAACTGCGCAAACTCCTGAAGAAACCGCGTTCGCGCCCTACCACCAAACAGATTCACGATTTGCGTACTAACTCCCGCCGATTTCAAAGCGCGCTCGAGGCTTTTGGTCTGGAGTCCTCCGGGAATGAAAAACATTTGCTCCCGGACTTGGCGCGCGTTCGTAAACAAAGCGGCAAGATTCGCGATATGGATGTGCTTACCGGCTACGCCCTGAATACAAATATAAGTGGCGAGCAGGATTGCCTCGTGCAGCTCATCGAGCACCTCGGGGCAAGGCGCGCGAAGCAGGCCAGGAAGCTTAAAGCATTGGTTTCCGCTGTCGGGCCTCGATTGAGGCGGCGCCTCAAGCGCACCGCATCCAAGTTCGAGGAACTTCTCAAGCGGCACTCCAGCAAACAGGAAGAATCGCGCCCGCAGCCCTCTGATGAGGCCATGGCAAAGGCTTTTCGTTTAGCATCCGAACTGCGCCGGCCTTCGCAACTCTCGCCCGCCAACCTTCACCCCTATCGCCTGCGGGTGAAAGAACTGCAGTACCTTCTTCAACTCGCGGAAGATTCCAAACAGCAGGCCTTCGTCGCTGCGCTGAAAAAGGTAAAGGATGCCATCGGAGCATGGCACGACTGGCAAGTTCTGGTGACGATTGCCGAGGAGCTGCTCGATCATCGCCCGCAATGCAAATTAATCGCGAAGCTTCACTCCCTCAGCGACGCGAAGTACACGCATGCCATATCGCTGGCCAATCATTTGCGCCACGATTTTGTAGCCGGAAAATCGCCGGGGAAAAGAAGCCGGCGCCGCGGCGCCCCGCAACTGGTCAAGCCGCCGGTCCTGGCGGCCACTTCCGCGCTTTCCGCTTGAGCCGCGAGCATCAAGCTGGATATGAAAAGTCCGATCTTTTCGTATTTGACAAGGCTTTGCCAATCGGGCAAAGCTTTCCATTCGATTTTGGTTTTCTGCCCTCCACCGTCGGGGATGACGGCGATCCCCTCGATGTGCTGATTCTCGCCGAGCAGCCCACATTTACCGGCTGCTTGATCATCGCAAAATTACTGGGCGTGATAGAAGCTGAGCAGATTGAAAACCAGGAGCGCAAGCGCAACGATCGTTTTGTGGCCGTGCCGCTTGAAGTAAAGACCGAGAAAATCGTAGCGGGCTCGCCCCATCGTCTGGACCCGGGGATCATTGAAAACATTGCGAAGTTCTTCGTTGCGTACAATCAGCTGCAAGGAAGACAATTCAGAGTCCTGCGTGCCACCGGCCCCGGACGCGGCCTGACGCTGATTGAGGAAGGCACCAAAAAGGCGCTGCGCAGCAAGCGTAAGTAAGCGCGTTCCTGCTGTCTGGCTTTGTCCCGGAAAATGATCCCAAAGTTCGCCGGGCGCCTGTATGTTCACGAAGGGGAAGGTCGCTGACTCAGCTGGTTCACTCTTGGCGCTTCAATGTCGGTCTGCTAGCATCGTGCAAGTGACACCGAAGAAAATCGCAAAACGGCTGCTCCAGAATTCGTCCGTGCGCAATACCGTCCGGATGTGCGTGTATTTCCCGGTTGACGTTTACGAAAGTGTTACGCGAAAAAACCATTCGCTGATCCCTCCCCGCGGCATGCGCTTCAACGATACAAGCACGTATATATCCGCCGGGAAAAAAGGCCTCGCCGAAATTATTGACGCATGCAGCCTTCAGCCCCACCATCGAGTACTGGACGTAGGCTGCGGCTCGGGAAGTGTCGCATTGCCCCTTCTGAGCTATTTGCAACAAGGCAGTTACGATGGCTTCGACATCGTCCCTTCGTGGGTATTGTGGTGTCAGAAGCACATCACCGCGGCGAATCCTCGGTTCAGATTTGAATTCGTCGACGTTTATAGCAAACATTACAATTCGAGCGGAACCATCACTTCCGAGACGCTGAAATTTCCGTATGACAACGATAGCTTCGACTGCGTAATGCTGATGTCAATCTTTACTCACATGAGGCTCGCCGGCATTCATAACTATATAAATGAAATAGCGCGAGTCATGAAACCTGGTGGACACGCTTTTATCACCACTTTCCTCCTGAATGAAGAATCGCGAAAGTCCATTGTGGACGGAAAAAGCTCGCTGGCCTTTCCATATCCGTTTGAGGGTTGTCTGACTCTGGATGAGGTCTTTCCTGAAACGGCAATCGCCGTTCCGCAAAATCACATCACGGATTGGCTGGCGCAGGCTGGATTGCAACTTGAACACGTCAATTACGGCTCGTGGGCCGATCGGCCCGGGCGCCAGAATCTCCACGACAATCTCATTATTAAGAAGCGATAACCGCGCGAGTGTAGTTGCAGCAACGAAATGTTTAACCGGCGGGTGGCCAACTGGCTGGCTCAAATTTTCACTCTCGACTGTTCGATCCACCCAAGCCCGATCAGGCTCCCAACTCACCGATCTGGTGGCCCAGCCCTTCTTTTCCAATTCGACGACGTAACGGCTAACCGATATGCGAACATGGTACGAATACGGGCGGGTGGCCAACGCTTGCTGGAATTGGACTTGACGGGTTTTGATCTTGAGTTTCTTCTTCGTTTTTTTCGTTTTGATCCAAACTAAGCGCGGCTGAAGGGATCCCAACCGGCGGCGTGCAGCACGCTGGTGCGACCAGCCCTGTCCAGCAGGTGCACTTGCCGGGCTTTCACTATTTTGCCGATGGGCGTGATGCGCAGTCCTGCCAGCGAAGCGGGCACCCGGGAGGCGTTTCGCTGCGACACGGCGAACAGCAACTCGTAGTCGTCCCCGCCGTGGAGGGCCAGCTGCAGCGCGTCGAGCCCACGCTTCTGCTCCTGCTCGTGCACACGCGGCAGCGGCAGGCGCGCGGCGTCGATCAGCGCCCCAACCCCGCTGGCGTCGCACATCCTTGGCAAGTCGCTCGATAAGCCGTCCGACAGGTCCATCATCGCGGTCGGCAGGCGCTTTTCTCTGAGCCAACGACCCAAGGCCAGCCGCGGTTCCGGATACAAATGCTTTTTCACATGCATATCCCGACGCGCCAGCCGAGCCAGCTGCCCCGGCCGCGCCGCGTCGGCCAAGCGCAGAAGCGCCGGCTGCCCGGGCCGCTCCGCGTTGCCCTCGCGCAGAAGCTTCAGGCCCAGTTCCGCTTCGCCCAGCCGCCCGCTTACATAAAGGATATCGCCCGGCCGTGCCCCCGACCGCCGTGAGGCGCGCCCGCGGCGCACCTCGCCCGCCACGGTAATATTGATCAGCACTTCGCGCCGGCTGGTCGTGTCTCCTCCGGCCAGCTCGCACCGGAACCGCCTCGCGGCGCGGCGCAACCCCCGCAAAAACGCGTCCAGCCAGGAGCCAGTCAAAGGCTCCGGCAGCGCCAGGCTCAACAAGAAGCACCGCGGCACTCCGCCCATGGCGGCCACGTCGCTCACCGCGCGGGCGAGGCACTTCCAGCCCACAGCTTCCGCCGGATGCCGGTCGCGCAAGAAGTGCGTGCCTTCGAGAAACCAGTCACAGGTCAGAATAATATCGTTGCCGGGCGCAGGCCTCACCAGCGCGGCATCGTCACCCATCCCGAGCGAAACAAACCCGGCAGCGCGTTTCCCAAAATGGCGCGCGATGCGCTCAACCAGTTTGTTCTCACCGCCGCTTTCGCCACCAGTTCCGTAAGCCTGTCCGTGCTTCGCCAATGTACGCTCCGCCCCGGTGCTCTCGCCACCGCGCTCAGCTCGGCTGTTTTTACCGCGTCGGCGCTTTGACAAGGCTCGCTCCACTCCCGCACCTGTTCACCAGAATTGCACTTCATTTGGCCAAAACCTGCTCAATGGTACAGGGGGCAGTTTTCCGCAACCTGTTCCATGAACAGGAAAATACAGGGTTGACTCTAGCACCCCCACCCCTCTAGTATGCCGAGCGATGCAAACCCAGCCACCGCGCGGATTTGCTATGATTAACTGTGCTGCCGGTGGAGGTTGCTGGCGCGTCACGGTAACACAAGGCTGAGGGCCTTCTTAGCGATGTCCGGCAAGAATTACACATTTTATATCGCGTCCTCTCCCGGCCAGATGCGGAAACTGGTCGTTCCCGGGCATATCCTGCATGCGCTTGCCGCCCTGGCGCTGATTGGCGCCATTACCGTTACTGCCGCTATCGGCGCCTATTCCAGGATGCTGTGGAAGGTCGGCAACTACAACGCGCTGCGCCACGATCAGGAAACCCTAAAGAAGCAGTATCGGCAGCTGCAAGGCACGGTGGTGGATACCAACCAGCGCCTGGACTCCCTGCAATCGCTGGCCACCGAAGTGGCCATGACCTACGGCGTGCTCCGCTACCACCCCGCCGCTTTCGATGAGCCGGACACCGGCGATCCCCAGGACGCCTTCGACCGCTCGGTGGAGCAATACACTTTTTTGAAGCGTAACGCCGCGGTGATTGCGGTTTCGAACTCCGGCCTGCGGCTGATGCCCTCCATGACCTTTGCGGACTCCTCCTATACGCCGTCGATCTGGCCGGTCCTCGGGCACATCACCGACAGCTTCGGCGAGCGCCTGGACCCGTTCAGCGGGGAAGGCGCGTTTCACCGCGGAGTTGACGTGGCCTCGGACTATGGCGCGCCGGTGCACGCCACCGCCGACGGCATCGTGACCGTCGCGGAGACGCATTCCGGGTATGGCCGGCTGGTGATTATCGACCACGGCTTTGGCATCACCACTTGGTACGCGCATCTCTCGTCTTACTCGACTGTTCCGGGCACGCGCGTGAAGCGCGGCGAAGTGATCGGCTACACGGGCATCAGCGGCCGGTCCACCGGGCCGCACGTGCATTACGAAGTGCGCATGAACAATGCCCCAGTGAACCCGTGGCGCTATATGCGCTCCAACCCTACCGGCGACTAGCTTTCCAGCTTCTTTCCTCTTCGAACTTGTTAAATCCGTCGCTCAAGCCTGATCAATCGTCGTTACCTCGCTTCCAAATAATGGATTTATACTTTGCGGTGGACTGCTGCTTCGACGCTGCCGGTTTCTGAATAAACGGAGGACAAGGAAGCATGAATCTACATCGGGAAATGCTTCGGCTTGGGATTCTCGCAACTGCCGTTTGTTGCTTGGCCGGCTCCGCGAAAGCGCAGACCGTTGCCGAAGCTGCCCGGCTTCCCGAGGCTCAACAGCGGGAAATCGTCCTGCGCTACGCCAACAATTCGATCGCCAATCTTCCCTTGCGCGCCGACGCCGCGGGAAAGCCAAAAAGCGAGGAAATATACACGCGCGATCGCATTCTCGCGAATCTGGTGCGCGCGCTATTCATTCAAGATGCGAAGCATGCAGACATAGCCCCGGACGGTTTGCGGGTGATGCTGGTCCGCATCAAGAAATACTCCACCGAAAGCCCCAATCGAACGGTGCTTGACGTGATGGGCGACGTGGTGGACTGGTCGTTTCAGCATTTTTACATCGATTACTACACGCCCGAGAAAAAAGCGAATTACGTGAAGAAAAGCGACGCGGAGCAGGAAGCGTGGTTTCGCATCGCTATTCAGTTGTACGAGGACAAACGAACGAACGAGCGCATCATCGCCGAATTGAAAGCCAAGGACGCCGAGGTCGTGAAGAGCATAAAGGATATGTACGACTCCGCCGTAATTCTGGCGGACGGCCGCCACGTGCTACGAAGCAAGGATGGTGATTTTATGGTGGTTTCCAGCGACCCGGATGACCGCAACGATGTAAAACTGGAGCGCCGCTTCTATCCGGAAGCGCAGTCCATTTACGATTGCATGCGGGCGCGCGGGATTCATGACGGCCAGGCTGGCCGGGCCGCCTGCGCTCGGTGAGGGGTCAGGCCCTATTTACTCCAGCGCGTTTCTCATGCTTGGCGCAGCGTCGAACGCAACGGGCTGAATGAGTTGAGATTCCGGGCTCATGGCTTGCGCGACAGATCAAAGAGAGATTTCTCCGCTGCGCGGCCGGTGCTCGCTTCGCGAACGACGAAGAAAAAGACCGGCCGCCCGCCACGGCGGGTAAACTTCGGTCGGAACGACAATTTTTTGGGTGTAGGGATCGCGAGGTCGCCAAGATCAATTGAGTCGACGTCGACGGAGACGCGTTACGCGACTGTAGCTGCAGGAGAGAGGGCCTCGCGTTCGTGCTTCGCACAACAACAGTTACCTGGTCAGGACTTTTTCAAAAAAATCGAGGACGCGGGGGTCTTGCGATTGGCCCAGCCAGAACATGGCTTGCTTGCGCACTTGCGGATTGCGATTATTTTCGGCTACCTGAATCAGCTTCGGCACGCCCTCATCCTTCGGCAACTGGCTCAGGGCAAACACCGCCTGTTTTTTTACTTCGGTGTCGGGATCATTCTCAATCGCGCCGTCAATCGCGCTCACGGCGCGCTTCCCGGCCTTCTGCGCCAGCCAGAAAATGGCCTGCCCGCGCACGTGCGCGCTCTCATCCTCGTGTGCCATGCGAATCATTTCGTCCAGCGCGGCCGGCTCTTTGCTTACGTTGAGCGCAAAGGCGACGTGCGCGCGCACTTCCGTGGACGGATCCTTTCTGGCCATGCGCTGCAGCACCGCCAATCCATCCTGTCCGCGCGCCAGGCCCATCCAGAACGCGGTTTGCTTGCGCAGCTCTTCCGGTTGTCCCAGCGCGGTGAAGGAGTCCAGCGCATTCTGCGCCTCGGCCCCGTCGTGCAAGGCGATGGCCATCAGCGCTTCATTACCGATGGACCGCTTCTCGCCGGCGCCTTCTTTGCGCACGTACTCGGAGAGCACGCCGACACTCTCGGGCGCGTGCACGCCGGTGAGCCAGAGGAACGGCAAGCCGCTGGCATCCAGAACGCAATCTTCCGACGCCAGCCTGATGCGCATGACGTGGTGGTCCTGCAGGCGCAGCAAGACCACCAGCCGCTGGTCGCCTTCGAGTTTCACTGTGCCGCCAGTGGATTCATTCCAGTGGGCATGCTCCATTTCCAGATCGCATTTGCCGCAGACCACGCTGCTGCCGTTGTTGTAATTCCCGCAACAAAGCGTGCGCCCGGGAGCCGCCTTCACCGCATAGGCGAGCCACATTGGCGCGGCGTTTTTCTGTGCTTCGCCAATGGTGGCGGCTAGTGTGCCGGTCACGCTCTGCGTTTCCATCCTGGCGTTTTCCACGCGCGGCGCGTCGCTGGGTTTTTCCGCGCCGGGCTGGGCCTGCCGCGCCCAAGCCGATACGCTCATCCCGCCACTGAGCAAAATCGGCAGCAGTCCCCATGGCATCACGCGCCGTGTCATCGTCGTTTTCATCGCCCACCTACTTCTGCAAAATCTCTATCAGGTAGTCCGAGCCTTCTTTCGAGTGCATCAGTGCCAGCTTCTGTACCGCCACTTTTTTCAAGCCGGGATCTTTTTCAGCGCGCGCAATAGCAACGATGGCGCCGGCGTTTCCCTGAATGAAATAGGCGTTCAACACTTCTTCGCGGATGCCGCGATCCGTTTCTCGAGCGTAAATCGCCGCCAGAGCCTTGTCTGAATCGTCGGAGTGAATCAGCCCGAGGTTGCGCACTGCAACCTGGCGCAATTCCGGGTCCTTTTCGTCCGTTGCGGCTCCCAACAATGCTTTGGCGTCTCCGGCCAGAAAGAATGCCTGCAGCAAAGTTCTCTTCACGTCCGGAGAAGATTCCGTTTTATAAAGCTGCTCGAGCTCGCTCTCGCCGTGAACCAGTCCGAGTTGCCGTATGGCTTCGGCGCGCAGAGCTGGATCCTTCTCGTTCCTGGCGGCGGCAAACAAGCGGTCCTTGGCGCCACCAATCATGTAGCTGCGCAGAATGGCGCGCTTCAGCGAAGCGTCGGTGGTGGAAGCGTAAATTTCCGCCATGGTCTTGCGCGACTCGGCGCCGCCGAAGATTCCCAGGTACTCCACCGCTTTTCTTTGCAGCTCGGGATTGCTCTGCCCGCGCGCAATACGTCCGATAATGTCGCGACCCTGCTGCGAGCCGCCTTGCGCTAGCACGAAGAGCGCTTTGGATTTTTCCTTGGGCGACGCCGCGCCTTGCAGCACTTTTTCCAGCAAGGGCATGGCACGCTCGGGATCGCTGTTCATCAGGCTCTGGATGGCCAGCATTTTGAGCTCGTCGTCGTTTTGCGCTTCCGGCCGAGCCGGCTGTCCGCTGTTCTGCCGAATTTCAATTTCCAGCGCTCCGGCATCCTTTTGCCAGCGGCTTTGCGGGAAGCGCTTTTTCAAATCCGCGATGGAGGCCATCGCCGCCTGGCGCTGTCCCAGGCGCTGTTGCGTATAGGCTTCCCAGTAAAGCGCGGCGTCCGTCTGGGGGCCGTTCTGCTTGGCCAGCTCCGTGAATAAATCGCGAGCCCGATCGTATTGGTCATCGTCGAGCGCTTCGCGGCCCTGGTCGTATAAATCTTCCTGCTGCTCGACGCGGTCCTGCTCCTGTTCGCGCTTGTCCTGCTCGCGTTCGCGGCGTTCTTCTTCGCGCTCGCGCTGTTCCTGTTGGCGCTCGGTGTCGCTTTGGCTTTGCAGCGCGGAGTCGTCGCGGTCGTCAGACGAAGCGGTGGCGCTTTGCGGCTGCGGCCAAGCGGCGGCGCGCCAATGCGCACTTGCGCCCGCTGGCCGGGCCAGCAGCGCAAACGCCGCGGCCCACGCGAATTTCACGACGCGAAATGATGTTCCTCTGTTCATGCCCGGTTGTTCCTTTCCACGTTTGCGGAGCCGCTCGTTTCCGGCTTCGACTTGCTGCCGGATCGCTCCTGCATCTCAATCTGTCTGGCCAGTACGCGCACCTTGAAGAGCAACCCGTCGTCATCAATACGCTGGCGAATCGATTTGACTTGCGCCGGCGTCACGGTGCGCGGGCTGTGCGCCACATCCAGCAGCACGCGCTCGAGTTCGTCGAGCACATTAGCCAGCCCGGTGTCGCCTTCCTGCAGCGCGGTTTGCCGGTAGAGGCGGTTTTCGTCGAGCAAATCTTCGGCGCGCCGGCGCTGCGAAGAAAAATTCACCTGCTTCACACCGGGCCCCTGCGGATCGGCATTGGCGATATCCATCAGCACCATTTCCGAGCGGCCGAGATGCTTGCCGACAGCGAGAAGCAGTACGCGCTCGCGCACTTGGTCGGCGGACAGCGCCGGATTCCCGTTGTCCGGGTGCTTGCTGACGCGCCCGGCCAGAAACGCCACCAACAACAACGCTGCGACGAGGCCCGCTGCCGTCAATCGCCGCGGTTCGAGCAATGCCTGCCACCATCGCGCGCGTTTCTCCGGCAGGCGCGGCGCAATCTGCTGCCATACGCGCCGGCCATATTCCTCGCCGGGATCCGGAACGGGCAGGGCCTGAAACGCCGCGAGCATTCCGGCGATGCGCTGCACTTCGGCGCGGCACTCGGCGCACTCGCGGATGTGCGCCGCAAAGGATGCGCGATTGGAGGCCTCGCCGTCCTGATAGGCAATCAACTGCTCTTCGGTTAAATGTTCGCCGCTTGCGTGCTTCATGATTCCGTTCCCATGGCGCGGGCCTGCGCACGCGGCAAAAACTGCGGCTCGAGCGCGTTCCGCAATTTCTGTACCGCGCGAAAAACGGTGTTCTTGGTGGCGCCGGCGTTCGATTTCAATGCCGCGGCGATTTCTTCGATGCCGCAGCCGTCGCAGTGACGCATCACGAACGCGGTGCGTTCCGCGGGCGTCAAATTCTGGAGGGCATTTTCCATTTGCTTGCGCAGTTCGACACTTTGTGTGAGCCGCTCGGGCGTGGGCGCGTCATCCGGAATCTGGCGCAGCGGATCCAGTTCGGCGTCGTCGGACATTTCCGCGCTGGGAACCAGCAGCTTGCGCGCGTCCTCGCTTTTGCGCTGGCGCATGCGGTCGATGGTGTAGTTCGCGGCGATGCGGTATACCCAGGTGGCGAAATTCGCTTGCGACGCGAACTGCTCGAGTTTTTGATAAGCGCGCAAAAAAGCCTCCTGCACGATTTCTTCGGCGTCATGATGATTGCCGGTCAGCCGATAGGCCAGGCGGAAAATGGTGGCGCTGTGGCGCTCCACGAGAATGCGAAAGGCATCGCGATCGCCCGCAAGCGTGCGCTCGATGGCGATGGCGTCGGCCGCCCGGACGCTCTCGACGCTTTCCTTCATCCATATCCTTAGACAGAATTTAGGGCTTGCGGTTAGGTCCGCCGCGGGCGATACCGCCCGTAACCGCCTGGTGCGTCAAAAGAAGCATCACTAGGGCTGGCGTTTTCAACGGACACGGGCACAGGTCGCACGCAAGTGTGAAATACCGTATCATTACTGTGGATTTGTGCGCTGGAGCCGTCCGGTTTTGCAGTTGTTTTTTTGACGTCTCTGATGGATGCGGCGGTTCTGATTCCGGCGTAACCGGGCTGAAAATCTCAGGAGCAAACGTTGATTGCACGCTATACCCGCGAGGCCATGGGCGCCGTCTGGCGCGACGGCAACAAGTACGCGAAATGGCTGGAAGTTGAGCTGGCCGCGACGGAAACGCTGGCGGAAGGCGGCGTGGTGCCGAAGGAGGCCGCTGCCAAAATTCGCGCGAACGCCAAAATCGATGTGGCGCGGATTAATGAGCTCGAGTCCCGGGTGAAGCACGACGTGGTGGCGTTCACCATGGCGGTCGGCGACTCCATCGGCGACCCCGCCGCGGCGCGCTGGCTTCACTACGGCATGACCTCCAACGACGTGGTGGACACCGCGCAGGCCTTGCAGGTTCGCGAAGCTTCGCGGTTGATTGAGGCCGCGCTGGTGAAATTCGGCGAGGCCCTCGGCGCGCGCGCGCAGGAATTTCGCGCCACGCCGCAAATCGGGCGCACTCACGGGGTGCATGCCGAGCCAATTACTTTTGGGCTGAAAATCGCCAACTGGTACGCGGAAAATGAGCGCAACCAGCAGCGTTTTCGCGATGCCGCCGCGCAGATGGCCGTGGGAAAGATTTCGGGCGCAGTGGGCAATGCGTCGCATCTCGGGCCGGACATTGAAGAGCGCATCTGCCAGCGGCTGGGACTAAACGTGGCGCCGGTGGCGTCGCAGGTGATTCAGCGCGACCGCCACGCGCACTATCTCAGCGCGCTGGCACTGGTTTCCGCCACGCTGGAAAAAATCGCGCTGGAAATTCGCCACCTGCAGCGCACCGAAGTGCGCGAGGCGGAAGAGCCCTTCGGCGGCGAGCAGCGCGGCAGCTCGGTGATGCCGCACAAGCGCAACCCCGTGAGCTGCGAGCAGATTTGCGGGCTGGCGCGGCTGGTGCGCTCGAATCTCATCGCCTCGTTTGAAAATGTGGCGCTGTGGCACGAGCGCGACATTTCCCACAGCTCCGTGGAGCGCGTGATTTTGCCGGACTCGACCATCCTGGTGGACTACATGCTTGCCAAGATGACCGCGATCATCGCGGACATGCGCGTGTTTCCCGAGCGCATGCTGCGCAATCTGGAAATGACGCACGGCCTGGTTTTTTCCGGGCAACTCTTGCAGGATCTGGTGGAAAAGGGCATGCCCCGCGACGACGCGTATAAAGCGGTGCAGGAAAATTCCATGGCCGCGTGGGAAACAGAATCCAGCTTTCGCGAGCGCGTCGCCAAGGATCCACGGATCACCAAATATCTGGACGCGGCTGCGCTGTCGCACACGTTTGATTTGCAGCGGCAACTGCGGTTCGTGGATGCTATTTTCGCGCGCGTGTTCGGCGCCAAGCCTGTGGTTGCCGGCAGCAAAAGCAAAACTGCGGTCTGAAGCTTCTTTGGACCTCGGTCACGCCAAAAAACAAAACGCCGGCCGATAAAACCGGCCGGCGTTAACAGCCTCTTCTAGATGAAACATCTAGCTGCGGAGGCGGAAAAGCAAACTCGCATCACTACACTAGACCAAATCTACTCCACGCGCTGCACGTAACGCGCTTCGGTGGTGTCCACCTTTACACGGTCGCCTTGGTTCACGAACGGCGGCACCTGAATCACCAGGCCGGTTTCCAGGGTGGCCGGCTTGCCGACCGCGCTGGCGGTGGCCTTCTGCAGCGTCGGCTCGGTCTGCACCACTTTCATTTCCATAGTGTCCGGCAAATTGACGCCGATGGCTTTGTCCTCGAAAAATTCCACGCTCACGACGGTGTTGGGGATCAGGTAAAAGACGGTCTCGCCCAGTTCGTCGCGGGTCATCTGCATCTGCTCGTAATTCTTGGTGTTCATGAAGTGAAATTCGTCGCCTTCGCTGTAGAGATACTCGAACTCCACCTCGTCCAGGATGGCGCGATCCACAAATTCTTCCGCACGGAAGCGGTAATCGATCATCGTGCCGGTGCGGAGGTTTTTCAGGCGGGTCTGCATGGAGCCGCGTTTGTTACCCGGGGTGCGGTGATCCACGCTGAAAACGGTGTAGAGCTGCCCTTCGTGCTGGATAACCATGCCGGGGCGAAGTTGTGTGGCTTTCGTGCTGCTCATAATCTCCCAATGTACTTTTTATTTTCGGAATTTCGCCAGGCATTTGCGCATCGGCCCGAAAGCCCGCGAAATCACTCGAGGGACGCCGGAAGCAATCTCCAGCGCGAACATCCAGTATAAATGGGCGCATTGAATGCGGTCAATCCGCACATGGTTCTACCTCGTCGCTGGACTGTCATCGTGCCAGTCATGGAAGCACAAACGACATTGGCGCGCTTTCGGTGTTTTTGCCAGAGCGCCACAACGCGGGCAGTCATTCAGAAAAATCTCGGATGTATGTTCGTTAAATATTCGGGCTGCGGTTCGTTCAACGAAGGCTTCCAAACCATCTCGCGCCAATAGCAGAACTTCTGGATCGTCTGACAATAATCCTCGCGAACGGGTTTTGGCACTGCGGGCCGCCTCGCCTTGTGCGGCCTCGTCACTGTGTCCGTTTGTGACCTTGGCGGTTCCGCTCAAATGCCTGTAGGCCAATTGTTCGTGTACGTGCATGAAGCGGCTGTAATACCGAATTACATAAGACGCGAGCTGCCGATCCATCTGCATCCCCCGCTCCAACTGCTACTAATTCTACACGCTCGACAAAGGCTTCGCGGCTTCATATGCTGAACTTGCGATGAGTTCCATTCCACAGCCAGCCGCGCCACATGTCCGCGAGCGCTTCGGCGACCGCTTGAGGAACTTCTGGCAGCGCGTCAGCGAAGGCCGTCAGATTGACGACCTGTGGAAGCAATTCGCCGCAGACGCGCGCGCGGGTTACGGCTTCTACGGCCGCGAGGTGGACTGGGAGAGCATCCAGAAGCTGCCGCACTGGCGCCGCCCGCTGCACATCATGCGGCAATTTTTCTGGGCGATGCTGCTGAAGATGAGCGCCGCGCGGCGGGTGCTGCTGCTGGTGGCGTTCGTGATGATGTTCGACGCGCGCACGCAATTCTTCGCCGTGCTGCTTTTCCTGATCCTGCTGATGCTGGAGCTGGCGGATAAGGTGACCATGAAGCGCGACCTGGAGATCGCGCGCGAGATTCAGTCGTGGCTGGTGCCGTCGTTTCCGCCGGAAGTGGCGGGAGCGGACATTGCATTTTCTACGCGGCCGCAAAATTCCGTGGCCGGCGATTACTACGATGCGTTTTTTCCCAACGCCGAGGCGGGCGCGGACTCCAAGCTGATGGTAGTGATTGCGGACGTGGTGGGGAAGAGCATTCCCGCCGCGCTGCTGATGGCCACGCTGCAAGCCAGCCTGCGGACCATCGCCGGCGAGGGCGCTCCGCTCGCCGATTTAGTGGCGCGGCTGAATCGCTACGCCTGTGCGCACAGCCAGGATGGCCAGCGCTTCACCACGGCCGTGCTTGCGGAGTACGAACCGCAGGCGCGGCGACTCACTTATGTGAATGCCGGCCACAACGCGCCGATTCTTCGCCGCGCCGCCGCCACGCTGGAAAAGCTTGAAGTGGGCGGAATGCCGCTGGGGATTGATGCTGCGGAGATTTACGAGACTGCTTGCGTGGAAATGCAACCTGGGGACGCTTTGATTTTCTACACCGATGGGGTGGTGGAAGCTTTCAATGACAAGCATGAGGAGTTCGGCAACGAGCGGTGGTTCCGCGCCATTCGTGCCTTGCCCGTGGTGATGAACGCGCAGGAGAGTTTGCAATTCCTGATGAAACCTGTGGACGAGTTCGTAGGAGTGACGCACCAGTCCGACGACATCACCTACCTGGTGATGCGCTGCAAGTAGAAGCGGTATTCGACCCCGAGTTCTATGGAGCTCGGCGTAAGTCCAGTATAAATAATGACTTACGATGACCTAGTCGCAGCCTTGTAGTATTATCAAAAATGGAGTAATATCTCTACATAAATGGAACAGCTTTCTACATCTTTGCTGCAACAATCCGTCGTGGGATTTTCCTGGGACGCGGCGGTCGACCTATCGAGAAGAGACAACCGCACCCGCCTCAGCCCGGCGGCCACCAAAGGGCTTCTGCGCATCGCGGCGCATTGGGGATTGCGAGATGAGGATACGCGCAGCCTGCTTGGCGGAATGTCCAGCGGCAGTTTTTATGGGATGAAGAGCCGGGCCAGCAAATTGCTAGATGAGGACCAACTCACGCGCATCTCGCTTTTGCTGGGGATCTACAAGGCACTGAATATCCTTTACAGCCGGAAGCTGGCAGATGCCTGGATGACCTTGCCAAACACGAACGCCATGTTCGGCGGAGACTCGCCGCTCAATTACATCAAGAAGGGCGGCATACCGGCCTTCGTGAGAGTTCGCCAACTGCTGGACGCGCGCCGCGGCGGCTGATGAAATTTACGAAGCAGCGCAAAGTCGAACGCGACAATACTCATCGGCTGATCCCTTACCGTTACAGCGATCGCGGCCGGCCAATCCTCGATCTTCTGGCGCGAGGCGACGACGATCTGTTGGCAGACCTGACGGAGCTGGAAGGCGCCACGAACGATCGATTGCTGGGCGAAAGCGGGCGACTGCCGGGAATCAGCGCCATCGAGTTGGTCTCCGGCTTCCGGCTGGCGCACATCGTCAACGCGTCTTTCACGCACGCGCGCCCGGCGGGAGGGCGTTTCAACAGCGCGGGGCGAGGGGCGTGGTACGCAAGTTTCGAAATGCCGACGGCGCAGGCGGAAGTGGCGTTTCACCGGGGCGCGGAGTTGAAAGAAATCGGATGGAAAGCGGAAGAGGTCTCGCCGTACATAGACTATCTCGCCGATTTCAGGCATGAATTTCACGACCTGCAAGGAGATGCGGATTTTTTGGACTGCCTGGATCCGAGCAGTTACGCCGCGCCCCAGGCACTGGGACTCACACTTTTGAGCAGCGGCTCTGCGGGGATCGTGTATCCAAGCGTGCGGCACAAGGATGGCATTTGCATCGCGTGTTTTCGACCGCCGCTGGTGTTGAATGTGCGAGAGGGGCCGATGGTGACATTCACGTTCGTCGATGCTGAAGTGAGCGGCGTGGAGGTCAAAAATTGAACTTGCGTAATTGGTGCGCGAGTTATAAAGACGTGGGACACGCGCAGTCTTACAAGTGCAAATCGCTTTCGCCGCTTTTTTGGCCACACAGGGGATGACATGCTCGACCGCCGAAATTTTCTTACTGCCGCCACGACGGGACTGGCAGCCACTTTCGCGCTTCGCGGGAATTTGCTGGCGCAACTGCAAAATGTTCCCGCCACGTTGCCCGATCCGGCGCTGCTCGACACCAATGAAGACGCCTACTGGGCGGAGCTGCGCAAGCAGTTCCTCATTCCCGCGGACGAAATTTACCTGAACAACGGCACGGTGGGCTCGAGTCCCGCGCCGGTGCTGCGCGCCATTTTCGACGGCTACACCAGCACGGAAAAATTGGATCAACAGGAGCCCGAGGATTATCCCATCTGGGGCTATGCCGCGTGGAACGAGTTTCGCGATCCGCTGGCGGCCTTCGTGGGCTGCCATCGCGATGAAATCGCGCTGCTGCGCAACGCCACCGAAGCCAACAGCTACATCGCCAACGGGCTGGACATGAAACCCGGCGACGAAGTGCTCATGACCGACCAGGAGCATCCCGGCGGCGAAAATCCGTGGAACCTGAAAGCCAAGCGCTACGGCATCGTGGTGAAAAAAATTACGCTGCCGCGCCCGGTGAAAAGCGCCGCAGAAGTGCTGAATCTTTTCAATGACGCCATCACGCCGCGGACCCGAGTGATTTTTTTCAGCCACATCTCGACTTTTTCCGGCGTGGTTCTGCCCGCGAAGGAAATTGCCGCGCTGGCGCGCTCCAAGGGCATACTCTCCGCGGTGGACGGCGCGCACGTGCCGGGCATGATGCGATTCAATGTGCACGACATCGGGTGCGACATGTACTCGTCGAGCCCGCACAAATGGCTGCAGGCCACCAAGGGCTCGGGGTTTCTGTATGTTCGGGACGAGGTCATCGACCGACTATGGAACACCATTGTGACCGAAGGCTGGGATGAGCCGAAGATTCGCGCGGAAAGATTCCAGCGCATCGGCAGCTCGAATGTGCCCGCGCTCTGTGGCCTGCGGGCCTCCATCAAGCTCGCCAATGATATCGGGCTGGAACGCATCGAACGCCGGCACCGCGCGCTGGGCGATTACATGCTTGCGGAAATGCTCAAGCGGGGCGCGGTTTCCTGGACTTCGGCCGATCCGGCGCTGCGCTGCGCCATCATTACCGTAAATGTGCCGCCGGTGCCGCGCCTGGATCTGGAAAACTGGCTGTGGCACACGCACAAGATTCGCATCCGCGGCGCGGACCCCAACAAGCTGCGGCTTTCCACGCCGTACTACATACAGAAGAAAGATATCGACCGGTTTCTGGAAAAATTCGACGAGTACAAGCGCGAAAAAAAACTGGCGTGATTGAAAGAGTCAGGGTTTGGTGGCGGCGCGCTGTTTTGCGGCTTCGGCCATGATTTTTTCGATGGCGTCGGCATCGCGCGGAAGGCGCTCGCTTAACAATTTGTAGCCCGTCGTGGTGATGAGCACGTCGTCCTCGATGCGCACGCCGAGATTTTCCTCGGGGATGTAAATTCCCGGCTCCATGGTGACGACCATGCCCGGCTGCAACGGCTGGCAATAGTCGCCGGGATCGTGCACATCCAGCCCGATATCGTGACCGAGCCCGTGAATATAATATTGACCGAGTGGTTTGCCGTGGCGATCTTTGCCGTGCGAATTGATGTAGTCGTAGGAAACCTTGTAGGCGCTGTGGTCGCCCTTGCGGCACAAATCCTCGCCGGGCTTGAGCGTGGCCATGGCGGCGTTTTGCGCGCCGAGCACGATGTCGTAAATTTCGCGCTGGCGCGGGGTGAACTTTCCGTTGGCCGGCAGCGTGCGCGTGATGTCGGCGGAGTAACCGGAAAACTGGGCGCCCACGTCGAGCACCACGATGTCGCCGTCTTCAATCTTGCGTGACAGCTTGTCGTAATGCAGCACCACGGAATTGGGCCCCGCGCCCACGATGGGAGCGTAGCCTTCCGCCTCCGAGCCGCCCATGGCGTGCACTTCCACCATCTTCGCGGCGATTTCGTATTCGAACAGCCCGGGCCTCATCATTTTCATGGCTTCGAGATGCGCATCGAGGGAAAGGTCGATAGCCTTGGTCAGAAAGGCGATTTCGCCGGGCGACTTGATTTCGCGCAGCGCGTAAATATTCTGGCGAATATCCTTCAGGCGGTCCTGCGGCGCGATCATCTGCAGCCAGTCCACCACGTTTTTTTCGTGCGGATAGCCGCCCAATTCTTTTTCATAGGGAAGAATGGTGCAGAGCGCGACATAACTGTTGGCCAGTTTTTCCACCGTGGCGCGCATCTCGGAAAAAGGCTTGACCACCGCGAAGCCGGTGCGTGCTTCGATGCCCGAATCGCTCGGCGACATGCGCGGCCCGTTCCATTTCTCTTTTGCCGGATCCTTCGCGGGCAGAAAGAGAATTTCGCGCACGCCATTCAGCGGTTCGTTGGAGGGCGCACCGGCAGGGCCCGGTTTTGCAGCGGGGAGGATAATCAGACCGGCGCCCTCTTCGTTGTGACCGGTGAGGTAATAAAAATTATCTTCCTGCGCGAAGATGTAGGCCTGAGACACTTCCTCGCGCCCCGTGAAGCCCCACAAAACAACCGGCCCGTCCACCTGCGACGCTAACTGCGCGCGGCGCGCGGCGTAGAAGCTGTTGGGCTCGCGCTCCCGACGCTGCTGGGCTTTCGATGGAGGTGCACAAACTGCGGCGAA
Organism: Candidatus Acidiferrum sp.; assembly: GCA_036496505.1. Classification (GTDB taxonomy): domain Bacteria; phylum Acidobacteriota; class Terriglobia; order Acidiferrales; family UBA7541; genus Acidiferrum. The sequence continues at coordinate 4,587 of DASXLA010000041.1, read as the reverse complement.
AAAGAAGACCGCTGCGACCACGATGACGAAGCAAGCAGAGGAGGCGAAGGGCGTTTTCCGTCGCGCCCGCAAAGACTGCCTGGCGCGCCAAGACCGCGAAGATAATTTGGACGCAGAAATCTCCTGCTCGGCGAAATTCGACAGACGAATCACGGATTCTCCTTGAAAACCACCACGACCGGCGCGCCCGGGGCAAGCGGGTTCCCAGAATATAGATGCAAACGGCTGAGGAAATGAAGCCCGGCGCCGGGATTGTATCTGAATTTCTCGCTGTCGCCAAAATGACACGAACCGGGTGGCCGTGAATAGGTTTGGACGGCGTTTATGCGGGCCGCAGCGTCTCACCGGACTAGCCGCAACTGCGTGATACGCTGGAAGAGATGGACAACAGGAATCGATTTCGTCCATACGAGGAAGACGCGATTGGGCAAGCGATTTCTAGTGTTTCTAACGGTATTTCAGACCGTTCTGATTGTGGTTCACGTTTTCCTTTTCCTCACCTGGATTTACTTCCTGGCGCCTGGCGGCGGAGAAACAAATGCTGATGAGTTCGGCCCGCTGAGCCACTGGCGGCTGCTCATCGTTTTTCTGATTTTGTCTCTGAGCTTTCTCGCGACCTCGCTCATCGGTTTCCAGCTCACCAACGTGATATTGCGATTGTTCTATCGAATCACCGCGGTGTGGCTGGGCTTCGTAAACTACGCGTTTTTCTCGGCGCTGCTGTGCTGGATTGCGTATGGAGCGGTGCGTCTCGGCGGCGTAAAAATCCCGCGGCGCGATTTTGCGCTGTTTTTTCTCGCGCTGGCCGTGCTGGTCACCACGTACGGCGTGATCAATGCCGCCTGGACGCGCGTGAAGCACATCACCGTGAAATTACCGAAGCTGCCGCCGTCTTGGTGCGGGCGTACCGCGGTGCTGGTCAGCGACGTGCACCTCGGCAATTTCCGCACGTTCGGTTTTTCGCGGCGCATCTTCATGATGGCCGCCGCGTTGCAGCCCGACGTAGTTTTTATCACCGGTGATTTATACGACGGCACGCCCGCCGATTTCGCGCGGCTGGCTGAACCGCTGCGCCTGCTCAAGCCGCGGCTGGGCGCGTTTTTTGTGGAAGGGAATCACGAGGAATTCACCGATCACACCAAATTTCAAAAAGCGGTAGCCGCGAGCGGGGTGCGCGTGCTGGAAAACGAACGGGTCGAGGTGGACGGCTTGCAGATTGTGGGCGTCAACTATCGCGACGCCACGCACCGCGAGCACTTCCTCAAAATCCTGCGCGGCAGCGGCCTGGAGTCCGCGCGGCCCAGCATTCTGTTGACCCACGCGCCGGATCGCGTGCAAGTTTCCACCGAAGCCGGAATCTCTCTGCAGCTCTCGGGGCACACGCACTACGGGCAATTCTGGCCATGGACGCTGGCCGCCGAACGCATGTATGGAAAATATGTTTACGGACTGCAGACTGCGGGGGAGATGCAGATTTATACGACCACAGGTGCGGGCACGTGGGGACCGCCACTGCGCGTGGGAAACCGGCCGGAAATTGTGGCGATTCGATTCGAGTGAGGAAGAGCGCTGTGGCTGAATTCTTAAGTAGGAATTCGGGTCTTGGGAGCTTCGTAGCTTTGTAGTAGTGGCGGTCTGGGCGTCCCACCTTACGCACCCGGCACCCGGCCGCGTCGTTTGGTTCAGACCGTGGTTGGAAAATTAGAATCCTGGGGCGCCGGAGGCGGCGGGGCGCATTTCCGGACTGTCCACTTTGAAACGCAAATGCGCGAAGTAGGTCTGCCCCAGCGACATGCACCCGGTGTAGACATAACCCCATACGAAGAGCAGCAAGAATGGCACGGTGGCGTAATTGTCATTCAGCACGGCATAAATCACTGTGTATGCGAAATACACGCCCAGCAAAATCTCCGCGTAAGGCATCCATCCGGCCTTGTTGCGGTAGGATTTTTTCGCGTACGAGCCATTTTTTCCGGCGATATTGTACTTCGGAGTCCGCGCAAATTCGCTTTTCTTTCCGGCGAGGGCTTCCAGCACCGCCTGCGCGTTGCGCACGGAGATGCCGATGCCCGTGGCCATCACGAAAGGCATGTACAGAAAGGCGCGGTACCAGGTTTTGGGCCGCAGCTCTTTTTGCGCCACCAGGTAAAAACTGGAGATTGAACAGGTCGACGCCAGAAAGAGCGGCAGATCGATTACCAGCATCTGAAACCAACCCTGGTAAAAGCGCACAATCATGGCGGGCAGCAGCATGGTGGAGAGCAGCACCATCAGCGGGTAGCTAATATTGGCGGTGAGATGAAAAAACGCCTCGGATTTCACGTGCCAGGGCACGTTGGCGCGAAAAACCTGGGGCAGGATTTTTCGGGCGGTCTGCATCAGTCCCTTGGCCCAGCGCGCCTGCTGCGCCTTGAAGCCGTTCATGTCCACGGGGAGTTCGGAGGCGCACTCGATGTGGGGAAGATATAAGAATTTCCAGCCTTTCAGCTGCGCGCGATAAGAGAGGTCGGTGTCTTCCGTGAGGGTGTCGTGCTGCCAGCCGCCAGCCTGGTCGATGGCTTTGCGGCGCCACACGCCGGCGGTGCCGTTGAAATTGAAAAATGCGCCGCGCCGCGAACGCGCGCCGTGCTCCACCACGAAGTGACCGTCGAGCAGAATCGTTTCGACCTGGGTCAGCAACGAGTAGTCGCGGTTGAGGTAGGTCCAGCGCGTTTGCACCATTCCGATACTCATGCCCCCGCGCGGATTCATGAAATAGGGGATGGTCTGCCGCAGAAAATCGGGAGAGGGCACAAAGTCCGCGTCAAAAATTGCGATGAACTGGCCCTTCGCGGTCTGCAGGCCATTTTCCAGCGCGCCGGCCTTGTAGCCTTCGCGGTTGGTTCGATGAATGTAGGTGATCGGAAGGCCCTGAGCTGCGAAGAGCTCGACGCAATTGCGAGCGATTTCCTGCGTTTCGTCGGTGGAGTCGTCCAGGACCTGCACGTCGAGAAGTTCCATCGGATAATCGAAGTGCGAGATGGCTTCGACGAGCCGCTCGATCACGTAGCGTTCGTTGAAAATTGGGAGCTGGATGGTTACACGCGGCCATTCGCTGACCGGGGGCGGCTGTGGCGGAACATTTTTGGCGAAGCGGTAATAGTCGTACACCAGCCAGTAGCGGTGCAGCCCGTAAAGCGCCAGCACGAACAGCACGATGAAGTAGGGAATCATCATCGCCAGATCGAAGCCATTGGCGTGGTACACGCCGGAAAAGGTGCGATCGGTGATTTTGTGCCAGTAGCGGCCGAGCGAGCCCTGCATGGCCAGCAAGCTGATGAAAAATGAGTAGGTCGGCACGGTGGTTTGCGTCGATCGGCTTCGCGTGGACACCAGCGCGATCAGCGATAAAGATTATAGTGCAAAAGCGCGCTCAAACCTGCCTGGGGAAGAGAAAAAATACAGTAGAAATCTGTATGGCAAGCTGTAGAAGCCAGTAGATTTAGAACATGGAGTTCGTTGCTTGCGAATTTGCGTTTGGTTAGGGGGTTACCGGCGAGCTCTGGCTGGCCACACACTGCCACTTGCCGCCCGACATCTTCACCCAGGTATCGGTCCAGCGCAGATGTTCATCGAACGGCTTTCCCGACGGTTCGGTGCCTTTGGCCTTGAAGCCTCCTGTCGCAATGGCGGTGTTGCCGTAGACCATAACCTTCACGTCTTCGTATTCGGCGCTGTCAAACTTGGTGGCTTTCGCATGCGCCAGCATCTCGGTCTTGCCTGTTACTTTCCCGTCGACGTCCGTAAAGATGAATTTGTCGCCCAGGAACGGCGCGATCACGTCGGGATTATTTGTTTTCTGCGACTCCAGCCATTTCATTTCCAGAGAGGTTACGGCCTTCTCGGTCGCACCGGTCTGGGCCAGCGAGAGGGTTGTGCCTCCCAGTGAAAGCAATCCGACCAAGCACCACACGCAAAAGCTCTTCATGAACATCTCCTTAATTGTTTCGTTTTTTGTAAAGGGGTGATTCTTGCCTGCGACGGTACGCCGCAAGGAAGGTGAAGTCAAGGTTGCGCGTGCAACCACGGGGCCCGTAAACACTGGGTTCTTCACCACCCGCCAGGAGTGAACATTGACGGAAGTTGATGTCGACGAAACAGGCGGCTGGAGTTGTCTATAATGGCTTGAAACGACGTGACCAGGTCCCGCGGTCTAATACTCAAAGGGAGCACCTCCAATGCGCTCACCTGTTCGATGGCACCTGTCGATCCTGGTAACCATCACCCTGCTATATGCGCAGTCGGTTTTAGCGTTTGAGACGCCGCTGTCGGATGAATCGGTTCGCGAAGCGTATTTTCTAGGACAGCGTCACGATGGCTCGCTGGAAGGTTTGCTCGAAAAATACACACACCAACTCCCGCCACCAAAAAGCGGGCCGTACATTTCTTCGATCATGTTCCTCACACCTTTCATGAGAGCCGCGCAACTGTCCAGTAGCCACACGGGCAACTACAGCGCGCAACAGGCTGCACTGGATCATCACAGGGAAACGGGCGAAATCGTGCAGGTCCTCGTAGAGATCCGGCTGACGGAATCCTACGGACAGA
>DASXLA010000040.1:0-68337 GCA_036496505.1 Candidatus Acidiferrum sp. | reverse complement strand
GCGGCAAGCGATGAATCCAGCTGTTGTCGCGTGGGCAGCAAATTGTCCCGATTGGCAAAAGCCCAGCCGTAGTACTGCACGTGGGCAAACTCCACCCGAGTGGCGCAGGAGCCTTCCGCAATCGCCAACATTTCCTCGATTTGGTGAATATTACGGCGATGAATCACGAAATTGAGGGTCACCGCCAAACGATGGCGAGAAAGCCAGTCGAGCACCCTCAGTTTCTGCCCGTGGGTGGTGGTGCCTGAGATTTCGCTCGCGATTGCGGGTTCCGCGCCCTGAAAACTCAGTTGAAAATGATCGAGGCCGGCCGCAACCAATTTTTCCAGGCGCGTTTCGTCCAGCGGCAGGCCCGAAGTGATCAGATTTACGTATAACCCAGCGTCTCGGGCGGCGCTTACCAGCTCCAGAATGTCCGGACGCGCCAGCGGCTCGCCACCAGTGAAGTCCGCCTGCAACACGCCCAGGGTAGCGGCCTGGCGGAAGACGCTCGCCCAGTCGCCAGTCGAGAGTTCATCGTTGCGTGCGTTTAGTTCGACGGGGTTCGAACAGTACACGCAATGCAGCGGGCACCGGTGGGTCAGTTCGGCGATGAGGGCCAGGGGAGTGGGAACGGTAGTGGGCATTGCTTTGTCTTGAGGGCGTCCTATGCCAATGCTAACGAAGGTGCAGCATCCGGCTGACTGCGCTCATGCTGCTTCGGGGCGATCTCCGGTAACAAAATCCAGGGCGCGCTGATCGTGCAGCAAAGAGAGGTAGCCCAGAATGTCGCTCTCCACCTTGCGCGGCTCCGCCTTCGCGTAAATCTGTTGCAGCTCTTCAATGATTTGCGCGGCGGTGCGCTGCCCGTCACAGCGTTCCACGATCTCCAGGCTCGGTCCGTGGAGGCGCAGCGCTTTCTCGGGCATCAGCAGAACGCGCGGTTGCTGTTTCGGATCATTGAGGCGGCATCCGGCCGCGAGTCGAGGCTTGCTATTTAAATTGGGAGTCATCGCTCTATCTTGAGAAGGCTCACGCTTTATCCGTGGGTCTGAAGGCCCCTGGCGGAGGCCAGCCGGGCTCGACGTAAGCAAAATATAAGGCATCCAGCTGCGCCCACAGGATGTCGCATTTGGCGCGGAGCGCGGCATAGGCCTTTTCCTGCTCCTCACCAGTGCGGGCATGCTTGACTACCCAAGCGAGCGCAAATTCTGCGTCTTCTGGAGCTTGTGTCAGGCGGGCGTTGAAGTACTCGAGGCCAACGGACAGCCAAGGATAATGCTGGCGCAGGCGGTCGACCCGCAGGGAAATCAGTTTGTGCGAGAAAAGCTCGGTAAGCGAAGACGCCACCGATTCCAGAAGCGAGTGCGTGCTTACGAAATTTACGTAAGCCTGCACGGCAAATCGCGTCGCCGGTAAAATGCCGTCGCCCTGGGACGCTTGCTCGCGCCGCAATCCAGTGGCTTCCACAAGGCGAAGCCATTTTTCGATTCCGCCTGGCTTGCTGCCGTCGCCATCGTGGTCGATCACGCGCTTGCGCCACGCCAAACGGAACGCCGGGTCCTCGCTGTGCGCGAGAATCACGGAATCTTTCATGGGGATATGGCTCTGGTAGTAGTAACGGTTTAACGCCCAGGCCTGCAGTTGGCCACGCGTTAACTTACCTTCGTGCATGAGCAGGTGGAAGGGATGCTTGTGGTGGTAGCGCTCCTCGCCGATGGCCTGGAATCCGGCAATGAATTCGTCTTCCGGCAGCATCTTTTTTCCCACCGCGAGCCTCGCTGTCGCGTTCATAACTCCAACTCCATACCATCGTAGGCGATTTCAAACCCCGCATCCACCACGGCGCGATGCTGCGGGCTTTTGTCGTCCAGTATCGGATTGGTGTTATTGATATGGATCAGAATTCTTCGCCCCTTGGTGCCCTTGGGGTACTGCTCCAGCAGCCCTTCCGGGCTTGAGAGCGGCACATGCCCGATTTGCCGCGCTGTTTTGGTGCTTCGGCCGGTCTGGATTAATTCGTCATCGCTCCAAAAGGTGCCATCGAGAAAGGCCACATCGCTATTCTCGACCCAGGATTTCCAGCCGCCGGCATTTCCGGAATGTGCCTCAGCTTCGGCGGGAATCGACGGCGCATAAACAATCCGTTTGTCGCCCTGATGAATCACGAAAGCAGAGGTAGCTTCCTCAGGCACAAGGGTGCGCTCCAGTTCCTCGCTGACGTAGTCGGGGTATGCGCCTCCCAGAGGCACGGTGGTGCACAGGAATTCGGGCGCGGAGCCCGGTTCTTCTTCGAGGTGGCAACCCATGCGGCCCTTGCTGGACAGGGTTATCCACTTCACGGGCGGATCGGCACGTTCCAGAATTCGAAACAACCGATTCTCCTTTTGCAGTGCGCGCTGCACCGAAGGGGTGGCAAAAACAAAAAACGATTGGAATTCCCGTAAATGCAGAAGTCCAGCGACAGAATCCACGTCAGCGCTGGGCAGGAACACCCCGCCGACCGGGCATTCGAAGTTCGGCGGCGACTCTTGCGCACCGATGGCGGCACCGCGTCCCGGGCATAACTCCACAGTGGATGTGATCTGGGTTCTCAGGTCTGGGGAGGCGCTAAGGAGAAACCAAACAGTATTGTTGGTGGTAAAAGCCAGTTGGGTCTGGCTTCGCGCACGGCCAGGAAACGTGCCAGCCCGGATCCTTCGACAATTGCTACAAGCGCAATTCCATTGCGGGAAACCGCCCCCGGCTGCAGAGCCGAGGACCTTTACGCGCATTCGATCAGGTTCCGGTCCGACCGCTTAGCGGCCATCGCACTACAGCTCTGCGTTGGCGTACGAACTGATTTCGCAGTTCAAGTCGATCTCTTCGTGTTGCGGCGTGCTCCATTCCATGGCGAAGCTCCTTGGAAACAGATGATGATTGCCGGAAAAGAATAGCATGCCCGGGAGAAGAATGAAACCTGGCTTCTGCATCCTGCTGCTTAGTTTATACGGAAGAAACTGTGAGGCCGGCAAAGTTTGCCGGGCACGTTGGGCAGCCTATGCATGCATTACCCGGGTCAAGGCATACCAATAATTCTTTCACAGGAAACACTTTTAAATGATTACCTTAGGTCCAGCTCCGAACCTCGCTTTGGCTCCAGAACTGCTCAACTACGGTTGTAGGTCGCCGTTAATGTTTTTGAAGCGGCCGCCGATAATGGAATAGATGTGGGTATAAGTCCGCTCCCGGGAGATTCGCAATGGCAATAGGTGGCATTTCCATTCTTAACGAACTCGATTTCAAATCGCAGAACCCGCAGAACACCTTTCAGCAGACCAAACAGGGCTTTCAGCAACTTGGGAAAGATCTGCAATCGGGAAATTTGTCGGCAGCGCAATCAGACCTGGCGACCTTGCTCCAGAGTCGTCCGCAAAGCGCGGCCCAGACCGCGGCGCCACCGGTACAGAATGCCGCGGCTTCCGGCCAGAGCGGTTCCGCGATTGCTCAAGATTTCGCGCAACTGTCTACGGACCTTCAAGCCGGCAACCTGTCGGGAGCCCAGGCGGATTACACGTCAATTCTCCAGGCTTTTCAGAACCGGGCTGCCCAGTCCCAGAACCAAGCCCCCGCACATGCTCATCGCCATCATGGCAGCGGCAATAGCGGCAATAGCGGCAATTCCAACTCGATTACCCAAGAGTTCTCCGCACTGGGGCAAGCACTACAGGCAGGGAATTTGTCTTCCGCAAAGACCGCTTACACCACGCTACAGCAGGACTTCGAGCTATTCGCGAGCTCAAGCGCGAGTTCGAACACGGGTTCTGGAGCGAGCGCATCGAGTGGCATCTCATTGAACGCTTAGGCGAAAGCCCTGCGTGAGTATGCAGGCAGTCGCGCACGCTACGCTACGAGTCGCGAGGCTGCCAGTAGAGAACATCAAGATCATCGGTTCAACGCCCGTTCGAATCCGCTCAACGTCTTTCGACGAGTACCGCCAGGATTCCAGCAAGTTCAATTAATTTTATCCAGGCACGCCCTGCCGCTTTTTGCGGTTGCGATGCGATCCGTTGACGGGAAAATTAGACTACCAAGTATGGTTGTGGCGCGCGCTGCAAACCACAACTGGTCGTAGCAAAAAAATTCAATTTAGTCCTTCGGATAATCCACAACTTTTTACTCAAACTTTCACGTTTGTGCTTGACATGCGTAAAATCCCGCTTATGATGTGGTCAATTGTGGAGTGAAGTGGGGCACAGTAGAACTAAGTAGGGGATCGGTAAGGCGTTGTGGGGCACCACCCAGGCTAGGTTAGAAAGTTCCATTTTTAGCAATGAACTTAGGCGTTTTGGGGGGCATTTTGCGCATCCAAGACTTCCTTTTAGTGTCCTATTGTGTCGCCGTCAAGCGTAAAAACGGCGTGAATCCGGGCAAATCGAGTGGGGCTTATGAATCTGCGGGGCAACTATCCGGCAAAGGTCGACGAGAAGGGCCGGTTGAAGATTCCCGCGCAGTTCCTGGAAGGGCTGAAGGACTACGGTAATCAGTTCTACATCACCAGCCCAACCGGCGAGTCGGCTCGTATTTATCCGATAAAGGTCTGGATGCAAATTGAGGAAAAGCTTGCGGGGGTTTCCTCACAGAACCGGGCGAAGCGAAAATTTCTGATGAGAACGAGCTATTACGGGCAGACGGTGGAGTTGGATGCCCAGGGAAGGGTGCTGCTTCCGGCGGTGCTGCGCGAATCCGCGCAAACCAAGAGCGAGGTGGACGTGTTCGGGAACCTCGATTATCTGGAAGTGATGAACCACACGCGGGTGCTCGACGAGCTGAAGAATTCGCCTTATACCGACGAGGATTATAAGGCTCTCGAAGATTTGGGAATCTAAGGCAAGCGCGGTACGAGCGGTGAGTGATCAGTGAGTAAGGCTGAGAGCCACACACCGGTTTTACTGCAAGAGGTTTTGCAATGGCTGGAAATAAAAGCAGACGGCATCTACGTAGACGCCACGCTGGGAGCCGGGGGCCACTCGGCGGCCATCGCGCAAAGACTAGTGTCCGGCAGATTGATCAGCCTGGACCAGGACGAACGGGCGTTGGAGTTGGCCCGGGAGAATTTGAAGCCGTGGAAGGATCGCGTGACCCTGGTGAAATCGCCATTCTCGAGGATTGCGGAGGTCGCGCAAGAGTTGGGGATTCTGAAGGTGGACGGGGTCTTGGCCGACTTGGGGGTTTCATCGATGCAGCTTGATCAGGCCACGCGAGGATTTTCGTTTCGCGAAGCCGGCCCGCTGGACATGCGCATGGATGCGGCATCGGAATTGACCGCTGACGAAATTGTGAATCGCTGGTCGGAAAAAGAAATCGCCGACCTGCTCTACCGGGAAGCCGATGAGCATGATTCCAGAAGAATCGCCAAGGCGATCGTACGAGCGCGACCCTTACGGGATACCGCGCACCTGGCAACGACTGTGGCAGGGGCCCGAAAGCAATGGGGAAGGCAGAGACTGCATCCCGCAACAAAAACGTTTCTGGCGCTGCGGATCGCGGTGAATCGAGAGATGGAGGAACTCGGGCAGTTTCTTTCTCGGACCCCGGCCACAATAAATTCAGGAGGTCGCTGGGTGGTGCTTAGCTACCACTCACGCGAAGACCGCCTTGTGAAGCATGCTTTTCAGGAGAGCGAGCGTCAGGGGACGCTGCGCGTGCTCACCAGACACGTCATTCAGCCAAGCGAAGCAGAGCTGGCGAATAATCCGCGGTCGCGAAGCGCGAAACTGCGGTGTGCAGAGATAGTGGCAGCCGCTTAAGGCGCCAGTAAAAGGCAAAGCTATGACGCGGAAGAGAACGAGCCGGGCAACTGAATTTCATACCATGAAGCGGCTGGATAATACGCGTCTGGTTCGCCACGTCGAGCCGGCCAAGATGCGCAATCTCTACCGCACGGTGGCGCTCGGCGGGGTCATCGCGGCATTCTTCCTGATGTATATCTACCAGCATTTCAGATGCATCGACCTGAGCTTCCAGCTCGAGGCCGCTCGCACCGAGCGTGCGGAAACAGCGGCGCACAATTCATCATTGAAGCTCGAAATTGCCAGCCTCAGCAATCCCAAGCGCATCGACGTGATCGCGCGCCGCCAACTGGGCTTGACCGAAACTCTTCCTTCGCAGATACGCGAATATCAACCGACCGCCGGCGCGGAAGTGGCAGCGGCACAGTTTCTCGGCGTGAACCGCGGACAGTAGCATTGATCCCATGCGGAACCGGCCGCCTGAAGCTATTCAACTCTTCGGCTTCTTCGCAGCAACTCACGACAATTTTAAGAAGGATTTAAGCGTGCCATCTGGGAGCGCACCGGCGTAATCACTCTATGCGACAAACCCGAGCCAATCTCCGAATATTGATCGTCGCCGGCGTGGCTCTGTTGTGGACGGCGGCCATTTTCGGCCGGCTCTGCTACCTGCAACTCTACCGGCACAGCGATTACATCGCCCGCGCGCAGCGACAGCAGCAACGCATCATCGAAATCTCACCCAAGCGCGGAGCGATTTACGACCGCAACATGCAGGCGTTGGCCATGAGCATCAAGGTGGACTCCGCTTTCGCGATTCCCTCAGAGTTGAAAGACAAGGCGCTGGCCGCCCGGCTGCTCTCGGGAGTACTCGGGATTCCCAGTGACGTGCTGGAATCGCGCCTGGATTCGTCCCAGAATTTCGTGTGGGTCGAACGCAAGCTCACAGCCGAAAAGTCCGAAGCCATCAACGCGCTTAACCTCAAGGGCATCTACACGCAACCTGAAAACAAGCGATTCTATCCCAAGGAAGATCTGGCTTCCCACGTGTTGGGCTTTGTCGACGTGGATGAAAAGGGTCTAGGTGGCATCGAGTACACGCTGGACAACCAGATCAGGGGCAAGAGCGACAAAATCGTAATGATGGCCGACGCCCGCCAAAAAACTTTCGATGGCACCGAGGGTCATCATGACCGCGGCGCGAGCGTAGTGCTCACGCTCGACGAGAAAATTCAGTACATCGCCGAACGGGAACTGGCCGCAGCGATTGCCAAAACCCACGCACTGGCCGGCACCGTGTTGGTCATGAATCCCAACAATGGTGAATTGTTGGCGCTTGCCAATTGGCCGACCTTCAATCCCAACGACGCCACCGGCACTGCCGCGGAAGCGCGCATGGATCGCGCGGTGAGCGTGCCGTACGAACCTGGGTCCACGTTCAAACTCATCACTCTGGCAGCAGCTTTCGATCAGGGCATCACCAATCCCGACGAGGTGATCGATTGCGAAAATGGTTCCACCTATGTGGCCGGGCACAAGATTCACGATCACAAGCGCTTCGGATTGCTCACGGTTTCCGACATCCTCGCGCAATCGAGCGACGTCGGCGCCATCAAAATCGCCGAGCGCCTCGGGGCGCCGAAGTTCTACGACTACATCCGCGCCTTTGGTTTCGGTGCGCCTACCGGAGTCGACTTGCCGGGCGAAAGCCGGGGCATCTTGCGGCCGCTCACGAGCTGGTCGCCCATTTCCATCGGGGCCATTTCCATGGGCCAGGAGGTTGGAGTGACACCCATGCAGTTGGTCGCCGCGGTATCCGCGATCGCCAATGGCGGCATGCTCTACAAACCGCACATCGTCGCCCAAATACGCAAAGGTGAAAGCACCTTGCCGGTGACTCTCAGCGAACCCCGCCGCGTCATTCAACCGGAGACCGCGGCCACGCTGCGCCGCTTGATGGAGGGAGTTGTTCTCAACGGTACCGGGAAGCTGGCGCGGCTGGATGGCTGGAGTTCCGCCGGCAAAACCGGTTCCGCACAAAAGATCGACCCGGACACCGGCCGTTATTCGCCCACGCAATTGATCGCATCCTTCACGGGATTCGCGCCCATCAATAATCCCGCCATCGCGATTTTAGTGTCTCTGGACTCGCCGGTTGGCCTGCACGAAGGCGGCATGGTGGCCGCTCCGGTGTTCCGGCGTATCGCGGAGCAAGTGCTTCCGTACCTCGATGTCCCGCGAGACGTTCCGGTCAGTCCGAAATTGATGCAGGCCTCCTACACCCAACAAGCGCAGGAAAATGCCGATGCGCTCGAAGATTTTACGCCAGCAGAGTTGTTGCTCCTGCCGGAGCAACCGGAGCCACCGGCAGCCCCGTCGGCCAAAAAACCGGCAGCCGCGTTCAGTTCCGCTTCGCCGGTCACTCTGCCGGTCGCTCCGGAGAGCGACGCGCAAATTTCCGTTCCTGATTTCACCGGCAAGACCATGCGGGAGGTGACCGAGATGTGCCTGAGCCTGGGACTTGATCCCATCTTGGTTGGCAGCAGCCTTGCTACGGATCAAACGCCCGCCGCGGGCTTGCAAGTTCGGCGCGGGACTCGCATCACGGTGCAATTCGGAACAATTCCGAAGAAATCCGCGAGACCTGCAAAGTCAGCGAATCTACACCAGGGACATAGACATTAAATATGGGGTCACGCACTTGCCGCGGCATACTAAATTGAGCTACACCGACGAAGAAGAAGCTCGCAGGGACTCAGCCGATGCCAACGACGATCGGCCGTCGCAAATTTCCGGCGTCACTGCGCGCCGTTCCAAACATCTGGCTGAAATTTTCCGCGGCATTGAAACCGTCACGCCAGCCTCAAGCTCCGTGGGAATAAGGCAAATCGCCTGCGATTCGCGGAAAGTGCAACGCGGGGCGTTATTTTTCGCGTTGCGCGGCGCGAAGGAGAACGGCCAAGCCTTCATCCAAGATGCGATGGCCCGCGGAGCCGTGGCCGTCGCGAGCGAAGAGTTGTCCACTGTAACGACAGGGGCAAAGCTTGCTGTCGTGCAGGTTCGCGACGCGCGCAAGGCCTTAGCTAGTGCCGCAGCGAATTTCTACGATCAACCCGCCAGTGCACTGAAGCTTGTGGCGGTCACCGGAACGAACGGCAAGACCACCACGACATCCGTCATCGATGCCATCATCAAGGCGTCCAAAGCGAAGACCGGACTTTTCGGAACCATTGCGTACGAAACGCCCTCTGGAAAGTATCCCGCTCCCAATACCACGCCTGAATCGGTTGATCTACAGGGCTTCCTCGCCGAAATTCGTGATGCCGGCGGAAAATATGCCGTGCTGGAGGCCAGTTCTCACTCTCTCACCATGGATCGTCTGTGGGGCTGCCATTTCACCGCGGCGGTGTTCACCAACCTGACGCGCGAGCACATGGACTATCACAAAACCTTTGAGGATTATTTTGCCGCCAAGAAAACTCTCTTCACCGGCACGGGCGCCGGGGCTGCCGACTGCGCGATCGTCAATCTTGACGACCAGTACGGCAAGCAACTGCTCGGGCTCGCGACGCAAACCGTTACTTATGGCATCGACTCCGTTGCGGACATCTCCGCGAAGAAGTTTCAGCCCGCTTTCGAGGGGCTTACCTTCACCGCACACACGCCGAAGGGAAAAATCCAGATCACTTCCACGCTCGTGGGTCGCATCAATGTGTACAACATTCTTGCCGCCATCGGGGCCGCGCAGGCGATCGGCTTATCCAATGAGATCATCGAAAGCGGCATTCGCAATCTTGAGAGTGTTTCGGGCCGCTTCCAACGCATCGATCAGGGCCAGCCGTTTCTGGTCATCGTCGATTACGCGCACACCGATGACGCCCTCGAAAGCCTGATCCGCACGGCCCGCGAATTGAATCCCAAGGGCCGCATCATCACGCTTTTTGGTTGCGGAGGCTCGAAAGACCGCACCAAACGCCCGGTGATGGGCGAAGTCACGGGCCGTCTCAGCGATCTCACGATTCTTTCCAGCGACAATCCGCGGAGCGAAGATCCGCTGAAAATTATCAGCGACATTGTGGTGGGCGTCCAAAAAACTTCGGGAAAATACGTCATCGAGCCCGACCGCGAAAAAGCCATTGGCTTGGCCATGGATGAAGCGCGCGCCGGCGACATCGTGCTGCTGGCCGGAAAAGGCCACGAAAATTATCAGATTCTCGCCGACCGGACCCTGGAATTTGACGATCGCGAAATGGCCCGTCGCGCGTTGATGCAGCGTGGTCACACCGGCTCGCCCGCGGGACGCACGCCGCGCAAGAATGGGAGGATCGCCTCTTGATGCCGAATTGCTGGCACGCTGCGCGCATGAATCGCATGAATATCGTCACAAGCAGGCTGCGCCCGCACCTCGAAATGGCCCGAGCGGCGCGCACGGTGCTTCTAGGATGATGTGAATTGGAGGCGCGGGGACGGTGAGCACAACGCGGTTCACAGCACGTGAGCGTAAAGCAAATCCGTTGAGGAATTTATGCGGTGGACGATTGCACAGGTGGCTGAAGCGATGGGCGCCCAGCCGGGCGCGGGGCTCGACCCCCTGGCCCGGGTGGCCGGCGTGTCGATTGATTCTCGCACGCTACGTGCCGGAGAACTGTTCATCGCCATACACGGACCGCGTCACGATGGACACGATCACGCTCCTGAAGTGCTCGAGCATGGAGCGCTGGCGGCGGTGGTGGCAGACTGGCAGCTTTCGCGTTACCCGGGTTGGGCCAGCGACCGGTGCATCGCGGTGGCCGACACCTTTGAAGCACTCAAGCAGCTCGCGCGCGCGGTACGCGAAGCGTGGGGCGGCAAGATTGCCGGCGTCACTGGCTCCGTCGGCAAGACCACGACCAAAGAGATCCTGGCGGCACTGCTGGGCACGAAATTACGCGTGCTGAAATCCGAAGGCAATTTCAACAACGAATACGGATTGCCCCTGACGCTCTTCGGCCTGAGTGAAACGCATCAGGCTGCCGTGCTGGAAATGGGAATGTCCCGGACGGGTGAGTTGAAGCGCCTGGCGGCCATTGCACGGCCCGACGTGGGAGTCGTGACGCGCGTCTCGCCTGCGCATCTGGAGTTTTTTCTCTCCGTGGACGAGATCGCGCTTGCGAAACGCGAATTGATTGAAGGATTGAACGGCAGCAACTCCGTGGCGGTCTTGAATGCGGACGATCCTCGCGTGGCGGCGTTCGCTTCCCACGCCCCGGGAAAAGTACTGACCTACGGAATCGAGTCGCCCGCCGATTTTCGCGCGGAAGAAATTGAAGACCGCGGCTCGCGGGGCTCGAGCTTCGTGTTGGCAGCCAATGAGGAACGGACGCGTCTAGAGGTCGGAGTTGCCGGCAGGCACGTGATCGCCAACGCCCTCGCGGCATTGGCGGCGGCCAGCGTGTGGGGCATCGGCGCCGCGGAGGCTGATGGCGTACTCGGCTCGCTGAAAGCGCCGTTCATGCGCGGCGAACTGGTGCAGCTCTCCAACGGGCCGGCGCTCATCAACGACAGCTACAACTCCAGTCCCGCCGCGCTGCAATCCATGACCGCGGTGCTGGCCGCGACCACAGGTTATCGCCGGCGCATCCTCGCCGCCGGAGAGATGCGCGAGCTCGGCCGAAGTTCGGCTGAACTGCATCGCGAAGCCGGGCACTTCGCCGCGCGCCTGGCAAACAAGGCAGACAAGATTGACTGGATTATCGGCGTGGCGGGCGATGCTGCCCAGATAATCGAAGGCGCGGTGGCTGCCGGATTCCCCCGCGCGCAGACGAGATTTTTCGGCACGTCCGAAGAAGCCGCACAATTTCTGGCGGACTTCGTGGAGTCCGGCGACGTCCTGCTCGTCAAAGGTTCGCGTGGCGTCAAAATGGAGCGCATCGTCGACGCCCTGCTTACGCGCTTTGCCCCACACGGCGAAACTCGCCAGGAAGAGGCGCGGCACTAGATGCTTTACTACCTGCTCTTCCACACCCTGCAAAAATACTTCAGCCCGCTGAACGTGTTTCGGTACATCACCGTTCGCACCGTGTACGCCAGCCTCACGGGAATGTTTCTGGCCTTCGTCTTTGGCCCGTGGCTGATCCGGCAGTTGCGCGAACTGCAAATTGGCCAGTACATTCGGGAGGAAGGTCCGCAGGACCACAAGAAAAAAGCCGGCACACCAACGATGGGCGGCGTCTTGATCGTATTGTCCACCGCCGTACCCACCTTGCTGTGGGCCGATCTGGGCAACGCTTTTGTGTGGCTGGCGCTTTTCGCCCTGCTGGCTTTTGCGGCCATCGGTTTCGTGGATGACTACGCCAAAGTTTCCAAGCAGCGTAACCTGGGGCTGACGAGCGCTAAAAAATTCACTTTGCAGATTTTGGTGAGCCTGGTCTGCGGCATCGCCTTACTGATTCTTGCGACCTGGAGCAAATACTCCACGCAGTTGGTGTTTCCTTTCTTCAAGCGCGTCCATCCCGACCTGGTCATTCATTCGCTGATGTCTTCGCGGCACATCTGGGCGCTGGCCTTCGTGCCTTTTCTCTTTTTTGTTTCGCTAGTGATTGCCGGCGCTTCCAACGCGGTGAACCTCACCGACGGGCTCGACGGATTGGCCATCGGGTGCACGGTGATTGCCGCCGGGGCCCTCACCGTGCTCACTTACGTCAGCAGCAATTTTCGCTGGGCCAACTATCTCGAGATTCAATACATTCCCGGCGTCGGCGAACTCACTGTTTTTTGCGGGGCCCTGGTCGGCGCTTCGCTTGGGTTCCTCTGGTACAACGCGCACCCAGCGGAAATTTTTATGGGGGATGTCGGCTCGTTATCGCTCGGCGGCACGCTCGGGCTGATTGCGGTCATCATCAAGCAGGAGATTTTGCTTTTTTTTATTGGCGGAATCTTCGTGGTGGAAGCGTTGTCGGTGATTCTGCAGGTAGGTTCTTTCAAACTGCGCGGCAAGCGCATTTTTCGCATGGCGCCCATTCACCACCATTTTGAGCTGTTGGGCTGGAGTGAATCGAAAGTCATCGTGCGGTTCTGGATTGTCGCGCTGGTGTTTGCGCTGTTCGCGTTGACCACCCTGAAGTTGCGGTGACTTTCGAAGGGAACGGTTAGACCAAGGTGCGTGGAAGGAGTTCGTTGAGCGCATGACCGGTGGATTCGAGCTGCGAGGCAAACACGTGCTGGTCATCGGACTGGCGCGTACCGGTGTGGCCACAGCCCGATTCTGCGCGGAGCATGGCGCAGCGGTTACCGCCATGGACGCGCACAGCGAAAGCGAGCTCAGCCCCGAAGTTCTTGGTTTGCGCGGCGAGGGCGTCAAGCTGGAGCTCGGCGGCCATCCGGAAAGCAGCCTGCTGCAGCAAGACCTGGTTATTCCCAGTCCGGGCGTGCCCGCCGATGCTCCGCTGTTGCAGTTGGCGCGCGCCAAAGGCATTACCGTGTGGAGCGAGATCGAGTTGGCCGACCGTTTTCTCGACGGGCGCCTCATTGGCATCACCGGCTCGAACGGAAAAACCACTACCACCTCACTGGTTCATCACATTCTTCGAGTCGCCGGATTTTCTACCCTGGTTGCAGGCAATATTGGTACGCCGATGATTTCGCGCGTAACGCTGACCAGCGAGGACACTATCACCGTCGCGGAGCTCAGCAGCTTCCAACTGGAACTGGTCGAAACGTTTCATCCGGACATCGCCGTGCTTCTGAATCTCACGCCCGATCATCTGGACCGCCACAAGACCATGGAAGCCTATTCCGCCGCCAAGGCTCGGATCTTTGAAAATCAAACCGAGAGCGATTTTGCGGTGGTGAATGCCGACGACCCCGCGGCGGTAAATCTCGCGCCGAAGCGCCCTCAAGTGTATTGGTTCAGCCGTAAACAACCGGTGCTGCAGGGCGCGTACCTGCGCGGAGAAGAGGTTGTGTTTCGCACCGCCAAACAGGAAGAAGTCTTGCTGAAGCGCGAGGAAATTTCCCTTCCCGGCGCGCACAACCTCGAAAACGTTTTGGCCGCGGTTACCGCAGCGCGGCTCGAAGGCGCTCCGGCCACAGCGGTCGCCGATGCGGTGCGGACATTTGGGGGAGTCGAGCATCGCCTGGAATTTGTGGCCGAGATTTCCGGCGTGCGTTATTACAACGATTCCAAAGCCACGAACGTCGACGCCACATTGAAGGCCCTGGAAGCCTTCCCTGGACGAGTTCTCATCATTCTGGGTGGCAAGGATAAAGGCAGCGATTATTCCGTTCTTCAGAGCGCCCTGAAGGAAAGAAGCATTCTTGCGCTGCTTATCGGAGCGGCTGCCGAAAAAATCGCGCAGCAAATCGCCGGAAGCGTGGCCGTCGAGCGTGCCGGCACTATGGATCGCGCCGTCGATATAGCTTCGCAGGCCGCGCGACACGGTGATGTCATCCTTCTCGCACCCGCTTGCGCCAGCTTTGACCAGTTTGAGGACTTCGAGCATCGCGGGCGCGTTTTCAAGGAATTGGTTCGCAATCGCGGGGCGCAACCATCGGGGGCATCCGCCACGGGCGGTACCGCGACGGATCCCGACGGAAAGGGGAACAATCGTGCCGAGACGGCTTGAAAACGATCGGTGGCTCTTCGTCGTTACTCTGGTGCTCTGCCTGTTTGGCGCGGTGATGGTTTTTTCCGCTTCCGCGGTCACCGCTGAGCAGCATTACGGGCGCTCTTATATTTTTCTGTTGCGCCAGGCCGCGTGGCTGATCATCGGCCTCTTTGGAATGTTTGCATTGATGCGCCTGGATTACCGGCGCTTGCGCGAGCCGAAAGTCGTATATGGCGCGGTGTGCGCAGTGCTGCTGATGCTTGTGGGCGCGTTTTTCCTCGACAAGTCTCACGCCACACATCGCTGGATTAAATTTGGCCCGGTGGGCATACAGCCGTCCGAGTTGGCCAAGCTTGCTGTGATTCTTTATCTTGCCTGGTTTCTCGACCTGAAACGCCGGAGCGCTGCAAAGATGGAGTTCTGCAAAGAAGACTTTGTGCACACTATCTTGCCGGCCATCGCGCCCATCCTGGTTTGCGTCGTGGTCATTTTAATGCAGCCGGACCTGGGAACCGCTGTCGACATCGTGTTGATCACCACCGCGGTGCTCTTCGTCGCCGGCCTTTCCTGGAAATGGATTGCTTGCGGCGCGATCACCGCGCTACCGGTGCTTTATTTTCTGATTTCTCACGTTTCCTACCGCCTGGCGCGGATCCTGGCGTTTGTTGATCCGGCATCGGACCCACAGGGCTCCGGATTTCAGTTGCTACAATCATTAATTGCCGTCGGGTCGGGTGGCTTCAGCGGCGTGGGCTTGATGGAAAGCAAACAGAAATTGTTTTATCTCCCGGAAGCGCACACCGATTTTATCTATGCGGTAATTTGCGAGGAACTGGGCATTATCGGCGCGCTGCTGGTGATTGGCCTCTTCGTGGTTTACGGCTGGCGCGGGCTGCGCGCCTCCTTCGCCGCACCCGATGGCTTCGGGCGATTACTGGCGCTGGGAATCACCGCCATGGTTTTGAGCCAGGCGCTGATTAATTTCGCGGTGGTGCTGGGCATGGTGCCGACCAAAGGGATTCCGCTTCCGTTTATCAGTTACGGCGGCTCGAGCCTGCTGGTCATGCTGCTGGCAACCGGCGTGCTCTTGAATATCAGTCAGCAGGCCACTGAGACATGAAGCGTAAATGCAGTGGAGTGGGCTTTTGATGTGAGCTGGACTTGAAATGGGCGTGAAACTTTTGATCGCGGGAGGCGGCACCGGCGGGCACGTTTTCCCGGCGCTGGCCATTGCGCGGGAGTGGTTGTCGCGGAGTGACGAAAGGGAAGTCGTGCTGGTGGGAACGACGCGCGGAATTGAGATGAAACTGGTACCGCAAGCCGGGCTGCCGCTTGAGACCTTGCGCGTGGCCGGACTGAAAGGCAAAGGCGGAAGCACTTTGTTCAAGAACTTTGCCAAGCTCGCGCCCGCCATGCTCGATGCCTCGCGCGTATTGCGTAAACATCATCCCATCGCGGCCTTTGGCGTGGGAGGCTATGCCGCTGGGCCGATGCTGCTCACCACCTGGCTGCGGGGGATTCCCAATGTGATTTTTGAGCCGAACGCGGAACCAGGCTTCACCAATAAAGCCTTGGCCCGCATTTCCAAACGCATCGCCACGGGTTATGACGTTTCCGCGCGCACCTGGGGAGCGAAGGCGGAAGTCACGGGCTGCCCGGTGCGTACGGAATTTCTAAATATTCCTCCGGGCGTACCGGAAAAACCGCTGCGCCTGCTCGTTACCGGCGGAAGCCAGGGAGCTTTGCCGGTGAATCGCGCTTTCGTTGATGGCATGGATGCGCTCGCGCGCAGGAACAATGAATTGAGCATTGTGCATCAGACCGGCGAGCGTGATTACGATGCGGTGCGCACCGCGTACGCGCGCCGCGAAATTCTTGCTGAGGTTGTGCCTTTCCTCGGGAACATGCCGGAGCGCTTTGCCTGGGCCGACATTATCGTCTGCCGCGCCGGCGCCATCACCGCCGCGGAAGTTGCCGCCGCCGGCCGCGCCGCGATTTTCATTCCGTTTGGACGCGCCACCGACAGCCACCAGCTGCGCAACGCGCAGGAAATGGCCAAACACGGCGCGGGCCGCGTGATCATTGAGCCCGAGCTTACCGGCGAGCGCCTCACCAAGGAGATTTTCTCGCTGCTTGATGACCCCAAAGAGATTGTGCGCATGGGAAGTGCCGCACGCCGCCTGTCACGGCCCAATGCTGCGCGCGATATCGTCAATCTCATCGAACAAGCCGCAGGTCTAACCGGCACAAGGGAGAATCGCGTCAACTCCTCTTCTCCTGACGCGGCGGTTTCCAGGAGCGCCGTCTCCTCGCCGGCCAAGTCCACGCAGTCCAAGGAAGAGGTCGCGCCGTGATGGTCAGCTTTCGCAATTTTCAACGCATCCATCTGGCGGGCATCGGCGGCATCGGCATGAGCGGCATCGCTGAAGTCTTGCTTACTCTGGGCTATTCCGTTTCCGGTTCCGACAGCAAACCTTCTCCCATCACCGAGCGGCTCGCCAAACTGGGTGCCACCATTTTTGATGCGCACCAGGCCATCAACGTAGATGGCGCGCATGTGGTGGTTACCTCCTCCGCTATCTCTCCGAGCAATCCCGAGATCGTCGAAGCCCATAAAATGAAGATCCCGGTGATCCCACGCGCCGAAATGCTTGCGGAGCTGATGCGCCTGAAATACGGCATCGCCGTTGCCGGCGCCCATGGAAAGACCACCACCACTTCCATCGTGGCCTCCGTTTTGGCCGCGGCGCATCTCGATCCCACCTTCGTCATTGGCGGGCGCGTGAATCAGGCGGGCACCACCGCCAAACTCGGCAAAGGCGAATATTTTGTCGTGGAAGCCGACGAGAGCGACCGCAGTTTTCTTTTGCTTGCGCCCGTCGTGGCGGTGGTCACGACCATCGATCGCGAGCATCTCGATCAATACACCTCCCTCGAAGATATTCAGGACGCCTTTATCCAGTTCGTGAATCGCGTGCCATTTTACGGAGCCGCGATTCTCTGCCTCGATGAGCCCAACGTGCAGGCCATCATCCCGCACGTCAAGCGCCCGATCATCACTTATGGCACTTCCAGTCAGGCCGATCTGGTCATCAGCGATATAAAACTGGAAGGGCTGGTCAGTGAATTCACCCTAACCTTCAAAGGCGAGGGCCTGGGTACCTTTCGCTTGCTGCACCCTCCAGGCATTCATAATGTGCGCAACGCCGCCGCTGCCGCCGCGGTTGCGCTGTACCTCAGTGTTCCGGTCGAGCTGATTCGCGACGGCCTCGCAAAATTCTCCGGTGTTGGCCGTCGCTTCGACGTCAAGGGCGTCGCCAACGACATCACCGTTATCGACGACTATGGCCATCATCCGGTCGAGATTCGCGCCACTCTGGAGGCCGCCAAGATCTGCAAGTTCGACCGGCTCCTGGTGCTCTTTCAGCCTCACCGCTTTTCGCGCACGCAGCATCTTTGGGATGAATTTTCCCGCGCCTTCAACCTCGCGGATGTGCTGGTCCTCACCGATATTTACCCCGCGAGCGAAGCGCCCATCGAGGGCGTCACCAGCGAAGCGCTGGCCAAAGCCATTCGCGAAGCCGGTCACAAGCACGTTTATTATTTTCCGTCCATCCAGGCGGGAATCGAGCGCCTTCTCGAAGAGGTACGCGCCGGCGACGCCATCCTGACCATCGGTGCGGGCAGCATCAGTCGCGCCAGCAACGAAATTCTCGCGGCGCTGCGAGCGGAGCACCCGGCACAACATGCGTATTGAAGATCAAGCCATACTCGCGGCCCTGGCCGTGCTCGGTGTCG
Source organism: Candidatus Acidiferrum sp. (assembly GCA_036496505.1). Lineage (GTDB taxonomy): Bacteria > Acidobacteriota > Terriglobia > Acidiferrales > UBA7541 > Acidiferrum. Next base: position 50,204 of record DASXLA010000040.1, on the reverse strand, counting down.
AGCGGAAGCCCGGCGCTTCGCTGGCTGAGATTACCTGCCTCGGCATCGGCGGCACGACTGACCTGCTCAAGCTGAACGTTCACGAGTCCATTCCCGATGTGGTCAAGTTACTCGAACTCCATAACATTCCCTTCAAATTTCTTGGTGGCGGCTCAAATTTGCTCGTAGCCGACGGCGAACTGCCCTGGGTAGTGATGCAGCTCGCGCAACCGGACCCTGACGTGGTCATCGAAGGCAATTTCGCGATGGTGGACGCCTCTGCGGAGCTGGGGCGCACCGTAACCCTGTGTGCCAAGCACGACCTTGGAGGCATGGAGGGACTCATCGGCGTTCCCGGAACGGTCGGCGGGGCTCTGCGCATGAATGCCGGCGCCTACGGAATGCAGATCGGCACGTACGTGCGCGAGGTGAAAGTCTATCGCGGCGCCAAGCGCATCATCGAAATTTTGAAGGGCGATCAAATTTCCTTTGAATACCGGCATACATCGTTTGCGCCGGATGATATGATGGTCGCGGTGAAGCTGGAACTTCCCTCCAAGCCCTTCCGCGAAATTCTCCAAGGGATTCGTATCTGCAACGAAAAACGCCGCGCGAGCCAGCCGCTTGGCCAAAAAAGTGCCGGTTGCATTTTCAAGAATCCTCCTGGGGCCTCCGCTGGACGCATGATCGATGAACTCGGATTGAAAGGTTTGGCGGTTGGCGATGCCCGCGTCAGCGATCGTCACGCGAATTTCTTCGTCAATGCCGGCAAAGCCAGCGCGAAAGACATGCTCGCGCTGATTGCGAGTGTTCGCGAGCGCATATGCACGGCCTACGGTCTGGAATTGGAAAACGAGGTGGTCGTATGGAACGCTTAAAGGCCATCTCCCGGAATCGCTCCGGCATTGCTGCGGACCCTGATTCCTACCGTCCGGAGTTGCTTGCCGATGAGGAACCGCGTTACCTGCGACGCCAAAAGCCGGTTGAAATCCGTCGCAAGAAGTTTGCCGGTCGCGGCTGGTCGTTCTACCGGCGCGCCGCAATTTTTGGCTTTGTAGGTATCGCCGGCGTCTCCGCGGTCGTTGCGGGCGTACGTTTCGTTCTGTACTCACCGCAATTCGCGCTGATAAAACCGGATCAAATCGATCTCGCCGGAAACAAAATAGTCACCCGCGAAGCGGTGCTGAAACAATTTGTGCGCGATCGCAATCGCAGCGTGGCGCAAATCCCGCTGGACAAGCGGCGCAGCGACCTTGAGCAGTTGCCCTGGGTCGAGTCCGCCAGCGTGCAGCGTATCCTGCCCAACCGCATCCGCGTGGAACTGACGGAGCGCACCCCGATCGCCTTCGCGCGCAGCGGCAACGCTTTATATCTCATCGATGCGCACGGCGTCCTTCTTGACCGTCCGCTGAGCGAAGACTGGCATTTTCCGGTTCTCAGCGGGGTGTCCGACGAACTTGCCCGCGACCAGCGCGAAAAGCGCATGCAAACCTATCAGGAATTCATGAAAGCCATCGACCTGGTGCGCTCCGGCTCTTCCGATCAGGTGAGCGAGATCGACCTCCTGAGTCTGCGGGACTTACGCGCGGTGATGACCGGGCTCGCCGGTCCCACCGATCCTCAGGTGGTCACGATTCATTTTGGCGGAGGAGATTTCGCCGCCAAATACCGCATGCTGGCCGAAAATTTCACTCAGTGGCAGGCCAATGCGGGGCATGTGCAATCCATCGACTTACAGTATTCACGGCAAGTGATCTTGAACCCCGACTCCGGCGCGGGTGTGGCGGTCGCGAAGGCCAGGTAGTTCAGCAGGAGCGTAGATTTGGGCAAGAAAGATAAGTATGTAATCGGGCTGGACATCGGCAGTACAAAAACTTGCGCGCTCATCGCTGAAATCGACGAAGAGCAGGTGAAATTTCTGGGGCTTGGCGCGGCCGAATCCAAAGGCCTGCGCAAAGGTCTGATCGTTAATCTCGACTCCAGCGTCAGTTCCATCCGCCGTGCCGTGGAAGAAGCCGAAAGCGTGGCTAACGTGCCCGTAGAATCCGCGGTCATCGGCGTGGCCGGCAATCATGTGCGCGGCGTGAATAGCCGCGGCGGTATCGCGTTGGGCCCTCGTCCCCGCGATATCGAACGCGAGGATGTTCGCCGCGCCATCGACGCCGCCCGCAACATTTCTCTGCCCGATGATCGCGAAGTTCTTCATGTTCTGCCTCACGAATTTCGCGTCGATGCCCAGGACGGCATACGCGACGCCATTGGCATGGTTGGCCACCGCCTGGAAGCTAACGTTCACGTGGTCACCTCATCCGTGGCGGCCACGCAAAACCTTGTTACCGCCGCAAATAAGGCGGGCATCCTTATCAGTGACACCGTGCTCGAATCGCTGGCTTCCTCGGAATCCTGTCTCACGCAAGATGAGCGCGACTTGGGCTGTTGTTTGCTCGACATCGGCGGTGGCACCACCGAATTGATCGTTTACGGCGGCGGAGTCGTGCGCCACACCAGCGCCGTGCCCATCGGCGGCGATCATTTCACCAACGATCTTGCCGTGGGGTTGCGCACCCCTATCCCGGAAGCGGAAAAAATCAAGCGCCGCAACGGTTGCGCTACCTCCGCGCTGCTGCGCGAGGATGGCGCCATTGAAATCGCCAGCGTCGGCGACCGGCCCCCGAGAACAATTTTTGCGCGCATGCTTACCGACATCATCGAACCGCGCGCCATGGAGCTCTTGGCCATGATTCGCGACGATCTGCGGCGCGCCGGGCTCGAATCGCAGATCCCCGCGGGGTTCGTGCTGTGCGGCGGGGCCTCGCGGCTGCACGGATTTGACGAGCTCATCGAGCAGTCGCTGCATTTGCCCGTGCGGATTGCGGAACCCAAAGGTTTGGCTGATCTGCCGGAACTGGTGGCCCAGCCTGAGTATGCAACGGTAATCGGATTGGTGATGTACGGCGCGAAAGCGCGGCGCAGCACGCCGCAGCGTGCCGGGAATTTGGTATCTAAATTAAAAGCCATGTTCGCCGGGGCCTCGTGACCCTGCCCATACGTTGCGCGGCGAACGTGGAGAATGTCGAGGGAAGAGCATGCCAGTGAGAGAACCAGGAATCCGGATGAGCTTCAGCGAGGAGCTTCAACCGGCAAAAATAAAAGTGATTGGCGTGGGTGGCGGCGGGTGCAACGCCGTCAATCGCATGATTCGCGCCAAAGTGGAAGGCGTGGAATTCATCACCGCCAACACCGATCTACAGGCGCTGAAGCTTTCGCAGGCTCCGGTGAAATTGCAGTTGGGCGCGAAACTTACGAAGGGCCTCGGGGCGGGCGCCAATCCCGAGGTCGGGCGCAAAGCCGCCCTGGAAGACACGGAAAAAATCATCGAAGCCCTCGAAGGCTCCGACATGATTTTCATCACCTCCGGCCTCGGCGGGGGCACCGGCAGCGGCGCCGCGCCCGTGGTGGCTTCGCTCGCCAGTGAATTGGGCGCGCTGAGCGTGGCGGTGGTGACGAAGCCGTTTGCATTTGAAGGCAAGCGCCGCATGCTGCAGGCGGAGCAGGCTTTGCAGGAGCTGATTGGCGCGGTCGACACCGTCATCGTAATTCCTAACGAGCGCTTGATGGAAACCGTCGAGCGCGGCACGAGCTTTTTCGATGCCTTCCGCATCGCCGACGACATTCTGCGGCAGGCAGTGCAGGGCATATCCGATATCATTACCGTTCCCGGCATCATCAATCGCGATTTTGCGGACGTGAAGGCCATCATGTCAGGCCAGGGATACGCGGTGATGGGCACCGCCGTCGCTACCGGCACGAATCGCGCCGTGGACGCTGCCAATCGCGCCATCGCCAGCCCCTTGCTCGAGGACAATTCCATTCAAGGCGCCCAAGGCATCCTCATTAACATCAGCGGCAGCTCCAGCCTCACGTTGCACGAAGTGCATGAAGCGTCCAGCGTGATTCAGAAAGCCGCGCACGAAAACGCCAACATTATTTTCGGCGCCGTGCAGGACGACGCCATGAAAGACACCATCAAAATTACCGTGATCGCCGCGGGTTTCAAGGACGCCAACAAAAAGAACACTCATCAGAGACCGACTTTCCTGGCGAAAACCTGGAAAGCTGCCCCGGAAGTGCAGGAAGTGCAGATCACGCAGGCGCAGGAAGAACCGGCTCCTCCTCCACCGGCGCCCAACGTGGTTCACCAGGTTCAACAGCCTGTCCGCGACTTGCGCAACGACGTGGCTGTCGATGACCTGGATGTGCCGACGTTCTTACGCCGCCAGGCGCAGAAGGCCTGACGGCCATTTCGCCCTTCTTGTGGATGGGATTTTGGAAAAGGCGCAGGCAGCTGCGCCTTTTTTCTTTCAGGTCTTCAGATCCAGCCCAGAGATGCGAATGTCGTGATCGAAACGCAACCTAGCGCCACTCCAAGAACAATTCCGGCGAGAACGTCGCTCAAGAAATGCATTCCCAGCACGATGCGCGAAAAAGCGATGCTTAACGCCACGAAAAAAAGCATTCCTTCAAGTCCCGGATAAAAATAACTGAGCACCAGCGCGATAGAAAACGCCGTCATGGTGTGCCCGGAAGGGAATGAAAATCGATCCGGCGGCAAAATTTTGGACCAGCAGTGCGGCTCTAGCTGGCAAGGACGCATGCGGTGGCTCAAGTGTTTGAGCGCTTTGAAAATCAATACGCCGCCCAGCGCCGCCGATCCCGCGGCGGTCACCGCGGCGAAACGTTGCGGGCCGCCATAGACCAGCAGCATTACGCCTAATCCGTACCATAGCCAGCCGTCCCCCAGGCGCGTTGATAGGATCATCCACGTGCGAAACCATCGCGGCGCGCGCCAACGGTTCATCCGCCGCATCACCCGGTGATCGCGGCGCTCGATGAATCCCCACAACTCGCGCGCTACTGGCATGGCGTCACCTCACCCCGACGACTCCAGGAAGGACTCCAGAGAAACTCCAAACGACAAGTGTTCCGGGAACAGGTCGTGGGCCCGTGGCGCAACTTCCCACAGGAACTGCGGGCGCTTTTCCGCGCCTTCCAGGATTGCCGACCATTTTTTGCAGAAGCGCAACTCATTCAGCCAGTGACCGGCGGTAAACAAAGGCACCAGCACGGCGAGCGGCGAAATTGCCAGCGTCCAGGGCCTGTCGCGAAGCAGGCCGTTTACGATGCGAAACACATCGGCGGTGAGCTTGCTGTAACCGCCGTGGACGCCACAAACACGTCCGTGGCCCTGAAGTAGCCCGGCGAAAAAATCGTCCACTGTGCGCGCACCGGGTACTTCCGTGTGCGTTGTCCCAAGCCCGGCGGTGGTGTGCGCATCACTCCCCGCGATGGCTATTTTTCCAAGACGTGCGGCGAGGTTCGCGGCATCCGCGTTGGCTTTTGCCCACATCTGGCCGTTGCGCGCTTCGAGCGCGGGCACGTAAGAGGCAAACCAGTCGAAGTCTCGTTCCTCGCGCCGCCCGGTAAGGCCGGAGAAAATATGGTTCACGCTGAAAAAGAGCCTCCGCTCCGTGAGATACATCACCAGCGAAAGAAAGTCGTTGCGGCGCCGCTGGATTTCCAGGTGATCGCGATCGCGGATATCGTATACGCCGATATGGGCCTCAGTTCCGGTCGGCATGCGCACGGTCACTTCTTCGCTCAGAAAGAAGTCCGAGTGCCTGCGCAGGACTTCGGCGGCTTCGATGGAGTCGTGGTCGGTGATGGTGACGATACCCATGCCCAGCGCCTTCAGGCGCTCGTAAACTTCCGTGGGATCGCTGTAAGATTCCCGGCAGATGCGATTCAACACCGGGGTGCTGCACATGCCGGAGGCTACCGAGTGAACGTGTAGGTCGCAGCGCATGAGAGTATGGTTTCGCAAAGATATGAACAGCCTATGAAGAGGGTGCAAATTCTAGGTGAATGAGTCCGTGGAACTGATTGAACACAATTGGTTTATAAGCTTATCCACATGGCATGCGGAGTGCTCCTGTCGCACGCTCTGCTTTCCGTGCCACAATCTGTTCATGACGATGGCAAAGCCCGTCAGATGACGGCAGCGAACGCGAAGAAGATTCACATCGTTTTCCACGATGCCGGTGGCGGGCATCGCAACGCCGCGATTTCTCTGCAAGCCGTGATCGAACAGCAGCATCGTCCTTGGGAAGTCGACCTCGTTCAATTCCAGGAACTGACGGATCATCTGGATGTGTTGCGCCGTCTCACGGGCATTCGCATCCAGGAGCAATACAACACGCTGCTGCGCAATGGCTGGACTCTCGGGGCCACCAGCCTGTTGCGCGTGTTACAGACGATCATTCGAATCTTCCATCGCCCGCTGGTGCGGCTGCTGACGAAGTATTGGCGCGAGCATCCCGCGGATCTGTTGGTCTCCGTAATTCCACACTTCAATCGCGAGTTGTTCGAAAGCTGGAGCGCGGCATGCCCGCGCAAACCATTCGTGAGTCTGATCACTGATCTCGCGGATTTTCCCCCGCGATTCTGGATCGAGCCGATTAAGGAACAGTATGTAATCGCCGGCACAGAGAAGGCCGCGCAACAGGCGCGAGAGTTTGGCAAAGACCCGCAACACATTTTTCAGACTTCAGGAATGATTCTCCGCCCGGATTTCTACGTGGAGGAGCATCTCGATCCATTCGAACTGCGAAGGCAGATGGGGCTTCGCGAAGATTTGCCGTGCGCCATCGTGCTCTTTGGTGGCTACGGTTCGGGCGTGATGTATCAAATTGCCCGTCGTCTCGACAGTGAAGCGATTCCCGTGCAGCTTATTCTGATCTGTGGGCGCAACGAGAAACTGGCTGCCAGGTTTCGCGCCGAGACCTGGAAGATACCGGTGCACGTGGTGGGATTCACCAAGGATGTGCATCGCCTGATGCGCGCCGCGGATTTCATGATTGGCAAGCCGGGACCGGGAAGCATTGCGGAAGCCATGGTGCGCCATTTGCCCGTGCTGATCGAGTGCAACGCCTGGACCCTGCCGCAGGAACGCTACAACGCGCAATGGGTAAGAGAAAAAGATGTGGGCATCGTGCTGAAGAACTTTCGCGAAGTAGCCCGCGGCGTGCGTAGCATGCTGGACCCAGCCACACTGGCGCGATTACGAGAAAATGTGACCGCGCTCGAGAATCGCGCGTTATTCGAAATTCCCGAAATTCTCGAGAGCTTGCTGCCACGGCCCTCGGATGCGCGGGCCAGCTAATGAATCCCGCCGCTAATTCACAAGTTGCGCGTGCTCGGCGTGATCCGGGTGATGCAGGTGCGGGCCTGCGCCGGACTTATCCGGCGGGGGCTGAAAGCGTGGCTTCATGCAGGAGATCGAGAACCACTGAACAGCGCTTTTTTTGCGGTCACACATCTTCGTGCAGCCCCGGCGTGTGAACGCTTCGTGGCAGCGGCAATAGCAACCCGCGGCGGAAACGTTTTGCAGACGCGCCGGCACGTCGCCGTAAAGATTGATCACCGGCAAGAGCACCAAACCCAGGAATGCGAGCACCCGCCAACGGAGAGGCGGGTGTGAGGTGCCGGAGGGAGTCGGCCTGCTCATGCCTCATGTTGCCGCCGGAAGACAAAAAAACCCATAGCTCCCACGGTATCCGGGGCGCTTACGAAGGTTCTAGAACTAAGTTGCCGATTTTGAAGCGGACGATCGAATCGGCAGCTTTTCCCGATGCGAGTTGCTTCAGTTCCAAATCGGGGCGAACCTCCCATTTGGAACGCCTGAGCATTTCCGGCGAGGCAGCAATCCACAGATAATAGGCAGCTTAATTCGCGACGCTTTTCCGCAAAATTGGTCGCGCTATTGCACTAGCAGGAGGAGTAGGCGCGTTTTTTTAAACGAGATGCAAAGAGTGGTGAGCGAGGGGGAAGGGGCTTGCTCATCGCTTTTTGCAGATCGTTCCCACCTGCCTCTGAGAGGGAAGCTAGGATGGATGACCCCACGCGTCGGTGTGAAAACGACACTGACAATTGGAAACGCGCCTAATCGGGGCTCCCGGTCCCAAGCGGGAGCCCCACTTTTTTGACCAGCCTTCAAAAGCATCCATTCCGCTACGCAAATTTACCCCGGCCATTCTGATCTTTCCGCATCCAGATTTCTGGCACTTACCCTGATTCGCGAGTTCCTCTGTTGCTTCCTGCCGGAACCTATAAGCCTGCCGTTGCGGCAGCCTCGGCTTCGTAACGCACCATCAGGAAGGAATGATTACGCCACCCGATTGAGGAACGATGCGGGTGACGGCGATATTGACCCCGCCTAGCGCGTGGACTACCTGACTCTGCCGCAGCCGCGAAGCGTCATACTCGAAGGTGATCTGCTTGCTGGCTTCATCATGGCGGAAGCGGCGCAGGCCGTAGGTGTTTGCGAATTCTCCGAGGGCGGCCATTTGCTTGGCGGTGAGCGGAGACTGCAGTTCGAACGTAATTTCCACGAGTGTCATAGGCAGGATTATACCAGCGCCTGCAAGTTCGCCATTCGAGGTCCCGGCGCTGGCGCTCGAATAAGGCTCCGGTGCAAGCGCGAGGTGCCGACCGCTCAAGGAAATCGCAAGTGAATCGCAAGAGTTTATTCGTGTGAAAGGCTTACCGTTTGACGCAATGTAACCGCGATTCATCTAACATAGTGTAATGGCTGACGCCGCAGGCTCTTCAAACCCACAAAATGTCGGACTGCCAATTCTGGGCGGTGGTGTGCACGAGAAGGACCCCGTCTGTGGGATGACTGTGGATCCGGCCAAGGCCGCGGCGCGGCAGGAGCACAAAGGCAAGGCCTATCATTTTTGTTCGAAACGCTGCGCGGAGCGCTTTACGCAGGAACCCGAGAAATTCCTGGCCGCGCCGGGCGCTTCGGGAATGGAAAGCAGCCACGGCGCGACGCTGAAGGAATTACACCGCTCGGCGCTCCCGGTAAGTGCGGCTTCCGATCACGCCGGGAAACCCGCCAGGTATACCTGCCCGATGCACCCGGAGATTCTGCAGCTCGGTGCCGGGGCTTGTCCGATTTGCGGAATGGCTTTAGAGCCCATGGAAGTACTGCTCGACGCGCAAGCCGACCCGGAATACGAATCCATGTCCCGGCGGTTCTGGATCAGCGCGGTGCTTTCGATTCCGCTTCTTGTGCTTGCCATGGCCGGCCGATTCTTGCCATTTCATCCAGCGCCGATGGCACAGCATTGGATCGAGTTGGCCCTCGCGACACCGGTGGTGCTTTGGGGCGGCTGGCCATTTTTCGAACGCTTCTGGATGTCGTTGGTCCATCGCAGCCCGAATATGTTCACGCTGATCGGCCTGGGCACGGGTGCGGCTTACCTCGATAGCTTGGCGGCGACGGTCTTTCCGGGCATTTTCCCCTCCACCTTTCGCGCCGCGGACGGAGCTCCGCCGGTCTATTTTGAAGCGGCGGCGGTGATTACCACCCTGGTCTTGCTGGGGCAGGTGCTCGAACTGCGTGCGCGCCAAAAAACCAGCGATGCTATTCGCGCGTTGCTGAATCTTGCTCCGCAACAGGCTCACTTGCTGGGTTCGAATGGCAGCGAACAGGATGTGCCGCTGGGCCAGGTGCAACATGGTGACCGTTTACGGGTGCGGCCGGGCGAGCGCGTGCCGACGGACGGTGTGGTGCGTGAAGGCCAAAGTGCCGTCGATGAGAGCATGCTGACCGGCGAGCCCATGCCTGCGGAAAAATCTCCGGGTGACAAAGTGACCGGCGGCACGTTGAACACCAGCGGCAGTTTCGTAATGGAAGCGGAACGCGTGGGCAGCGAGACCATGCTGGCGCACATCGTGAAACTGGTCAGCGAGGCCCAGCGGAGCCGCGCCCCCATGCAGCGAATGGCCGATAAGGTCGCCGCCTACTTTGTGCCCGCGGTGATTGCCGCGGCGGTGCTCACCTTCGTCGTGTGGGCCGTGTTTGGGCCGCCTCCACAGCTCGCGCATGCCCTGCTCGCAGCGATTGCCGTACTGATCATCGCGTGCCCCTGCGCTCTCGGTCTGGCTACTCCCATGTCCATCATGGTGGCCATCGGACGGGGTGCGCACGCCGGAGTATTGATTCGCAATGCCGAGGCCCTGGAAACACTGGCTAAGGTCGATACGCTGGTGATCGACAAAACCGGAACGTTGACGGAAGGGAAGCCGCAACTCGGCGCGGTGATCATCGCTCAGGGCAGCGCTTACTCCGAGAATGCCTTACTTTCTTTGGCGGCAAGCCTCGAGCAATCCAGCGAACATCCGCTGGCACGCCCTATTGTGCAGGCGTCCAGGGAAAAAAACTTGCCCCTCGCGCCGGCGGGGAAATTTCTGGCCACGCCCGGTGGAGGCATCCAGGGGAACTTGCTGGGCAAAGATGTGGTTGTGGGAACCGAGAAATTTCTGCGGGCTCGTGGCCTGACACTTCCTCCGGCGGAGTTCTCCAAAGCGCGCCTGGATGACTCGGTAACTCTCGTGTACGTCGGCGTGAACGGTCGTGTCGAAGGCGTATTTTTGCTGACCGACCGGATTAAAACCTCGACGCCGGAAGCGCTGCGCCAATTGCGCGCCGAGGGGCTACGCATCGTAATGCTCACCGGGGACCGGCGCGAGAACGCCGCGCGTATCGCGGCTCAACTGGGGATCGACGAAGTTGAAGCGGGCGTGCAGCCGCAAGAAAAAGGTGAGATCGTGAAGCGCTTGCGCAACCAGGGACACATCGTGGCGATGGCCGGCGACGGAATTAACGACGCCCCCGCATTGGCCGCCGCTCATGTCGGCATCGCCATGGGCACCGGCACGGATGTGGCCATGGATAGCGCCGGAATCACGCTGGTGAAAGGTGACTTACGCGGCATTGTTCGGGCGCGCCGCTTGAGTCGCGCGACCATCGGCAATATCCAGCAAAATCTGGCGTTCGCGTTTCTCTATAACGCCATAAGCGTGCCTATTGCGGCGGGAGTTTTGTATCCCCTGGTCGGATTGCTGCTGAGTCCGATGCTGGCCAGCGCGGCGATGAGTTTCAGCTCAGTTTCCGTCATTGCCAACGCGCTGCGGTTGCGCAAGGCGCCGTTGTAGTCCCATCCTTCGCTTATCTCGCGCCGAACTACGGTCGCGAAGCGCTTACCTGGCTGTCCATCCGCCATCGATCAAAATCGTCTCACCGGTGATCAACGACGCAGCGGAGGACGCCAGGAACACCACCGCCCCGGCCACTTCCATCGGCTCGCCGATGCGGTGCAGCGCCGCGATCCGTTCCACGGTGTCCGCACGAAATGCCGCATCCGCGAGCGCGCTCTCCGTGCCCGGTGTTCGAATGAACGTCGGCGCCACGGCGTTTACGGTGATGCCGTACTTGCCCCATTCCACCGCCAGACATTTCGTCAGATGTGCGATTCCCGCCTTGGTCATGCAATAAATCGATTCCGTCGGCAACGCCGCAAAGCCGGCCTGTGAGCTCATGTTGATGATCGTGCCGCTCTTCTGGCGGATCATCCATCGTCCCGCGGCCTGGCTGGCAAAAAATGTGCCCTTCAAGTTCACGGCCAAGGTGGCGTCAAAGTCTTCCTCAGTTACGTTCTCAGCCAGATTTTCGGGCGCGATCCCGGCATTGTTCACCAGAATGTCGATGCGGCCGAAGTGTTTCGCAGTTTCGTCCACGGCGCTGGAAATCTGCTCCATTTTTCGCATGTCCATCTGCAGCGGCAGCGCTTTCCTCCCCATCTTTCGTATCTCTGCGGCTAATCCCGAATCCGCCTGTGCATCGCGCAGACCTAGCGCCACATCCGCGCCGGCATGCGCCAAGGCCAGCGAAATTGCCCGCCCCAAGCCGCGTGCCGCTCCGGTTACCAGCGCCACTCGTCCACTCAACCCAAACTGCGGATACTCCATTACCTTGCCTCCATTGCTGATTCCCGCACCTGCGGCTCACTGGACGTTCGAGTATAGATGATTGGAAACATCAAGCAGAACCTGGCGTGACCATCGGGGTGACCTGACCGCAGTATTGCGTTTTTCAGAATCACGCGAGTACGATGCATCCCGTCGATTGCGGTTGACGACTCTGGGATTCTAGATCGTGGGCCGAGAGTTCAAACCAAGCCTGGAAACTCTGGCGTGCCCCTCAATGATTCCAGATGCTCGAATTATCGGCTTGTTCGGCAATCTCAAGTATGGAGACTGCGATGGCTAAAAACATCGTTCTGGTCCACGCAGGCGACGGCGAATTAGGTCCCCGGGAGCTGGCCCACGACTCCTCAGTTTTTCTTGGGGTGGGTTGCTCACACCTCCGAGTTGCCTGTGTGCTGAGCGATTGAGCGCATGCTTGAAAGCGCCGCTGTAACTAGAATCATCGAAGCGACCAACCCTCATTCATCAGGCGACAGATGTGTTCGATTCCGCGACGAGATATCCCAATATCGATGTCGCCGAGGTGTCGCACGCTTTACCTCCAAACGTAACCCGCAAACAACGGGAGACTTAGGCGCAGCAGGGAGGGAACAGAGCTTGCAATGCTTCCAGGGGAAAGAGTGTGTCCGAAGGAGGCCGGCGAGATGGGAAATTTCTGGCAAGACGTGCGCTACGCGGTTCGAACCATGCGTAAGGCCCCGGCGTTCACCATCATCGCGGTGGTTGCGCTAGGCCTCGGGATGGCCGTAAACACGACAATTTTCAGTCTAATCAACGGCATGCTGCTACGGCCGCTGCCAGTTCCTCATGCGGAACAACTCACCGTTCTGGCTTTGCGACAGGGTGACACCGCGGAATTCCAGACGTTTTCTTATCCCGACTATCAAGATCTTAGCCGTCAAACCAGCGTATTCAGCGATGTGTTTGCGTATCGCATCACGCTGGTAGCCCTATCCGCCGACCGCAAAATTGATCAGTGCATTCTGACCCGGGTTTCCGGGAATTATTTTTCGGCACTCGGCATTCACGCGACGGCGGGGCGTTTGATTTTGCCGAACGAAGGACAAACTCCCGGCGCAGATCCGATTCTGGTGCTGGGGTATTCCTACTGGAAGAAACGATTCGCGGGTGACACCCAGGTAATCGGGAAACATGTGGAGGTGAACGGGCACGCGGTGACCGTTGTGGGTGTGGCGCCACAGGGGTTTCACGGAACTTACGCCATCCTCGATTCGGATGGCTACGTTCCGTTGAGCGCAGCGCTGACCTCAAAAGCATTGCCAGAGACTCCCGTTGAAGAACTATGGACGAAACGCGGCGAGCGCAGTTTGTCTGTGATGGCCAGACTGAAGAACGGAGTAAGCCTCAAGCAGGCGCAAGCGTCTTTGGCCGTTGCCGCGCAACAGGTTGGCGAGCGATATCCGGAAACGGACAAAGGCATGACGGTCACGATATTTCCGGAGAAGCTGGCGCGGCCAGACCCCGACCCGGACAACACTTTGCCCAAGGTGGCGGTGGCGTTCACCGTGCTTGCGGCTCTGGTGCTGCTGGTCGCGTGTTTCAACATTGCGAACGTCTTGTTGGTGCGGGCTACGGTGCGGCAGCGAGAGATGGGAATCCGCGCGGCGCTGGGCGCGGGCCGCTGGCGGCTGGTACGGCAACACTTGACGGAAAGCATGCTGCTCGCGTTGTTGGGTGGCGGCGCGGGCCTGCTGCTGGCGAGCTGGGTGGCGAAATTTTTGGGCTCGCTTCCTCTGGGAACAAATCTGCCGATCACCTTTAATTTTGAGCCGGACCTGCGTGTCTACATCTACGCTCTAGGCAGCGTGCTGGTGACTACCGTGGTGGTGGGACTGGTTCCCGCATTGCGAGTGGCGCGGAACGATGTGAACTCCGCGTTGCGGGAAGGCGGCCGGACCGCCTCGGAGGGCCGGCGGCGACACATCGCCAGGAACACGTTGGTGGTGGCGCAACTGGCCGGCTCGTTGCTGCTGCTGATCGTCGCGGGACTTTTCGTGCGCAGCCTGAGTAAAGCCCAGCAAGTGTATTTGGGATTCGATCCAAATCACGTGCTTAATTTCTCGCTGAGTGTGCAGCAAGCGGAGTTCGACAGAACCCGCGGAGAGGAATTCTATCGGGAAGTCGACCAGCGCATTGCGGCGATTCCCGGAGTGGAGTCGGTGGCACAGGCTCTTACAGTCCCGATGGGAATCATCAGCGCGGAAAATCCGGTAACCGTGGAAGGCCATGCCGTCGAGCGTGGTCACCACGCTCCCACGGTAATGTACAACGAGGTCACAACGGGCTATTTCGATTCACTGCGGATTCCCGTTTTGAGCGGCCGGGCGTTCACCGCGGCCGATAATGAAAAGGCTCCCGCGGTGGCGATCATAAATCAAACGATGGCCAAACAGTTTTGGTCCACTGAAAACGTGGTAGGAAAGAGGTTCAGCACGAAAGGCCCGGCGGGGCCTTTTATCGAAGTGGTCGGCGTGGTACAGGACGCTAAATACAAGAGCGTGGTGCAGGACCCCACGCCCTTTTATTATTTGCCGCTGAATCAGAGTTACTCGGATTTTCGCACTGTTCACGTGCGAACTTCATTGCCGCCGGAAAAATTGCAGCGCGATATTGAAGCGGCAGTTTATTCGCTGGCTCCGAATGTTCCGGTCAATGATATGCAAACGATGTTGCAGGCGCTGCAGGGACTCAACGGATTTTTCTTTTTCCGATTCGGCGCGCAGTTGACGGGCACGATGGGTGTGCTGGGCCTGATTTTGGCGGTGGTGGGAGTGTACAGCGTGGTGTCTTATGCAGCTGTGCAGCGAACGCATGAGATCGGGATCCGCATGGCATTGGGAGCCAAGCCACAAGATATTCTGCGGATGGTATTGAGGCAAAGTCTGGTCGTTGTAGGAGTGGGATTGACGCTGGGGTTGGCGTTGTCGTTCGTGGGAACGCGCGCAATTGCCAGCCTGATCGTGGGAGTGCAGCCTACGGATGCTGCAACTTTCGTAACCGTGGCCGTTCTGTTGGCTGTGATTGCTTTGCTGGCCTGCTGGATACCGGCGCGGCGTGCCACGCAGGTCAGTCCGTTAGTGGCGCTGCGCTACGAATAAATAATTGGGCTACGCGTTGCGATCGGATTTGGAGCTAAGCAGCGCCTGGAATTCTGGATCGTCGTGCAGGCACACGAGGTCCGGGTCGCGTGCCGCCCAGTCCAGATTCGGAAAACCGGTATCTTTGGCCTTCCGCAACAACTCCAGAGCTTCCTTCTTCTGATTGAAGATTCCGTAGATGCACGCCGAGTTGTAAATAATATTGCTGTCATTGGGGCGCATGGCCAGAACCATGTCCACTTCGCGCAGGGCGGCCTCACGCTGGCCCAGCACGGCGTAATTATTTGCAAGCATGCCGCGCGCGCGGGTATCGTCGGGGACCACTTGCACCTGTTGCTCGACGACCCGTGTCCACTTCTTGCGTAGTTCGCGGACGGCTTCCTTGCGGCCAATTCTTTCCAGCGAATAAATAAACGGAATGTACACATTGTAGTCGTCGCCGGAAGATTCGATAGCGCGCTCGGCGAGGTCTGCGGCTTCCTGAAAACGGTCGGTGGCAAAAAGCGCCTGGCCAAGCGACCAATACGCCCCCTCACAGTCGGATTTTCGCGCGATGGCCTTGTGCGCGTAGTCGATGGCGGGTGCATATTTGCGCTGCGCCCACGCGATGCGTGCGTGCGCGGCGAAAGATTCGGGAAGCTCGGGCTCCAGATCGGCGATGCGCCGGCAGGCGGCTTCGCCGCGTTCAATCCAGCGATTGTCGTGGCCGTACCAATCGTGAAACAGCCCGCAAACATTGGCCAATCCGGCGTAAGCGAGCGCGAATTTGGGATCAATGCGAATGGCGCGCTCGTACATCTCCATGGCTAATTCCAGATCGGCGCGGTTTACCCGCCGCGCGTAGCTGCGCCCGCGCAGATAGTAGTCGTAAGCTTCCACGTTCTGCGTGGGCTTGGCGGCGATGGCTTTTTGTTCCTGGGGCGACAGCGTGATGCGAAAAGCCTGGGCGATGGCCCGCGCGATTTCATCCTGCACTTCGAAAACGTCTTCCATCTCGCGGTCGTAGCGCTCCGCCCACAGCGTGTGCCCGGTGCGCGTTTCGATAAGCTGCGCGCTGATGCGCACGCGGTTGCCGGCGCGCCGCAGGCTTCCACCCAAAACGTACGCGGCGCTTAAATCGTGCCCGACCTGCGGCGCGGTGACGGACTTGTCGCGATATTGCGCGACCGCCGGCCGCGGAAATACGCGCAAATCCTTCACCTTCGAAAGCTCCGTGATGATGTCTTCGGTCATGCCGTCGCGGAAGTATTCGTCTTCCTTGGCGCTGCTGAGATTTTCGAAATAGAGAACCGCGACAGACTTTTCGGCTTTCGCCGGAATGACCGTGCCACTGTTTTCTTTGATGGGCGCAGCCGAAGATTTATGGCCGCTCAAGCCCGAGGCGGAGTCCAGATCGCGCTTGAGGCGCTTGAGATCGGTGCGCAGCTCGGCGGCCGCCTGGTAGCGCATCTCGCGATCTTTTTCGAGAGCTTTCGAGATGATGCGCTCGAGCTCGTTGGGCAGTTCGGGATTGATTTGCAGGATGGACTTGGCCGGCTTGTGCAGGATGGCGTCGAAAATCAGCGCCGAGGTACTGCCGTCGAACGCCATTCTTCCGGTGGTCATCTCATGGAGCACCACTCCAAAGGAAAATAAATCGGTGC
The DNA here is from genome assembly GCA_036496505.1 of Candidatus Acidiferrum sp. Classification (GTDB taxonomy): domain Bacteria; phylum Acidobacteriota; class Terriglobia; order Acidiferrales; family UBA7541; genus Acidiferrum. The sequence goes on along the minus strand of DASXLA010000040.1, from coordinate 33,571 downwards.
GCGCGTCGAGAGGCTCGCCTTTGGCCTGTTCGGGCGACATATACGCGATGGTGCCCAGCGTGGAGCCTGGACTGGTGAGCATGTCGCCGGCGGTTACGCCCGCTCCGGTGGAAGCCATGACCGAATCGAAGCGGTCACGCTGCGAGAGAAGCTTGGCGAGTCCGAAATCCAGGATTTTAATCTGGCCGCGCTGGGTGATAAATAGATTCGCGGGCTTGATGTCGCGATGCACGATGCCCCGGGTGTGGGCGGCGTCGAGCGCGTCGGCAATCTGCATTCCGAATTCCAGCACGTCCTCTACGCGCACCGCGCCGGAGGAGATGCGGTGCTTCACGGTTTCGCCTTCGAGCAGCTCCATGGCGATGAACGGGCGGCTGTCTTTCTCGTCGACTTCATAAATGGTGCAGATATTCGGGTGATTCAGCGCGGAAGCGGCGCGCGCTTCACGCTGGAACCGTTCGACGGCGGCAGGATCGGCGTGCATGCCTTCGGGCAGAAATTTGAGGGCCACGCCGCGGCCTAGCTTGGTGTCTTCGGCGCGGTAGACCACGCCCATGCCGCCACCGCCAAGTTTTTCCTGGATCCGATAATGGGAAATGGTTTGTCCGTTCATAGGGTGAGGAAAGAAAAATCATCGTAGAGACTGGGATGGCTCATGTCAACCCGTGAGCGGACGCTGGTGGGTCAGAGGAACGCTGAGTTGATTGATCATTATCGATATGCGGCACTTATCCAGCGCCAGGCGAGCCTCACGTCGGCAACGGCGATGGGTCAGGCCGATTCTCGCCGAGGACATTAGCGAGAAGCCATACCGCTCCGGCAATCTCGAAAGTCTCGGCGATTTCGCTCCAATTCGCGTGACTGTGGGGGTTCGAAAGAATTAACGGTACCCACACCAGTAGCCCAAAACTGACGATCATGATTGTCAGCATGCGACTGGCGAGAAGCGCCATACGATTCGTAAGAAGAGCCACAGCCGCGAGTGCGAACAAAACAGTAGTTGCTATCGCCCAGAACATCTGCGTTGGCGGAATCCACTTGGGAACAAGGCTGGCGGTTGCGTGAAGATAAAACGCCTGTTCCAGGGTAAAGGACACGGTACAAGTGCCCAAAAGAATGCGGCCCATCCTCTTGAGCACTTCTAGGGGAAATGATGATGACCAGCGCGCATAAACGATCACCGCTCCGCTCAATAGCGAGAACTGTTCGAAGAAGTTGCCCCAACTATTGTAAATCCCCGGTGTGGCCACGATTCCTGGTACGCACAGCAGGACGAAGACAAGGCTCGCGGCGCAAAGGGCGGCTGCGCCCACTTTCGCAGGCCGACGGAATTGAATCGCAGCTCCACCAAAAATTGCTGCGGCGGCTGCGGCATAGACGATGTAACGCAGTTGATGTCCGCCGTTGTAGTCGTGCCACGCCAGCGTGATCAGCCCTGCGGCGAATGCTGCTGCTCCGAAGACGTGGCGACCGAGCTTCAAATTACCCGCTGATACGGTCATTGACTCTCGTCCAGAAGAAGAGAACGTCTTATATCACAAGCCGCCGACTATCACGGCGGGCACGCAGCCTGTAGCCCTTGCCTGGAATCGCCGCAGGTCTTTGATTTCAGGCCCTTCTTGGAAGTTGAACCACCACTTCACGACCAATACCCTCGAGATTCGTCTAAGTCGGCAGCGGTGGGAACTTTTTGAGCCCCGATGCGTATTCACTTGTAGCCGCTGTGCCCTGCGGCGGGGTGCGAGGGTTTATGTCCATTAACGGGAGCGGCTTGACGAACGGCAAGAACGGCAAAAAGCGGCGGCGTCGGATCATCTGGCTGGTGGCAATTCTGATCGTCCTGGGAGCCGGTGGATACGGCGTCATGGCGGCGCTGCGGCCGAATCGCACGATTGATCCCTCTAAACTGGCGGCGGTGGAACGCGGCGACCTCGCGCGCGTGGTGGTGGCTACAGGAAAGATTCAGCCGCTGTCAAAAGCCGAAATCAAGTCCAAAGCCAGCGGCATTGTGAAAAAGATTTATGTCGATTATGGCGACCGCGTGAAAACCGGCCAGATCCTGGCCGAGCTGGACAAGGTGCAACTCGAAGCTGCACAGCGCGCCGCGAAGGCGAACCTGCAAGCCGCCGAAGCGGCTCGCAATTCCTCGGTGGCCGCGCTGGAGCGTAACAAGGTCGATGCCGAAGGCCCGGATGTTCCATTTCTGAAGTTGAGCATGGAGCGCGCGGAAACCGAGTTCAAAGAAGGGGTGGTCTCCAAATCCGTCGTGGAAGATTCCCAGAAGAATTACCGCCTGGCCTTGAACAAGCAAGCCAGCGCGCAAGCCACCCTCGCCGTATCCCGCGCGGACATCGCCAAGGCCGAAGCCGATGTCGCCCAGTCGCGCGCCGCACTCGACAACGCCGAGGAAGACCTGCGCAATTCGACGATTGTAAGCCCCATCGATGGGTTGGTGCTGTCACGCGACGTCAACGTGGGCGACGCGGTCAGTTCCATCCTGATCCTCGGTTCGCAGGCCACCCCGATCATGACCCTCGGCGACGTGAGCGAAGTCTACGTGCAGGGCAAGGTCGACGAAGCGGACATCGGCAAGGTGTATTTGAATCAGCCGGCGCGCATCGTAGTGGAATCCTTCAAGGACAAGAAATTTACGGGCAAGGTCACGAAGATTTCTCCCCTCGGAAAAGAGAAAGATAACGTCACCACCTTCGAAGTTCGCGTGTCGATTCAGAATTCCACCATGGAGCTCAAGGCCAACATGAGCGCCAACGCGGAAATCCTGCTGGAAGAAAAGAAAAACGTCCTGATGGTTCCCGAAGCCGCGCTCATTTATGACAAGGAACGCAAAGCGCAGGCGGAGATACCCGACCCCAAGGCCGAAAATGGCAAGAAGAAGATAAATGTGAAGCTGGGCATTTCAAATGGCGTGAAGACGGAAGTTCTTGAGGGATTGAACGAAAAGCAGCAGGTGATTTTGCAGTAGCCGCTTTTACAAACAAATCAAAGGTGACGCGCTTTGTCTTTCCGGGATTTGCTGAAGGATACGCTCAGCACGCTGTGGGCCCACAAACGCAGAACCATGCTCACCATGTTCGGCATCGCTTGGGGAATTATCTCCATCACCGTCATGGTGGCCGCCGGCGAAGGGCTGGGCAAAGGTATCCAGGCCAATCAGGAAACATTTGGAAAAGACGTCATCATCATCTTTGCCGGACGCACCAGTATGCAGGCCGGCGGCCTGCGTTCCGGACGCGCTGTGCACTGGGGCGAGGAAGATTACCTCCAGGTCGCGGCGGAATCTCCGGCGTGCAAGTACGTGATGCCCGAGTTGGGAAACAAGGTAGAAGTGCACAGCCTGTACAACAGCGGAACCATTTCCACCGTTGGTTCGATGCCGGAATTCACCGAGATTCGCAGCATCACCGTCGCGGAGGGCCGCTTCTACAATCACGAGGACGATGCCCAAACGCGCAACGTCGCCTTCCTCGGCAGCGACACCAAAAAGCAGCTTTTCTCCGATCACCAGGCCGTCGGCCAGCAAGTCTGGATGAACGAGATCCCCTATACCGTCATCGGCGTGATGAAATCCAAAGAGCAAAACTCCAGTTACGACGGCACCGACACGCGCAAGATTTTTATTCCTTACGACACCATGCGGCGGGATTTTCCCAATAAGCCGCCCGCCGTGGAGCACACCATCGACCGCCTGCTCGTGGCCCCGACCTCGCTGGCCACGCATCTCGATTGCGTAAGGCAAGTCCGCCGCTCCCTCGGCCGCCTCCACAATTTTGACCCCCGAGACAAAGAAGCCGCGGGCATCTGGGACACCGTGAAAAACGCCGAAGCCAATCGCATGATTATCGTCGGCATGGAGCTGTTCATGGGCGCGGTGGGCGTCGCCACACTGTTCCTCGGCGGCCTGGGCGTGATGAACGTCATGCTCGTATCCGTCCGCGAACGTACCCGTGAGATTGGCGTGCGCATGGCCCTCGGCGCGACGCGCAAATCCATACTCCGGCAATTTTTCATGGAAACAGTGATCGTCGTGGCGCTGAGCGGCGGCATCGGACTCCTGGTGTCCTACGGTTTTTGCGCCCTCGTCAATCTGTTTCCCATGCCGCCGTTCTTTGCGGGTTTGCTGGCCAGTTGGAAGCTGGGAGCTTTGTCGGTGACGCTGCTGGGACTCATTTCGGTTTTGTCTGCGCTGTATCCTGCGAATCGCGCGGCTTCGGTCGATCCCATCGAAGCACTGCGCTTCGAGGCTGGTGGCTAGATGTTCCTGGAAATATTTCGCGAAGCGTGGGCCGCGCTGGGGCGAAACCCGGTGCGCAGCCTGCTGACCATGACGGGCATTTCCTGGGGCATCGTGGCGGTAACTCTCCTCCTCAGCTACGGATCGGGATTTCGCAACGTGCTGATGTACACCTTCGAAGTGTTCGGCAAGGGTGCGGTAGTTTGCTGGCCGGGCACCACCAGCGAACAGGCCGGCGGCGAACGCGCCGGCAAACTGGTGCGCTTCGAGCAGGAGGACGCGGACTGGGTCAAGGCGCAGTCTCCACTGGTGAAGCGCGTTACGCTTGAGACCGTCAAGTTCAAAGGCATTTCGCACGAAGAGCGTCTGGCCGACACCGCGATTCGCGGTGTCTACCCGGAGTACGGCGACATGCGCAACGAAGTGCCGCTCGAGGGCCGCTGGATTTCGCAGGAGGACATTGCCGAGCGCCGTCGCGTGGTGTTTTTAGGAGCCATCCTGCGAAAAAAATTATTCAGCGGAACGCCCGCCATTGGTGAGCCCGTGCGCATCAACGGCGTAAAATTCATCGTGGTTGGCTCGATGGATACCAAATTCTCCGATAGCAATTATTTCACCAGCGATGACGAGTCGGCCTTCATCCCCTATTCAGCGGCTTCCGACCTTTGGGACGCGCGCTACGCGAGCGTCATGCTCTTCGAGCCGGTGGCTCCCAACTTTGAGGCTCAAGCCATGTTGCAGGTCCGCGCGGCCGTGGCCAGCAGGCAGCGCTTTGCGGCCGGGGACAAGCGCGCAATTCAAATGTTCGGCCGCCAGGAATTCAAACCCATCTATGACGGCATCACCATCGGAGTTCAGGCGCTATTATTTTTTGTGGGCACGTTGACCCTGGGTATCGGCGGCATTGGCGTGATGAACATCATGCTGGTGTCGGTGGAAGAACGCGTCAAGGAAATCGGCTTGCGCCGCGCCCTGGGAGCCAGGAAATCGCATATTCGCGGCCAGTTTCTGCTGGAAGCCCTGGTCATGACAATTGCCGCCGGAGCCATCGGCATGCTGCTCTCCGCCGCAATTACCGCCGCGATTGGCACGCTCCCGTTCTTGGGCCAGGCTTATGAAGACGATTCCGGCAAGGTGGACATCCACCTTACCCTCTCACTCCTCACCATGTTGCTGTCCACGGGAATTTTGATCGTCGTCGGCGTGGTCAGCGGCTGGCTGCCCGCCATGCAGGCCGCAAAATTGGATCCCGTCGAAGCTCTGCGCTACGAGTGACAGCGCACATCGACCTGCTCTACGCTTCCTTCAAAACTGAAATCTTGCAGACCAGAATTCTCAGGTTTGCCCGAGAACCGCGTCGAAGTAGGCGAGCATCTCGGGGCTGTCCCACTGCTGCGGCCCCACGAATTTGCGCGCGATTTTTCCACGCCGATCGATGATGTATGTCTCGGGATACATCGACGTGCCGTAATCGGCCGCCGATTTCTTCGTCGTGTCCCGGTAAGTCGGGAAGATCACCGCTTGATCCTTCAGAAATTTCTCATAAGCCGCGTCGTCATCATCCACGCTCACTCCTAACACCATCCCTCCGCGCGAGTCGATGTACTTCTGCAGCCGATTCAGCGAGGGGGTTTCCTCCACGCACGGCGGGCACCAGGTGGCCCAGAAGTTGAGCACTACGACTTTCCCCTTCAAATCGGCGAGATGTTCGGACTTGCCTGCGAGGGTGATGGGGAAATCCATGGCTGGCTTGCCCGCGATGGATGCTTCGCCCTGGCGATAGCTTGGCATCGCAAACAGCACCAGGATACCCGCGGCGATAGCGACGGCTGTCCACGCGGCGATTCTTCTCATAAGCGGCATCACCGTATACTAACTGATCTGGCCAGCGCCGGGAACCATGCCGCCATCTCTTTTTCGTCATGCCTAAGCCGCCAACGCACCGCAGCACCAGCAGCCAAAAACGCCGAGATGCCGGCATGTGCGCACTCGCACAGATTCCCGCCGTCGGTGAAATTTCCGCCATCGTCCCGGCCCGCGACGAACAGCAGGTCATCGCCGCCTGCCTCGAATCCCTCGCGAACCAGCCCGAAATTGCCGAAATTCTCGTCGTCAACGATCATTCCCGCGACGCCACCGCCACCATCGTCAGCGACCTCGCCACGCGCATCACCAATCTGCGGCTCCTCCAGGCGCCAGACCCTCCTCCCGGCTGGATCGGCAAAAACAATGCCGTAAACGCCGCCGCGCAAATTGCCAAATGTGCTTGGCTCCTGTTCACCGACGCCGATGTGCAACTCGCAGAAGGCGCGGCCGCGCGCGCCCTGCAGCTCGCCCACGAAAGCGACGCCGCCCTGGTTTCCTTCTCGCCCGAACAGCTCACAGAAAAATGGTACGAGAAGGCTTTGATCCCCTTCGTCTATTGTCGGCTCGCGCGGCGATTTTCCTACAAAGCCGTGAACGATCCCAAATCGCCGCAGGCTGCGGCCAACGGCCAATTTCTCTTGATCCGCCGCGATGTCTACGACGCCGTCGGCGGACATGCACGCGTCGCCACTGAAATCCTGGAGGATGTCGCGTTGGCCAGCCTCGTAAAGGCCGCCGGTTACCGCCTGTGGTTCGCCTCCGGCAAAGGTCTCGTCCGCGCGCGCATGTATCGCACCTTCGCCGCCATGTGGGAGGGCTGGAAAAAAAATCTCTACCCCTTGATCGGCGGAACGCCCTGGACCGCTTTTCGCGAAGCCGAAGCGGTTTTTCCCTGGATGCCGATCGTCGTGATACTTCTGGGCATTAAATTCCCCATCGCCATGTTTGCCGGCGTTTTACTCTTGCTCTTCCGCCAGATGAATTACGGCGCGGAGCTGGCTCGTAACCAATACCCCTTCTCGCTCATCATCTATTATGTGCCCGCGGTTTTTCTGTATACGGGAGTCTTGGTGGCTTCCTGCCGTAGCCACGCCCGGGGCAAGGTACAGTGGAAGGGCCGGGAATATCCCGTGCGGGTTCCCGGAGCGAAATAACGCGCAAATACCATGGTCTCCATCACACGCAGAATCGAATTCTCCGCCTCGCACGTGTATCACAATCCCCGGCTCTCGCCGGAGGAGAACCGCCGCATTTTTGGGAAATGCAATAATCCGCACGGCCACGGCCACAATTACACGCTGGAAGTTACCGTCGCGGGTGAGCCGGATCCGGTCACCGGCATGGTTCTGGACTTGAAAGAGTTGAAAGACCTTCTCGAGCGCGAAGTAATGCACCGCATGGATCACCGCCATCTGAATCACGAGGTTCCGGAGCTGGCGGGCCAAATTCCAACTTGCGAAAATATCGCGCGGGTCATCTGGCAGTTGTTGGAACCGAAGATTACGCAGGGCGCTCTGCAGCGCGTGCGTTTGTATGAATCGCCCGACCTCTACGCGGACTGTTTCAGAAACGGAAACAACGGAACGCGGGTGAATTCCAGATGATCGCCACGGCGAATGTTCCGCACGCACTGAAGATCGAACTTGGCCGCCGCTACCATTTTGCTGCCTCCCACCGCTTGCACAGCGCGCATCTAACCAAGGAAGAGAATTCTCGCGTCTTTGGCAAGTGCAATAATCCCTTCGGCCATGGCCATAATTACGTGCTCGAAGTGAACGTGTCCGGCGAGGTGGATCCCGAGACCGGCATGGTCGCCAACCTGGCCGAGCTGGATGCATTCGTCGAAACCGCCGTGCTGGAGGCCTTCGATCATAAATCGCTGAACGAAGATGTCCCGGTGTTTCAGCAAAAGGTGCCCACCACGGAAAATCTGTGCATCGAGGTTTACGAACGCCTCAAGCATTTCCCGCATGCCCGTCTCGAGCGCGTGCGCATCCAAGAGACACGGAACAATAGCTTTGAATTTGCCGGTGCCTCCGCGGCCGTTCCCGCCGCGACCGTCGCAATAAAGGAGCCAAGGTGAACAAACCAGGCGAAGAGTTGCTGCTGGTGCCAAAACTCGACGACAAGAACGACAGCGTCGCCGCTTTGGTCCGCAAAATGATCTCCCTCATCGGCGAAGACCCCAATCGCGAAGGCCTCCGCAAGACCCCCGAGCGTTTTGAAAAGGCCTTGAAGTTTCTGACCAGCGGCTACCATCAGAATCTCGACCATGTCTTGAACGGCGCGACTTTCAGCGTGGCCTACGATGAGATGGTCATCGTCAAGGACATCGAGTTTTTTAGTCTGTGCGAGCATCACCTCCTCCCGTTTTTCGGCAAATGCCATGTGGCCTACCTGCCCGACAAAAAAGTCATCGGCCTCAGCAAGGTCGCCCGCCTGGTAAACATGTTTGCCCGCAGGCTGCAGATTCAGGAGCGCCTCACCAGCCAGATCGCCAAGGCCATCGAAGAAAAAATCAGTCCGCAGGGCGTGGGCGTGATCATCGAGGCGCGTCATCTCTGTATGCAGATGCGCGGCGTGGAAAAGCAGCACGGCCAGGCCGTGACCAGCGCCATGCTGGGCGCCTTCCGCCACAACAAGGAAACGCGGGATGAGTTTTTGTCCTTGGTGCGGAAACGATAAGAATTTGTAACCGGGATGGCCGCGCAAAAATAGGCAAAGCGCAAACGTTGGACAGGAAAGGAAGCACATGTCGGAACAACAGAAGAAACAAATCGCATTGGTGACCGGTGCAAATCGCGGAATCGGGCTCGAAACCGCCCGGCAACTCGCTCAGCAAGGCATCCACGTCTTGCTGGGCGCCCGCAACGAGGCCAAGGGCAAGGAAGCAGAAGGAAAGTTAAAGGCCGAAGGGCTTGACGTGGAGTTCATCTTGCTCGACGTGGATGACCCCAGGACCCACGCCAAGGCCGCCAAGGCGATCGACGAAAAATTCGGCAAGCTCGATGTGCTGGTGAACAACGCGGGAATTTTGATCGACGAGCGGAATAACGGCTCCTTCGTGACCCCCAGCAAAACGTCGGCGGACGTCCTGCGCAGAACATTTGAGACGAATTTCTTCAATGTTGTGGCCTTGACGCAGACGCTGCTCCCGCTGGCGAAAAAATCCCCAGCCGGGCGAATCGTATTTTTGTCGAGTTTGCTGGGCTCTTTGGCGGCGCACAGCGATCCCAAGTCTCCGATTTACAACTACAAGCCCATGGCTTACGACGTTTCGAAAAGCGCGTTGAATGCCTACGCAATTCATTTGGCGCATGAGCTGAAGAGCACGCCGATTAAAGTGAACGTGGCCCATCCAGGTTCGGTATTGACGGACATGAATGCGCGCGGCGACCTGAAAGTCGAGGAAGGCGCCAAGACCTCGGTGACCCTGGCGACCCTGCCGCCGGACGGCTTCAGCGGCAAGTTCATACACCTCGGCAAAGAACTGCCCTGGTAAGCGAAACTTCACTCCATTCAGATTCAGTTACTTGATGCGTTTTCGTTTGCGGGCGCGAGTCCGTGCGCGTCGCACCCGGTCGCGATTGCCGCACGTTCGGTCGTTGCACCAGCGGCGAGTGTTGGCTTTGGTCTGGTCGTAAAAGATCCACCTACATCCTTCATTCGGGCAATACTTCAGGCGGTCCGGGCGGTTGTGCGCCAGCATTTCCTCAAACGAGGCGACGATGCGGGAGAGTATCCACGGCCATCCTGCATGCAGAGGCACCAGCTCGGAGTGCACTCCATTTTGGCGCTGGAACAGTTTTTGCCGCGCAGGTACGTTCAGGTAAGCATTGAGCGCCGCGACGTCTCGCGCATCCAGGGTGCCGCCGGAATGGAGTTTCGCGGCCACCCGCCGCAGGAGGCTGCGCAGCGCGATGAGTTTGCCCGAGGGCGCGGGGCGGGGAACTCGATCCGCAAGGCTCCAGTGGTGAAGCATACGCCCCAGCCAGGAAGGATCGCGCAAGTGATCGGTGACCTCGCCGAAACCGTTCCATTCCAGGGTATTGGCTAAATCCAGCCACGCAAATTCGCGGCCGAACCCGGCGGCCCGGTAAGGATCGATGTTTTTGCTCATCGTAACAGCTTAAATTGATTTGACTCGTTACACATAAATTCGTTACTCTGATGCTGTAATGAGTGTAACCAGGATAAGGCATTACGCGCAAAAGAACTAGCTAGGCCACCTGCTCATGAGCGCACCCACCATCCCGGCCGCGGTCTCCAAGGCCCGGGTCCAACCGGAAACCGCCAATCTCGCCGCCAAGGCTGCGGCATCCAACCGCTTGTTGGTCATTTTCTGCTTCTTCGCCATCTATACGATCTGGGGTTCAACGTATCTGGCGATTCGCTACGCGGTCGAAACCATACCTCCGCTGTACGCCGCGGGCATCCGCCATCTCACCTCCGGAACGATCCTGCTGCTGTGGTGCCTGGCAAAAAAAGTTCGCCCCACAATGGCGCAAGTCCGCACCAGCATAGTCATCGGCATTTTATTTTTTCTGCTCGGCCATGGCCCGCTGCACTGGGCGGAAAAACACGTGCCCTCGGGCCTTGCCTCCTTGCTGGTGGCCACCGAGCCCATCTGGGTTTTTCTTCTATCCGCGCTGGCGGCCAGACGTTGGCAATTTAATTGGAAATTGGGCAGCGGAATCTTTGTGGGGTTCGCGGGTGTGGCATTGCTCGTCGGCCGAACCGCGCTGCACTCCGGCCCCGGTATGCTGGTTGGTTCATTTGCGATTTTGTTCGGCGCGCTGTCCTGGTCCGCGGGTATTGTTTACTCTCGAACGTCAAACCTCTCCGGTCACCCGCTGCTTCTGACTGCCATGTCCTCATTTGCCGGTGGTGTCCTGCTCTTGACGACCGCAACCATCGCCGGCGAGTGGCGCGGCTTTTCCCTGGCCTCCGTCTCCACTCGCTCGTGGGAGTCACTCGCCTACCTCATCGTCTTTGGCTCGCTGGTGGCGTTCAGCGCATACAATTGGCTGCTCGAACGGTACTCGCCGACATTGGTGGCGACGCACACATACATAAACCCCGTGGTCGCGGTGATTCTTGGATGGCTCTTGGCTGGCGAACAAGTGACCTTGAATGTCGCTATCGCCGCGGCGATGGTGATCGGCGCGGTGGTGCTCGTCGATCGCGGCACCGCGCCGGCGGACACCACTGCTGGCGAAACCTACTTGGTGATGTCCACGGACGCGCCGTAATTCGCCCACTCCGCGCGCAGCGTGCAGCCGGAGCCGGTCTTATCGAACGATATGGTGAATTCTTCGAGTGGCGCTTTCAGCTTCCAGGTTTTCATCGGCACTCTCGCGAAATCGGAGTCAGCGCCGGGATAAGGAACTCCCCACTCACCAGTTTTCTTGCTGATGACCAAAGTCCACTTGTCCTGGTCGGGAATCGCAAACAGCGTGTAACTACCCGTGGGAACTTTCGTGCCACCAACGGTTAGCTCGGAGTTGGTGACGAAGGTGGTCGCTTCATTGGCGCCGAGCCGCCAGACTTCTCCATATTTCACAAGTCCGCCGAATATTTCCCGGCCCTTGACGCGCGGGCTGGAATAATCGACCGTTATGGTCGCTCCGTCACCCATGGAGCACGAAGCTTTGGCTGGAGGACTTGGCCGAGGTCCTTTGTTCTGTTGCGCGACGGCCAGCGACGCAAACAACAACAGACCGAGACTACCCGTGATCATGCGTATGTTCATTTTGTCTCTCCTGTAAACCCTGGCCGGGCGGGAAAAGCACACAATCATTGAACCTAATTTACTGCTGGAGAGCAAGCGGTCACGGTGAGTCGAGAAAATGAGCGCAGCCAGGGAGATGCGGCAACCGATTCAACAGCATCGTCGCCGAAAAATTAGGCCTAGCGGTAATATTTGCAATTCTTTACAGTTTTATTAGTATTGTGTTAGCCTGAATGAGTTGAAGAGAAGAGGAAATTTTTCAGGGGACTGACGGAGAGAGGCACTTGAGCGAGCTTAAGGCAGTATTGATCGAGCAATATCGCACTCACATCAAGGACACTGGATCACCCGAAGTGCAAATTGCGCTCCTGAGCGAGCGGATCAATTATCTGACGACGCATCTCAAGTCGCACGTCAAAGACCACGCATCTCGTCGCGGATTGATCATGATGGTCAACAAACGGCGCCGGCTGCTGGACTATCTCAACCGCCGCGACCCGGATCGGTACCGCGAGATTGTTGAACGTCTTAGCCTTCGTAAGTAGCCGTCCCGGTGGTTCGGGAAATTTGGGACGGACTCCGCAGCGTAATCGCGAAACGACAAATTCCGTAGGGAATCCGTCTTTCGGTGTCGTACCTACCGGAAGGCCTTCGCCCGTTTCGCTTGCGTTGACGAATTGCCAGGACGGTCCGGCCGGCGTTTAACCGGTTTTCGCGGTGGCATCCGTTGGAATTTCCTGGTACCCGTAGCGTCACACCTCTTGTCTTCTTTTTGCCGTCCGCTCGATGGCCGGCCAACTTGTCAATCGAAATTATTTTTGCGCGCAGCCGTGCAACGGCTGACGCTTTTTGTAACGCTTTGCGCGAACGCGAAGCTAAAGGAAAGAATAAATGTCTGAACAGTCACATACTCCCGCACCGCACCAGGTAACCGTGGAAGTCGGCGGACGCCCGCTGATCCTGGAAACCGGAAAGGTGGCCAAGCAAGCCAACGGAGCCATCATGGCCCGTTACGGTGACACCATCGTGTTGACCACCGCTTGCATGTCGCCGACTGCCAACGATCGCGATTTTCTGCCTTTGACCGTGGACTACCGGGAGAATACTTATTCCGCGGGAAAAATTCCCGGAGGATTTTTCAAGCGCGAAGGCCGCCCGTCGGAAAAGGAAATTCTGACTTCCCGTTTGATCGATCGCCCCATGCGCCCGCTGTTTCCCGAATCCTGGCGCAACGAAACACAGATTGTCAGCTTGGTGCTGTCCGCGGACAGCGATAACGATCCGGACGTGATCGCGGTGACCGGCGCGTCGGCCGCTTGCTATTGCTCCGACCTGCCCTTTGAAAAGCCTATCGCCGCGGTCCGCGTGGGTTTGCTCGATGGCCAGCTGGTTGCCAACCCAACGGTGGCGGACCAGAAGAAAAGTTTGATGAACATCGTGGTTGCCGGCACCGAGGACGCCATCGTCATGGTGGAGTCCGGCGCCCTCGAAGTTTCCGAAGAATCCGTGGTGGATGCCCTGGAGTTTGGCCACGCGCAGATCAAGAAAATCGTGGCCGCCATCAAGGAGCTGCACGCGCAGCTGAAGCCCAAAAAGGTCGTCGTGCCGCCGCTGCCTTTCGACGAATCGCTCTACAAGGAGATCGAGAAGAAGTACGGAACGAGATTGCATGATGCCGTCGACACCGAAAAGCATCCCAAGAAAGAAAGCTACCTGCTGATCGATGCCATCAAGGATGAGATCAAGGCCGCTATCCCGGAGGAAGAGGAAGAGAAGCGCACGCTGGCCAAGCGCGCCTTCGAGCGCCTGCGCGAAAATATTTTCCGCGACGATGTTTTGAACAAGCGGCGTCGCCCGGATGGCCGCGCCTTCGACCAGATCCGCCATATTTCCTGCGAGGTAGGACTGCTGCCGCGCGTGCACGGCTCCGCGTTGTTTACGCGTGGAGAGACCCAGGCGCTGGCCACCCTGACGCTGGGTACCAAGGAAGATATGCAGCGGCAGGACCTGTTGTTTGCCCAGGACCAGTTCAAGCGCTTTATGCTGCACTATAATTTCCCGCCCTTCAGCGTAGGTGAAGTGAAATTTCTGCGTGGGCCGGGACGCCGCGAGATCGGTCACGGAGCTTTGGCTGAGCGGGCGCTCCTGAGCTTGCTGCCTCCCGAAGCGGATTTTCCGTACGCGATGCGGCTGGTGTCGGACATTCTGGAATCCAACGGTTCGTCCTCGATGGCCACCGTGTGCGGCGGCTCGCTCGCGCTCATGGATGCGGGTGTACCGCTGAAGGCGGCGTGCGCCGGAATCGCCATGGGGTTGGTGGTAGGCGAGGACAACAAAAAGTATTCGATCCTGACGGATATTGCCGGAGCGGAAGATCACTACGGCGATATGGACTTCAAGGTGGCGGGCACCCGCGAGGGCATCACCGCGCTCCAGATGGACATCAAGGTTCTGGGCATCAGCATCGCCATGATGCGCGAAGCGCTGGCCCAGGCAAAGAAAGCCCGGCTGCAGATCCTCGACACCATGGAGAAGACGCTGAGCGAGGGCCGCACGCAGATTTCCGCGTTTGCTCCGCGCTTGTTCAAGCTGAAAATCCCGCAGGACAAGATCCGCGATCTGATCGGTCCTGGCGGAAAGAAGATCAAGTCCATCATCGAAACCACCGGGGTGAAAATCGACGTGCTGGAAGACGGTACGGTGCATATTTTCTCGACCAGCGGAGCCGGCGGCGATGCCGCTTTGCAAATGGTGCGGGACATTACCGCCAGCGCCGAAATCGGCAAGACTTATCTCGGCAAGGTGGTGCGCCTCGCGGAGTTTGGCGCCTTCGTGGAACTCTTCCCGGGAACCGACGGCTTGCTGCACATCAGCGAAATTTCCGAGCATCGCATCCGCGATGTTCGCGATGAACTGAAACTCGGCGACCAGGTGCTCGTCAAGGTGCTTTCCATCGAAGGCAACAAGGTGCGCCTGTCCCGCAAAGCGCTCATCAAGGAAGCTCGCGAAAAGCAGCAAAAAGCTGCCGGCGCGGGCGCCACGACCACCACTACCACCACGACGGAAGAGGACACTGAGGCCAACTCCAATATTTCGGAGTAGCTTCGTAGCGCGTTTATTTTGTAGCTCATCTGGTCTGAGGCTCATGTGTTTTTTTAGCTCATCCAGTCAGATAGAAAAAGGCCGGCGATCAGATCGCCGGCCTTTTTTTATACTCAGGCTCGAAACTTTTTTTGCACTCGCTTGAAAACCTTTTTTTACACCAGTGTGAGAACTGTTTTACGCTCGGGTTTGAAACTTCCGCGCAAGAAAAACCCCACCCAGAAAATCAAGAGTGGGGCTTAACGTGCCTCCGCTTGCGGCTAGTTCTGGTTGCAGGAATTGGGGCAGTACACGGCGTCAAGCGCACCCCACAGAGCGTCGAGAGCTTCTCCTGTGGTGGACATGATTTCATCGGTGTTTTCGCCGGCGTGCTGCTCGAGCCAATTGCGCCAGGCGGTGCGATGAGCCTTGTCGGCTTCTTCGTGCACCGTGAAATAGGCCAGCGCTTCGGGCTGGTGGATGCCGTAAAAAGTCTTCAAACCTTCAATCTTGGTGGTGGCAATCTCCGGGACTTGCGATTCGTAGGCATACAGCGCGGCAACAGCTTCCGCGACGGAGCGGTCGCCGCAAATTTCTCGGAAGGTCTGCACCACCGCTTGCGTTCCGGGCAGGGCCGGGCAGCTGGTGATGTCGTCCTCGGGCACACCGAGTGAGGCTGCAAAATCGCGCCAAAGCTTGGGGTGCGATCCGTCGGGGTTTTCTTCCTCGGCGAGGTTCTCCTCCACGATCTGGCGCAGGTCGCCGTCGGTGCGGGC
The DNA here is from genome assembly GCA_036496505.1 of Candidatus Acidiferrum sp. Taxonomy (GTDB): domain Bacteria; phylum Acidobacteriota; class Terriglobia; order Acidiferrales; family UBA7541; genus Acidiferrum. The sequence goes on along the minus strand of DASXLA010000040.1, from coordinate 17,865 downwards.
CGCGAGCACGCGCAGGTGCGCGGGGAAGGCTTCGACGTGGCGGTAATACTGCGCGGCATAAAGCTGCAGCGCTTTGCGGGAGAGTTTCCCGGCTTGCCAATCCTGATAGAAGGGGTGTTTGAGCAGGTTCTTCGCCGCGATGGCGGCGTCCAATCGAGGAAGCAAAGCAGTGTTGGACATTGGTACCCTCAGCAGACAAATCCTCGCCCAGAGGCGAGGGTCACGTTTAGTGGCGCATCTAAAACGTGCCGCATTGTAGCAAAGTTTAGAGCAGATTGCTTCAGGGCGGAGAATGCCGGGAGCGGGTGAAGTTGAGATGCAAGGGCAGACCTTGCTCGTGCGGCTCTCTTAAAGAGAGCAAAGAGGTTCGAGATTTGAGGTTCGAGGACATGGGATTCAATTGGCGAACCATGCCAGTGCCGCTTTTTTGCAATGTAGATAGAAGATGTTGAAAACAAAGAGCGACAGTGTGCAAAAGAGAGCAAAAAGACAGCAAAAGAGGAATGCTCGAGATTCGAGATTTGAGGTTCGAGGACATGGGATCCAATTGGCGAACCCATGCCGTGTTGTTTTTTTGCAATGTAGACAGAAGATGTTGAAAACAAAGAGCGGGAATGCGCAAAAGAGAGCAAAGAGAGCCAAGAGAGCAAAAGAGGAAGACCGGACGTTCGTGATTTGAGGTTCGAGGACATTGGATTCAAGTTGACGAACCATGCAGGCTCGAGATTTGAGGTCGAGGACATTGGATTCAAGCTGGCGAACCTGGGGACCCGCACCCGGGAAAGATTCCAAACCGCGCGCCCTGGGAAAAGTCAGAATTCCCCGGCACCCTGGGTAAATGAACTACACGTACAGTGAGTCTTTGGGGATTGGTTCAGACGAACTGTTACCTAAGAGTATTGTATCATATTATTAATATATAGCAAGTGTTTTTTTGTGTTTGTTGATGCCGGAGCCGGCCAGCCGTTGGCGCCTGAGGCAGCGGGCCACCGGCCCCGGTGCTGCCGCGACATTGGGCTTGACAACCCGCAAGGATACGAGCGTAAACTCCCACGGGTACTTGGGGACTTGGGCAGGCCGTCGTCCTGCGCTCGGAGCCTTCGCGCGCTCGCGCGAAGTTCCATGCTGCGACGCCGGTTGTATTGCCATTCGAAAAGTCCAACCTCCTGCGTGCCCAATCGGGCCCATTTTGAAATAGCCAGTTCACCGTGCTGTGGCCATTCTTCAGCCCGGGAGCAGGCCCCTTAACCAGGAGGGTTCCTATGCAAACCGCCATTGGAGTATTCGCCGAACGTGAGCGTGCCGAAGAGGCCGTAAAGAGCCTGCTGGAGCAGCGCATCCCTAAAGATTCCATCATCTATTTGACGCGATCGGAGACGGAAGCCAAAAGCGTCGGCAAGGAGCTCGGCGCCTACGCGGGCGGTTTTGTGGGCGGCGCCGCAGGCCTCTCCGCGGGAGTTGCCGCGGCTACGCTACTCGCGATTCCGGGCATCGGTGCGGTTTTTGCGCTGGGATTTGGAGCGGCGGCCTTGCTCGGGTTGGTCGGCGCAGGAACAGGCGCAAAGGTCGGTGAAAGCGCGGCCAATAATCCCGACGCGCCGGCGCCCACCGCCGGGACCGGAGCTTCGCAGGACGCCGAATTCTTCCGCCAGGTCCTGAACGAGGGCCACTCCCTGATTATCGTGCGAACCGACTCACCACAGGCAGCCGCGAGCGCTTGCCAGATTCTGGATGAACTCGGGATCAGCATGAAAAAAGGAGCGACTCAGAAAACCAAGGTCACCACCCGGGAAGTGGGTGATGTGACCGTGGTGGATATCGTGGGACGAATCGCGACGGCCGATGGCACGTCCATGGTGCACGACAGTATTCGCGTTTTAATCGAACAAGGTAGGAATCGCATCGCCCTGAATCTATCGGGAGTCGATTTCGTGGACAGTTCCGGGCTCGGTGAACTGGTGCGCACGCACGCTTCCATCCGCAACCGCGGAGGTGAGCTTAAAATCGTGAATCCCAGTAAGCACGTATACGATCTGCTGCGCATGACCAAGCTGGATCGCGTGCTTGAAATCGAACCCGACGAAGCGAGCGCGCTGAATTCGTTCGGGCAAGGCCCGGGGAATACGAAAGCTGCCGGCTGAACCCGGCGCCACACCAAATGCGACCCGACCGGCGATCCGCCGAGAGCCGGGCGTAAACGGGATATCAACCCAAGATTCTCAAATATCTGAGATTGAATTTATTCCCTGGCGTGCAGGCGTTCGATCTGCGCCCCCACGGCGCTGAGCTTTTCTACGATTTGCTCGTAGCCACGGTCGATGTGGTAAACGCGGTCAATAAGGGTTTCGCCGTTAGCGACCAGGCCGGCGAGGACCAGGGAAGCGCTGGCGCGAAGGTCGCTGGCGATGACGGTGGTGCCCGTCAAAGGCGAAGGGCCGCGGACCACCGCGCGACGGCCGTCCACGGAAACGTTTGCGCCCATGCGCAGCAGTTCGCTGGCGTGAAGATAGCGATTCTCGAAGATCGTTTCGGTAATCACCGAAGTGCCCTCAGCCTGAGTGGCCAGAGCCATGTATTGCGCCTGCATGTCGGTGGCAAAGCCGGGATATTCCTCGGTGACCATGTCGGAGGCGACAAGCTTCTGTGCGGCGCGGACCCGCAAACTCGTCTGGTTGGGAATCTCAAAGCGCACACCGGCTTGCTCCATTTTCGCGATGATAGAGGCGAGATGACCGGGCGCACAGTGGGTGAGCGTGAGGTCGCCGCCAGTGATGGCGCCGGCCACGAGAAAGGTGCCGGCCTCGATGCGATCGGGAATGACGGTGTGCTCCGTGCCGCGCAGTTTTTCGACGCCGGTGATACGTAAGGTGGAGCTGCCATCGCCCGCGATTTGCGCGCCCATCTTTCGCAGCATCTCGACCAGGTCGGTGACTTCCGGCTCGCGCGCGGCATTTGTGAGAACGGTTTCGCCTTCCGCGAGGGTTGCGGCCATCAGAATATTTTCGGTGCCGGTGACGGTTATCTTTTCGAAGGCAATGTGCGCGCCTTGGAGGCGGCCATGATTGGGAACCCGGGCTTCGATATAGCCGTGCGAGGTGGTGATTTCCGCACCCATCTTTTCTAGCGCGCTGAGATGGAGGTCGACCGGACGCGCTCCGATGGCGCAGCCGCCGGGCAAAGAGACTCGCGCGACGCCGACACGGGCGATGAGCGGCCCGAGGGTGAGAATGGAAGCGCGCATGGTTTTGACCAGTTCGTACGGGGCTACGGCGTCATTCAAGGATGCGGCCTGGATGACATAGTCGCTGGCGGGAAACTCGGTGATGGAAACGGTGGCGGACATGAAGGCCAGCAGTTTGCTCATGGTGATGAGGTCGCGGACCTTGGGGATATTGTGGAGCGCGACGGGTTCGGCGGTCAGCAACGCCGCGGCCATCACCGGCAACGCCGAATTCTTCGCGCCAGCGATCCGCACTGTTCCGTGCAGCGGTTTCCCGCCCTTGATTAGAAATTTGTCCATGAGAACGGAATCACGTAAGACGCTGATGCACGGATCAGAGATCCGCGGCAGCGCCCCAGAATTTCCCGCAATGGCCTGTTACGCATGCAGCGCTTTCCGCAGGTTCCCTTTGGCTTCCCGCAAACCCTTTTCTGCCTCTTTCGCGCTTATACGCAATTTCAACATCAGCAAGGCCACGCGGAGATTGTGTCCGGACTGACGCAAAGCGTGTTCCGATTCTGACAGGCCCTTGCCGCTGGCCTCTGAAAGAATACGGACGATTCGTTGGGAAACCTTGTGATTCGAGGCTTTCACATCGATCATCAGGTTCTCGTAAACGTGTCCAAGGCGCGCCATCACTGCTGTGGTGAGCATGTTCAGCACCATTTTCTGCGAAGTGCCGGCCTTGAGCCGCGTCGAGCCCGTCAGAACTTCAGGACCGACTTCGGTGACGATGAGAATTTTTGCCAATCGCCCCGCCGGAGTGTTGCGGTTCACGGTAACGGCAACGGTTCCCGCGCGGCGCGCCCGCGCGAATTGCAGCGCACCGAGCACATAGGGAGTGGAACCGCTTGCGCTGATCCCCACCACTACGTCCCTGCGCGTTAATTTGATGGCACGCAGATCGGCGCGCGCGTTTGCGAGTGAATCTTCCGCGCCTTCGACCGCGCCGGTCATGGCCGGGCGGCCGCCGGCGAGCAACGCCTGCACCAGGTTGGGCGAGGTGCCGAAGGTTGGCGGGATTTCCGCGGCGTCGAGCACGGCGATGCGCCCGCTCGAGCCGGCGCCTGCATATATCAGTCTTCCTCCGTTGCCAATGGCACGGACAGTGGCGTCGACCGCGCGGGTGATGGCCGGCAGCGCGCGGCCGACCGCGGCGGCGACTTTGCGGTCCTCGCGGTTCATGAGCCGGACAATCTGCGTGGCGCTCATGCGGTCGAGATGCGTGGATTTGGGGTTGCGCAGTTCGCTGCGCCTTTTTTCCTTGCGCTTCAGGGGCACCTCGCAATTATAGCTGCCGGTTGCGGTTTTCCTTCACGGCGCGCACTGAAAAGGCGCGAGGTTGGCGCACAAAGGGGTAATACCATCACGAAACCCGGCTTTTCCTATTTGCGGTTCGCACGCGAGGGATCAGCTATCATAAAAACGACGAGCTACTATCGGGGCGTACTCCTTGGAAATCGCATCCATGAACATTCTGAACCGGTTGTTTGAAGAGTTTTTTCATTCGCCGGCCACGCGTGTTGATGCGCTGCATGGAGAGCTGGGCGGGTCCGGGCGGCAGATTATCCGTCTTTCCAATGAAGCCAGCACGGCGATCGGGATCCTGTACGGAGTGCGAGAAGAAAATGCTGCGTTCCTCGAATTTTCCAGGCACTTCCGCAAATATGGCCTGCCCGTTCCTGAAATTTACGGAGAAGACCTGGAGCACGGCGCGTATCTGGAAGAGGACCTGGGGAACACCACGCTATTTGAGTTTCTATCGAAGAATCGCAGCGCTGAGAGTGTCAGCCCGCAGGTGGCGGAAGCTTACCGGAAGGTGGTGACCATTCTGCCGCGCTTCCAGGTGGAAGCCGGGCGCGATCTGAATTACGACGCTTGTTATCCCATCGCGGCGTTCGATCGGCAATCGGTTGCGTGGGACCTGAATTACTTCAAATATTATTTTCTGCGGCTGGCGGGGGTTCCGTTCAACGAGCAGGCGCTCGAAAATGATTTCGGGCGGCTGACGGATTTTCTGATGAGCGCGGACCGCGACTATTTCCTGTACCGGGACTTTCAATCGCGAAATATCCTGATGCGCAATGGCCAGCCTTTTTTTGTGGACTACCAAGGGGGCCGCAAAGGCGCGCTGCAATATGACATTGCTTCACTTTTATTCGACGCCAAAGCGGACCTGCCGCCTCAGCTGCGCCAGGAACTTCTGGATCACTACCTGGACGCGCTGGGTCAGTACATCAAGCTGGACCGCGAAGCGTTCATGCGGCTGTATTACGCCTACGTGTATGTGCGGATCCTGCAAGCCCTCGGCGCTTATGGCTTTCGCGGATTTTACGAACGCAAAGCGCATTTTCTGCAGAGCGTGCCGTACGCCATGAAAAATCTGCGCTGGCTGCTGCACCATGTGACGCTGCCGATCGAGCTGCCCACGCTGGTGGGGGCGTTCCAGAGCATGCTGGCATCGGAGAAACTGCAGGGGCTGGCAAGCGAAGCGGAAAATCTTGTCGTGCACATTTTCAGTTTTTCTTTTCATCGTGAATGGCCGAAAGACGAATCGGGGAATGGCGGCGGTTTTGTTTTTGACGCGCGCAGCTTGCCCAATCCGGGCAGGGAAGAGCGCTTCAAGCCCTTGACCGGCAAGGATCCCCCGGTGATCGAGTATCTGAATCAGCAGGGGAGCGTGCACCAGTTTCTGGCGAGCGTGATGTCACTGGTGGATGCCAGCGTCAGCAGTTACCGCGAGCGCGGCTTCAGGAACCTGATGGTGTCCTTCGGCTGCACCGGCGGGCAGCACCGATCTGTTTTTCTGGCGGAACAATTGGCGAAACATATCCGCGCGAGAAACGGCGTGGAAGTGGCGGTGCGGCACCTGGAACTGGAGAAGGTGGGGAAATGAAGGTCGCGCGATGAAAGCTGGCCAAAAAGTGCCGCGATGAAGGCCATGATTCTGGCCGCGGGATTGGGCACGCGACTGCGGCCGCTCACCAACGACCGCCCAAAAGCGCTCGTGGAAATCGATGGTCGCACGCTGCTGGAGATTACGCTGGCGCGGCTGCGGAGCTTCGGGATCAGCGAGGTGATCGTAAACGTGCATCACTTTGCGGACCTGGTGGTGTCATTTCTCAAGGCGCATGACAATTTCGGGATGCGCATTGCAGTGTCGCGCGAGGATGTTTTGCTGGATACCGGCGGAGGGCTGAAGAAAGCTGGCTGGTTTTTTCTGGAGAACTCCGGGCAATCCGCTGAGCCCTTGGTGTTGCACAACGTGGATGTGGTCAGCAGCATTGATCTGCGGGAAATGATGCAATTTCACGCGCAGAATCGGGCGCTGGCAACGCTTGCGGTGCAACAACGGGACACCAGCCGTTACCTGGTTTTCGACGAGCAGCTGCAGCTTTGTGGGCGCCGTATCGGGCACGAGCAGGCACAAATGGTTCGCGCCGCGTCGTCAATACGGGAGCTGGCGTTCAGCGGGATTCATATTGTTTCGCCACGGCTCTTGCCGTTGATGAAGGAAGACGGCGTTTTCTCCATCATTGATTGTTACTTGCGGCTGGCCGCCGCCGGCGAAAAAATCGCGGCGTTTCGCGCGGATGAATATTACTGGCGCGATTTAGGGAAGATGGCGGACCTGGAGCAGGCCGGTCGAGACCTCGAACAACATTTGTTTTGTTGAACTTTTCTGGTTTGGACAAGCGCCGCGGCCCTCGCGGCGGGTGACCCCGAAAATATTCTAACGAGATGCGTCGGCGGCTTTGACGAAGCCGAGGGCCTGCATCACCGCGTCATGAAGCGCGGGGCGAACCTTGGCGATTTTCTGATTTTCGCGGGTGGGATTGACGCGGTTGGTGAGCAGCACGACAAAGAGCTGGCGGTCGGGATCGATCCAGATGGATGTGCCGGTGAAGCCGGTGTGGCCAAAACTGTGCGCGGAGAAAAAGTGGCCGCTGGAGCCGCCCTCGGTGGGCACCGCCCATCCCAGGGTGCGCGTTCCACTGGAAAGTTGCTGTGGCGTGGTGAACTGCGCAACCGTGGCGCGCCGCAAGATGCGCTCGTGAGCGTAGCTGCCGCCGTTCAAAAGCATCTGGCAGAAGGCGGCAAGATCGGGCGCGGTGCTGAACACTCCGGCATGTCCGGACACGCCGCCGATGGCATAGGCATTTTCGTCGTGGACCTCGCCCTGAAGCAGGCGGTGGCGGAATTTGTCGTCGAATTCCGTGGGGGCAATTTGCGGCCATAGTTTTTTTGGCGGCCGGTACATGGTGTTGGACATTTTCAGGGGATCGAAAATGTAACTCCTGGCGAGGTCGTCGAGAGTGCGGCCGGTGAGGCGCTCGACGATTTCCGCCATGAGAATGATTCCCAAGTCGGAATAAACTTCTTTGGTCCCCGGCTCGTATTCGAGCGGCTCGGCAAAAATCCTGGTGAGCGTATCCTGCTTGCTCTTTGAGGTGCGCCAGTATTCCTTGAATGGCGGAAGGCCGGAGGTGTGCGTCAGCAGGTGCCGCACGGTAACTTTACTGCGCCATTCTTTTTGTTCGGGATTGGCTCCCCATTCCGGGAGATAGCGGTCGATTTTGGCGTCGAGATCGAGGGGCACGGGAAAATCGCCTTCGACGAGTTTGGCGACGAGCGTGGTGGTGACGACTACCTTGGTCAGCGACGCGATGTCGTATTTGGTTTCCGCTACAACCGGTTTAGCCTGGCTGTCGTAGCTGAGCTTGCCGAAGGCGTGAATCGCGACGGCATTTTTGTAGCCCACGGCGAGCGTGGCGCCGGGAAAAGCCTTGTCGGCGATGGCCTTTTCGATGACGTCGTAAGCGGGTTGCAGTTTGCGGTCAGCCGATGCGTCCATGGGCTCGACGGTGTCGGGATCAGCCGGCCGCGAAATTCCGAAACCGGCGGCGAGCTTGATTCCCGGAATGGTGACCGGAAGATGGCCGCGAATGGGAATTTGTCCAAAGAGCGCGCGAGCCACGGAGATTTGCGCGACATCGCTAATGCCGAAGGCGGCCAGCCACGTTTCGGCCTGCGGAAAATTTTCGATGAGGTAGGGGCTGCCGAAGCCTACGGTGACGACCGGCTTGCCAGCGCGGAAAAGCTCCTCGGCCAGCGCAGCCTGTTCCGGGGGGACATCGACGTTGCCCTTGCGATCGCTGACGCGCACGAAAAGCGCCAGAATCGCCACATCATAAGAATCGGCGGGCGGCAATTTTAAAGTGCTGGCTTTGACGAAGCGGGTATCGGCACGCAGAGTGGTGACGGAATCAAAACGCAAACGCAATTCGCGCTCGAGATCCTCGCCGGGATAAGGCTCGGGATCGGCGTAGAAGGCCAGCAGCAAGGCGCGGGCGGGCTTGGCTTCGTTCAGAGGCAACAGCTTGGCGTTATCGCGCAGCAGGGTGACGCCGCGATCGGAAATATCCTGGGCTTCGTCCTGCCACGAGACGCGTCCAAATTTTTTGTTGATGGCGTTCAGGTCGACGAGGCGGGTCTTGTTGAGCTCGAAGCGCGCTTTGGCTTGCAGGATGCGGCGCACGGAAGCGTTGAGGCGCTCGTGCGAGATGCGGCCGGATTTCACCGCGGTTTGCAGGGCTTCGTAGGCGGCGTCCGGAACCGGCGGCATGAGGAGCGCGTCGGCGCCGGCGAGGACTGCGCGTACGGCGGCTTCGCCCGGCGCGAAACGCGTGGTGATGCCGCCCATATCCATGGCGTCGGTGACGACCAAGCCCTGGAAGTGCAGCTCGTCGCGCAAGAGGCCGGTTAAAACGTGTTTGGAGAGTGTTGCGGGCGTGTTGGGGTCGGGTTCGAGCGCGGGAATGGAAAGATGGCCGGTCATGATGCTGCCGACGCCGGCGGAAATCGCGGAGCGAAAGGGGACGAGCTCGAGGTGCTCGAGTCGATCTTTGTCGGCGCGAATCACCGGTAGATCGATGTGCGAGTCCGAGGCGGTATCGCCGTGCCCTGGGAAATGCTTGGCGGTGGCGAGGCCGCCGTTTTCTTCTACGCCGCGCACGAACTCGGCGACGTATTGCGCGACGCGTTGCGGGTCTTCACCGAATGAACGGGTGTTAATGATGGGATTGCCGGGATTATTGTTGACGTCGGACACGGGCGCATAAATCCACTGAATGCCTACCGCTCGGGCTTCCAGCGTGGTGATTTTCCCCATGGTGTAGGCGTCCGCGGGGCTCCCGGCGGCGGCCAGAGCCATGGCCGTGGGAAACGAGGTGCCTTCGTCCAGGCGCATGGCCGCGCCACGTTCAAAATCAGCGCCGATCAGCAACGGCAATTTCGAGCGCGACTGCAACTGATTGGTGAGCACGGCGGTGGGATAGGCCTGGCTCTTGACGATCCCGAGCGGCGACATCTGCGTAATGTTGATGAAGCCGCCGACGTGCAGGTCGTCGACGTCGTGCATCATCTTGCGATAGGCCTCGGCGTCCGTGGCGGTGAAGCTTCCGTGATAAGTGGTGAACAGCAGCTGGCCGATTTTTTCGTTATCGGTCATTTTGCGCAGGGTGGTTTCGACCCACTGCTTGTTGGCGGCGGAAAGCGCCCTGGCGCGCGGCACAACTTTTTGGGGCGCGGATTTCCTGGCGGGTGCAGAGCTGGTTTGATTTCGCGGGGTGTTGGGCATAAGCAAAATGAAGGCGACGGAGAGCAGCGCGAGAGCGCAGAGGCGCTGGCGCATCAGCGGATAGAAATTTGTCCGGGGTCCGGCATGCTCTGAGTTTGTATATAACACACGCACTTTGGGGTCACAAACAAGTCGCGCAATTGACGTTCCAGAATATCATTGTGCTTCACGAGGCGAACGATGAAGCGCGCGTATTCTTATGGCTGCAGCAGCAGGCGGTGGTTACTTACTCCTTTTCTTATACCGGTCCTTTGCGTTTTATACCTTACTGAACCGGCGCAGAGCGCCGCTACGCAGCGCCATGCTCACACACGACACGCAGCAAGGGTGCAGGTGGGACTGGATGTTCTGGAAGCGGCGCGGTTCGCGCCACTGCGCGGCAAACACGTAGGCGTCATAACGAACCACACCGGGCGGGATGCTCAGGAGCGTACCACCGTGGATGTGCTGCGGCACGCGCCAGGCGTCCAGGTGGTTGCTATATTCACTCCGGAACATGGCTTGGGCGGGGAACAGGATGAAAATGTTGCGTCTACCAAAGACCCGGTGAGCGGATTACCGATTTACAGCCTGTACGGAGAAACCCGGCGGCCCAGCGACGAGATGCTGGCCGGCATCGATGCACTGGTCTTCGATGTGCAGGATGCCGGAGTGCGTTTCTATACCTACACGACGACGATGGCCTACTGCATGGAGGAAGCCGCCAAGCGCAACATCGCATTCTTTGTGCTGGATCGGCCCAATCCGCTCGGCGGCGAAATCGTGGAGGGCCCGATGTTGGATGACGACAAAACGAACTTCGTCGCGTATTTTCCCCTTCCGGTGCGCTACGCATTGACCATTGGAGAGCTGGCACAACTGTTTAACAACGAAAAGCAGATGCATTGCGACCTGCATGTGATTGCCATGAAAAACTGGCGCCGCAATTTCTTCTTTGAAAATACCGGATTGCGGTGGGTGCCGCCTTCGCCAAACCTGCGCACGCTGAAGGGCTCGGTGCTTTATCCGGGTTTGGACATCCTGCAGAACGCCGGAATTTCGGTGGGCCGCGGGACAGAAACCCCGTTTGAAGAATTTGGCGCGCCATGGCTGCACGGGGACGAGGTTGCCTCCCGGCTGAATGAGCGCCACCTGGCGGGTCTGCGCTTCGTGGCCCAGGACTTCGTTCCGGTAGCAGGGAACTTTGCAGGCCAGAGATGCGGGGGAGTGGCCATTCGCGTACTGGATAAGCACGCGGTGCGCTCCATGGAAATGGGCATGGAGATCGCCACGGTGTTGAGAGCGCTCTATCCCGATAAGTTTGATGTGGAGAAGATGTTGTTTCTGACCGGGAACGGCGACACCATCCGGGAGTTGCAACAGGGAGCCAGCGCGCCACAGATTGTTGCCGGATGGAAGGCTGGCCTGCAGGCTTTTGAATCGATGCGCCACAAATATTTGTTGTACAACTGACTGGTAGAATTGGCGTGGTGAGGTTCTGCGGATGCGCATCGTTTCATTGTTACCTTCTGCGACTGAAATACTCTTCGCGCTGGGGCTCGACGCGGAAATTGTGGGTGTGAGCCACGACTGTGATTTCCCCCCGCTCGTTCGTGAGCGGCGCGTAATGATTCATTCGCGCATTCCGCCCGGCGCGACCTCGCTAGAGATCGACGGTCTCGTCCGCGAATACGTGGCCCGCGGCGAAAGCGTTTACACCGTGGACGCTGAAGCACTGCGGGAATCGGACCCCGATCTGATCGTCACACAGGACCTGTGCCTGGTTTGCGCGGCTTCTCCGCATGATCTCTCAGCGGTGCTCGCGAATTTTGAGAAGCGGCCTCGAGTATTGTGCCTGAACCCGCGCAACCTGAGCGATGTGTGGCGCGACATTTCGCTGCTCGCCGGCGCTACATCGCGAGACGAAAACGCCCGGAAATTGCTGGCAGAAATCGACGAGCGTTTGCACGCGCTGAAATCGCAGGTCGATGGGTTTTCCTGCCGGCCACGGGTGGTTTTTCTCGAGTGGCTGGACCCCTTCTACGTTGGTGGCCACTGGATTCCGGAGATGATCGCGGTGGCAGGCGGAGAAGATATTTTCGGACACCTGGGTGCGCCTTCGTATCGCGTGGAAATGAGCGACGTCCTTGCGGCGGCTCCTGAAGTGATGGTCATCGCGCCGTGCGGCTACAACGCCCGGCAGGCGCGAGAGGAATATCGGGCAATGACCTTTCCTGCGGAGTGGGCTGAAATTCCGGCCGTCAAAAACGGGCGCGTATTCGCGTTCGAGGCCAATGCCTATGCGTCACGTCCCGGGCCAAGGCTCATTACGGGAGTCGAGGCGCTCGCGAAGATTTTTCATCCGGAAATTGTCGTCAGCGAGGAGTCCGCTCACGCGGTTGAGCTCGCCAGCCTTCCTGGCAAAGCCTACCGCGCAAGTGCAGCCGCTGATCTTTCTCGACCTGCCCACATCTTGTAGAACGGCAACCCTGCCACGATCAGCAGTAAGCCGAGCGACGAGCGGCCCGGACGTTCCAGCCAAAGATTTACCGTCAGGGCCAGCGCGCCGGCGACGAAAAGGCCTGGAACCCATGGATAACCCCAGCAGCGATAGGGTCTGGGCAAGTTCGGTTCACTCTGCCGTAAGCGAAACAGGGAGACGACCGCAAGACCGTAAAAAATCCACGTGGAAAAAATAAAAAGACTGGTCAGTTCTTCGAAGGTGCCGCTCAGCGCCATGATGCTCGCCAAGATGCCCTGAAAAATCAGCGAGCGTCCGGGTGTACGGAACTTGGGGTTTATTCCCGCCACAAACTTGAAAAAAATTCCGTCACGGGCCATGGCGTAGCCCACGCGCGCGCCGCTCAACACCGAAGAATTCATCGAGCCGAGCGCTGAAATGGCCATGGCCAGCGTAATCCATGCTGCCGCACCGCGGCCACTGACGCGCTCCACCACGTCGGAAGCGATGTGCTGTGAACTGGCCACGGTTTCAAACGGCAAAACTTTCAGGCAGGCCGCGCTGAATAATAAATAGATGATCGCCACGAAAGACACGCCACCCACCAGCGCTCTCGGGAAATTGCGCTGGGGATTTTCCACTTCCGAACCGACCAGGTTGAGATCCTCCCATCCGTCATAAGCCCATAGCGCCGCCGCAAGCGTGGCCAGAAACGCGGCGAAGATCGTGCCAGCACCGTCTCCGGCGGCAGGCCAGAATGGATCGGGGGCGTGCGGAGGGCCGGCGGGCGAGAAAAATGCGACGCCGATTACGATCACGACGGAAATGATCTTGATGGCCGTCAAGAAGACCTGCACGGCGCCGCCCAGGCGCACGCCGAGATAATTCACGCCGGTCATTCCGGCAAGCCACAAGACCGCGAGAGGCTGCGCCCAGGTAAAAACGAAATCGTAGGGCTTAATCCAGCCGCCGAACCCGGCGAGATGCACGGTGAAGAGCGGTGCGCCCACCGCGGGAATGAGAAAACCAACGAAACGCATCATACCCGCGGCGATGGACGCCAGCGAACTGGGCCTGCCCACGATGGAATGCATCCAGCCAAACAGAAATCCCCAAACCGCGCCGAACGCGCGGCGCAAGTAGGCATATTCGCCGCCGGCTTCCGGGATGGCCGCGCCAAGTTCCGCGTACGAAAGGGCGCCAAAAATCGACAGAATGGCGCCCACAATCCACGCCGCGAACACCACGGATACGGCGCGGCCTTCGCGAGCCATCTCGGCAGGCTTCAGGAAAATTCCTGTGCCGATCATGGTGCCGACCACGATGGCGGCCGAAGCCCAGGCGCCGAGACCGCGAACCAGTTCAAGACGTTTTTCGGTCATAGGTTTAATCAAAAATCTTCGCGCACAGATTCTTCAAGCAGAGCGAGCGGTTGCGTGATGGTTCACCGTGCCAGCCGGGGGCGTCAACAGACTGACCACCGAGCCCACCAGGAAGGTCACGCTGCATCCGATCAAGACATACCACGTGAAAGCGATATTTGTTAGCCGCCACACGCAAAGAATGGCGGCCAGTCCGGCGAACATGCCGGAGAGCGCGCCCGCGGCGCTGGATCGAGGATTCAAGGTGCCGAGCAGAAAAAGTCCAAGCAAACTTCCAAAGGGAAGGGATGCGACGGTGAGGCCCGCTTCGAGTAACGGGCCCCAGGTCATTAGCCCGAAAGCCATCAATACCAGGCCCCAGAAAAGCGTCATGCGCTGCGACAGCCGCAGGAAGTTGCCATCGTTGGTGAGCTCACTCCGCTTGCCGCGCAATGCGGAGAAATCCAGCACGCTGCTGGCTGCCAGTGAATTGAGCGATCCGCTGGCGTTGGACATGGCCACCGCGATGATGGAAGCGAGCAGCAGGCCCGCGAGCCCGGTGGGCATCTCGCGCAGCAGGAACAGCGGAAGGATGCGGTCGGTGCGCTCACCAGGCGCAAGCAAGGGAGTGTGCTGCGAAAAAACATACAGCAGCACTCCAATCAGAAGAAAAATCGTGAATTGGAACAGGACCACAACACCGCTAGCCAGCAGCGCACGGCGGCTGTCGCGTTGATTCCGGGCGGCGAGCAGGCGCTGCACGATGGTCTGGTCGGTGCCATGGCTGGCCATGGTCAGAAAAGCGCCGCCGATCAGCCCGGACCAGAAGGTATATTTCGTTGCAAGATGAAACGAAAAATCCAATAACTGCAATTTGTGGCCGTGGGTTGCCGCGACCTCCACAACTTCGTGCCAGCCTCCGGGAATGCGATGCAGCAGCACCAGGAAGGTGGCGGCGCTGCCCGCCAAATAAATGAAGAGCTGCGCGACGTCGGTCCAGATCACCGCTTTCATTCCGCCTTCCAGGGTATACAGCAGCGTGAGCGCAATGACGATGACCACGGAAAGGTGTTCGGATGTACCCAGCACCACGCTAAGCACCAGCGCGATGGCGGAGACCCGCACGCCTTCGGCGATGGCGCGTGTAACGAGAAACGTAGTGGCCGCCACCGCGCGCATCCGTTGGCCAAAGCGTTTCTCGATGAGCGCATAAGCGGTATAAAAATCTCCGCGAAAATATCCGGGAAGCAGCAACAGAACGATCAGGATACGCCCAAGCAGGTATCCGAACACCAACTGGAGAAAAGTAAGATTCCCGCCGAAGGCGATGGCCGGGGTCCCGATGATGGTCAGCGTGGAGGTCTCCGTGGCCACAATGGAAAACGCGAGCGCCCACCACGGCGAGGTGCGGCCGCCGAGGAAATATTCACGGCTGACGGCGTTGCGATCATGCTGTGTATTTGCGGCAATTTTGGATTGCCGCCGGCGAAAGTGCATCCCCAGGGCGGTGACTGCAAGGAGGTACAGGATGACAATCGCCAGATCGAGGGGGTGGATGTGCATCGAAAGTGAGGTGAGAATAGTAGCGTGATTCCTGCGCGTCAAGACGAGTGAGTGCCGTTTGAGATGACTCCCAATAAGCCGCGAGTAGAATTTGTCTCACGCGGGCTTATCATTTTGAAATGCGCGGGGTGTTGGGATTTGACGGTGGAGCCACGAAAACGGAATGCGTTTTGCTGAATGAAGCAGGGATGGTTGTTGCGTCCGGACGTTCCGGGGCTTCGAATCCCGGACGAATCGGCTTCGAACGGGCGACCGCTGCGATCGTTCAGGCGGCGGACTACGTCATCAGCGAAGCAGGGACGAATCGAGCCGGCATTATGGCGCTATGCGCAGGAATCGCCGGCACCGGCGCCGTCGAGGCGAGCAACAGAATGCACGGCGAACTTGCCAAGGTGTTTCCCGGCGTGCCGATAAAGGTTTGCACCGATCTGGACATAGCTTTGGCCGCGGCAGGTGAGCGGCCCGCCATCGTACTGATTGCTGGAACAGGATCCGCGGCAGTGGGTTCCGGGCCAAACGGCGAGATTCGTCGCGCGGGAGGCCTTGGCCCCAAGCTTGGCGACGAAGGCAGCGCGGGACATATCGGCAAGCAGGCCATTGCGGCGGCCAGGCTGCATCGCGAGCGAACCGGCAACGAAACGCCCCTCGGGAAGCAATTGCTCGAGCAACTGGGACTGATCGACTGGAATGACCTGGAAAATGGCCCTGCTGCGATTGATGCTGCGATTGATGAAGCCGCCTACCCTCGACTGTTTCCGGCGGTGGCAAAAGCCGCGGATGCTGGAGACGAGATGGCGCGCGAAGTTTTGCTGGATGCGGCCGGCGATTTGGCGTTGCTGGTAAAAGCACTCGTGCAGGAGCTCGGTTTGGGGCAAGTACCATTTCGTTTGGCGCCAACCGGGGGCATGATGGGGCGCAGCGCCTACTTCGACGGCCAGTTGCAAGCACGGTTACGCGAAGTGACTCCCAACGCCAAGCTGGGCCCCCTGCCGATTTCGCCGGCGCATGCCGCGGCACGGATGGCCCTGGAGCTTATTCGAAGCGCAAATTAGTGGAATATTCGAATGCCGGACGCAAACAAAGCGACACGAAGCGACGAGCCGAAAGCCGTGGGGCCGGATACTCAGCGGGCGCTGACGGCCAGCGGCGAAGAACTGGCGGCATTGTTGCATGATGACTCCCGCGACGTTCTTCTGGCGCTGCTCGACAATCCTACGCTGGCCGAAACCGATGTCTGCACGCTGCTGACCCGCAAAAGCTTGCCCGCGGAAGTGATCGAAGAGATTTGCAAGCGCCGTGAATGGTTGAAGAGTTACGCGGTGAAGAAGGCGCTCGCTTGCCATCCGCATACGCCCCGCCTGGTGACCCTGAGGCTTTTGCGGGAACTGTATTTGATGGACCTGGTGCAGATTGCGCTGCTTCCGGGGGTGTCCGCGGAACTCAAACGCAATGCGGAGGATCAGCTCACTTCGCGCCTGCCACAGCTTCCGCTGGGGCAAAAAATTACCCTGGCCCGTCGCGGACCTTCGCGGGTTGCGGGTCTGCTGCTTGCTGAAGGCCATTCGCTGGTAGTGCCCGCGGCGCTGGATAACGCTCACATGAGTGCCTCCCAGATTTTGAAGGTTCTCGCGCGCGAAGGCGTTCCTGAGCTGGTGGTGCAAGCCGTTGCCCACCATCGCAAGTGGTCTTGTGACTATAACGTTCGGCTGGCGCTGGTGCGTAACCCGGCCACGACGCTCTCAACGGTACTTGGCTATTTGGCGGAACTTACCCTCTCCGATTTGAACGACTTGGCGGCCCCGGGAATCGTGCCGGAGCGTTTGCGCAAATACCTGGAGACCGAAGTGCATCGGCGAATTCGCGCGGGGGAGAAATTGGCCGCCGGCAAGGAGTCTTTAAATGAGGGTCACTCGTCTAAACACGGATGGGAGAAAAGGGCTGACGGATTGGTTCCCGAGTAAACACAATAGTTAGAGATAGGTGGGAACAAAGCGACGCCATTTGGCGTCCTATAGGCTAGTAGAAGTCACGTGTCCTCGGGGTCGCTCAGGTGTGTCCAACGGTCCCGGCCGTGACGAATCGACTCTTCGCAGGGGGTTGCGCCGAGTTATGGAATCCGGGGAGCATACCTCCCGGCGGTATGAACGCCGCTGGGCTCAGCGATACTCATTTCGTGCCGACCTGGAAATTGAGTGGGGCGATGCCGTGCTGTCGGGAAAGACGCGGGACATCAGCGCCAACGGAATGTTTATCGAAGCCGCCGACACTTTGTGGGTTGGCGCGGGATTTACCGCGCGACTTAACCTGGGCCGCCCCATGAAACTCGATTGCTCCGTCAAGCGCGTTGAGCCGGGCCTGGGGATGGGCGTGGCCGTGGCGCTCGCGGAATCCGAACATCAAAAACATTTTCAGGAGCTTCTGGACTCCCTCGCAGGCAATCCTTCGCGCGTCGCTTTATAATGGCCTCCTGAGAGCAGCGGTCGAACCCAGGCTCGCTCGCACGCCATCCAAGGTTCGAGCGCCACATCGCTTTTCAGTCGTTGCAAGTTCGACGGGCAGACACGGTCGCGGTCAAATATTGTGCCGGAAAGACTTTCTGACGTGCACTGCATGACCAGATGCCTCAATTGCGGGTCGGAGC
>DASXLA010000039.1:0-48694 GCA_036496505.1 Candidatus Acidiferrum sp. | reverse complement strand
CGCACGTCGAAATTCGAATTGCCGCGGTTGGAGCCGATGGGCGCGGTGCTGTCATTGGGCTGCGAGACATTGGGCACATAGTCTTCGCCGTCGCTGGAATCATCGATGGAGTGCGACCACGTGTAGTTGACGGTGGACGTGAAGCCGTGCCAGTCGTTTACCCGCAAACTTGTTTGCAGCGCGTTGTAGTTCGAATTCGCGGAGGCTTCCTGGTAGTTGATGTAATAGAACGGGGAACTCGCATAACGGCGCGGCACTTCGCCGTCCAGGATGCAACCGCAGCCTAAATCGGCAGCGGTGATTTGCGCCTGGCTGGGCTGGTTGATGTCGCGGAAGCGAAACAGCTTGTGCCCGTTCGAGCCCACGTAACCAATCTGCAGCACCGTGCGCCTGGAAAGTTCCTGCTGAAAATTCAGATTGAAGTTCTGCATGTACGGAGTGCGAATATGTGGGTCGACGCCGAAGGCATCCGACAGCGGAGCCACATTCGTGAAAACCGGTTCCGTGGTGCTTAAGGGCACGGCATTGCCCAGGAAATCGGTCGTTACCGTAGAGAACGAGATGGGGTTTGGTCCAAAGCCGCTGTAAGCGGGCCCCGGATCGAAAATGGCATTCCACGGCAAATGCCCCAGGAACATATCCTGCGAGAACGCATCGTAGAAAATTCCGTACCCGGCGCGCACCACCGACTTGCCCCCGCCGGTCACGTCCCAGGCCACGCTGACGCGCGGCCCCCAATTATTGTAGTCCGGTTCGTAGAGGCGTCTCTGGCCAAGAATTACGCCAAGGCCGGTAGTGGTATCGATGTTCGTAAAATTTCCGTGTTTCTCCTGCATGATGCCGAAATAGTCGTATCGCAATCCCAGATTGACGGTTACGTTTTTCCTCCAATGAAAACTGTCCTGGATATATCCGGCGTGAGAGTTCTCCACGGTGTTGCGGTTGGTGTTTCCCTGGGTCTGCGCGGAAGAAAAAATGCTCGGGTCCGGAAGGCCGGCAATAAAATCGTCGAACGAATCAAAGCCCAGCGAGCCGCGGAACCCGCGATTGAAAATCTGGGAAATAGAAGTGCGGCGGAACTCATAGCCGAACTTGATGTCGTGCTTGCCTGCTTTCCAGGAGATGCCGTCGATGTAATGCCAGTTGGTATCGACGCGCTGCCGGGGATCGCCGTTATCGGAGCCCAAAGGAGCGACACCGGAAACTTCCAGTTTGGGTAGGCCAAAGTTATACGCATCGGCGTTTGGCGTTCCGGGGCTGACGGTGTTCAGGCCGATGCTGGTGGGATCAAAACCGCGGTCCTGCGGGAAAAATCCCTCCGCAAAACGATTCCAGCCGAGACGCGCCTCGTTCACGATCGTGGGCGTGAGGGTCGACACGTAGGAGATGGACACCAGTTGCACGCGCGTGGGTGTCGCGGTGTTGTACCCCGGCACCAGTCCGCCGCCCACTAGCGCCAGCGGAAAACTCTGGCTGCTGTCGCCGATGTAGTAACGCCCGGTCAGGAGATTATTGCTGTTGAAGGTGTGATCGATTTTCACGATCGCGCTGTCCACGCGATTGGAGAAAGGCGTGGCTAGCGAAATATTTGCGGTCACCGGGGTCTGCCCGTCGGTGCCGTCGGTCAAACAGGATCCGCCAAGATTCGGTGACGGCCAGGGATTCAGCGCCAGAAGATTGGAGATGACCGGGTTTATTACCCCTCCGTTTGCCGCCGTCGCTGTTGCGATGTCTTGCGCAGTGGGCACGCAGGCAGTGCTGGCTTCCGCGCCCTTCTCGCGCATGGCTTCGTAATCGACGAAGAAAAAGGTCTTATCCCGTTTGATGGGGCCGCCGAGCGCGCCGCCAAACTGGTTATTGTGAAAGGGATTTTGCGGCGCGCCCACTTCGTTGAAATAGTTGCGGGCATCCAGGGCGTTATTCCGCAAGAACTCAAAACCGGTTCCATGAAAATCGTTGGTGCCGCTCTTGGTGACGATGTTGACCACGCCACCGGCGCTGCGGCCATATTCGGCTTCGAAATTGGACATCACGTGCAATTCGGCGATGGCTTCGATGGGCAGGATGGTGGCGGGCGTGCCGAAGACTCCGGCTTCGTTGATGGACGGGTCGTTGCGGTAGCCGTCGTTCATGTCCGTTCCGTCCAGCAGGAAATTGTTGGAGCGTCCGCGTGCGCCATTCACCGAAAAAATACCGTAGGAGCCGGGCGAATCGGTAATCTGGTCAGGCGACCCCGCCACGCCAGGCACCAGGAAAATCAGCTTCTGATAATCGCGGCCATTTACCGGTAGATTGGTCACCACCGTGGATTCGATTATCCCGCCGAGGGTGTCGGATGTGGATTCCACCTGGGGCAGCGTATCGCCCAAAACCTCCACGGTTTGCGAGACTTCACCCGGCTGGAGTGTTACGTCGGCGCGGCGCTCGGTCGAAACTTCCACGGTGATGCCGCTCACCAGGCCGGTTTTGAACCCGGATTTCTCCACGCTTACGCTGTACGTGCCGATCGGTAATTCCGGTGCCGAGTAACTGCCATCCTCGCCCGACGTGAGGCTGCGTATCAGGCCGGTGTCGGTATTTTTCACCGTAACGGTGGCCCCGGAAATCGCCAGGCCGGAGGAATCCGTCACCGTACCAAGAATTGTTCCGCGAAAAGTTTGCGCCTTTGCGGTCATGCCCAGCGCGCTCAAGATGAAAAGCGACGCCAATGCAAAAACGCGCGCCACTGCCAGCCTGCGGATAAATCCATTCATCACTGTCTCCTCAGTGCGTTTTGTGGTTCACGAGCACAAAATCCCCGAAAATCCTTGCGGCTTCCCTCGAAGAAGTATTGTCGGTGGTTCGATAAGTACCATCACACTACCTGCGCCCCAGCGGAGGCGTCAAGCGCGTTGAAGAAACTGCGTCGCAAAGTACAGCCCACTGACAGCAGGGCCGCTGCGGGCCCCGAACACCGGAGCGGCGGCGTCATTGCGAACGCCCGATCGTGGAACGATTACCGAAGAGCGGCGATTCACAATCATGTTCTCAAGCGAATCCAGAAAATTTAATTCCTCTTTCGCTCACGGGGTTTTCCTCGGAGAGAGCAGCCGCGTCGGCAGTCAGACACGCTCATTTTGCAGACGGTGGTTTCCATTGCTCCAGGAACTGCGTCACATCGTTCATCCCGATCTTCGCCGCCGACTCAAACTCACCTTGTTTCTGGCTGGTGATTACCTGCCCATCGCCGCCCAGCACCGCCAGGCCGGGGATGCCTTTATTGAGCGGAACCTCGAAGCGCGCGGCCAGGTCCCCATTGCTTTTGCCGTCGCCGATGTTGACGTGCACTACGTGATAATTCGCCGCAATCAGCGCCGCGGTCTTTGCGGAATGAAAGGCCTCGTCCAGAACGTGGCAGTCGTAACACCAGTTCGCCCCAAAAACCACCAGCACCCGCTTGTGATCCTTCTTGGCCAGGCTTAACGCTTCGTTCACCTCGCCGTTCGCTTCCTCCGGCTCTGGATACAAATTGGTGTTCGGCGTTGCCGGTTCCGGTAAGCGCATTTCCGGCGACGGAAATGTTTCGCTGCGTTCAGCGATCAGAATGCCCCAATCGTCCGGTCCTTTTTGCGCCCACACCTGTGCACCACTGATGACGAGATGTTCAGGAGTGGTCTTGGTGGTAAAGGTCAACTCGATACGCAGAACCAGCTGCTCAAAGCCCTCCCGCGGTTCGTTCCTCTCCAGAATTTTCGGGTTCATCGCAGTCAGGCCGTTGCTTCGAAGCTTGGACCAGTAGTCCGATTCCTCGTTCGCCAGGTCGCCGGTTTTTCCCTGCGGGGTGACGGCGAAAGCTTGCGGGGCCGAAATGTACAAAGCTTTCAACGCAGCCGCGTCCCCCGCAAGCACGGCGGTCTTCCATCGTTCCAGCGGAGCAAAAGCCCCCGCCTTCGTCGCCTCCATTGTTTGAGCCCCAGCAGAAGCCGGAGCGGGCATGAAAATCGCCGCAAACAATGCCGCCGCACATAGCACTGCTCCGCTCGTCCGCATCGCGCGAATACTCCATCGAAAGTTAATTCCAGGCCGGGGCCGGATTGCGACAAAGGAAGCAGCCATCGTATGCGCTCCTGATCATTGCCGGGTTGAACTGATTTGAAACGGGGCGAACAGAGAATACCACTTTGTCAAGTCAATGCAGCGGAAGCAACCGGGTGATTTCTTGCGCGTCACTGATCCACTTTGCCTGGCGCGAGGTGTGCTGGCCTCGGAGGCCGGCGGCTATCCATTGATCGGAAACGTGCTGGTAATCGTGGTGCCGGAACTCGAGGTCTCAATCTCCAGAAGCCCGCCGAATTGCGCCACCCGTTCCCGCATGCCGCGCAGACCCACGCCGTGATCGACACTTTCCGGGATGCCTTTGCCGCGATCCTGAACGATTATTTGCACCTGCTCGCGACTTCTCAGAACGCTCACGCTGGCCGTGGCGCTTTCTGCGTGACGATGAATGTTGGTCAGCGACTCCTGCACGATGCGAAAAATCCCGGTCTCCAGGTCCTGCGGCAGGCGCCCAAAATTTTCCTCGATGGTCAAAGCCACCTGCACCTTGGCGCGATTCGAAAACCCTTCGATGTATGTGCGCAGCGCCGCGGCCAGGCCCATTTCGTCGAGCAACGGAGGATGCAGCAAATGCGAAACGACGCGAATCTCTTTTAAGGCTTCCTGGATCAATTCGGAGGTCTCTGCCACGCGCGCCCGCACCGGCTCCTCGAGATGATTGGCTTTCCGGCTCAAAAATCCCAGGTTCATGGACACCGCCGACAGAATTTGCCCCACGGAATCATGCAACTCCCGCGCCAGTCTGCGGCGCTCGTCATCCTGCAGCTTCAGCAATCGCAGCGTCAGGTCCTGCAGGCTGGCTTCCGCGCGGGTGCGATGGACAATTTCTTTCTCCAGTTCCGCGGTGCGCAGCTTGACCTGCTCCGCCAGGTTGCGGCGCGCCAGCAGCAACTCCGATTCATAGCGCCGCCGGTCGGTGGCGTCGAAAAACAAGCTGCGAATGAACGCCGGCCGTCCATCTTTCGCGGCCACCAGCGTGGAATTCACCAGCACCGGCAACGGCTGTCGATTGGTGCGAACCAGGTCAAAGGCCACGCCTTTTACAAACCCCTGCATCTGCAGCAGCGGAGCGAATTGTGTTTCATAAAAGATTTGCCCGGGAACGGTCAGCAGGTCGCAGAACTTTTTTGCGGGAATTAATTCTTCGCGTCGATACCCCGTCCAGGTCAAAAAAGTTTGATTGGCGCCGATGATCGCACCTTCCACCAGGGAAGACACATGCCCGCAGGGCACGCTGTCATACAGTTCGCGGAAGTCCTCATCGAATTGTGGATAAGCGTCCAGGTTCCACTCAGTTTTTCATCGCCAGATAATTTTTCATTTCCCGTATGGTCTCTTCCGGCGCGCTTAATTGCGGACAATGCCCCGTGGCTTTGAGGAATCGCAGGGAGCTTTCCGGCAACCGGCTGTGCAGGTAGGTGCCCACCGGCAGCGGAGCGATGGCATCCACATCGCACTGCAAAATCAGCGAAGGCACCGTCAAGCGCGGCAAATCCTCGCGATTGTCGGACAGGAACGTTACCCGCGCAAACTGCTTCGCGATTTCCGGGTCCGTCCGGCAGAAACTGTTGGTTAGCTCCTCGCTCAATTCCGGCCGCTCGGGGTTGCCCATGATCACCGGAGCCATGGTCGTCGACCATCCCAGGTAATTGCTGTCCAGAAAATCCAGCAGGCCTTCGATGTCCGCGCGCGAGAATCCCCCTTTGTATCCCGGGTCATCGATGTAACAAGGCGAAGGGCCGATCATGATCAGGTCTGCAAAGCGACTGGGCTCTTCCACCGCTGCCAGCAGCCCGATCATGGAGCTCACCGAGTGGCCCACGAACTCCACATTCTGCAAATCCAGCTCCCGGCATATTTCCAGCACGTCCTGGGCGTAGCCTTTCAAATTGGCATACTTTGCCGGCGAAAACGCGGCGAGATCCGATCCACCGGCTCCTACGTGATCGAACAGCACCACTCTGTAATCATTCTCAAATGCGGGTGTAACCAGGCGCCACATTTTCTGGTCGCAACCGTAACCGTGCGCGAAAAGCATCGGAATGGGGCCGCGGCCGCAGACTTTCACATTGTTTCTTTTCAGGATCGACACGGGTGCCTTTGAAAAGCGGTTCAACAGGAATGAAACTCGGGATGCAAAGATTATATCGACTTTGCGTAATGCCGCACAAATTGCCGCTTCCCGTCCATTCCTCAGCAACCCTCCTCCGCGCATGTCTCCCCACAGTTTTGGACCAGCACCGGCGATGCGGTACAGTTGTGGCACGTCCTGTTGCAGCCTTAGGCATTCCTTTCTCGCGAAAACGTTTCGCGTGAATCGTGCTGCGGCTCTCACTCATGACCCAAAACTTGCCATCGTTGGTAATCGTAGGACGTCCCAATGTGGGCAAATCCACCCTTTTTAATCGCCTGACCGGCACGCGCCGCGCCATCGTCACCGATGAGCCGGGCATCACTCGCGACCGCATCTACGGCAAAGCCGAGTGGCGCGGCCGCGCGCTGGAAATTGTCGACACTGGCGGCCTCGTGCCCGACGACAAAGCGCTCATCCCTCGCGAAATTCTGCGGCAGGCGCGCGTGGCCATTGATAACGCCTCGATGCTTGTGCTGGTCGTGGATACTCACGCGGGGGTCACTCCTCTCGACCAGGAATTGGCCCGGCTGCTGCGTACCACCGGCAAGCCCTTCGTCATTGCCGCCAACAAAGTGGACGCGCGTTCGCAGGAAGCCAACATCTCCACTTTTCATTCCATGGGCGTTCCGGTGTTTCCGATTGCCGCGGAGCACGGTACCGGCATTGACGATTTGCTTGATGCCGCGCTGGCTCAAGTAGAGGTGGTGCAGTCCGTCGAAGAAGAGAAGCGGCCCGACGTCATTGAGGTCGCCATCATTGGCCGGCCCAACGTGGGGAAGTCCACGCTGCTGAATCGCCTGGCGGGCGAAGAGCGCTCCATCGTGTCTCCCATTCCCGGCACCACCATGGATAACGTGGATACCGAAGTGGTGCGCGAGGATCGCACGTACCGTTTCGTCGATACCGCCGGCATCCGCCGCAAAGGCAAAACTACGCTGGTGGCGGAAAAACTCAGCGTGGTGATGGCTCGCCGCGGCCTCGAACGCTGCGACGTGGCGCTGCTGGTGGTCGACGGCGAGCAAGGCGTCACGCAGGGGGACGCGCAAATCGCCAGCTACGCGGAGCAGTCCAACCGCTCGGTGGTCATCGTCATCAACAAGTGGGATCTCGCTGTAAAAGCCGCACGCAACGCCGAAGCGCGCGACGCTGCCAGCGCCAAAGGCAAGTCCAAGCGCGCCCCCGGTGAGCGCCACCGCCCGGAGGAATTTGAAACCGGGCGCCTCTTATTCGAATACGAAAAGATGATTCGCGGCAAATTGAAATTTCTCAGCTACGCGCCCATCGTTTTTCTCTCCGCAAGCACCGGAGAGCGCGTCGAAAAATTGTGGCCGCTCATCAACCAGTGCTGGAACGCGCGCCGCCGCCGCATTTCCACTCCCGAACTGAATCGCTGGCTCAAGGAAGAAGTGGACCTGCAGCGCGGCAGCACCCCCAAGGCGCGGCCGGTGCGGATTTACTACATCACGCAGGCAAAGATCGCGCCGCCGACGTTTTTGATGTTCACCAATCAGAAAAATCCGCTGCATTTCAGTTACGAACGCTTCCTGGAAAACCAGATTCGCGGCAAATTCGATTTTGTGGGCACGCCCATCCGCTTCATTCAGCGCCTGCGGACGCGCAGAGACAAATCGGCTGACTCTGAATCCTGAGGACTAGCCCGAAGACGCGCGGTCCCTTCAACGCGTTCCGCTCGCCGAGCTTTCGCGCAGCCGCACAAGCTGTCTCTGGTGATGCCATCCATGCACCACGTGCAGCTTTCGCCATTGTGGCGCCGTCAGCGGCCCCAGAATCGGATGGTCGAGCACCTTGATCCTGCCGCCGAAGCGCTCTTCACACTGCGCGATGATGGCGTCCATGGCCGCAAGCTTGGCCCCAATCTCCTCGCGCACTTTTTCCGCCGGCAGGCCTTTCGGCCGCACGATCGCAGGCGCTTCGCGACCCTTCGGCATGTGACCGAAACCCACTGTGACTAGCGTCCGTACGCGGTGCGTCATCGAGGCACGCGTGGCCAGCGGCTTTCCGCCGCTCATCAGCCTCTCAAACCCCTTGATGGTTCCGGTGTAGGTGAGAAAGAGATGCTCCAGCACCTGTGTAGCGCACCACTTCCCCGCAGGATGCCAGTCCAGTTGCTCGCTGGACATACCCTTCACCGCCGACTCCAGCGATTTTTGTAACTCGTTCAGGCGTGCATCCATGGCGTCACTCTCAGCCGGCCGCTTCATTTCAAGTGCAATCTTTACTCTGCTGCAAAGACTCGCTCATCATACCCCCAACCCACCATTCGCCACCGCACTGCAAAAATTTCATCGGCATCCTCGCCGCTGAGGGTTCCGTCCGCGTTGTCCGCGGCCACACTCGTTGTGGCTGTATATTTTCGGTGTGGCGATCCGGCGATCGTCGAAGCACTCTCACCTACTCGAACTGCTTCCGGAAGGCCGCGAATTGCTGTTTTAGATCTGCGATGTCCCTTCGGAGTTCGGCTACTTCTGAAGACAGGCGAGAAAACTCATCCGTTTTTTCCTTCGCCTGTGCCGCGGGAACTTCGGGTTCAATCGTTGAGCTGACCGGCTTGGCATCGCCTGACAATAAATGCATGTAACGGAATTCCTTGGCGCCGGGCTGCCTCTCGAGTACCTTGACGAGCGGTGGCGCGTGGTTCATAAGCCGTTGCAGAGCCGACTGCGCTTCGCTCAAATCATCGAATGCATGCATGCGCGCGGCGCGCGTGCGCAGTTCCCCCGGTGTTTGTGGGCCGCGAAGCAGCAACTCGCAGAATACAGCCGCTTCGCGCCGATCGAAATTGAAGGTCTCCTGGAGCCGGTGCTCATACTTGGTGACGCGGCTATCCGCGGCGCTGAACGAGCGAGCCAGAGAATTGTCCTGTAGTGTACGCAACGCATCGCGAACGGAATCTTCGTCCAGGTTCATCGCCGGGTCGCGATTGGATTTCTGGTTGCACGCGTTGACCAGCGAGTTCAGGGAAAGCGGATAGTAATCGGGAGTGGTGATCTCTTTTTCCAACAGCACCCCGAGCACCCTGGCTTCGATTTCGTTCAGAACGATATTCACAGTTTCGAA
This sequence comes from Candidatus Acidiferrum sp., assembly GCA_036496505.1. Taxonomy (GTDB): domain Bacteria; phylum Acidobacteriota; class Terriglobia; order Acidiferrales; family UBA7541; genus Acidiferrum. The sequence goes on along the minus strand of DASXLA010000039.1, from coordinate 39,387 downwards.
TCATACCGGAAGCCTGGTACGCGCCCAAACACGAGCCTGAGTTACACAGTCCCCCTCCGAAACGGACCCACCACCCGCCCTTACGTCCGTTGACAACCGCGTTTTTTGGCTTAGGATGAAGGACTACGCCCTGCATTTGACCGGCTACTTGGATGAACTAGCGATGTCCACCAACGGCACTGCCTCGCAAACCGTCCCGGAAAATGACGAGAGTTACTATCGCATCGGCGAAGTCAGTCGCCTTGCCGACGTGAAACCTTTCGTCCTGCGCTACTGGGAATCCGAGTTTCCCATGCTCGATCCGGTGAAAAGCCCCAGTGGCCATCGTCTGTATCGCCAGGAAGATTTGGACATGGTCTTCCGCATCAAGCGCCTGCTTTACGACGAAGGCTTCACGCTGGAGGGCGCCAGGCGCCACCTCACCGAGGAAGCCCGGCTTGGCACCGGGAATGGCGCCGGCGAGCGCGCCGCATCCACCGAAGATAATCCGCAAATTCTCAGCCGCAAAATGCTGCTGGATCTGCGCGATTCGCTGCGCGCTTTCTTGACGCTTCTCGAAGGCCGATGATAGCCTTGATCTCCCAGGCTGCGACAAGTCATCTCCAACCGGTCGGGACGTAGCGAAGCCTGGTATCGCGCACCCTTGGGGTGGGTGAGGTCGCTGGTTCGAATCCAGTCGTCCCGACCATTCACCTCGATCTGAAAATCTCGCCGCGCTGCACAACATCCCCCAAAAAATTCCTTCGAGAACTGTACAAAATGTGACGGTTTGCAACCTGCGCACACCACATCATGGGTACATGGCAAACATTGCGACAAAGAAAAACCTCGCCGCCGCGGCGCTGGCGAGAATCTCCAAAGAAATGGCCAAGCCGCGTGAAACTCGCTCGGTAAGACAACACCGCCTGCTGCATCACCGCCCGAAAAAAAATCCCGACTCGCGCGTTTGAGTTTTTGGAACTCCGCAACGCTGCCGGCGCTGCCGGAAATTTGAAAATCGCGTATCCTTATTGTGTGAGCTGATTTCGCAAACAAAACGTTGTTTGCCCAAATTGTTCCCGCCCATGACCCACATACTTTTGACCAACGACGACGGTTACGAAGCGCCGGGCCTGCGCGCGCTGGCCGCGGCCTTCGAAGGATTCGCCACCGTGAGCATCGTCGCGCCCAGCAGGGAACAGAGCGGCGCGGCGCAGTCGTTGACCTTGCGCCAGCCCATCGTTTGCCATGCGGTCGGCGAGCGCGAATGGGCCATCGACGGCACTCCCGCGGATTGCGTGATTGTCGCCTTGCACCGGCTTTTGCCGGAAAAGCCCGACATGGTGGTTTCGGGCATCAACTTCGGCGCCAATCTCGGCGAAAACGTCTACTATTCCGGAACCGTTGGAGCCGCGCGGGAAGCCACGCTGCACCACATTCCGGCCATAGCCATGTCGTTATGTTCGAAAGTGGCGAAAGTGAACTTTACGCCCGCCGCGCGCGTCGCCAGGTCCACCGCGGAAACCGTGTTGAAGCATGGCCTGCCGGATCAGGTGCTGCTCAACGTAAACGTGCCGGAACCCTGGACCGGCGGCGTGGCCTTCACGCGCCAGTCAAAAAAAATCACCCGCAATCAATTGAGCGAAGGGAAAGACCCGCGCGGCCGCATGTATTTCTGGCTCTTTGAGCAGAGAATCGACAAGGATGTCGAGCCGGAAACCGATTACGCCGCGATTTTTTCCGGCAGCGTCTCGGTCACCCCGTTGCACCTGGACCCCACGCACACGGAATCGCTGAATCATCTTTCACACTGGTCCAAGCACATCGCTTCGGCCTTCAGACCGGGAAGCTGATGGTCTCTTTGGCTCGGCGGCTCAGTGCGTCGCTTCCGGCGTGACGGAAACAAAAGCGATGCCGTTCTTGCTCATGGCTTCATTGATGGCCGGCACGTCTGTCGACAGCACCTCGTGCCATTTTCCCAGCTGCACGTCCAGCTTCTGATTCAGGTCCGCGAACACTTCCAGCTCGCCTTCCGTTGGCGGAGTATCCGCGCTGTCCACCGCGCCCTGCAGATAGCCGAGCCAGCTGTTCATCTTCGTCGGGTAGTTCAGTTCGTCCTCGCTGGCTTTCGAATTCACCTGGATCAGCTCGTCTTCGATGGCCCCGATTTTCTTGCGCAGCTCTTTCGAGTTTTCGATGACCGGTTTAGCGTTCTCTTTCGAGCTCCAGCGTTTCTCCACCAGGTTTAACTGCACGCGCAGGTCGCGAATCGCCAGGATGGCTTTGTTCATTTCATCCTGGCGGTCCCGCAGTTTCAGCATCAGATCGAACTGCTTCTGCAGGTCCGCTGTCGTTGTCTTGACGCGCGGGTCCATCTTCACTTCGATTGGTGCCGTCGAAGTTTTTCCCCCGACCGTCAACCGTGCTTGGTAATTTCCGGGCATCACCAGCGGACCCGTGGGGTTTCCTTCGTCATAAATCGCGGCTGGAATTTTCACCGGCGATTCGTAACGCAGGTCCCACACAAACAAGTTCGCTCCCGCCTTTGCGGGGATGTGCTCCGCCTCGGAATCGTGTTCCCATTCTTCCGGCGCTTCTTCCTTTTTCTTTTCTTCGCTGCTGTACGTGCGGATTACTTTTCCCTGCGCGTCCAGAATTTCCAGCTTGGCCGGGTCCTTGGGCTCTTCCTTCAGGTTGTAATACAGCGTCGCGCCGTCCGCGGGATTTTCCGCAATCGCGTATCGGCGCCTTTTGTTGTGGCCCTCGCGCGTGCGCAGCGCCGTCGAGGGAGCAAACAGGTGCGCATCCTGGTTGATAATCCCGGCGTTCATCTGCCGCAGCGGGTCGATATTATCCAGCGACCAGAAGCTCCGGCCATGCGTCGCCACCAACAGGTCGTCGTCGTGGATGATCAGGTCGTGAATCGGGGTGGTGGGCAGATCGAGCTGCAGGCTTTGCCAGTGCGCGCCGTCGTCAAACGAAACCCAGATGCCCGTTTCCGTGCCCGCGTACAGCATGCCCTTGCGCTTGGGATCCTCGCGCACCGCATGCACGTACGTGTTGTCCGGCAACCCGTTGGTGAGCGTCACCCACGTTTTCCCAAAATCGGTGGTCTTGTAAATGTACGGCTTGAAGTTATCCAGCTTGTGCGCGTCCACCGCCGCGTAAGCGGTGCCCGCATCGAAAGGCGATGGCTCGATGAGGCTGACCATGGCCCATTCCGGCAGGCCTTTGGGCGTAACATTTGTCCACGATTTGCCGTCGTCGCGCGTGAGTTGAATCAACCCGTCGTCCGTGCCCACCCAGATCAGCCCTTTTTGCTTCGGCGATTCCGCCACCGCGAAAATCAAATCGTAAAATTCGATGCTCGCCTGGTCTTTGGTGATGGGGCCGCCGGAGTCCTGCTGTTTGGATTTATCGTTGCGGCTCAAGTCCGGGCTGATGGTCTGCCAGGAATGGCCGCCGTCCGTCGTGCGGAAAAGATACTGCGACGAGTGGTACAGCTCGTTGGGATCATGTGGCGAAAAAACAATCGGCATCGTCCAGGTGTAACGGTATTTCTGCACCGCTGCGTCGTAGCCGTCGGGATCGAGCGGCCACTCCTGGATGTTTTCCACCTCGTGCGTCCGCCGGTCGAACCGCGTGATATCGCCGAAGTACGACCCCGCATACACAATGTTGGAATCGCGCGGGTCCACCGCCACATATCCGCTTTCTCCGCCTCCCACCGCTTCCCAATCGGGCCGGTCGATGTATCCCGAATCGCTGGAAGTGGCGATGCCCACCGAGCTGTTGTCTTGCTGCGTGCCGTAAATGTGATACGGAAAATCATTGTCCGCGGTCACGTGATAAAACTGCGCCGTCGGCTGGTTCATGAGCGTCGACCAGTTCTTGCCGTCGTCCACGGAAATGGTGGCGCCTCCGTCGTTGCCGTTGATGAGCCGCTTGGGATTTTTGGGATCGATCCACAATGCGTGATGATCCCCGTGGGGCGCCGGCAGCCGGTCAAACGTTTTGCCGCCATCGATGGAGCGGTATAAACCGGTGTTGGCGATGTACACCTTCATCGGGTCCTTGGTGTCCGCCCACACGTGCGTGAAATACCAGGCGCGCTGCCGGAAGCGGTGGTCGTCGTTGATCAGCGTCCAGTTTTCTCCGCCGTCGTCGCTGCGATACAGGCCGCCCTTTTTCGCTTCGATCAGCGCGTACACCACGTTCGAATCGCCTCCGGAAACCGACACGCCAATGCGTCCCAGCGGCCCGTCCGGCATGCCGTGGCCTTCAACGCGTTTCCACGTGCTGCCATCGTCGCTCGAGTGGTACAGTCCGTCCTTCCCGCCGCCGCTGTTGAGCGACCAAGGCGTGCGATAGCCTTCCCACATGGCCGCAAACAGCACATGCGAATTGTGCGGATCGAACACCACGTCGATGCCTCCGGTGCGCTCATCGAGGTACAGAACTTTTTCCCAGTTTTTACCGCCGTCGCGTGTGCGAAAAATTCCGCGCTCGGTGTTCGGGCCGTAAGCGTGGCCCAGCGCCGCCACGAAAACCACATCCGGATTGGTGGGATGCACCACCACCGCCCCGATGTGACGCGAATCCTTCAGTCCCACATTCGTCCACGTTTTGCCCGCGTCAGTCGAACGGTACACGCCGTCGCCAAAGGAAATGTTGCCGCGGATGCATGCTTCGCCCGTCCCCGCGTAAATCACGTTGGAATCCGATTCGGAAACCGCGATGGCGCCGATGGAAGAAACGCTCTGCTTGTCGAATAGCGGGTCCCAGGAAACGCCTCCGTCCGTCGTCTTCCACACCCCGCCCGCCACCGCGCCCATGTAATAGGTATTGGGCTGGCTGGTGACGCCGGTCACGGCCAGCACGCGTCCTCCGCGGAAGGGGCCGATCAGCCGCCACTTCATCGCTCCGTAAAGCTTGGGGTCCACGGTGGCATTCGCGGTCGTCGCATTCGCGGGCGTCGCGGAATGGTCCTTTTGCTGCGCATACCCTGCAAACGCAAACACTCCAGTCACAAAAATTGCGGCCGCCAGAAAAATCGATTGCTTTCGAATTGCTTGCACGCCAACCTCCCGGGAAAAAACAACAAACGCGGCATCGTACAGCGGCTGGCCACCAGACGGAAGTATTTTCCGCATCCGCCGCGATGAGTTACGATGCTGTGCTCGTATTCAATGTGTCAAAAGCCGCTCGTGAATCGCCTTGAAAACTAAACCCTACGATGTGGTCGTCGTCGGCGCCGGTGTCTTTGGCGCGTGGATCGCCCTCCATCTGGCGCGTCGCGGACAACGCCTCCTGCTCCTCGATGCCTACGGCCCCGCCAATTCTCGCGCCAGCTCCGGCGGCGAGTCGCGCATCATCCGCATGGGCTACGGCGCTGATGAGCTGTACACGTGCTGGGCCGTGCGTTCTCTCGCGCAATGGAAGGAACTCTTCGCCGCCACTTCGCCGGCGTTGTTTCACGAAACCGGCGTGGTGTGGCTGGCGCGCGAAAACGACCAGCCGCTCGACGAAATGACCGCCGTGCTGCGCCGCTGCAACGTGCCGTTTGAAACGCTCGACCGCGGCGCGCTCCCGCAGCGCTTCCCGCAATTCCACTCACCGGATTTGACCGGCGGCGTTCTGGAAACCACCAGCGGAGTATTGATGGGCCGCCGCGCCGTTGCTGCCGTAGTGCAAAGCGCCGTCGCTCAAGGAGTCGAGTATCATTCCGCTTACGTCGCCACCCCGCCCGCGCACTCCACCACAAATTCCGCACTGCCGCACATTTCCACCAGCAGCGGCGAAGCTATCGCCGCCGGACAATTCATTTTCGCTTGCGGCGCGTGGCTTGGCAAAGTCTTCCCGGAACTGCTCGGCCCCCGCATTTTTCCCAGCCGCCAGGAAGTCTTCTTCTTCGGCGTTCCTCCGGGAGACACCCGCTTTTCTCCGCCGGCGCTTCCCACCTGGTTGATCCCTGCCGACGAAGTCTATGGCATGGCCGACCTGGAGTCGCGCGGCTTCAAAATCGCTTTCGATGCTCACGGCGAGCACGCCGATCCCGACACGCATTCGCGCGTGGTATCCGCCGAAGCCTCCCAACGCGTGCGCGCCTATGTGGCCGACCGCTTTCCAGGTTTGCGCGACGCCCCCATCGTCGAATCCCGCGTCTGCCAGTACGAAAACACTTCCAATGGCGACTTCCTCATCGATCGTCATCCTGACTGGAAAAATGTCTGGTTTGCCGGCGGCGGCTCCGGCCACGGATTCAAGCACGGCCCCATGGTGGGAGAATATGTCGCCCGACAAATATTGGATGGCGGCCCGGCCGAGCCGCGATTCGCGCTGGCCAACAAGTCCACGGTGCAAAAGCGTGCGGTATACTGACGCGCGTCGACAGATGCAATCCGTTGCCAATCCGCTGCCCCATGAGCCAGCCGTTGAAACCTTTGCGCAAAAAATGCGTCTTTACACATGGGTGGCTGCGTGCGTGACGCAGAACGCTGTCCAAAGCCCGGCTCCGGCCGGCCGCAAGTGTGGGGAGGAAAAATGCTTTTGAAAAGGTTCAGTGTGACCTGGGTGCTCGCCGTTCTGCTGGCTCTGCCCCTCGCGGGCACGGCGGCCGCCCCGCCCGCAAGCGCCGGCCCCGCGAGCGCTTCCGCGACCGCCCCCGAATTTAAAGTTCCGGTGGAATACTACAAGCTCCCCAACGGCTTGCGCGTGGTGCTTTCCCCCAACCACACTTCGCCCATCATTTGTGTCGGCGTCTACTATCACATTGGCTTTCGCATTGAGCCGCGCGACCGCACCGGCTTCGCCCATTTGTTCGAGCACATGATGTTTCAAGGCTCGCAAAATCTCGGCAAGATGGAGTTCGTCAAGCTCGTGCAGCAGAACGGCGGCATCCTCAACGGTTCCACGCGCTTCGATTTCACCAATTATTTCGAAACATTGCCTTCCAACAAATTGGAAACCGCCCTCTGGGCCGAAGCGGACCGCATGGGCGGCCTCGCCGTCAACGAGGCCAATTTGAAGAATCAGCAGGGCGTCGTCAGCAACGAAGTAAAAGTGAACGTGCTGAATAGCCCGTACGGCGGCTTCCCCTGGCTCGACATGCCGCAGTACGCCAACACCAATTGGTACAATGCGCACAATTTCTACGGCGACCTCGCGGACATCGAAGCCGCCACGCTTTCCGACGTGCAATCCTTCTTCAAGACGTATTACGCCCCCAACAACGCCGCGCTCGCCATCGTCGGCGATTTCGATCCTGCCGAAGCCAAGAAATTCGTGGAAAAATATTTCGGCCCGCTCAAATCTTCGCAGTTGCCTCCGCAGCCGGACCTCACCGAGCCTCGCCAGGAAAAACCGAGAGAGGCCACCAGGAAAGATCCGCTGGCCACCAAACCCGCCCTCGCCCTCGCCTACCACATGCCCGCGCGCAACACCCCGGAGTACTACGCCATGGGCTTGATCGACGAAATGTTGATCGAAGGCGACGACAGCGTGCTGCATCAGGAGCTGGTCGAAAAACGCGGCTACACCGGCGCCGTCAACGGCGGCATCAACCTGCTCGGAACTCCCTGGAATTACGACGGCCCCATGCTCTTCATCATTAATTTGATCCACGACCCCGCGGTCACTTCCGACACCATCGTCAAAACCATCGACGGTTCCATCGAGCCGCTGCGTGCCAGGCCGGTGGACCAGAAAGCGCTCGACCGCGCGCTCGTCAAGCTGCGCTCCGATCTTTACGACACCATCGGTGGCCAGGGCGGATTTGGCCTGGTCGATTTGCTCGCCAGTTTCGCGCTCTTCGACGACAATCCCGCCCGCGTCAATTCGCTGGTATCCGAATATGAAAAGGTCACGCCCGCGCTCATCCAAAAAACCGCGCAGGAATATCTGCAGCCCGACAACCGCACCATTCTTCTGATTCAGCCGGGGCAGCAACCCGCCGAACCAGCCAAACCCGCCGGCGCACCGGAGAAGAAACAATGATGGAGCGAATCATGATGGCGACGCGCACCATGAAATTATTGTCAGCCGGCGCAATTTTGCTGTTCACCGCTTCCTTCACCGCGGCGCAAACGCCGCCCTCCGAGAAGCAGGCGCCCCCTCCTGGCGGTCCGCCAAAGCCATTCAACGTACCCGAGCATGAAACCTATTCGCTGCCCAACGGCTTGCGCGTAACCCTGGTCCCCTACGGAAATATTCCCAAGGTCACCGTCGGCCTGGCCATCCGCGCCGGCAATCTCAATGAACCCGCCGATGTCCTCGGCGTCGCGGACATCACCGCGGAACTGCTCAAGGAAGGCACAAAAACACTCAGCGCCCAGGCCCTCGCCGAAGCCACCGCGCAAATGGGCAGCAGTTTGGCCGTCGCCGTGGACCCCGACGAAACTTCCATCGAGGTCGACGTCCTCTCCGAATATGGCGCCCCGGCCGTCAAACTGATGGCCGATGTGGTCACTCATCCGCTGCTGCCCGAGTCCGAGTTGGCGCGCCTCAAGGCCAATTTGCTCCGCCGCGTGGTCGTCGCCAAGTCGCGCCCCGGCCAAATTGCTCTGGCGCGTTTCCGCAAGCTGATGTACGGCGAACATCCCTACGGCGAAATCTTGCCCACGGAAGCCAGTCTCAACAAGATCACCATCGACGACGCGCGCAAATATTACGCCGCGAATTACGGCGCGCAGCGCGCGCATCTCTACGTCGCCGGCAAATTCGATGTGGCCGAAGTAAAAAAATCCATTGCCGCAAACTTCTCGGAATGGAACAAAGGCACTCCGCCAGTCCTCGAAGTCCCCAAACCCAAGGCGCAGCGCCTCCTCGACGTCACCGACCGTCCCAACGCTCCGCAATCCACCATTTATATGGGCCTTCCGGTGGCCGACGCCGTCAGCCCCGACAATATTCCGCTCATCGTCACGAACTCGTTGCTCGGCGGCTCCTTCGGCTCGCGCATCACCTCCAATATCCGCGAGCAGAAGGGCTACACCTACTCGCCCACCAGCCAGGTCTCGCGCCGCTATCACGACGCCTACTGGGCCGAGATTGCCGACGTCACCACCGTTTCCACCGGTCCGGCGCTAAAGGAAATTTTTGGCGAGATTGACCGCTTGCGGAAAGAAGCGCCTGGCGCCAGGGAATTGAAGGGCATTCAAAGCTATCTGTCCGGCCTCTTCGTGATTCAGAACTCCACGCGCCAGGCGCTCATCGGGCAATTGCGCTACGTGGATTTGCAGGGGCTGGGCGAAGACTACCTCAAGACCTTCGTGCAGAAAGTGAACGCTGTCACCCCGGAAGAAGTGCAGGCCATGACCGTGAAATATATCAAGCCCGACCAGATGACCATCGTGGTGGTGGGCGACAAATCAAAAATCACCGATCAGCTTGCGCCCTTCGCGTCCGCGCCGGAGCCGGCGGCGAAGTAAGCCGTTCCAATTCGTTTCGTGGGCAAAAAAAAACGTGCCGCGCTGAAACTTTTATCCCGAGTTCGTCGCCGCGGCATGTCTCTGCCGGCTGGACTTTTGCGAATACAAATCCTGATCCGCGTCCGACAATAGCTTTTCGATTCTCCCGGTCTCTCCGCGATAAGTGGAAACTCCGATGCTCGCGGAAATCGCCGGTTGTTCCGAGTCGTGGCGCATCACTTCCTGGATGCGCAGCGCCACCAGATTTGCTTCTTTCTCCCGCGCTTCCGGCAACACCAGCACAAACTCATCTCCGCCGTAGCGCGCCGCGGTATCCACCGCGCGGCTGTGCATGCGCAAAATGTCTCCCAGCCGGCAGATTGCGCGGCTGCCCACCAGGTGCCCGTAGGTGTCGTTGATGCGCTTCAGTCCATCCACGTCAATCAATAAAATCGAAAACGGCCGTTCGGTGCGATTGCTGCGCTCCATTTCTTTTTCCAGCACGTCCAGCAGCCGCCGGTAATTCGCCAGGCCGGTCAATGGATCGCTGACCGCCAGGTGCCGCACCTTCTCAAAGAGCCGCGCGTTATCCAGCAACGCTCCGCCCAGGGCCGCAACGTAGCCCATCACCGTCAGTCCTTGCGCCAGCGCAAACGGCGCATCCAGCAGTTTCGCCGATTGCGACGCCGCGCATTGCGCTCCGAGATTCAGCCACGCCGCCACGTAGATGGCCTTGTCATACGCGCTGGCGTCTCGCCGCAATCTCCGCCGGTACCAGATGACGCTCGCCAGAAAAATCAACCCGGGAAAAACCTGCTGTGGGCTGGGAAACCACGCGCCCGGATGCTGCGCGGCCTCCGTCGGCAATTTCCGCAGCGCCACGGTAATCAGATACGTTGCGGCAATCACCGTGACCAGCGCGCCCGCAAGTTCCTGCTTGGGATAATGGCTCCGCGGCAAATAGCGCTCTACCAGCAGCGCCACCAGCAGCAGCAGCGCGAACACCATGCGGCTTTCCCACCACGCCACCGGCGCCCACAAAAATTGCAGCGGCGCATCGTGCAAAATCTGGAAAAAGAGCACGCTCGTGGCCGTCAACACCGCGCCCGAGACCATGAATCCCACGCCCAATATCAGCGAGATGCGGTCCTGCGTCCCCTGGAAGCGCACTAGGCTCACTGCCGCGAACACAAACGCCAGCAACCCGGTGATGACCTGGAGATAACCCTGCAGTAACGGGTCGGCCTGGATGGAAATTCCGCGCAGCCAATACGCCACCAGCAGGATCGCGGAGAATCCTGCCGCGTGCGAAAGCACTATGGCCGTGGGTTTTCGGCTCTTCCACAAAGCTGCGAAGGGCATGAAGTGAGCGGCGCTTTCCCGTATGTGCCGCTACTTCATTAGACTACGCGCCGCCGTAGGCCTGTTTCGTGACCGTCGGAGGCCGTAAATTAAACGATACCGTCCCCTGGAACGCTGCGGGGTACAGGTATCCTGTACTTTCGTACTACCGCCGCCCGACACTTGAAAAAGCCCCTTTTCACCGCTTGCGCCCCGCAAAAACTTTGCCCTTGCGCACCCTCGGAAGTTCTTGCAGAGTTACTGCCATTGAAACGATTCAATAGACGCATAATGTCGTACCGCATCATTCCGTTCCGCACACAGGAGGCACCTTTTGAGCAGTGACGCCGGCGCTACCGCCGCACCGCAACTTCGGCGCGCCCTCACGCTGTGGAACCTGGTCATCATCGGCATGGTCATCGTCCAGCCCATCGCTCCCATGGGGATCTACGGCGTGATCAGCAATAAGGCTGGCGGTCACGTGGTCACCACCATTCTCATCGCCATGGTGGCCATGCTCTTCACCGCCATCGGCTACGGAAAAATGGCCCGCGCCTACCCCAGCGCTGGCTCCGCTTATACCTATGTGAGCAGGGAAATCCATCACGGATTTGGCTATTTGACCGGCTGGGCCATGGTCATGGATTACATTTTGAATCCGCTCATCTGCACCATCATTTGCAGCAAGCTCACGCAGAACATTCTTCCCGGCATGCCCTATTGGCTGCTGGCCATTTTTTACGCCGGCTTCTTCACCTTTCTGAATTTGCGCGGCGTAAAGACTTCCGCGCGCATCAACGATGTGCTCGCCGCGGGCATGACCATCGTGGTCATCGTCTTTTTCGCCTTCATCATCCGATTCCTGTGGGGGCTGCACGAATTTGGCGCCGGCTTTTTTACCCGGCCTTTCTATAATCCCGCCACCTTCAGCTTCTCCGGCGTTTTTCAAGGCACCTCGATTGCCGTGCTCACCTACATCGGATTCGACGCCATTTCCACGCTCTCCGAAGAAGTGGAAAATCCGCGCCGCAATATCCTGCTGGCTACGGTTCTCGTCTGCGTCATCACCGGAGTGCTCTCCTCCCTCGAAGTCTATGCCGCGCAGCTCGTGTGGGGCTCCGCGCCTTTTCCCCCCGACAAAGTCGAGTCCGCTTTTCCCATGGTGGCGCAGCAGGTCGGCGGTTTCTTTCTCTTTCAGTTGCTGAATTTCACCATTCTCATCGCCAATATCGGCTCCGGCATGGGCTCGCAATTGGCCGCCGCGCGCCTCTTGTACGGCATGGGCCGCAACGATGCCCTCCCTAAAGGTTTTTTTGGAAAGATTTCCGCCTCGCGCCACATTCCCCAAAACAACGTCATTCTCATCGGTGTCATTGCTCTCATCGGTGCGTTCGTCATTACCTACGAGCGCGGCGCGGAGCTCCTGAACTTCGGCGCCTTCATCGCCTTCATGGGCGTCAACGCCGCATCCTTCATCCGTTACTTCGTCCGTGCGGACGAAAAGAAAATCGGCAACCTGCTCATCCCCGTGTTGGGCTTCCTCATTTGCGGTTTTATCTGGTGGAACCTGAGCCCGCCTGCAAAGATTGCCGGCTCCATCTGGCTCGCTGTGGGCATCGCCTATGGAGCCTGGAAGACTTCCTGGTTTCGCAACGAAATGTCCTTTGACACCGGCTCTGAGTGACATTGAGTGACATACTGAATACCGCCGGCCTCGGAATTTTTCGACTTGGGCCGTGAGGACTGACAATAAAACAAGTGGAAAGCACTCCGCCCCGGAGGCCTCTTGAAGCGCCACGCCAGTAAAGATTTTACCGTGACCATGCGCCACGTGGCCGAAGCCAGCGGCTTTTCCCCCGCCACCGTATCCATCGTCCTCAATAATGCTCCGCTGGCGCGCTACATCGCGCCCGCCACAAAAAAACGCATCGAGGATGCTGCCAAGAAGCTCGGCTATCGCCCCAACGCTATGGCGCGGTTCCTGCGCAGCAAGCGCAGTCACAGCGTGGGCGTTATGTTCTTCGACATCATCGATCCCTTCTGCACCCCGGTCCTGCGCGGCATTGAAAACGCCCTATATCAATGCTCCTACGTTCCCATTTTTGCCGACGCCCACAATCAGCGAAACCGTTTCGAGCGTTATCTGGAAATGTTGCTTGATCGCCACGTGGAAGGCTTGATTGTCGTCGCCAACTGGCTCTTCGTCGATATCCAGCTCCTCGCGGACATCGGCAAGCGCAATATTCCCGCCGCCACCATCGGCTGGGAGCTTCCGGGCGATACCGTGAGCTCCGTGATTGTCGATAATGAAGCCGGCGGGCGCCTCGCGCTCGAACATCTCTATCAGCTCGGCCATCGCAAGATCGCTTTCATCCGCGGGCCCAAAATGCTTATCGATAGCGCTCCGCGATGGCGTGGCATCCAGAAATTTGCCCAGTCCGCGAATCTGGAAATCGATCACGCACTGGTCGTGCAGCTTCCCGATTCCACCGATCCCAATTCAAGTTTTGAAGGTGGCCAGCGCTTCACCGAGGAGCTGCTCCAGAAACGCAAACGGTTCACCGCGCTCCTGGCTTTCGATGACCTCACCGCGCTGGGCGCCATTCGCGCTCTGGGCAAGGCCGGCGTGAAGGTTCCCGAGCAATGCTCGGTCATCGGCTTCGACGATGTGCCCTTGTCTTCTCTGTCCGCGCCTTCCTTGACCACGATTCGTCAGCCCATGGAAGCCATGGGCAACCTCGCCGTCAACATTGTCATGGAAGGGGTAAACGCCAATCTCGAGAAGCGCGACGTCACCATCGCGCGCCACAGAACCACGCCGGAACTGGTCATTCGCGATTCCACACGAGCCGCTTCCTTGGCGGGCTCCGACGATTAACCTGCGCTTCGTTCCTCTCCCGATCCTTCCGCGATAAATGCGGACACAAAAAAAGCGCGAGCTTGCCAACGCTCGCGCTTTTTTCTTTACTCGTCAGGATTTAGGGACGTACACCATCGACGGGCTCATGAATTGCACGCCGCGAAGCTCCGTAGCCACCCGGATATGCTCGAAGCGCCCCTTTTCTTTGCCGCCGCTCTCGAACGTCAGCAGGTACTGGTTATTCAGGTGCGTCGAAATCTCGTCCAGGTACGGCTTGTATGTCACCGGAACGCCATATCCCAGGTAATACGATTCCGCGCCGGTCTCGCCGGAGAGCCGGCTGAGATTCGATTGCGCATTGAAAGTGCGGAAATAGCCGCGTCCGACATGTCCCGCGTCCGGAGCATACAGCGTCCAGACATTCACGTTTGCTTTCGTCGCTTGTTCCACCGTCGGGTCCAGATCCGGGCTCTCCGGACCAAAGAAGCCCCGGAAGTAATCCACGCCCGAAGAGAAAAACAGGATGGAGCGTCGTTCACCTTGACCCGGCATCCTCTTGATCAAATCCTGCAGCTCCAGGTACGGACTGGAATACGCGCCGAAAGCTCCCGAAGGAATCCGCAGCGCTTTTCCCGCGAGTGCATGGTCCTGCGTGAAATCCTGAGCCACCATCGCGGCCCCGTTACGCCCGTAAAACACCCCTATGTAAGTCGTTGCCGGTTGCGCGTCGAGAAACGCTCTGACGTCATTCCACTGCGTGGCAATGTTTTGCTCCAGGGAGTCGTCAATCAGTACCGCGAGAAACAGTTTCTCTCCACGGTGCCAGTCGGCCACCTGCAAGCGCTCCTTGCCCTGGTACAACTCCACATCGTCTTTTTTTACCGGTGGCGGCGCGGCATTTTTCATTCCCACCGCGGTCACCGTGGTTGTCACTGGCTCCGCGGCGGCGCGCGCCGTCTGCGCTACCAGACCTGCAAGCGCGAGCGTGCCCGCTAGCAGCCAGGAAACTTGCTTTGTCGTCTTCACAAATCCTCCTCCACCCTCTCTCCACTTAGATGCATAAAACACCGCTCAGCGCCACAAGTTGCCGCTCCCATTTGCACGTATGCTCGACGCATGCGCGCGTCATCTCTAACTTCCTCTGAATCAGATGGTTTACAGGTTGGCATCCACCACGAACTATGCTGAAATGCCGTCGCCGCAAACTGGCCCCGGGAGGCTGCACCTTTGAGAGGTTATGTCGGCGCGATTGACCAGGGCACCACCAGCACCCGCTTCATGGTCTTTGACAAAACCGCTCGCGTCGTCGCCCTGGCCCAAAAAGAACACGAACAGATTTTTCCGCGTCCCGGTTGGGTCGAGCACGATCCCCAGGAAATTCTCCGTCGTACCCGCGAAGTCATCGCCGAAGCTCTGGCGCAGCGTAATCTGGGCCCCGAAGATTTGGCGGCCATCGGCATCACCAATCAACGCGAAACCGTGGTGGTGTGGGATCGCAAAACCGGCGAGCCCGTCGCCAACGCCATCGTCTGGCAGGATACCCGCGTCTCCGAAGACGTTGCCCGCTTCGCCGCCAACGGCGGCCAGGACCGCTTCCGCGCGCAAACCGGCCTGCCTCTCAGCACCTATTTCAGCGCGCTGAAAATTCGCTGGATTCTTGCCAACGTCCCCGGCGCGCGCGCCAAGGCTGCCGCCGGCGACTTGCTCTTCGGCAACATCGACACATTTCTGCTGTGGAACCTTACCGGCGGCCCCATCGGCGGCGTCCACGCCACCGACGTCACCAACGCCAGCCGCACGCAGCTCTTCAATCTTCAGACCCTCGACTGGGACCTGCAATTACTCGCCGCCTTTGAAATTCCCAGCGCCATGTTGCCGCAGGTCCGCTCCAGCAGCGAAATTTACGGCGACGCTGCGCTCAAGGAAATAAGAAACGTGCCCATTGCCGGCATTCTCGGCGACCAGCAGGCCGCCCTCGTGGGCCAGGCCTGTTTCGAACCGGGCGAAGCCAAAAACACCTACGGCACCGGTTGCTTCCTGCTGATGAACACCGGCGAGCGCCTGGTGCCCAGCAAATGCGGCCTGCTCACCACCGTCGCCTACAAATTCGGCCGCCAGCCCGCGCGTTACGCCCTTGAAGGCAGCGTGGCCATCGCCGGTGCCCTGGTGCAATGGCTGCGCGACAATCTCGGCCTCATCGAGCGCAGCGAAGATGTCGAGTCCCTCGCTCGCTCCGTGACCGACAACGGTGGCGTCTATTTTGTCCCCGCCTTTTCCGGCCTCTACGCGCCCTACTGGAAGGAAACCGCTCGCGGCGTCATCGCCGGCCTCACCCGCTACGCCAACAAGGGCCATCTCGCCCGCGCTGTCCTGGAAGCCACCGCCTACCAGACTCGTGAAGTTGTCGAAGCCATGGAAAAGGACTCCGGCATCTCTCTCGCCAACCTTCGTGTCGATGGCGGCATGGTCGTCGACGAACTGCTCATGCAATTTCAAGCCGACATTCTGCATCGCGAAGTGCTGCGTCCCGTGATTCAGGAAACCACTGCGCTGGGCGCAGCCTACGCCGCCGGTCTCGCCGTGCAATTCTTCGCTGGGCTTGAAGAACTGCGCGCCAATTGGGCCGTGGCGCGTACCTGGAAGCCCTCGCTCGACGCGTCCTCGCGCGAACAGCTTTACCGTCTATGGAAGAAAGCGGTCCTGCGCTCTTTTGACTGGGCCGAATCTTAGCGTTTCACCGTACCGTTTCACCGTAGCGTTTCACCGAAAAGGAGCCTTAATGACCTCGCCACTCCTCGGCGAATTTCTCGGTACCCTCGTGATGATTTTATTGGGCGACGGCGTTGTCGCCGCCGTGCTCCTCAAACGCTCCAAAGCCGAAGGCAGTGGCTGGATGGTCATCACCACCGGATGGGCTTTCGCGGTGATGGCCGGCGTGTTCGTCGCCGTCGCTTGCGGTGGCGAAGCCAATCTCAATCCCGCGATCACCTTGGCCCTCGCGGTGCGTACCGGAATTTATTTCAAAGTTTTCTCGTTCTTCGCCGCCCAACTCCTCGGCGCCATGGTGGGCGCCGCCCTGGTGTGGCTCCACTACTTCCCGCACTGGCGCGAAACTCCCGATTCCTCCGCCAAGCTCGCCTGTTTTTGCACCGCTCCGGCCATTCGCAGTTTTTTCCCCAATCTCCTCAGCGAAATCATCGCCACTTTCGTTTTGGTTTTCGTCATCGGCGCCATCTATTCGCAGCGCGTTTTCCCCAACGGCCCGGGCCCCGGCTTCTTCGCCGTGTACCTCGTTTCCAGCCTGGTCTGGGGGATTGGCCTCTCGCTAGGCGCCACCACCGGCTACGCCATCAATCCTGCGCGCGACCTCGGCCCGCGTATTGCCCACGCCATCCTGCCGGTGGCCGGCAAGGGCGGCTCCGATTGGAGCTACGCGCCCGTGCCCATTCTTGGCCCGCTCGTTGGCGGCGCGCTCGCAGGCTTGTCGCTCCGCCTTCTCAATATTTAAATGTCATTCGGCATCCATCAATGAATCCCGTCCGCACCATGTTGCTTGCCGCCTCGCAGAACGCCTGGCTCCGCGACCACGCCGCCAACCACAAATTTGTTCGCCGCACCGTCTCCCGCTTCATGCCCGGTGAAAATTTGAGCGACGCCCTCGCCGCCGCGCAACAACTCCAGGAAAAACAAATCGCCTCCATTTTCACTCACCTCGGTGAAAACATCCGCGATGCCGCCGAAGCCCGCGGCGTCGCCGAGCATTACCTCGACGCCCTGCGCAGCGTCCGCGAGCAGCAGCTCAACACCGAAATCTCCGTCAAGCCCACGCAGCTCGGCCTCGATCTCTCTCCCGAGCTTTGCTACGCCCATCTCAAAGAAATTATCGCGCACGAAGATTCGCGTCGCGTCGTGTGGATTGACATGGAAGCCAGCAATTACGTCGACGCCACCCTCCAGCTCTATCGCCACGCGCTAGGTGAATTTCCCAACGTCGGTTTATGCCTCCAGGCCTATCTGCATCGCACCAAAGACGACCTCGCCGACCTGCTGCCGCTACGCCCCTCCATCCGCCTGGTCAAAGGCGCCTATAACGAGCCTCCCGAAATTGCCTTTCCCCAGAAAGCTGACGTCGACAAAAATTATTTCGCCCTCGCCGGCGAAATGCTGCTCGCAAAAAAATCCCAGCCTCAGCCTCGCATGGCCTTTGGCACTCACGACACCGCTCTCATCAAGCGCATCTCCGATTTTGCCGCCTCCGCCGGTCTCGCCAAAAGCGACGTCGAAGTCCAGATGCTCTTTGGCATTCAAAGCGCCGAACAGCAGCGCCTCGCGCGCGAAGGCTACAACTCCCGGGTTTTGGTAGCCTATGGCCGTCACTGGTATGCCTGGTTCATTCGCCGCCTCGCGGAGCGCCCCGCAAATCTCTGGTTCGTCGCGCGAAATTTTTTCCGTTTCAGTTAAACGCACGCGGCGCAGCCGGATGTTCACGAGCCCGGTAAATGTCGCGTCAAAATGCCCGGCGAGAAATGCCCGAATGAAAATCGTGATGGAAGGGAAGTGATGGACCGCAAATCAAAAATGGCTGGCGGCAAATCAAAATCTTTAGGCAGCCTCATGCCTGCCGTTCCCGCGGCGGCCGTCATGAGTTTTCTCAAGGACACTCGCGGCCTGACGTCCTGGACCGCGCGCGACCTCGCGGAAACGCTGGGCATCGCCGCCGCCGACGCCGCCAGAATAATCACCATTATGGAAATGCAGGGTTACGTCAAAGCCGCGCAGGCCGGCCGCGAGTTTTTTACCACCGCCGAAGGACAAGCCGTTTCCGGATCGAAGCTTCCGCATTACGCGCAACAGCGTGTCGAAGCCGCTCTCGACGCCTTGAAAACGCGCATCGCCGCCGCGCGCAAGGACTTCAAATCACCCTTCAAAATTTCGCGCGCCGTCGCCTTTGGCGATTTTCTCAACGACCGTCCCCGCGTTCAGGCGCCCGACGTGGGCGTCGAGCTCGCCAAGCGCAAGCCCGATCCCGACGCCGCCAAAACCTCCGCTACGGAAAACAAGGCCCGCGCCGCATTCCTGAAACAGTTGCGCGGAAAAAACGCCCCCCTGAATCTGCAGCCCTTCCAGGAATGGATGATCAAGCGCTCCCACCAGAAGCTGCTCTAGCCGCCCGCCCGCGAACGCTCGTAGGGTGCCGCACCCTGAGCCTTTTGCAGGGTGCGGCTTTTAACGTGGAAACACCAGGCTCTAAACGTGGAACACCAAATCAACCCGCCCGGACAAGTCATTCCGAGCGAAGTGGCGCGGCTTTTTCTTCCTCGTTCGCGTAGCGAACGAGCCGCGCCACGCAGCCGAGGAATCTCTCTTCGATCGATCGTTTACCCTCGGTGCCCCAAATGGAGTAAGCCACTACCGTTCACATCACGGACCCACTCCGATTTACCGCGCCGCAAAAACTAATGCAGCTTCGTCCCCGGCCAGCTCTTCACCAGGTTAAACACATCCACGCTGCCCATCCCCGCCGTAAAGTCATATCCCGGCTTGGCCGCATACGTCGGCTGATACTTCTTGTTCACCAGCGACATCACTCCGTTCGTGCCGCTCGGAATGTAGCAATTGAACGTCCCCACCACCGACCCATCCATATTCGTAAGCGGCAGGCAATTCACGTTCATGTCGCCGAAGGTCACGTCGTGATAAATGCACCGTGCATCCGCGCTCGTGCCCAGGCTCGAATCGCATGCCGACGGCGGCAAAAACACGTTCTGCAGCGCATTCAGCGCGTAGTACGCGTAGTTGGGGTTCCCATCAAAGTGCACGCCCGCCGATTCATTGATCAGCGCTTGCACGCCCGCCATGATAGGCGCTCCAAACGACGTGCCCCCGGCGCCCGCCCAGTCTTCCGGGTGGCCCGGTGTACACGGTACGCCGCCAAACGTCGGATCGGTGTAGCACAACACGAAGTAGTGGCCGAAAAGTCCGTTGGCCGCGAACATAGTGATATCCGGAATATCGCGCACCCCGTCATGCGGATTTCCCTTCGCCAGCAATTGATAAAGCGGCTTGGGATTGCCCTTGCAGCTTCCGCCCACCACTCCGAAGATGGCCGGCGCTCCGGAGAAGCAGCTGCTCGCTCCGCCGCTGCCCGCCGCCACGTCCAGCAGGAAACTCAGGCCGGAGCCCAGGTTGTTGCAGAGCCCGTCTGCCCCGTAGGGATTGGTGAATCCCAGGAAGCTCGTAATCGGTTGATTCGCGCAGGAATCATCCCAGGGCATTTCCGGGATATAGCTTTTCGCGGATGCAAAAAACGGCCCGTTCGTCGCATTCCAGTAAGTCGCGTTCTGGTTGAGCACCGTGTCGGAGAAATCCGTGCCGCCCACCGCTACCGCGTGCGCCGTCGCCGCAAAGCTGCTCACGTTGAGTCCGCTCAGCGCCGCTGGCTGGAACTGATCGGTGGTGTCCGCACCCGCGTCGCCCGATGATACATAAATCGAGATGCCTTCCAGTACCGCCAGTTGGAAAAGCTGGTTGGTATACACGTTGAACGCCGCGCCCTGCTCGCTCTCCGATCCACCGTAGCTGATGCTGATGATTCCCGGAGGCGTGCCCGCCGAGGTGATCAGGTTCTGGATGGCGATGAACCCTCCAAAGTTCGTATTGGTGTTGTCGCACGTGGCCACCACAATCGCCGCTCCCGGTGCCGACGCGCTGGCCCACTCCGCATCCACTTCCGCTTCGCCGTCGTCTCCATTGATGCCCGGATCTGCGCACGCAGGACCACCCGCTCGGTTCGGGGTGTGCCTTGGATGGACCTGCGTGAGGGAGCCGCTCGGGAATTTGGTATCCAGGCCAAAGGCGTGCCGGAACATGTGCCAGTCGCTGGCGGAATAAATGTCGCTGTCCTCCACGACCACAATCGTCTGCCCTTTGCCGGAAACGCCATGCTTGTAAACCGGATTAAAGTCGTAAATGGTCGCCAGGTCTCCTGGCACCACCGCCAGAACCTCTCCGTCGAACGCCGTGAACTCCTTGCGGTGCCGTTGCAGTTGGCTGTGCGGATGGAAGTCGTTCATCGAGATGACCCCGTCGACCGCTGCCGCCAGCGCCGCCGGAATCTGCGGATCGCGTATGTTCGCGATGTGCTGCTTGCCCTTCACATCCAGATGGTGAATCTCCGTGTGAAACGCGTCCTTGATGGCCCTCGCCGGACCCGAGAAATCGATCACTCCGTTCGCCGCGTATACCGCGTGCACCCTAAATCCATGCCCTTCCAGCCAGTCGGTAACCGTATCCATATCGTCCTGCGACGGCCCGAAGCGCTCCTCAATCTCTCCCAGCGTCAGCCACTGGTGGTATTCCGCGGCATTCGGGTCATGCAGCCGCTTCATCAACCCGTCTGCCTCCGCCTGCTGCTGCGCGGACATCTTCATCTGCAGGTACATGTGCGAGAGCTGCAGGCTATCCGCCACGGGACCCATATCCCGGCCGGTGCGCACTTCCGGCCGCGTGTTGCCAGCCAGTTTCACCAGCTTGTTTTCCGCAATCCTCTCCGTGATCAGCCGCGGTCTCGTTTGTCCTGACGCCGCCACGCCTCCGCACAACACCACTACCACCACACAAATCACCGGGGTCAGCAACCCTGTTCTTCGTGACATGGGTCTAGCTCCTTGATAAATCGATTGGCAGTTTTGGAATGCACTCTTGCAAGCGCTGGTGACTGGGAGGATCCCGCGGCTTCCAAGATTTGGATCTTTGAGTGACCACGCTGCTGGGATTGCAGCGGTACACGCGCGAGGTTAATTACACTTACCTTCCGTAATTGTCAATCGACTTTTCTCGCGGCTATCGACGCTGAATTTGCCGCCGAATATCTTTCCGCTGCGTATGCGGATTCGCGTGGCGCATTCCTGGTGGCACTCCGCGATGTTGCGGAAGCACGGAAAGGAATTTCTAAGATTGCTTCTGTTGCTAAACTGAATCGAGAAAGCCCCTATCGTGCCTTGTCTGAATCGGGCAATCCAACTTTTTGTACCTTAGGTTCCATTTGGGCAGCGTTGCAGCTCGGGGTTAAGTTCTACGCCAAACGCTGATACCTGCCGCCAAACCGGCCCCCACTCACAATGTGATTTTTCTTGGATTTGCTACGCCGTCACTAAATGCTGCAGCCGCCGCGACAGTTTCTGATGCTCTTCACGAAGTTCCTGCGGCAGCCGCGACCCGAATTTGTCGAAGAACTGCCGCGTATCATCCATCTCCGTTTGCCAGTTGTCGGGATTCACTCGCATCAATTCCTCAAGCGCCCCCGGCGCCATTTGCAATCCATCCAGCGTCAATCCCTTCGGCCCCGGAACGTATCCGATGGGCGTTTCCTGCGCGCTCCCCCGGCCTTCTACGCGCTCCAGGATCCATTTCAGCACCCGCACATTTTCCCCGTAACCCGGCCACAGAAATTTTCCATCCGCTCCCCGCCGGAACCAGTTCACATGAAATATCTTTGGCGGGCGCGGGATTTTCTTCCCCATCTCCAGCCAGTGCCCGAAATAGTCCGCCATGTTGTATCCGCAAAACGGCAGCATCGCCATGGGATCCCGCCGGGTAATCCCCACCTCGCCCGTGGCCGCCGCCGTCGTTTCCGAGCCCATCGTCGCGCCCACAAACGTCCCGTGTTGCCAATTGAACGACTCGTACACCAGCGGCGCCATGTGCGCCCGCCGTCCCCCAAAAATAAACGCCGAGATGGGCACGCCCTCCGCCGCCTCCCACTGTGGCGAAATGCTCGGCGACTGCCGCGCTGGCACCGTGTAGCGCGAATTGGGATGTGCGGCCGGACCCTTCGAAGCATCCCAGGGATCGCCCTTCCACGTGATAAGCCCCGGCGGTGGCGGACCTCCGATGCCTTCCCACCAGGGCTCCATCTCGGCCGTAAGCCCCACGTTGGTGAAGATGGTGTTGCGCCGCAGCGCTTCCATCACATTGGGATTGGTTTTCTGTCCCGTTCCCGGCGCCACCCCAAAAAATCCCGCCTCCGGATTGATGGCGTGCAGGTAGCCGTCCGCGCCGATTTTCATCCACGCGATGTCATCCCCCACGGTCCACACCCGGTATCCTTCTTTTTCCAGGGACGAAACCATCATCGCCAGGTTCGTCTTCCCGCACGCGCTCGGAAACGCCGCCGCCATGTACGTCACTTTGCCGCCCGGCGCCTCCAGCCCCAGGATCAGCATATGCTCCGCCATCCACCCCTGGTCCCGCGCCATCACGCTGGCTATCCGCAGCGCAAAGCATTTCTTCCCCAGAAGCGCGTTCCCGCCATACCCCGACCCCACGCTCCAGATGAGCTTCTCCTGCGGGAAGTGCACGATGTATCGCCGCATCGGGTCCAGGTCCCCGAGCGAGTGCAGCCCCGCTACAAAATCGTCCGAAGCCCCCAGCCTCTCCCGCGCCACTTTTCCCATGCGCGACATGATGCGCATGTTGGCCACCACGTAAGGGCTGTCCGTGACCTCCACTCCAATCTTGCTCTGCGGAGAATCCACCGGGCCCATGATGTACGGAATCACGTACATGGTGCGGCCCCGCATCGCGCCATTCAGCAGCACTCCCACCTTGTGCTTGGCGCCATCCGGGTCCATCCAGTTGTTGGTAGGTCCTACGTCATCCTTTTCTGGCGCGCAGATAAACGTGAGGTGTTCCGTGCGGGCTACATCATTGGGGCTGCTGCGATGCAGGTAGCAATTCGGATAGGCTTTTTCGTTGAGCTTGAAGGACGCTTCATCCCGCAGCATTTCCGCCAGGATTTGCTGGTTTTCCTCTTCCGACCCGTCGCAATAAACCACCCGGTCCGGCCTGGTCAGCTTCGCCGCTTCATCTACCCAGTTTTCCAGCGGAGTGGCCAAGCAAATCCCCCTGAGAAGCGTGCGATCACGCCCAAGTCGAAGACCCAAATCGATAAATAAAGAACCCGGAGTGACGAATCTAGCTAACCGGCCGCGCCTGCCTTTTCAGTGCGGCGGGAACCGTGGCCCGGCTGGAAGGCGGCGTACTGCCCACAATCCAGTTTATGTTAGCAATTCGCTCAGGCGCAAGCGTCACTCCTCAAACCCGTTTTTCTGCCTGTTTGCTTCGCTTTTTAGCCGATTTCTGCGGAAGGTGGGGGGATAGGCACTTGTGTTCGGGGCCAAGCGCCTATCCGTTGTGAGGTTTCAGAAGCAAAATAATAAATCGAAGATAGCGGCTGCCCCGAAAGTCTTCAATACGGTCTTTCCTGTAAAGATTCTTGCAGAAACTGTTAACTCTACCGCTAGGGGCTCTGCAGTAGGCCTTTTTACCCCGTTTTACACAAAATTAACCGGCAAACATGCTTTAACATCCCTGTTACGCCGGGTTGGTATAGTGCTTGCGTAGGGTCTCCAGGATGCGCGCCCGGCTCGCCGCCGGCTCCAGCCGGGAGTCTCGTTCAATAACCGCCACCTCGTCGGCAACCGCCTCGTCTTTCACAGCTTTTCGCAGCCAAACCGAGTAATCGCTTCTTCTCAGGTGATGCGCCCAGGTCTCCTCATCCACTCCCGCGGCGATTTGCGCAAACATGTTCAGGTTTTGCGCGCGCAGATTCAGTTTTCCCTCCGGCCCGCGGAAATAGAAGCTCTTGTCTTCCCCCAGCTCCCCCGCCGCGTATTTGCGTTTGTGCCGCCGCAGTACCGCTTTGCTCGGCTCCAGCGTCACTTTTACTGGAGCATTCGTTTCCGGAAGCTGCCACACCAGCATCTCCCCGGAGCGAATCTGCAGCCCGCCTCCGCCCGAGGCTCCGGCATCCGGAACCGCCCAGTTCTTCTCGCTGCCCTGGTTCACTTCCCGGATAACCGCGCCGGGTTCCGGCCCGATGGCGATGACGCAATTGACCGTATCCAGCAGCATCCGCGACACGCTCTTCGGGTGCACCGCGATCATCGCCAGGCTGCTCATGCTCGAAGGCACGCTCAAGCTCGCCGAGTCCAGTTCCGACGGCAGCAAATGATGCGCCTCATCGATCACAATCCAGTGCGGCCGCCCCGTGCGTGCGCGCGCTTCCTGCAGGCGCGGCAGCAGCCCCACAAAATAATTAGGCCGGTCCGCCAGCGGCACGCCCAGCAGATTCACGCTGATGGAGCTCCGCGCCGTTTTCAAAACCTTCATGATTTCCGACGCTGCTGGTATGCGATCCGCCGCGCCCAATGTGACCAGTTGCTCGAAATCGTCGTAATCCCCCTCCGGATCGATCACGCAGATTTGATATTGCTTTTCAATCAGACGCTCCACGATGGCCGTAACGATGGTCGATTTTCCGCCGCCCGATGGCCCCGCCACTACCACTCTCGTCCCGTACGGCCCCAGGCAAAATGCTTCGCCGCTTGCCGTGCGCCCCAGCAGAATTTCGTGCCGCTTCAGCCGCGGCTGCAGGCTCCGCAGATCGTCCGCCAGCAATTGCTCGATAATTTCCTCGACGCCCGCCCCGTGCGTCTTCGTCGTCACCACGTCCGCGCGCTGCTTCAAAACCGGCAGCGCATTGCCCACCGCCACGCTGCACTCGCAAATCCCCAGAAACGCGTGATCGTTTTCCGCGTCGCCCACGCCCACCGCGTTGTGCGGAGAAAGTCCCAGTTCCTCCAGCGCCACCCGCACCCCCGTGCCCTTGTTCACCCCCGAAGGCAGAACCATCACCGCGTCCTTATTGAAGATGACGTGCAGCTCCAGCCCCAGCTCGCGAATCACCTCCAGCACCACCGTTTCATGCGGGTGCCACGTCGCCACGATGCTCTCGCCCACGGACAGCGGCGCAACTCGGCGCCTCCGCAGCTCCTCCACGAACGACGCCGGCGGCGGCTCCGCCAGCAATTTTTTTTCTCCCGTCGCCGGGTTGTACAGCAGCGCTCCGTTCTCCACCACCGCCAGGTCGAACAGCCCCGTCTCCGGAAATACTCGCAGCAGCTCCGGCAATTCCCGCCCCGTCGCCAGCACCAGCTTCCGCCCCGAGGCCTTCACGCGCTTCAACGCCTCCAGCGTGCTCGCCGTCACTTGCCCGTCATGCGCCAGCGTCCCGTCGTAATCCGAAATCAGGCAAAAATAGCGCAAGATTTACGGTTCCTTTCCGTGCACTCACCACCGCATCAGCTTGGTAATTTTCTTTTCAGCGCGAGAATCGCGCCGTCTATGTTATTTTGCTCTACAATCAGTTCGCCTGTTCGCGGGATTTTGCTGCTCTTCCCTAAGGCCGTACTAATTTTACAAGGCAGTAACTGAAACTGTCTCTTTTTGAACAGAAGCAAATCTATATTGTCGAGAAAATGGTATGGTGTAAACGTCTCTAAAGACACTACACCTCAACATCATTGCTTGGTCTTGGCCCAAGCTCACCCGGAGAGTACATGAATCAAGTGGCAACCGCAGCACCCCGGCCCTGGGACCGCCCGTTCTGGAAACCCGTACGACGCAAAGAAGGCGTTTTTGCTTTTCTCCTTTTAATTCACGTCCTCGCGATTGTCGGCATTATTTTATTTCCGCTGCCCAGCCTGAAAGTCCTCGGCTTGTCCGCGCTCTTCATCGCTTTCGGCGGACTGGGCACCACCGTTTGTTATCACCGCATGCTCGCGCACAAAACTCTCAAGACCAATCGCGTCATCGAGCAGGTCCTGATTTTCTGGGCGGTCTTCAACGCCTCCGGCCATCCCGCCAGTTGGGTCGCCTATCACCGCCTGCATCATTCCACCACCGACACTCCCAACGACATTTCCAGTCCCAAGCAGGGCGGCTTCTGGTGGGCGCATCTCCGCTGGCTCTATCAAACGCCTCCCGCCGACCGCCAGCGCTGGGCCCCGGAGCTGAATCGCGGCATCTACAAAATTTGGGGCTACGCCGAAACCCCCGTCGTTATTTTGTCCCTGGTCATCGGACTCGTTCTCGGCCTCGGCTGGATGGGCTTTTTCTGGCTCGGCGCCATTCGCCTCGTCTACACCCTGCACATGCAGTGCTTCGTCAACAGCCTCACCCATCTCGATCACGTCGCCGAGGGTGACTCCAGCAAAAACGTCTGGTGGCTCGGCCCTTTCCAGCTCACCGCCTGGGGCGAAAACTGGCACAAGAATCATCACACTCACGCCGGCTCCGCTCGCTTGGGCCTTCGCTGGTGGCAACCCGACATCGGCTGGTATTTTATCTGGACTCTCGAAGCCATGGGCTTGGCGCATTCCGTAAAGCGCCCGCGCATTTCCTAGCAATTCCCTCCAGTGCTCGTCAGCCTGGCAGAGGTGCCATTTGCATTAGCTGCAGTTGCGGCCCGCAACGTTGGCGTGCTGTTCCGTAGCGTGCTCCGCCTTCGCCCGGGACAGATTTTCCGCCTGTTGCGATCGCCTCGAACTTTGCTCTCCGTGCCTCAAACCGCTAACATCGCATCGAATAAAAATGTACGCACAAAAATTCAACGTCAATGTCGTGATTCGCGGCGTACCTCAACCCTGCCCGCTCGAATGGCTCGATCAGTTTTGTATGCGCAATTTCACCAATGCCGCCGAGTTTGACGACACCTTGCCCGTCGCCGACGGCAAAATCGAAACCAGCTTCCGCCTCACTCCCGAGCGCTTCGCCGAAGGTCTCGCCGCCTGGCTCACCCAGCGCGGCAAAGGCCAAGGCCAGCCGGTAGTAGTACAAGTAACCGCGGAAGCACCCCCGCAAAAGAAACCCTGACCCCGCAAAAGAAACCCTGACCGCCTTCAATCCGTCCCGCCAGCCAACAAAACCCTACCCCCCGCAAAAGAAACCGTGCCCGCTGCAAAAGAAACCCTGCCCTCTGCGGGAAATTTTCTTTTGCTTTTCAGTAGGTCAGCAACGATCTGCGCCGCGAACAACAACGATCTGCGCAGCGAAGAACACCGATCTGCGCAGCGAAAACAGCGGCAACCTCAGCACTAACCTGAGCCGCCCACCCAAAAACTGTCATCCCGACCGAAGCAGCCCGACTTTTTCTTCACCTTCGCTCGTGCGAAGGTGTCGGGCTGCGCAGTGGAGGGATCTCTCTTCGATTGATCGCGCAAGCCAAGCCCAACAATAACCCCCACCATCCGCCCCGCCAGCCAGCCACGCAAAACACATCCGCCGCGCCAGCCCAAAAAACCTACTTCTTCGCAGCCGTATCCGGCTGTCCCGCCAATTCCCGAATCACCGGCAGCACCGCCAGCGTCGCCGCTTCTCCCGCCGCCACCAGCTCCGGCGTCCGCGTAAAATCGTCCCACAAAAACGACGTCATGTCCGGCTCGATGATCACATCCGCCTGCTGCCGCCACGCCAGGTCCGTGTGCCGCTGAATAATATTGAATGACCGGCTCAACACATCCGTGAACGTCCGCGGCGCTTGCGTGTTCGACGGTTCCAAATACACCGCAATCACCACGTCCGCGCCCAGCAGCGCCACGCCTTCCACCGGAACCGGCGAAGTCAAAAATCCGTCCACCAGCGTCCGGTCCTCGTATTGGATCGGCACAAAAAGTCCCGGGTACGCGCACGATCCCCGCAGCGGCGGCAAAATTGGCCCGCGTGTGTAATACACCGTGATCCCCGCGTTGATGTCCGTGGCCGCAATGGCCAGCGGCGTGATCAGGTCTTCAAAATTTCTCGCCGGTGTCAGCCGCGCCAGGTATTTTTCCAGCCGCTGGTTGGTCGCCAGCCCCAGCCACGATGGCGTCCACCGCCCAAAATCCGTGAAGCTCGTGTGCGTCCCGATGCGCTCCATCTCTTCCAGCGGCGTTCCCGCGCAGTATGCCGCGCCGATTAACGCTCCCACGCTCGTCCCCGCCACCGCATCGATGTGAATCCCCGCGTCCCGCAACACCTTCAGCACCCCGATGTGCGCGATGCCCCGCGCGAATCCTCCCGCCAGCGCCAGCCCGATTTTCGGCCGCGCCGGAATTTCGCGCGCCTCTCCGCCCGCCGCCGACACAAGTTTTTCCTTGTTGTCGATCCACTTGCGAAGCGCTCCGGAAATCGCCTTCTCTCCCACGCTGCACCAGTCTAGGCGCGCTCTCCCGGTTTGTGTCAGTTCGATTGACCTGTGTATGTTGGTTTTGTAACCTGTCCGTCCGTACAAATCAACGCAAGCAAGGCGAGCCATGAACCGTCGCATCGAAAAAGCCGTGGTCTTGGGTGCAGGAACCATGGGCGCGCGCATCGCCGCGCATTTCGCCAATGCCGGCATTCCCGTCTGGCTTCTCGATATCGTTCCCCCCGGTCTCCCCGAGGGCGCTCCTCCTCTCGAGCGCAACAAAATCGTGCGTGCCGGCTTCGATGCTGCCAAAAAATCCCGGCCCGCCGCATTTTTCTCCGCCGCCCTCGCCGACAAAATCTCCCTCGGAAATTTTGACGACGACCTGGCCCGCTGTAAAGACGCCGACTGGATCATCGAAGTCGTCGCTGAAAATCTCGAAATCAAAAAAAATCTCCTCTCTCGCGTCGCCCAATTCAGAAAACCCGGCGCCATCGTCACCACCAACACCTCCGGCTTGCCCGTCCATCTCATCGCCGAAGGCCTGACCGAGGAATTTCAGCAGCACTGGGCCGGCACCCACTTTTTCAATCCCCCGCGCTACATGAAACTCGTCGAGCTGATCCCCGGCCCCCATACCACCCCCGAAGTCCTCGACACCCTTCGCCACTTCTGCGACCTCCGCCTCGGCAAAGGCGTGGTCGTCGCCAAGGACACCCCCAACTTCATCGCCAATCGCATCGGCACCTTTTCCATGCTCAACGCCCTGCGCCTCATGAACAAATTGGGCATGACCGTCGAGGAGGTCGACGCCTGCACCGGACCCGCCGTGGGCTGGCCCAAGTCCGCCACCTTTCGCACCGCCGATATCGTCGGTCTCGACGTCCTCATGCACGTGGTCAAAAACATTTACGAGACCGCCACCGCCGATGAATCTCGCGAGATGTACAAAGTTCCCGAGCTGGTCGAGGAAATGGCTCGCCGCAAATGGATCGGCGACAAAACCGGCCAGGGCTTCTACAAAAAACTGCGCGGCGAAGGCGCCAAAGACATTCTCACCCTCGACCTCCACACCATGGACTATCGCCCGCGCCAGAAAGCCAGATTCGCTTCCCTCGAAATGGGCAAGACCATCGAAGACACTCGCGAACGCCTCCGCGCCCTTATGGCTCCCATCCTCGAAGGCCAGCCCGGCGACAAGGCCCAGCAATTTTTGTGGGGCTCGCTCTCTGAAATGTGCCTCTACGCCGCGCGTCGCCTCCCGGAAATTTCCGATCGCGTCGAAGACGTTGATCGCGCCATGCACTGGGGATTTGCCTGGGAGCTTGGTCCCTTCGAAGTGATGGACGCCCTGGGCGTTCCCGCCTTCGCCGCGCGCATCACCAAAGAAGGCCGCGCCCTGCCGCCCGTCATCGAAAAATTATTGGCCGGTGGCCGCGACTCCTTTTATCACTCCGATCAAGGCCGTACCTATGTCGTCGAGCCCGACGGCCGCACCGCAGAGCTTCACGAGCCGCCCGGCATCCTCTTCCTGAAATCTCTCAAAGACGCCGGCAGGGAAGTCGAGCGCAATTCCGGCGCAAGTCTCATCGACCTCGGCGACGGCGTGCTCTGCTGCGAATTTCACTCCAAGATGAACGCCATCGGCGCCGACCTCCTCGCCATGATTCACAAAGGTCTGAAGCGCCTCGAAAAAGATTTCGACGCCATGGTCATCGCCAACCAGGCCGTGAACTTTTCCGTCGGCGCCAACCTCATGCTGGTCCTCATGGGCGCGCAGGAACAGGAATGGGACGAGCTCCATTTGGCCGTGAAGCAATTTCAGAACGCCAACCTCGCCATTAAATATGCCCCCAGGCCCGTGGTGGTTGCCCCGCAGGGCCTGGCTCTCGGCGGTGGATGCGAAGTCGCTCTGCATGGCGCAAGAATCCAGGCGGCCGCCGAAGCCTATCTCGGCCTCGTCGAATCCGGCGTCGGCTTGATTCCCGGAGGGGGCGGCACCAAGGAAATGATGATTCGCGCCAACGAGCGCGCCGGGGCCGGCGAAGACCTCGATTTATTCCACGCCATGCGCCCCGTCTTTGAAACCATTGCCATGGCCAAGGTCGGCACCAGCGCCGAAGAATGCCGCGAACTCGGTTTTCTCCGCCGCGAAGATGGCGTCTCCATGAATCGTGATCGCCTCGTGGCCGACGCCAAGGAAGCCGCCCTCGCCCTCGTGCGCGGCGGCTACCGCCCTAAAGCCGCCACCTGGCAGGAAGGCGCGCAATCCACCCAGATTCGCGTCCTCGGAGAACAATTTCTCTCCGCCGCCAAGCTCGCCATCCACATGCTGCTGCGCGGTGGCTACGTCTCCGATTACGACGCCCACGTGGGCCGCAAGCTGGGAAATATTCTGGCCGGCGGCGCGCTCAGCTCTCCGCAATTTGTCAGCGAACAATATGTTCTGGACCTCGAGCGCGAAGCCTTCGTCTCCCTGTGCGGCGAGAAAAAAACCCAGGAGCGCATCGCCCACACCTTAAAAACCGGAAAGCCGCTGCGCAATTGATGAATCTCGCGCTCCGCTGTGTTGCCGCGCTGCTCGCTCTTTTTGTTTCGCTTCCGAGTGCCGCCGCGCAGGACGTCAAAATTGCCGCCGCCGCCGACCTCAAATTTGCCATGGACGATCTCGTCGCCCAATTCGAGAAGCAAAGCGAAACCAAACTGGACGTCTCCTACGGTTCCAGCGGAAATTTCCTCACCCAGATTCAGAATGGCGCGCCCTTCGACATTTTCTTCTCCGCGGACTCCAATTACCCCAAGAAACTCGAAGCCGCAGGCCTTACAGAGCCCGGCACGCTCTACGAGTACGCCATCGGCCGCATCGTCATTTGGACGCCCCCCGGCAGCGGCCTCGACCCCGCCGCGGCCGGCTGGAAAACTTTGCTCGACGAACGCGTAAAGAAAATTGCCATCGCTAATCCCGACCATGCCCCCTACGGGCGTGCCGCCGTGGCCGCCCTCAAAAACGCCCGCATCTACGCGCAAATCAAATCCAAGCTTGTTTACGGCGAGAACATTTCTCAAGCCGCCCAGTTCGTGCAGTCCGGCAACGCCCAGGCAGGCATCATCGCCTTATCCCTCGCCCTTTCACCGGCCATGAAAAATGGCAACCTTTGGCAGATTCCTCAGAGCGCCTATCCGCCTCTGCTGCAGGCCGCCGTGCTCTTGAAGTCCTCCAAAAATAAAGATGCCGCGCGCAAATTTCTCGATTTTGTAAAAAGTCCCGCGGGCCAGGAAACCCTCGAGCGCTATGGATTCACTCATCCGATACAAGCCAGTGACGTTTTGTCGGTTCCAGGGAATTCCGCCGCGCTGCATCGTTAAACGGGTTTCTTGGCACGAATCGGGATAATCTCTTCAATCAGCATGGACGCGCTACTACTCTCCTTTCGCCTCGCTGCCTGCGTCTCCGCCATCCTCTTGCTCATCGGCTTGCCCCTCGCTTACTGGCTCGCCTATTGGAACTGGCGCGGCAAATTTCTGCTCGAAGCCATCGTGGCCATGCCTCTCGTCCTGCCGCCCACCGTCCTCGGCTTCTACGTTTTGGTCGCTCTCGGCCCCCATGGCCCCATCGGCAAAATCACCGAAGCGCTCTTCCACCGCGGCTGGGCCTTCACCTTTACCGGATTGGTTTTCGCCTCCGTGTTGTACAGCTTTCCATTTACCGTGCAGCCTTTGATTGCTTCCTTCGAAGGCATCGACCGCAGGTTGCTCGACGCTTCCGCCGTGCTCGGCGCCGGCCATTTCCGCACCTTTGCCAACGTCATCCTCCCGCTCTCCGTCCCCGGCATCGTCACCGCCGTGGTCCTGAGCTTCGCGCACACCCTCGGAGAATTCGGCGTCGTGCTGATGGTCGGCGGCAACCTGCCCGGCATCACTCGCACCGTTTCCATCGACATCTACGATCACGTGCAGTCCATGGAATACGCCGCGGCCAATCGCATGGCCCTCCTGCTTCTCCTCGTCTCTTTCACCGTCTTGTCCCTGGTCTACGGCGTCAATCGCAAGTTTGGCCGCCGCATGTGGGCATCGTGGGCCACGAGATAACTTCCGTAACTCTCTCCGTGCGCGTGCGCAAGGCGCGCACCGGCCGCGAGCATTCTAATTTCGTCTTGGACGTTGCCCTCGAAGTTCCTCCCGGCATCACCATCATCTTCGGTCCCTCGGGCGCCGGAAAATCCACTTTGCTCGATTGCATCGCCGGATTGATTCGCCCCGACGCCGGAAAAATCTCCCTCGCCAGCGAGCTCTTGCTGGATGTCGCCGCCAACCTCCACGTCCCGCCGCAAAAACGCCAGATTGCTTACGTCTTCCAGCACTTGGCGCTTTTTCCGCACATGAGCGTCGAGCGCAACGTGGCCTACGGCTTGCAAACCCTGCCGCCGCCCCAGCGCGCCACCCGCGTCAACCTCCTCCTCCAGGCATTTCATGTCGAGAAGTTTGCCGCGCGCAAGCCCGACCAATTATCCGGCGGAGAACGTCAACGCGTGGCCCTCGCCCGTTCCCTTGCCGCTTCGCCCCGCGCGCTATTACTCGACGAGCCGCTCACCGCCCTGGATGCCGGCCTGAAAAAATCCATCATGGATGATTTGCGCCGCTGGAACGCCGAGCAGAATATTCCCATTTTGTACGTCACTCACAGCCGCGACGAAGTCGACGCCTTGGGCGAGCGCGTCATCGCCCTCGATCGCGGCGTCATTGTCGGCTCCGGCGCACCGCAGGATGTCCTCGAGGCCCCGCGTCGCTCCGCTTTGGCCCAGGCCGCCGGTTTCGAAAATCTCTTGACCGGCCAGGTCACCGAAATTCGCGAAGCCGACGGCGTCATGCGCGTGCGCCTCCAGGACAGCTCCTTGGAAATTGAAACTCCTCTCGGATACGCCGCACCGGGCAGCGCCGTGCGCGTGGCCATTCGCGCCGGAGATATTCTCCTCGCCATCGAGCGTCCCCACGGCCTCAGCGCGCGCAACGTCTTTGCCGGAAAAATTGTCGCCCTCGAGCCGCGCGGCGCCATGTTTGTCGCGCAGGTAAGCGCAGCTCCGCCCGGCGGTGTCGTTTTCACCGTGCACCTCACTCCCGGCGCGAAGCGTGCTCTTGAATTGGAATTAAATCGCGATGTGTGGCTGGTCTTGAAAACACACTCGTGTCACCTGCTCGACCAGTAGCAGGAGCGCACCCTTAACCAGATACCTATGGCTGCGTCTTGGGTGCGGATTCGTGCGCCGCGCCCCCCGTGGAAAATCTCACTTCATCCGCTTCCAGGTTGCCACCCTTGGGAGTGGCGTGAATCACCACGTTTTCGCCTACCGCCAGGTCGGAAAACGCCGCGGGCTTGTCCGCCGCGGCCACTCGTGAAATATAAACCGTCGTCGCCACAAGTTTCACTTCCACGGATTTTCCATCCCGCGTCTTTACCGTCACCGACTCGGAATTCAGCTTTTCAATCGTCCCGATCACATGCTTCTTGTCGCCGTGCGCCGACGTCGCGGTGGCAGCAAGAAACAGAATCAGCAGAAGTGCAATGATATGCCGGTTCATCTGAGCCCCCAGAAACGTAACAGGAAAAGAATACCTTAAGGCCGATACTTCGGTGCTTTGCTTTTTGGCCCTGGTGTCTTACCGTTCAGGAACTCATCTTCCATCCGGTCCTCTTCCCGGTCCGCCGGACTTTTTGGATTGTATTGCGACATTTCCAGCCGTTCCTCATCCGTAAGTTGCGGCAGGTGCCGGATAAACAGCACCAGCTTCCACGATTCTTCCGGCATGCCATGTCCGGAAAACGCAGGCATGCCCGTGAACCGCACGCCATTTTCGACGATCCAGAAAAGTTCGCCGTCCGTGCGTTTTTGCGTGGTGGCTTCCCGCAGGTCCGGCGGCTTGGGATACAGCCCGCGTCCAAAGAGCCCGTCGCCGTTTCCGTTGTTCCCGTGGCACACCGCGCAATGATCCGCGAAATGCAGCCGCCCATCTTTGAGATTTTCCGCTGTCGCCGCCACGGGATTCGGCGTGGACCGCGCCCCCGCCGGTATGGACAGATGCCACAGGTACCGCGCGATGGCTATTTCCAGTTTGCTCGGCGTCGCTCGCGCGCTCAGCCCATTGTGCAATATCGACGCCGCCGCCGCGGCCATGACGCCGAGCACCGCAACGATAATCGCGACAGCCAGTGATCCCCGTTTCATTTGCGCCGTTCGCATAGTAATGGACGCCGCTAGCCATTGCCAGCGACACCCCGAAGCGCAACAACAACGCCCATCCCGCGGCGCCAGTCCAGCGACACCAGTTCATCGGAAAAAATCCAGCGGCAATAACTTGGCAAAAGTTTCGCGGCAAAAGTCCGGCGGCAAAAGCAACCAGCGTAACCTCTGATACGATACGCTCTGCATCGTTTGCGCCGCGCGCGCATGCGTCGCAGCGAAAATAGCTTCATGAAAACGAAAATATTCTCGACCCTGGACGCCGCCGTTGCCGATATTCCCGATGGCGCCCGCATCATGTTCGGTGGATTTGGCGGCGCCGGCTTCCCGAATAATTTAATTCAGGCTCTCGCGCGCCGGGGCGCGCGCAACCTTACCGCCATCAGCAATAATTGCGGCACGCACGAAGGCGAGCTCGGACTCATTTTCAAAAACGACCAGGTCCGCCACGTCATCGCCGCCTTTCCCGGCCCGCACTCCACTTATTTTCAGGAGCGCCTCGCGGCTCACGTAGTCACCCTCGAGCTGGTGCCCCAGGGAATTTTGTGCGAGCGCATGCGCGCCGCCGCTGCAGGCCTGCTCGGTTTTTACACCACCGTCGGCGTGGGAACGGAAGTCGCCGCCGGAAAAGAAGAGCGCGTCATCGACGGCCAACGCTGCATTCTCGAATCCCCCATTCACGCGGACTACGCCTTCATCAAGGCCGATAAATCCGATGAGCTGGGAAATCTCACTTACCGTCTCGCCGCCAGGAATTTCAATCCCATCATGGCCATGGCCGCGAAAACCACCATCGTCGAAGTCGAAGAAATCGTAAAGACAGGCGCCATCGAACCGGAGCAAGTGGTGACGCCCGCGATTTTTGTGCAGCGCATCGTGCAGGCCAAAGGAATCCGCTATGCCGGATAAACCAGCAGATCAACCCGAAAACAAACCGGGAGACAAACCGGGAGATAAACCGGAAGATAAACCCCCGGATAAACCAAGGCTGACGCGCGAACAGATTGCCGCGCGCGCCGCCAAGGAATTGCCCGACGGCGCCTACGTGAATCTGGGTTGGGGCATTCCCAATCTCATCGCCGATCAACTTCCCGAGGGCGTTACCGTGTATTTCCACAGCGAAAATGGAATCCTCGGCATGGGCCGCCGCGCCCGGCCCGGCGAAGAAGATTTCGATCTCGTCGACGCCATGAAAGTTCCCGTAACGCTCACGCCGGGCGCTTCCTTTTTCCATCAGGCCGACGCGCACCTGATGACTCGCGGCGGCCACCTTGACGTCGCCGTGCTTGGCGGTTTTCAGGTTTCGGAAACGGGCGATCTGGCCAACTGGAAAGTTCCCAACGCAAGAAACCCCGGCGGAATTGGCGGAGCCATGGACATCGCCGCGGGCGCGAAAGTCCTGATTGTGTGCATGGAGCACACCACCCGGGATGGCGCGCCGAAAATTGTGAAGCAGTGCACCTACCCGCTCACGGGCCTCGCCTGCGTCGACACTATCGTCACCGACCTCGCGGTCATCGACGTGACCCGCGAAGGCTTGGTCCTGCGCGAAACGGCCCCAGGCTGGACCGCCGCGGAAGTCCAGCAACTAACCGGCGCAAAGCTGCGGACTGCAAGCTAAACGCTGGAAGCTAGGCGCTGGAAGCCAGCAACTGCGCCAGGCTCACCGCCACTTCAACCGCAAAACGCAAATTCAAGACGCAAACTCAGAACATAAATTCAAAACATAAATTCAAAAGTTGGACTCGGAACCCAAAACGTAAACGTTTAAGTTTTGGGTTACGCAAAACTCAAACGTAAAACACAAATTCAAAATTCAAAGCGCAGCGCAAAACTACATGCGCGCCGCAACGCGCGCGGCGATGCGCCCATCATCGCGGCGTACAACCAACACCAGGCTATCCGTCAGCGGAATCCCCGCGCTGGGCACGTCGAGTTCGTAGTCCCACTCCAATCGCTCCGGCAACTCGTTCGCCAGTTCCTTGGCGTATGGCGGAATACGCTTCACCGCGAAATATCCAATCTTGAAACCGTTCGCGGGCCGCAGGTCGACGCCATGCTTCCAGAAAAGTGAAAGATGCACCTTGCTCATCATTTCGCGCGTCAAGTACACGCGCCCGGTGGCGTCGCGCATCTGCGTGGGGCAAGGCAAATCGTGGATCACAAAAAGCAGCTTGAGCTGATCCGGAAAGTCGGTGAGCGATTCCTTTCCGCGAACAAATTTTGTGCCGTCATCGTCGTCCACGCGCTTCAGATTGTCGAAGAAATCTTTGGCAAACACGCGCCCGGCCAGTCGGAAGCAGGTGTGGTCGCTCAGGCTGCCGTCCGTCTCCATAAAAATGCCGCCGTCAAAATTCCAGACGGTGCGCGGCAGGTGCTTCTGTTTTTCGCGCGCCTTCTGCATGGCTCCGCTCAGCGGCAGGTTCGCCAGCAGCAGCGCGGCGAGCCCCAGGCGTGCGGCTTGGACAAAAAGGGTGGCCATCGGCGGTCGTACAATTTAAGGTTACCGGCTTGCGCGGCGCAAGCGCGGCGAGTCTAAAAATCGCGAGCGCCACGCCGTCAACATTGTAGCTGCGCCCCCGAAATTCTTGCACGCCGCCCGCGCCGCGCTCTCGCGCGCTCATGGATGGGTCATATCTTCCGCGCGGACCAGCGCGTCGAATTCTTCTCCTGTAATAAATCCCAGCTTGATGGCCGCCGCGCGCAAATTGGTGTGCTCGTGGTGCGCGGTGTGCGCCACCTTGGCGGCCTTGTCGTAGCCGATTTTGGGCGCCAGCGCGGTGACCAACATCAGCGAATGCTTCACGTAGTGCTCGATCTTTTCGCGATTCACTTCGATGCCGCGCGCGCAATGCTCCACAAAGCTGTTGCACGCATCCGCCAGCAGCTCGACGCTGTGCAGGTAATTGAAAATCATCACCGGCTTGAACACGTTCAGCTCAAAGTTGCCCTGCGAGCCGGCGATGCCGATGGCCGCGTCGTTGCCCATCACCTGCGTGGCCACCATGGTCAGCGCTTCGCACTGCGTGGGATTCACCTTGCCGGGCATGATGCTCGAGCCCGGCTCGTTTTCCGGCAGCGTCAGTTCGCCCAGCCCGCAGCGCGGCCCGGATGCCAGCCAGCGAATGTCGTTGGCGATTTTCATCAGCGAGGCGGCCAGCGTTTTCAGCGCGCCGCTGGCAAAGACGATTTCGTCGTGCGCGGAAAGCGCCGCGAACTTGTTGGGATGCGAGCGAAACGGCAGCCCGGTGAGCTCGGAGATTTTGCGCGCGGCGCGCTCCGCAAATTCCGGATGCGCGTTCAACCCGGTGCCCACGGCGGTGCCGCCGATGGCCAGATCGTAGAGGCCGCCGAGCGCGGTGGTGATGCGCTCCGCGTCGCGGCCCAGCAGGCTGACCCAGCCGGAAAATTCCTGGCCCACGGTGAGCGGCGTGGCGTCCTGCAGATGCGTGCGCCCGATTTTCACGATGCCCATGAACTCGCGGGCCTTGGCGTCCAGCGCGTCGCGCAGGTTTTTTACCGCGGGCAGCAGGCGGCGCGCCGTTTCCGTGGCGGCGGCGATGTGCATGGCCGTGGGAAAAGTGTCGTTCGAGGACTGCGACATGTTGACGTCGTCGTTGGGGTGAATGGGTTTCTTGCTGCCCATCACCCCGCCGGAAATTTCGATGGCGCGGTTGGAGATGACTTCGTTCACGTTCATGTTGGTCTGCGTGCCGCTGCCGGTTTGCCAGATGCGCAGCGGAAAATGCTCGTGAAGTTTTCCGGCGATCACTTCGTCGGCGGCCCGCGTGATGAGCTGCGCTTTTTCCGCGGAAAGCTTGCCGAGATCCTGGTTGACCAGCGCCGCGGCTTTTTTCAGCACGCCGAACGCGGCAATCAGCTCCGGCGGCATGGTGTCCTTGCCGATGGCGAAGTGAATCAGCGAGCGCGCCGTTTGCGCGCCGTAGTAGCGGTCCGCGGGCACTTCCATCTTGCCCATGCTGTCGGATTCGCTGCGCGTGGCTTTGGTGTGGGCGGTCGGCACGGCGTCGGCCATTTCGTCGCTCCTGCGCTGGAAGAAAGCGTTGCTAACAGTTTAGCAGAGCGCGGAAACCGAAGTTCAAAGTGCTTCAACACGCTGGCGCCAAACTCGCCCTGAACAGTGCAAGTGAGTGGCTTGCGCGATGGATCGAAGAGAGATCCCTCCACTGCGCAGCCCGACACGTTCGCAGGAGCGAACGTGGAAGAAAAAGTCGGGCTGCTCCGGTCGGGATGACAGGCGCGCTTTAAAAGCTTATTCACGCACGGGCTCAGGTTGAATCGCTGGGTTTGCGCCGGGAGGTGAGGCGGTCGAAATCGGCGGCGGGATCGTTGGGATTGCGGAGATGTTGGGGAAGAAAACGGTTGCGCGCGGCGAGCCTCATGCCGATGACGCTGTTGGGAGTGAAGCCGTAGAACGGGATGGCGGGTGGATTTGGAGGTGGAGGGGGAGGTGGCGCGGAGGAAGCGGGTTTAGCTTTTTCCGGCGTGGTTTTCTGTGGGTCATTTTCTGGCGGATGGCTGTTGGGCGTGTCCATG
>DASXLA010000038.1:0-6172 GCA_036496505.1 Candidatus Acidiferrum sp. | reverse complement strand
TGCCCCGCTCCATGGGTGCCTGCTGAAAAGTGCGAGGACGGCCAATAGTACGTGGATGGCAAAGCAGATTCCGTGGGCGATGGCGCCGGCTCGCGCCTGCTGTTCCAGGGATAGTAAGCCGGCCTTGCCCGAGAATCCCCGCATACGTCTGATCAAACGATTCCATCCGGAGACATCCAGCAGCCAATCGAAAATTCCGACGCCGACGATGCGGTGGAGTACGCGCTCGCCCGTAGGCACGCGGAACCATTGGCGAGGCACACGTCGCATAAGGGGGGCGCCACTGCGGGATCGAGGCTGCATGTTCCCCAAGCCACCATCACCGCATACCACGGATTGCTCGGCCCGAGAACGAACCAGAACACAGTTAGATACATGGCGAAGAACAGCAACACGAGCCGGTACCAGAGGCTCTCAAAGACGTCCATGGAATTTGCTTTCGGTGGCGGTTTAGCGCTCACAAGACGTTCCCCTACTTTTCCGGCAGTTCGAATACCCAAATCTCGGCGCCATGATCGGGTGGATTCTGAATTTTCGGTACGTCGGCAAACCAACCACATACCGGTCCAGGGCATTCTACATGTCCGATAGGGGCATTTCATCGTTGCGCGCTAAAGTTCCGCTTCGACCGCTCATTCTTCGGCTACTTTGAGCCAGTGCAATGTGATTGGCTTTGGCTCCAGGGCTTCCAGTTCGATTGAGGCAATGTGCCCCCCGTCCTGCTCGATCCAGCGATACACACCCGGATCGGATTCTTCGCGGACGTGACCCGTGAGCGGGCGGAGAAAATCACGAGCGTCGTCCAACGAAGCGACTTGCCTAATTTCGGGACGCGTCAGAGCTTCGACCGCGTAGCTCCGCAGCAGCTTCGGCCAGTAAGCGTCGAAAAGTTGTGAGGAAGCGAAGATGTCGCTCCATGCAACCTCGCCTCCATAAGCAATTACCACTCCCACGACGTGTTCGCCCTTCATTTTTTCGGTTGCACGCTGGAAGCGCCGCTGCATTTCTTCGGCGAAAGATTCAACGGATGTTCCGATGGGCGATGATTTGTAAATTTTCGTGTAGGCTTGCGTCGGGGCCTCGGAAGCAATTGTGGAGTCAAGCCGACGGGGAGAAATGGGCGGCGGCGCCGCATTTGGTTGAGCGCCACCGATGCCGCCCCCAGCCACTCCTATTCCTGCGTCAGAACTGTTGGCTCCCGGCGCCATTTCGCCGCGGACTGCTGCCCAAACCTTGCCCTGATCTTGCTCGATGGCCGCTTCCTTACGCACTGCCGGATGAACCATGAGCTGCGCTGCTGAAAATTTCTCGGAATCACCCGTCCAGCGGCCGTGCTCGACGCAAAAGACGTCGAGCGGAAGTGGAGCGGCTCCTACGGGGATGATCCGATCCTTCCCGATAATTCGGTCCTGCTTTCCGCCGGAAATGACCTCTCCTGCCAAAAGTATGAGTGGCCGCTTGCCGCGGTTCACCAGCACCAACTGATTCACCTCGGGGCCAGCGCCGTAGGGAACCTGCCGCGCCCTGTCGCGTGTTCTGCGGAGGTAACTCCCCTGCTCTGTGATTACAACGTCGCCGGAGGCAAGAGCGTCATCGAGAGTTACGAAAGCGCCGGTGTCGGCGTTTTCCGCCGCGACAATCGGAAACACCGTCATGTTTTCATAGGTGACCGGTTGCATCAGGCGCCACGTTTGCGAGAAAGATTGGCTGCCGTTGGAGCCACTTGCGCGCGAGTCGGCGTTACCCAACGCCGACAGCCCTGCAAGTAGAACGAGGATCGGTAGGCTCGACAACGAAAACGTACGCATACGGTTCTTTCGCATAATCGCCTCCTTGCCCACTGCAAAAGTTAGACACCGCCAACAGCTCTGTGTGGCGGGTGTCTTCCCTGAGAACGAACTAGGGCAGATTTCTTGCAGGATTTTTCAGCGGGACTTCACGCGCCTGTCGGCACAAATCCGCGAGGTCGGTGTCAAGAATACAGACGAACAAACCTGCGCCGCGGCCCGTTCGCCGCGCGGTTCGGAAGCGGCAGCGCTTCTATAAGGAGTCGCTCATGGGAATTTCAGTCGGCAAGAGTCAAGGTGCGACAGTTTCAGATCCCAACATTGTTCCATTGATTGACGTGCTGTTGGTCCTGATCATCATCTTCATGGTGATCACACCGAAGGTACCTACTGGATTGCCGACGCTCATTCCGCAGCCTGTTCCGCCACAATGGAAATCCGAACCAGCCCAGCCCCATACAATTGTGGTTCAGGTGATGCAAGGCGGGAAGCTCATGATTAACCAGGAACAGAGTGACTGGAATGTGCTTGGCACTCGCCTCTCCGATATTTTCAAGGAGCGCGCCGATAAAGTGGCTTTTGTCGAAGGCGCCGAGGAAGTCCCGTTCGCGGAGGTGGCGCGCGCGATTGACATAATGCGGGGAGCAGGAATCGTTCACGTAGGCCTAGTCACCGATAGGGACAAGCTCCACAGCGGATCTTCCTAATCGGTATGTTTGTTCGCTTCCGTAGGGGCACAGCATGCTGTGCCCGGCACAAATGCTTGGCTGTCTGTCCGCCATCCGCCTCAATCGGCAGGCGTCTCGAGTTTAGTGCCCAGCCTCGACCGTATTCTTTTCCGGCAGCTCGAATACCCAAATCTCGGCGCCATGATCGGGCGGGTTCTGAATCTCCGGTACGAGCACCGGATAAGTTCCCGTGATTGGCCCGCCGCTGCCGACAACGACAGCCACGTACTGCTTGCCATCCACGGTGTAGGTGATCGGGCACGAGTCGGGCACGTCGTTCATTCGCATTTGCCACAGGGTTTTGCCCGTCGCGTCGTCGTATGCCTGAAGATTCCGGTCGAATGAGCCCGCGAAAGCCACGCCGCCCGCCGTATCCAAGAGGCACGTTGTTTGCGGCGCGCGCTGACGGTCCATCCATAGCACCTTCTTCGTTTCCAGATTAAAAGCCTCCACGCGCCCGACCTTTCCGTCACTGTCAGGACGCAGCCGGATGAACCAGTTCACGCCAGAGGTCAAATTCCCGCGCTGGCCCGGCGCCGCTGGAATCAAATCCATGCACGACTCGTTGAGCGCGACGTAAACAATCTTCCTCGACGCATCGTACGAGCCGGCGATCCAGTTTCGTCCGCCGCCAGGATGCGGACAGATCATGTGCGGCTTTCCGTCGCCAATCACCACTTCCGGGTCGATCGTCTTCTCTCCGGTTTTCGGATCGATCGACGCAATCACATTCTGAATGCCCAAATCTTTCGAGAAAATATATTTTCCGGTCGCCGCATCCATACCTTCGTAAATTCCCATCTTGCCCGATGTCACCACCATCTTCTTGTCCGCGCCATCCAACGGCAAATTAATTAGCTGCTGCTCGAACGCCCAGTCGAGATCCCACTGATCGTTGTGGACATGCTGGAAATACCACACCAGCTTTCCGCTCGCCGGATCGAACGCCAGCGTGCAATCCGTGAACAGCCCGTCATTTGAAAATCCAGCCACGCGATGCAGCACTGGCCCCGTATCGTACGTCTGCCCGACGCCGAAAAACGCAAGCCCAAGCTGCGGATCGTAGCTTCCCGCCGTCCAAACGGACCCGCCATTCCGCTTTTCGTCGGGCAAGCCATTCCAACTGTCGCCGGGCTCGCCCTTCTGCGCGATGGTGTGAAACCGCCACGCTTCGTTGCCGGTTTCAATATCCAGCGCAACGATGAAATTTCCGCCCGGCGCTTGACCGGCGATTCCCTGCATCACCTTGCCCTTCGCCACAAGCGGCCCGCCCGTCTCCTGGTAGCCTTTTTTGTAGTCCGCGAGTGGCGAATCCCAAATTACGTCACCCGTCTTCACGTTCAGCGCAACTAGATGATCGTCCGACGTCGGCACGATCAGCTTGTCTTGGTAGAGCGCAAGGTTGCGCTTCTGCATGGGCCGCGCGTCGCTCGGCAGTTGCCGCGAATATTGCCAAAGCAGGTCGCCCGTCAGCGCGTTTAGCGCCTGAACTTTGTCTTCGTAGCTTTCGATGAAGAGCACGCCATCATGTTCGAGCGGCGTCCCCTCGTTTTCCCCGTTCGGCAGAGACCACGCCCACTTCACCCGCAGATCGTGCACGTTTTTCTTGGTGATTTCTTTCAGAGGACTGAATCCCTGATCGTCGTACGTGCGTCGCCATAGCAACCAGTCACCGGGCGGCGGATTTTGCAGCAGCTCGTCGGTCACCGGCGTGAATTTCTCGAGCGGATTCGGCAGCACCACCGGCTTCATCGGCGGCGCCAGCGGCGAAAGCGGCATCATCATCCCCGCGCGCTGTGTCCGGCCGCGCGGAATCTGCATCAATGCGAGCGCCGTCGTATCCGTGGGCAATGCGCTCTGCCCCGCCCG
This sequence comes from Candidatus Acidiferrum sp., assembly GCA_036496505.1. GTDB lineage: Bacteria > Acidobacteriota > Terriglobia > Acidiferrales > UBA7541 > Acidiferrum. The sequence continues at coordinate 1,788 of DASXLA010000038.1, read as the reverse complement.
TATTCCGTTCACCTGGAGCACGTAGGCAATGATCTGCGCGGCAGCCTCCGGCCCCAATTGTCCGGGACTCGCGGGCGGCATCTTCGTATTGATGTAGTTGAAAAGCTCCACCGCCGACTTTCCGCCCCAATTGCGGCTGAACGTCATCCCGTTGAGCGCGCTCGCAAATTCGCTGCCGCCAAGCGTCTGCCCGTGGCACGACGCACAACTCTTCGCATATAGGGCCTTGCCCTGCTCTGCCTGCGCCGCCGTGTAAGTCGCAATCGACCTGCTGTTGAACTCCTGCGCCCACGCCGTCATCGCCGCAACCATCCCAGCGAGAATCACAGCTGCCCGCACGACCCGCCGACCCAATATTTTCCGCACACTCATATGCTCCTCCGTCGCCGCGGCGCATTGAACCACTATTCAGTTTCGAAAACTAGAGGAATGATGTTTGCGCGCTTCTCAAGAACCGTCATCCTGAGCGGAGGCCGGCGCGTTTTGCCTTTCCCGCGGTGTTAGCGGGCGCCGGCCGCAGTCGAAGGACCTCTCTTGGAAGTGAAATGCCGCCTACGTGCGCGACTTGAGAGCCGTCATCCCGAGCGGAGGCCCGCGCTTTCCTCTTCGCGCGGCTTGTGCGCGGCGCGGAACGTGTCGAGGCGTCATCCTGAGCGGAGGCCGGCGCGTTTTGCCTTTCCCGCGGTGTTAGCGGGCGCCGGTCGCAGCCGAAGGACCTCTCTTGGAAATGAAATGGTGCCTGCCTGCCCGAGTTGAGAAGTAGTGCACGCTATTTCTCGGTTTCCCGGCCCCAGCGGAGCTTCCACAAAATCTGGCGCAGCATGCCGAGCCAGATCACCGCGTCGCGCTCCTGAATTTTCAGCCGCCGCACCACGCGCCGGATGCGCTCCTCTGAATCCGCCACGCGCCGCATGTCCAGAAATCCGCTCTCCCGCAGCGCCTCGATCAGCATTTTGGTGATCCGCTCCACTTCGGCCGACGTCGCAAGCGCCACTTTTTCCGACCGCCGAGTTCCCTTCCCCTCGCGGATCAATTCGTAGAGGCAGACCGCGACCGCCTGCCCCAGATTCATCGAAATGTTTTTCTCGCTGGTAGGAATGCGAATCAGCCAGTGGCAATGGCTCAAATCTCTATTCGAGAGCCCAAACTTTTCCGAACCAAAAAGAAGGGCAACGCGGCTCGCTGCCATCCGCTTGCGAATCAACCGCGCACCATCCGCGGGACCGCGCAGCAAATGATGGAGTTGCCGGTGGCGCACCGCCGTCGTGCCGATCACCAGCGTGCAGTCCGCCACCGCGTCGGCGACGCTACTGAACTGCTCCGCGCTCGCCAGCACATACGACGCGCCGACCGCCGAACGCGCCTCGCGAAAAGCGGGCTCGTACGGCGTCACCACTCGCAAGTGGTGAAAACCGAAGTTGCTCATCGCGCGAGCGGCCGCGCCAATATTGAGTGGGTTGCGCGTCGCCACGAGGACCACGCGCAGACGGTCGGATTCCGGAGGTTTAGCCAAGGCGCCCATTCTAAAGCAGTTGCGCCCCGGCTCTGGCACAAACTCGCGGATGAAACGGCGCGAAGGCTGAGCGTGCGCTCAACCTTCGCCCGAATTGCTGGCTAGCTTCTGTGATGCAGATCCGTGCAAATTGCGACGGCGCTCGTGGGATCAATCGCGGTGCTATCGAATTCGATGTGCTTGATAACGCCGCTCTTATCGATCACGAAAGTGGTGCGTCGCGCAAATTCGTATTTGTCGCCGCCCATCGGATACTTTTGCAAAATGCCGTAATC
>DASXLA010000037.1:0-9495 GCA_036496505.1 Candidatus Acidiferrum sp. | reverse complement strand
ACTTCCAACGACGCCAGACGTCGCTCTTCTGCTCCGCCGAAAGCCCAAACCGTTTCCCTCGCTTCATAAACACCACCTTTGAAAACAGCTTTATACCAGATGGTGTTGCATCGACCGTCTGAACCGACACGCGTTACCGGACATTGAAGGTCATGGACCCCGGCGGCCGCAGAACGTGATATCCAACTCCGTCAATATGTCGGTACGCGACTCTGGCTTTGGGCCAGAGGGCGTGTCCCGAGAGAGTGTCTTCAATCTCTTGAAAGGCTCGATGCGCGTCATCCGTGAGGATGAAAATATTCGTTTCCCCGCTGCCAAAATCGTGCCCGTCAACTTCGCTTCGGCGACTCAATTTAGCGACGAGCAGGTTTTCGAGGCCAACCATTTCGTCGAAATCATCCAGGGAGTCGGCGGGCCACTGCAAAACGACCTGAAATTTCATAACGCGGCAACTGTACCAAAGTTCGACCGACGCGGCACTGAAAGTCTAAGTCCTGATTAGTCCGGTAACCGGACCTTGGGATGTCTTGCCAGCGGAGTGTAAGCTGAGTCTAAATATCCCGAGGTGGCTCGTGAGAAATGACCTCTGCCTCATCCTTTTGATACTAGCGGGTCTCGTACTGCCGAGCGCATCCCACGCCCAAAAGCAATTGGCGAAGTCGCCCAAGATCTTGTCAGCCAAAACTGTTTACTTCGACAACCAATCAGGTGTCGAGGCGGTGGGAACCGCAGCAGAAGCCCAACTCAAAAAATGGGGACGATTTCAGCTCGTGCATGACAAGCAGACCGCAGACTTGATTCTTCTCTTATCCGCCGGCCCGTACAAGGGCGGATACATCATTTTTGCCAGTGGCCAGACGGGAACGGTGGACGAACATGGCCATATCGAGCAAGACGGCGTTCCAAATTACAATAGACAGGCTCCGGTACGAAATGTCTATCTGACCGTGATTGCCCCAAGGACTGGGTACAACCGATGGAGTGAATCGCATGTCTGGGGAGGGCTGCTCACAGGGCCCGACAGTGCAGGCGCACGCCTGGTTCGAAAATTACAAAAGCAAATCGGGAAATAGCACGCCTGCCAACTCCCGGTTAGTCGGTTATTCGGACAGGTACACTTAGCATATCTACCGTCCGATCATATTGCACGGACGTTGGCCTCGGTACATCTCGAAAAAGGAGGTTTTTTATGTCTACCCAACAAGTGTACTCATCGCAGGAAGTCACCTTCGGGCATTACGTCAAAATGTATTGGGTACAGGGCTTCGGCGGCGATAGCTCGGTTGTTCCTCCTCATAAGACCTTGGAAATCACCACGCTCACACTGAACTTTTTTCCTTCTGGCGGCGGAACCATTGGCCGGCTGGACATTTCCGGACGCGACGCTCCCGACCTCGAGACCGGTACTTCCATGTGGCGACTTCAAGCCGTCTATCTTCAACCGAAGCAGACAGTCCATTTGACCTTTCCCATTGCGCTCAGGCTCAAAGCCGGAGGCCACGTAGAAATCGGCTTTACCTCGGAAGGGCCTGGCACCATCCTCGCGGAAGCAAACGGCGTTCTGGTCGGCCGCTAAGCTGCCAACGGAACTTTGACTTGCCGGCACCCGGGTTCCTCCACCTCCCGGTTAGTCGGCCATTCGAATGCTTCATCCGGACAGCCGCCCTCTTCAAGCGCACATTTCATATGTTTATCTCAGGGACATTTCATGTGCTAATGACATCCGCGCAGATTTTACTTGACTAGGTATATTATCATATGGTAAACTGCGCTGCTTAGGGCGTGGTCTGCGGTCCGTCGAATCCCCCGGTGCCGTCTTCTGCCGTCATAAAGTCTCCGAAGGGAGCGCATGCAAGCTCTTTGGGTCGCTCTTTGGGTCGCTCTTTGCGTCTCTTGGCCCTCTTTTGCAGACCTCGACCCTTTGTTTTCAACATTTTCTGTCTACATTGCAAAAAAACGGCATGAGTAACTTCGGGAATCGAAATCATGAACTCGGCCAGGCCAGCGGCACAGCAACCCGGGAAACCCATTCAAGCTCATTGGGCCCCTCTTGGGTCGCTCGTTGCGTCTCTTGGCCCTCTTTTGCAGACCCCGACCCTTTGTTTTCATCATTTTCTGTCTACATTGCAAAAAAACGCCATGAGTACTTCGGGAATCGAAATCATGAACTCGGCCAGGCCAGCGGCGCAGCAACCCGGGGAAACCGATTCAAGCTCATTGGGCTCTCTTGGATCGCTCTTTGCGTCTCTTGGCCCTCTTTTGCAGACCTCGACCCTTTGTTTTCAACCTTTTCTGTCTACATTGCAAAAAAACGGCATGCCCACCCTTTGGCGTTTGCAACCATCCGGTGGGCTATGACTTTTGGTGCACAGGAGCAGAACAGCATTATGACCCCGAGGAAAAAACGGTGATGCGTGCGGTTCTGCAAATCGTCGCGCTTCTTTCTGCAACCATTCTCGGCTGGGCGCAATCTCCAGAAAAAGCGCAGACCGAGCAAACGCCAACACAAAAAGCGGCGCCGCAGGCCGGTGCGCCCGCAAAACCTGCCGAAGCCGTCAAGCCCATCAGCGCCCTCGGCTGGCTCGTCGGCGGCGTCTGGACCGCCGACGCCACCAAGCTGGGCCCCGGCATGTTGCGCATCGAAACGCGCTATCAGTGGTCCGACAACAACGCCTTCATCCGCTTCAACACTCACTTTGTTTCTGGAAAGGGCGCGGCCCGCACTTACGACGGCAACTTTTTCTGGAATCCCGCGCAGAAAACTCTGGCCGTCTGGTACATGGACGCGCACAACGGCATCACCGAAGGTCCGGTGCAGGTGGAAGGCAACAGCACCAAGATTCGCTTCCGCGGAGAAGACTTCGAAGGCCAGATGGCCGACCTGCGCGTCATCGTCAACCGCAAAACCAATGATGACTACACCTGGACCCTGCAGGAAATGAAAGAGGGCGAGTGGCAGGATCTCGCCGCGCTCGAATATCTCCGCACTCCAGCCTCCTGAAGACAAGAATGGATAAGGAGGGATTCAAATCCTCGGCCTGGTTCGCGGTGAATTTTTAGGCGCTGAGCAAAAAAGCTCGAGGCTGAATTCCAGGGTTAATTCCCGGAAGCGAAGAAAAAATCCCGGATTAATTCCCGGAGGCGGAGGAAACAATCCCGGACTAATCCCCGGAGGCGGAGAAAACAATCCCGGACTAATCCCCGGAGCTGAGCGCACGGATCAACTTGTAATTGAAGTTGACCCCGTCATAAAAATCCTGCACGCCGGTGCGTTCATCTTTTCCATGCGCGCGGTTGTCGCCCAGTTCATAAAACATGCACGCAATGCCCAACGTCGGAATCCCCGCGATGCGCGTGAACTTCCCGTCGCTCGCGCCCGCGGACATGGTGGCCACCAGCGGCACGCCCGGCCACGTTTCCTTCAGCGTTTTCTCCATGGCCTGCACCACCTCGGGAACCAGCGGCGACGGCGGCACGGTGACCACCCGCTCCGGCTTCCCTTCGGCGTCCAGTTGCGGTACCAGCGTCACCGTCACTTTCGTTTCCGCCGCTACGCGCTCCAGCGTCTTGCGCACTTCCTCGGGATCCTCCCCGGGAAAAATCCGGCAGTTCACGTTGGCCCGCGCCATTTGCGGCAAGGCATTCGGAGCGTGCCCGCCGGAAAGCATGGTGGCCACGCAGGTGGTGCGCAGCAGCGTGTTGTAATACGGCTCTCTGGACAAGCGCGCCGCGGCCGCTTCGTCCGGTGGATCCTTGGCAACCGCCTTCAGGTCCGCTGCGGAAGGTCCCGGCGAAATTTCCGCGCTGCGCGCAAAATAATTCCGCGTGATTTCGTTGACCTTCACGGGAAAATCGAAATCGCGCAACCGTGTGAGCGCCGCCGCCAGGTGATAGATGGCATTGTCGCGCACCGGCTCCGAGCTGTGCCCTCCGGCATTCAGCGACTCAAACGTGAAGTCCGCGTACACTTTCTCGCTACCCTGCATCGCCGCCATCAGCCGCTTCCCGTTTTGTTTCAGAAACTCGCCGCCATCCAGGTTGATGCAGTATTCCGCGTCGATCCACTCGCGATGCGTTTTGAGCAGCCAGTCCACTCCGTTGTAGTTGCCGCCTTCTTCGTCGGCGGTGAGCGCCAGGATTAAATCGCGGTCGGGCACGTAGCCCTCTTTCTTCAGCCGCATGAAATTCGTCACCATCATGGCGTCGCCGGCTTTCATGTCGTTGGTGCCGCGGCCGTAGAAAAATCCGTCCTTCTCGACAAACTCGAACGGGTCGGTGCTCCAGTCCTCGCGCCGCGCTTCCACCACGTCGAGGTGCCCGATGAACAAGACCGGCTTGCGCTTGCCCGTTCCGCGGAAGCGCACCACCACGTTTTTCTTTTTCTCGACCAGCCCCGCCACGATGACATCTTTGTCGGCGAAGCCCGCTTCGCGCAGCCGCGTGGCCATGGCTTCCGCCGCGGTGGTGACGTTGCCGACCGAATCCGTGGTGTTGATTTCGATCAGTTGTTTGAACACCGCGCGCGCCACCTGGTCCGTGGCGTTCGCCGCGTCCGTGGTCCCCGTGGCGTTTGTCGCATTTTGTCCCTTCGCCGCCTTCGCCGCGTCCGTTGCCTGCGTTGCGCTCTGTTGCTTCGCCGCCGTCGCGCCGGCCATCGTCAACACGCACGCCAACGCACCCAGCTTCACCGCACTACTCATGAAATTTGTCATGTGCATGATTTTCCATTCTTTTGTGCTGGCGCGCCACCGCCGTTTCGCGGGATTTGGCAAACCAGAAACTTTTGATGCCAAGAATCGCCCGGCGCGGTATCATTCCCGCCTTTGCGGAGTCCGGGGAACCGCGCGCCAGGCCTTTCCGGCGCCCGTTCCATCAGAGATAAATTCGCGTTTCACGCGTCAAACGAGAGAAGCACAACAGGCGGAGGGATAAGGATGATCAGGCGAACGGGTGTGTATGGCTTTGCGGCGTGGTCTCGGGCAGGGGTAGCAGCGGCGGGGATTACCGCGGCCGGGCTGGCTGCGACGATGCTAGCCGCGACAGTGATCCTGGCGATGAGCGCACCGGGACTTCGCGCCGAAGCGTGGCGCGGCGAAGCGTTGCGCGCGCCGCTTCAGCTTGCCGCCGCGGAGGCCACTCAGGCGGCGAGCGAACTGCAGCAAAGCTCCACGCAGGACTCCCAGGACAAGGACAAAAAAAAAGACAAAGACAAAAAAGACGACAAGAAAGATGAGAAAAAAGGCTTGTCACTGAAGCCCGCTCGCAAGATCACCTTTACCACCGATGAAGGCACCTGGCTCTCCCTGGATGTCTCCGCCGACGGCAAAACCATTGTGTTCGAGCTGATGGGCGACCTCTACACTCTGCCCGTCGAAGGCGGCCAGGCCAAGCTTATCTCCGGCGGTATGGCTTTCGACAGCCAGCCGCGATTTTCGCCCGACGGAAAATGGATCACTTTCATCTCCGATCGCGAAGGCAGTGAAAATATCTGGATCATTCATCCCGACGGCACGGGAGTGAAGCAGGTATCCAAGAACACCAACGATAATTTCACTTCACCCGCCTGGACACCCGACGGAAATTACATCATCGCCTCCAAGCTGCCCTTCGGCATCGGCTCCGGCGAGCTGTGGATGTATCACGTCGACGGCGGCACCGGCGTGCAGATTACCAAGTCCAAGCCGACGCCCACCACCAAACGGAAAGAGCGCCACAACGCCATGGGTGTGGTGGCCTCGCCCGACGGAAAATATTTGTATTACGCCGTGCGCCAGGGACCTTTCAGCTATAACGCGCAGTTTCCGCTGTGGAAGATTGTGCGCCGCGACCGCAAGACCGGCGATGAAGACGAAATCATCGCGCAGCCGGAAAGCGCCTTTCGCCCCGCGTTGTCTCCGGATGGCAAGGAACTCGTCTACGTCACGCGCTATGAAACAGAAACCGGGCTGCGACTGCGTAATCTCGACACCGGAGAAGACCGCTGGGTGAAATACCCCGTGACGCGCGACGATCAGGAGTCCTTATTCACCCGCGACGTTTTCCCCGGATTCGCATTCCTGCCCAACGGCAAGGAAATCGTCTACAACCAGGACGGAAAAATCCGCCGCCTCGATCTGGCCTCCGGCACGGAGAAAATCATTCCGTTCACCGCGCAGGTTTCTCAGGACATCGGACCGAAACTCGATTTTCCGCAGAGAGTCGAACAAGGCCCGGTGAAATCTCGCTTGATCATGGACCCGGTGGAATCGCCGGACAGCAAGCGACTGGTATTTTCCGCCATGACCCACTTGTACACCGTGGACTTTCCGCATGGCGCGCCGCAGCGCGTGACCAGCGGGAACGCCCGCGAGTTCGAGCCGGCGTGGTCGCCGGATGGAAAATTCATCGCCTATGTCACGTGGTCGAGTGAAGGCGGCCAGTTGTGGAAAGTTCCGTCCACCGGCGGCACGGCCGTGCAACTTTCCAAGTCGCTCGGCGTGTACAGCAATCCGGCGTGGTCGCCGGACGGAACCAAAATCGTGGCGCTGCGCGGCAACGCGTACGACCGCGAAAACAGCACGTTCGATGGCGGCCAAACCGGCAATGCCGATCTCGTGTGGATTCCCGCGGAAGGCGGCGACGCCCATCTGATTTTGCCCGCGCGGGGAGCGGGCGGCCCGCATTTTACTCACGAGAAAGACCGCATCTACGTGTACACCCCGCAGGGCCTCATCTCGCTGCGCTACGACGGCACCGACCGGCGCACGCACCTCCAGGTGAAGGGCCAGGGCCTGTATTTCTTTGAAGAACCGATTCCCGCCGACGATGTGCAGGCCAGTCCGGACGGTCAATGGGTGCTCGCGCACGTCATGAATCAGCTGTACCTGATCGCCATGCCGGAGGTGGGCGGCGAAGCTCCGACGGTGAATGTGTCCACGCCTACGGTGCCGGTGAAGCGCCTCACGGATATCGGCGCCGACTATTTTGCGTGGGCCGACGACGGCAAAACCATTACCTGGGCCATCGGCTCGAGCTTGTTTCGCGAGCCGCTGAGCGCCGTTTCCTTTGAGCCCCCCAAGGACGAAAAGAAAGACGAAGACAAGAAAGACGCGGACAAAAAAGAAGGCGACACGAAGGACGCCAAAGAGACGGCCAAAAATAATGACGATCAGAAGGCCGACAAAAAGGATGAGAAGAAAGACGCCAAAAACGACGAGAAGAAAGAGCCCAAGAAATTAAAAGAAGAAGAGAACAACGTGGAAGAAATTCCCGTGGACCTGGAAGTTCCGCGCAAAACCCCCAAGGGCAGCATCGTGCTTCGCGGCGCGACGGTGGTGACCATGAAAGGCGACGAAGTGCTGAAGAACGCCGACATCGTGGTCGAGGATAACCGCATCAAGAGCGTGGGCCCGCACGGCAGCGTGCCGGCCGGCGCAAAAATCTTTGATGTGCGCGGCAAAACCATTTCGCCCGGTTTCGTCGATACGCACGCCCACTGGACGGAAATTCGCCGCGGCATTCTGGATACCCAGAACTGGGCGTTCCTCGCCAACCTCGCCTACGGCGTGACCACCGGCCTGGATGTGCAGACCGGAACGAACGACACCTTTGCCTATCAAGACCTCGTGGATACCGGCGACATTCTCGGCTTGCGCGCTTTCTCCACTGGGCCGGGCGTCTTCTCCGACAATAATTTTCAGTCCATGGAAGAAGTCAAAGGCGTGTTGCTGAAATACAGAAAGTATTACGGAACCCACAACATCAAGAGCTACATCGTGGGAAATCGCAAGCAGCGCCAGTTCATGGTGGAAGCCGCCAAGGAACTGGAAATGATGCCCACCACCGAGGGCGGCCTGGACCTGAAGCTGGACCTCACGCACGTCATCGACGGCTTTCACGGCAACGAACACACCCTGCCGATTACGCCGCTTTATAAGGATGTGATTCAGATGTTCGCGCAATCGGGAATTTCCGAGACGCCCACGCTCATCGTGAATTACGGCGGCCCATTTGGCGAAGATTATTGGTACGAAAACAGCGAAGTGCACGATAACGCCAAGCTGAACCATTTCACGCCGCATAAAATCATCGACGAAAGAACCAAGCGCCGCCCGGGATGGTTCCGCAAGGACGAATACGCGTTTCCCAAATTGTCGGCGCAGGTGGCCAAACTGCTGCGCGCCGGGACGCTGGTGGGTGTGGGCAGCCACGGCCAGTTGCAGGGCCTCGGCTATCACTGGGAGATGTGGATGCTTGCCAGCGGCGGGATGACTCCCATGGAAGTGTTGCGCTGCGCCACGGTGAACGGCGCGAAAATCGTGGGGCGGCCGCAGGATTTGGGCTCCATCGAACCGGGGAAGCTGGCGGACCTGGTGATTTTCGACAAGAATCCGCTGGAGGACATTCACAACACCAATACGGTGCATTGGGTGATGAAGAACGGGGAGCTGTTTGAGGGGGATACGCTGGATCAGGTTTGGCCGGAGAAGAAGAAACTCGAGCCGTTGTGGTTCTGGAATAATTATGATGTGCCGAAGGCTGGGGAACCGTTGAGTTACGGACCGACTGTGCAGCCGTAGTTTTTGTTGGCTTGCGCGGGCGTTTTGCGTTTCCGCGGGGGTCTTGGCTGTCGCGAGCGTTTCCTGTTTGCGGGCGGGTCTTGGCTGGCTTGCGCGATAGATCGAAGAGAGATTCCTCGACTGCGTGGCGCGGCTCGTTCGCGAAGCGAACGAGGAAGAAAAAGCCGCGCCACTCCGCTCGGAATGACACGTCTGGGCTTTTTGTTGGTGGTCGGTCAGTCGGTGGTCAATTGGTGGTCGGTTGGTGGTTGGTGGTTGGTGGTTGGTCGGTTGGTGGTTGGTCAGTTGGTGGTTGGTCGGTCGGTTGGTTGGTCGGTTGGTTCGTTCGTTGTCAAGATTCGCGGGAACATTCGAGCGGCCGCTGGATGAGTGGCATCGAATCGCGCTAATCGAATAGCGATGGTTGCTTTGGAGACTGCTTTGGAGACTGCTTTCGAGACTGCTTTCGAGACTGCTTTGCTGATCGCTTTGCGGGTGGATTGGAGGATGGCTCGGCGGGCGGCGGCGGTTGGGGCGGCGATGGCTGCGGCAACGGCAACTCCGGAAAGCCTTTTTTGCGCCACAGATCGCGGAAGTGGCGGACGGTGGCGGGGCCGTGGCCGGCGTAATGATTGTTGGCGTAGGCGTACACGGTGACGCCGCGCCGTTTGGTCTGGTAGCAAAAATCGACCCAGCTAGTGAGTTCCTTAGTGCGGTCCACGATGGTTTTGTCCCACGTCATGGTCCGTTGCTCGATGCCTTTGCGGTCGCCCAGCCAGCGAATGTACGTCCAGTCGGCGGTGATAGGATCGAACTTTTTCGCCAGCTCGTCCGCTCGCGGCATGTAGAAAAGGTCCTGCAGCACCAGCGCGATGCGATGCTGCCGCAGCAAATCGGCAAACTCCGCGTCCAGCCATTCCTGGTTGCGAATCTCGATGGCGTATTTGCGTCCGGCGGG
>DASXLA010000036.1:0-9160 GCA_036496505.1 Candidatus Acidiferrum sp. | reverse complement strand
TGCTCAACGGCAAAGCCGTCAAGCCCGGCGACGCCCTCATCGCCCTTCCTTCCTCCGGCTTGCACACCAACGGCTATTCTCTGGCGCGAAAACTTGTGTTTGAAGTCGCCCGGCTGCGGCCCGACACCTACGTCGCCGAGGTGGGCAACAAAATCGGCGCGGAATTGCTGAAGCCCCATCTCTGTTATGCGCCCGCGCTGCGGAATATCGTCGCCCGCAGTTGCGTTTCGGCGCTCGCGCACATCACTGGCGGCGGCATCCCCGGGAACTTGCCGCGCGTGCTGCCCAGCGGCGTGAAGGCGCAGATTGACCTGGATTCCTGGCCGGTGCCTTCAATCTTCAAATATCTGGCCAAAATTGGGAAAATCGACGGCGACGAGCTCCTGCACTCCTTCAATATGGGCGTGGGCATGATCCTGGTGGTGCCGCCGCAGCACGTGAAATACGTTGAAGGCGACCTGAAGAAGCGCCGCGAGAAATTCTTTCGCATCGGCCGCATCGAGCGCAGCGATTCCGGCAAAGCCCGCGTGACCTATTCCGGCGCCCTCGCCCTGTAAAATTCATCTATCATCGCGAGCATGGTCGGCTTCCGAGTACCCCACTAATCATGAGTGTGCCGGCCGATCTGTTAGGTGACATATAATTCCTAGCAAGTTTCGCCCAAGCCAATGAAATCTGTTTACACCCTCATCCTGTTCTTGTGCATTGCCACAAGTACCGCTGTGGCCGGAGATGATGCAAGCGGCCCAATCCCCTATGGAGTAGACCTCTCACAACCCTTCACGTCGTACGCGATGTCCAAACAAGATAACGAATGGAGCGCATCGCTCGTGGAGAAGCTCCGTTACCAGGGCGTAGTTGTGCACTTCGTCAGAACATCTCTTCCGCTGAAAATGAAGAAAAGAATTGTTACTGGAGCGGTGTATCAGGCGTTGGAAAAGCCCGAATATTTTTACGTGGTAAACGGCGATGCGATGTTGAAGCTGGATACCCAGTGGGCTTACAGCCCTGGAGTCGGTGGTTTTTCCATGCATTCGCCATCGTCGAGACGGTTTATTGTTTGCCTTAACCTAGATGGCGGCGTGCCGTTTCTTTCCAGTTCGCCCGTGCAAAAGGGAAAAGTTACGTGGAAAGGACACGACTACAACAGGTTCAAGAAATGCTGCGGCTCGGGGACTTCCCCCAAGCCCTGACCAACGCGCTTATGTTGCATCACCGCATCGATCGCCTAGGTTTTGCCCGCGCAATCGATTGTGCTAACGTTTTCCATTCATGAAAAAAAGCTTAGGCGTGTTGCTCAGCGGACGCGGCTCCAACTTTGAAGCCTTGGCGGAAAGCGTTGCTGCCGGACGGATCCCCGGCGCGCAAATCGCCATCGTCATCGCCAATCGCGAGGGCGCGCAGGGAATTGACCGCGCCACAGCGCGCGGAATCCCCACTCTGGTCCTGCCTTCCCGCGGTCTCGAGCGCGAAGTCTACGACCGCCAGGTTGTTGCCGCTTTGCGCGAACACCAAGTCGATCTGGTCTGCCTCGCCGGCTACATGCGCCTGTTGTCTCCGTACTTCATCCAGTGTTTTCCGCAGCGCATTCTCAATATTCACCCGTCCCTGCTGCCGTCCTTCCCTGGTCTGGAGTCACAGCGCCAGGCGCTGGAGTATGGCGTGAAATTTGCCGGCTGCACCGTGCACTTTGTAGATGAAAATCTCGACGCCGGCCCCATCATTCTTCAATCCGTCGTCCCGGTGCTCGACGGCGACACGCCCGACGCGCTTTCCGAACGGATTCTGCGCGAAGAGCACCGCATCTATAGTGAAGCGGTAAGAATCGTGCTGGAAGGCCGCTTTAAAATCGAAGGGCGCCGTGTGATCCAGCTCACCGGCCAGCCGGTCCACGAATAAAAGCTGCCACCGAATCTATGACCGCCAACTTCAAACCCGTCGCTGAACAGCTCGCGTACCTGAAAAAGGGCAGCGCGGAAATTATTCGCGAAGCCGAGCTTCAGGCCAAGCTCGAAAAATCCGCGAAAACCGGCAAGCCCCTCCGCGTGAAACTGGGCGTCGACCCCACCGCGCCGGATATCCACCTCGGCCACACCGTGGTGATCCGCAAGCTGAAACATTTTCAGGAAATGGGCCACACCGCGGTGTTTTTGATCGGGGACTTCACCGCCATGGTCGGCGATCCCACCGGGCAGTCGGAAACCCGTCCGCCGCTCACCCGTGAGCAGGTCAGCGCCAACGCGGAAACTTATCTCGAACAGGTCTTCAAGATTCTCGACCGCGGCAAAACCGAAATCCGCTACAACAGCGAATGGCTCGACAAGTTATCCAGTTACGACATCGTGCGCCTCTGCGCCAAATATCGCGTGGCGCGCATGCTGGAGCGCGAAGATTTTCACACTCGCCTCACCAACCAGCAGCCCATCTCCATGCACGAGCTGCTTTACCCGCTGCTCGTGGCCTACGATTCCGTGGTCCTTGAATCCGACGTCGAACTCGGCGCCACCGAACAGAAATTCAATCTGCTGATGGGCCGGGAAATTCAACGCGAATACGGCCAGGAATCGCAGGTCGCGTTCACCATGCCCATCCTCGTGGGGCTCGACGGCGCGCGCAAAATGTCCAAGAGCCTCGGCAACTACGTCGGCATCACTGAGGCGCCCGGCGAAATGTTTGGCAAGATGATGTCCATGCCCGACGAGCTCATGTGGTCGTATTACGAGCTGGTCACCGATCGCACCCCCGAAGAAATTTCCAGGTTGAAGAGCGAGGTCTCCGCCGGCGCCACCCATCCCATGGACGCCAAGATGCGCCTCGCCAGGGAAGTCGTCACCGGATTTCACGGCGAACCCGCCGCCCTCAAAGCTTCCGAAAACTTTCAACGGGTTTTTCGCGATCGTCAGGAGCCGGAAGAGCTTCCCGTCAAGAATTTGCCGGTCGGTCCGCCGCAGATGATCAAGGTGTTATTGATGACCCTCGGTTTGGCCGCCTCCGTGAGCGACGCTGAACGCCTGGTCAAACAGCACGCCGTGGAAATCGACGGCCAGCGCGTTGACGACTCCCGCAAAGAAATCGATTTGACCAAGCCGCGAAATTTCCGCCTGCGCGCCGGCAAAAAAAAATTCGTTCGCGTAGTCATTTCCTAGCGCGCGTTTGATCTTGGCGATCAAATTCGCCGCCGCCCAGACCTGCCATTCCGAGCGGAGCGGCGCGGCTTTTCCTTTCTCGTTCGCTCCTGTTTACCCTGAGCCCGCATTTGCGGGGGAAGGACGAACGAGCCGCGCTGCGCAGCCTGCCTGCCGTGGCAGGTCGAGGAATCTCTCTTCGATCTATCGCGCAAGCCAGAGGGTTTGCCATTTAATTTAAAATCTCGCCAACCATCTCCCCCACCTGCATCGCGATCGACGGCGCCGCCGTCAACCCCGGCGACTCGATGCCCACCAGGTGAATCATTTGCGGCACCGCGGGATCGCGCTCGATCACAAAATCCGCCGCGTGATGTTCTCCCGGCGGCGCCAGCTTCGGCCTCAGCCCCGAATACGCCAGTTGCAAGTCGCTTTCTCGGATTTCCGGCAACAATTTTCTCGCGCCCTCCACAAAATCAGCGGTCGTCAAACGGTCTCGCTCGTAATCATCCTTCTCCTCCACGTAACGCGCCGTCGGCCCGATCAGCAATGTCTCCCAGATCGTTCTCGTGAAGTGCATCCCCAGTGTCAATCCATCGGCATGCGGCAGCGGATACACCAGCCCCTTGACCAACAACGACTGTGGCCCGCGCACTTCGCAATACTCTCCGCGTACCGGATAAATTTTCCACGAGCGGTTGCCAATCATCGACGCCACCTCGTCGGCGTACAGTCCCGTGGCATTGATCACGCAGCGCGCCTCCACCGTTTCCATCAACTCCGCGTCTCCGTGCGCGGCGTCGCCCACGCGGATTCCGGCGCGAATCCCGTTGGCCGCCGGCTCCAGCGACACCACCCGCGCGCGCGTAACAATATTCGCGCCGTGATTCGTGGCCACTCGCTCGTACGCCCGCACCAATTCTTCCGCCGACACAATTCCGGTGCTCGGAACCTCCAGCGCCGCCACCCCCGCAATATGGGGCTCTCTCGAGCGAATCTCCGCGGGCCCGATCACCCGCAAACCTTCCACGCCATTTTCGCAGCCGCGTTTGTACAATTTCTCCAGCGCAGCGCGTTCGCTCTCCTCGGCGGCCACCACCAGTTTTCCGGTGCGCCGATGCGCCACCTGATGCTCTTTACAGAACGCCACCGTCAAGCGGTTGCCTTCCAGGCAATGCCGCGCTTTCAGCGAACCCGGCGAATAATAAATCCCCGAGTGAATCACCCCGCTGTTGCGCGTGCTGGTGGCCATTCCCACTCGCGGAAAGCGCTCCACCAGAAACACGTCCTGCCGCTGCCTGGATACCTCCGCCGCAATGGCGCAGCCAACCACTCCGCCGCCAATAACTAAAATGTTGACTTGGTCCATGAACTCAAATGCCGCACGCTACGTGGCGCCGAAAAACAATTCTAGGACTGCTCCCCCGCCGGCGTTTCGTCCAGAAACGCCTTCATCTCCACCAGCCGGGACTCCGTTCCATCATGCACCGCATACACGGTGTGTTTGTTCTTGTCGTACCCCGTGCGCCACAGCGACGCCGCCCCGTGCATCCCGTCCTTATTAATCGCATAGAAAAAGATGTGAAACGTCGCCAGCTTTTTCTTGTCGTTCTTGTAGTTGTGCGCCACCCGGCTCAACGCCTCCAGGCAGGCGTCCGCCGGCGATTTTCCTTGCCGCATCATTTCCACGATGGTGTGCCCGCCGGCAATCTTGATGTTTTCTTCGCCTTTTCCCGTCGAGCCGGCCGCGCCCACCTCGTTGTCCACGAAGCAGCCCGCTCCGATAATCGGCGAATCTCCCACGCGCCCCGCAATTTTCCACGCCAGCCCCGAAGTTGTGGTCGTCGCGGAAATATCCCCTTTGGCATTTACCGCCATGCATGGAATTGTGCCGGTCGGCGGGTGCGCAATCGCTTCCTGGATGCGCGGCAGCCACGCGCGTTTTTCCGGCGTATCAAAAATCGCCGCAATCTGCTGCTTGTATCCCTCGATCGCCGATCGCTGCACGTACTCGGGGCTGTCGATCCCCGGCCGCCAGTTAAACGAAGTAGACGCTTTCCAGGCCAGCCATGCCAGCCGCGAGCGCTCCGTGAGCAGATTCAAATCCTCAAATCCCTCGTCAATCGCGAAGCGGTGCGCTCCTTCGCCAACAATCATCACGTGATTGGTGCGCTCCATCACCGTCTTTGCCAGCCGCGAAACGTTCTTGATCCGCCGCACGCTGGCCACGGAACCGGCGCGCCCCGTCGGGCCGTGCATGCAGCACGCGTCCAGCTCCACTTCACCGTCTTCGTTGGGAAGCCCGCCGAAGCCCACCGAATCATCGTTCGGATCGTCTTCCACCACGGATACCGCCGCGACCACCGCGTCCAGCGTGTCGCCACCCTTCTTGAGTATGTCCATTCCGCGATCCAGCGCGTGCACCCCATTCATGCTCGAAATAATCAGTGGACGCTTGCCTTGCGCCGCTTGGGCGCCCCGCCCGGCGGCGGAGCCCAGGGAATCGGCCACTCCGTCCGCGCCCGGCGCAGCCGCAAAAAGTTTGCCTGCGCTGGCCATCGCGCTACCCGCCAGGGATGTGAGGAAAAATTTTCGCCGTGACCACCGCTCCATGCTCGCCTCCATCGTTTCGCCGTCCACACTCGCGCAGAAAGAATCCTGCGGCGCATAGTATGTGGCAAAACGAGCGCCCTGAGGAATCGTTAAAGTTTTTCAACCCGGGAAATGCTATTCAGACGCGTTCAGCGGCAGGAAATATTGCGTGCCTTTGACGGGATCCTGGAGCCGCCGCAAAAGCTGTTGCAGGTCTTCCGATTTCTCCACGAAATCGATTTCCGAAGTATCGATCACCAGCAGGTCGGACGCGGCGTAATGAAAGAAAAAGTGCTCGTAGGCGCGCGCCACCTCCTCGATGTATTCCACGGAAATCTCGCTCTCCTCCCGCGAAGCTTTCTTTTCAATGCGCGCGCGCAAAACTTCCGGCTTGGCCTGCAGATAAATCACCAGGTCCGGCGCTGGAATGCCGGCGGTGAGCGCTTCGTAGTAGCGGTCGTACATTTTTAGTTCTTCGTCGTCGAGATTCAGGTTCGCGAAGATGCGATCCTTTTCCAGCAGGAAATCTGAAAGCACCGGCGCAGGCGTTGCCGCCGCCAAAGCCTCGCGAATGCGCTTTTGCCGCTCCATCAGGAAATACATCTGCGCTCGCAACGCTGAGCCGGGCTTCTCTTTGTAAAAATCGGAAAGAAACGGATTATCTTCGCAGTCGTAAAGGCGCCGCGCGTGCAATCTGTCGGCAAGAATCTTTGCCAGCGTGGTTTTGCCTACCCGCAGCGGCCCTTCCACCACGATAAACCGCGGTGTCTTCGGCCCAGGCTTCAATTCTTCGCGCGCCTCCGCCGGGCTGGCGCTGGGCGCGTTCGCCGGCCAGTCCGCAGGTTGGCTGGATTGCAAGTCCTCAAAGTTGGAATCGTTGGAAGGCATGTCCTCAGTGATGCTGCCGTTGGCGATCATCGCGCCCGCAAAGCCCGTTAGGCCCGCTGAGCCAGTTAAGCCCAGTCAAGATTGTCTCGCCGCTGAAATTGTCGCGCTCGTCGCGATTCGTATGGAACTGGCGCGCGCAATTATAGCGCACCTGCTTCGCAGCCCGCTCCCGGATTTCCGCGCTCCTGACACGCAGGAAGGGCAGCGCGCACCCAAAAATAAAATCCATTTCCGTGATGCCCGCAAAAACACCAACTCCCCGCAGGTGGAGGCCTGCGAGGAGCTTTTGCGTGTGCCTTTGAGAGAACTGTTTCGCCGTGTCGCGCGGAAATCAGCGGACCGGCTGGAAATTTACTGGACTACCCCGACGTTATGTATGCCCGCGCGAAACGACATGCTCGCTCCCACGCTTTGCGGCACCCACCACAGTTTTCGCATCCACACGTGCTCGCTGGTCATGGCGTGCCTGCCGATAAGATCCATAATTACCGGGCCCACCTGTGTGGCCACGTAGATTGCTCCGGAGTGCGCAAAGGGCCGCATCAACGGGTCCGCTTCCCTTCCATAATCCCCGGAAAGCGCGCGGCGCGTGGACCACGCATCAAAAGCCGCTCCCGCGTGTCCCGCCGCCGCCAGCGCATACCACAGTCTCTTCTGGTTGCGGCTCTCAAGGTTGCGGCTCGTCACCGGCTTGATCGGTTCCAGCGCAAAAGCAGCGGGCTGCGCCGCGCCAGGCTCCGCAGAAAAAGACTCCATCGCGTCGCGGTCCGGCTTCGGGGTCGGCATCTCGATGGCTGCAGGCTGCGATGACGCCGACAGCTCCGTGCTCACCGCCGGAGCGGGAACGCCCGGTGTCACGAATTCCTTTGGCAACAGTAAAGAAGCATTGTCCGACGGAGCCGCGGCAACAATAGCCGTGGAATTTGTAACCGGCAGGACTGCGTCCCCTAAAAGCGGAAGAGGACTAAGCAAAAGCAACGCCGCGAGCACCATTTACCACCTCAGTGGCCGCGGGCACCTGCAAGCCCTCATCCCGCGACTGAGCCCAGTGTGAGGTTCAGCGCTGCAGGCGTCACTGGGCTATCCGGCACATCCGTGGTGGTACTTCTTCATGAGTCTAAAGTTTCGCGCCGCTAGGACGGAGGTACTGCCCGCTCCGCACGCAAAAAAAGTTCACAAACAAAATTGATCTGAGGCTGTTTGGGGTTATCGCGCCTATCCCAGGCCATCTGGAGTAACTGCACCCGCTATCCCACGCCAACCAGTGAATCCAGGCTGCCGGATGGCCAAGCCCCTCAAAATATTGTAAATTTGAAGTCCTGCTTACCGTTCCCCGGTAGCTCAATGGTAGAGCGTTCGGCTGTTAACCGAAATGTTGGAAGTTCGAATCTTCCCCGGGGAGCCATTCTTCCTCTTTGATTTCAGTTCCTTGCGCTGAAGCCGATAACGTCCAAAAATCATTTTGGCCCGGGGGCCTCTGGCCTCTGAGCGCGCGACTGAGAATCTGGTTTCCTGGAAGTCAGGAAACGCAGCACCGTTGGGTAGTATCTGTTCGCCACGAATCCGGCGAATCCCAAACTCCCCACAACGGGACTTCTGGCCAGTGGAAAGATTCACATTCACGTGAAGGCGTCTTTCTCTAAACGGATTGCTTGCGTGTAGCCCGTCATTCCGGAACTGTCCCATTGAAAATACTCTCTCCTTGACCAGCTAGGAGAGCTTTGCTAGTGTCTCTCCTAGACGCACAAGGAGAGATCGTGGGCAAAGCCATTGATTTGCTGCAAGGCACGCTGGACATGCTGATCCTCAAAGCCGTCTCACTTGGCCCATTGCATGGCTACGGCGTTCTGCTGCGCATTCAGCAAATCTCCGGCGAACAACTGGAGATTCAGCAAGGCTCGTTATATCCGGCGCTCTATCGGCTGGAACATCAGGGCTGGATCGCCGGCGAGTGGGGGGAATCGGACAACAAACGCAAAGCGAAGTTCTATGGCCTGACCGCGGCCGGGCGGCGCCGGCTCCATTCGGAAACCGAAAAGTGGAACCGCATGGCCTCGTTGATTGCCAGTATTCTGAGCACCACTTCGGAGAAGATATGAATCTTCTGGCTCGATTCCGTTCTTGGTTGAAATGGCTCGTCAAGGGACAGCGGCTTGAAAGAGAAATGGAAACGGAAGTGCGTTTCCACCTTGAGAGCCGCGCAGCGGACCTGGTTCGCCAAGGCCTTTCCCAGCAACAAGCCATGCGACAGGCGAGGATTGAGTTCGGCGGGATCGAGTCTCACAAAGATGCCGTGCGGGCCTCCGTGGGCGTGCGCTGGTGGGGTGAACTGGGATCGGACATGCGTTATGGATTCAGATTGTTGCGCAAGAACCCAGGTTTCACCGCGGTTGCGATTTTGACTCTGGCTCTCGGCGTGGGAGCCAACACCGCCATTTTCAGCATCGTGGATGCCGTGTTGCTGCGTTCTCTGCCCTACCGCGATCCCGATCGTTTGGTACGGATCTTCTTTAACGAGCCCGGAGTAGGATTGCGGGACGTTAGGTTTTCCAAGC
>DASXLA010000035.1:0-2464 GCA_036496505.1 Candidatus Acidiferrum sp. | reverse complement strand
CAGCGAAATTTGTTCCCAACCCTATTCAAGCCGCCTGGATACTTGAGGGCAGCCCGATGGCGCGCGCTGAACTCTTGTCCAGCAGCGCGGACGGCACCGCCAGCACCTATTTGTGGGATTGCACAGCGGGGCGGTTTAACTGGTTTTATAGTTTTGACGAGACCTTCCACATCTTGGAAGGCGACGTCACGCTGAAATATCCTTCGGGAGTCGCGCGCCGGGTGCGTAGCGGCGATACCGTTTTTTTTCCCGCCGGCTCGAGCGCCGAATGGACGGTCGACAACTATGTTCGAAAGCTGGCATTTTGCCGAACCCCCATGCCCGGCTTTCTGATTTTTGCCAGACAGGTGGTTCGGCAGCTCAAGCGCGCCGTACGCGGCGGCGCACCTGCGAACAGCGGATCGGGCCTGCTCTAGAGCGAGCAAATTCCCGATTTTGCCGCGCTACCACTCCAGTAAGTGAGATCCTGGACACCGGACGGCAGGCCGCCGGACCCGTATATTTGCACGCCTCCCTGGAAGGAAAACACGTCCGCGCCGCTGCGCGACAGCGCGAAGACCGGGGTGCCGGGCTGCGACGGAATTTTGAAGGATACGATGCCCGCCGCCGCGTTCTGGGTGTAGGTTTTGCCGCCGATGGTAATCTTCAGAACGCCGGGGCTGGTCAGAAATGCGACCAATTCGATGCTATTTTCCACCACGCCGCTGTAAATCTTTGCCAATTGACTCTGCCCGCTCGCTGCGGAAGTCGTCTGCTCGCGGCGATAGAAATAGTAGAGGACGTCGTGGGTAATTTTTGGCTCTTGCCCGGTGAGAAACCAGTTGGCGTAATAACCGGTCAAGTCATAGAAACCCGTGCCGATGTTTCGCTGCAGGGTGCTATCGGTTACCGGCTCGATCGCCGAGCTCTCCGATAGGTCATTCCAGGTCACCAGTTGGATCCAATCCGCATCGCCATGAATCGAGTCGGTCCACGCGTTGCGCAGGGCCGCGCTGTTTCCGGCTTCCCAATAAACAAAGCCCTTCGGACGGTACTGCTGCGGATCGACCGGCATCATGAAGATCTTTTTATAGGCCGAATGCACGATGGCAGGGTCGCCCTCCAGCGCGGTCGCACCGACAACCGTGGCCGAGCCCCAGTCCGAAAAGCCGTAAGAAAACGCGGAAAATGCATCCGCCGAAAGAGACCAATTGAGGAAAGTGGGCACCAGCGCGATCTGAATGCCTTGGCTGGTCAATTGCTTGATGAGCGATTGCCACCAGGCCGGAGGGTTGAGGCCGGCATCGAACGGCGATACCACGAGACGTCCATCGCTGAGGCGATAGGCCGACGGACTGGCAGCGGCGACGGTGATGATCTTCATCACCGCATTGAGGTCCGTTCCCAAGGTCGTCATGTCCGGCATGATAAGAATTTTGAAGCGCGAATCGACCGCCTGCGCTGCTGCCAGCATCAGATGCAGCTGGCTCTTGGCATTGGTGGCATCGCTCACCGACATCGAATCAAAAGTAAAGCCGGTGATCCCGCGCGCGATCGCCGCACGCACTTCACCCTCCATGTTCAATTGCTGCCAATTTGGATTGGCGCTGGGGGATACGCCCAGCGGCCTTTGGCGCAGGTAGCCGCCTTGCTTGAGCCACTTGTTCGATTCACCCGTCTTGGCGAGGTATTGCGTGTTGTAGTAGTCCTTCGCGGGCGCGGTATTGGTGATCGAAACCGGGAACGGATAAAAATAATGCGCGAATACCCGCTTGGGCGAATTGAACAAGGCATCGCTCGAGGGCATCGGCGCGGCGAGGCAGGCGTCTCCACTGTTGGTCGCAGACAGCTGTGCGGACACCGCAGGCGGCGCCTGCGAAGCTGTCGGAGCGGGCGCCGGCTTCGGCGCTGGAGTAGGCGCCGGCTTAGGCGCCGGAGTGGGCGCCGGCTTCGGCGCTGAAGTGGATGCCGGCGAAGGCGTCGGGGCGGAAGTCGGCTTCGGCGCGGCGGTCGGCTTCGGTGCGGCGTTCGCCGGCGGCGGAGTCGATGCCGTTATCGGTGTTGTTGGATCCGTGCTCGAATTGCTGGAGGAGCTCGCTCCGCAACCGCTGAGTACGAAGATTGATGATAGAAGCGTTACCAGAGTAAATGCGTTGCGCGCGATCGAACCGTATCCCATTGCCACCTGTTCCCTTGTTTACGATTGACCGGAACATGAGCAGCGATGGTGTGAGTTCACAAAGACCGCCTGCGGCTGTCTCCGGAAACCCCGCTATCTGTCACTCACAGACCGGAAGCTTTGCGTCCCCGGCTTACGCCGGGTTTGCCCTTGAACGGTCGGAAGTAAAACACGCGTGCAGCAGGCGGGCACTGTGTCGTACCCTGCAGACAGCAAAAAAAATTCCGCAAAAAAAAGTGTGACGCAGGCCGCTAAAATTTGGCTTACGCGAGCCTCGGGCACGCGGCATTGAATTCAATGCGTACA
>DASXLA010000034.1:0-1642 GCA_036496505.1 Candidatus Acidiferrum sp. | reverse complement strand
GGTAATTTGCGTCCCAACGTGTTATGAAAAGTTTTGCTGGACTCCTGGCAACTTCGTTTGGGATAAGTAGAACCCTTCATCGCAAAGGCCGGTCTCAATCTCTAAAGCTTATGAAAACATTCCTGACTGTTTCTGTGTTCGTCGCTATCGCCGCTATTACATTTCATGCGGCCGCTCAAACTCCGCCGCCGCCGCCCCCGCCGCCACCAACTGCGGCAACGACCCCGGCCCTGCCGCCACCTCCAGGTATTGCCACATCACCGGCCGCTCCTGGTGCCGTGGCGTCACCCGCCGCTCCCGGCGTGATGCCATCGCCCGCGACCGGCGTCCCCGGCGCGCCGGCGACCTCACCGGCCGCACCCGGCGCAATGCCGAGTCCGGTCGTCTCCGCAACTTTGAGCGCAGCCGCTTCGCCCGCCGCTAGCGCCGCCGCGTCCCCTGCGCAGCCGGTGAAATCAGGCTGGACAAATTTTCTGATCGATAACTTCCAAAAAGGCGGCCCGATCATGTGGCCGATCTTGATCGTGTCGGTCATCGCGGTGGCGGTCGTGCTGGAGCGAGCTTTTTGGTGGATTGGCCGGTGGATGCGCCGCGATCCGAAACGGATCGAGAAAGTTTTTACGGCAATTGAAACGGGCGACGTTACGGAGGCTTCGCGCTTGTCCCGCGGCTCACGCGATCCGGTGTTGCGCATGATGTGGAACGGGCTGAATCACCAGCACGCGTCGCTCCAAGGCGCGTTGCAGGTCGCCGCCGGCATCGAAATCAAACGTGCAGGCCGTTTCCTCGTTGTAATGGACACGCTGGTAACCCTGGCCCCTTTGCTCGGTCTGTTGGGCACCATCACCGGGTTGATCCGTTCCTTCAGCTTCCTGGGGAACGAAGAGCTGGCCGTGCAAGCAGTCACTGGCGGTATTGCTGAAGCGCTCATCGCCACTGCCTGCGGTCTCGGGATCGCGATCTTCTCGCTGATTCCCTTTAACTTTTTCACTTCGCGCGTGTCTAACTTAGAGTTCGAATTGCAGACCGCTGCAACCAACCTGGAAGTTATGCTCGAAGCCCAAACCAAAGCGCGGGAAATAGGGATCGGCGAAACGACCACGCCATCTTCTGCGACCCGGTCGTCAATCTAGGAATTGCCAATGCGCGTCAGCTCACCCATTCCTCACAAGAAAGCGCGCATTGAGATCATTCCTTTGATCGACATCATGTTCTTTCTCCTGGCCAGCTTCATGATGGTGAGCTTGAGCCAGGTGCACATGAAGGGGATCAAGGTGACCTTGCCCACTGGAGCCTCGGGTGAGACGCAATCAAAGCGCGACTACATCAGTGTCTCTGTCGACGTCGGTGGCACCCCATACTTCGACAAGAAGCCGGTCTCTTACGAAGAGCTAACCGCCATATTGGGAAAAGTTCATCAGGAAAACCCGGACGCGAAGGTGTTCGTGCGGGGGGATCGGGACACCGTGCACGGCAATATCATTCGCGTGCTCGACATCTTGCGCTCGCAGGGTTTTTACAAAATCGCATTTGAAATCAAGAGCCAGGCAGGGGCGGGAGTGCCGTCGGCCGGCACAGGGCAGCCATAGGTAACCAATGAAAGACAAAGGCCCAGGCCCACTCTTATTCAAACCCGCTCCTA
>DASXLA010000033.1:0-30215 GCA_036496505.1 Candidatus Acidiferrum sp. | reverse complement strand
GACGACTACCTCGTGAAGCCCTTCGCCTTTGCCGAACTGTCGGCGCGAATCCGGGTGCTGCTGCGCCGCGGCTCCAGTGAAATCGCGACGCTGAGACTGGCGGACCTGGAAATGAATACCGCATCACGCACGGTGACGCGCGCCGGCCGCAAAATCGATTTGAAGCTGAAGGAATTTTCGTTGCTGGAATTTCTATTGCGAAATGCCGGCCGAACGGTGACGCGCACCATGATCATCGAGCACGTCTGGGATATCCACTTCGATTCCGTGAGCAACGTCGTGGACGTGCACATCAACACCCTGCGCAACAAGATTGACCGCGGATTCTCTCCCCCGTTGATTCACACTGAGCGAGGCGTCGGCTATGTGTTGACCGACGAATCCTCATGAAAGCCCTGAGCCTGCGCGCGCGCCTTACCCTTTTTTACTCCACGATGTTGACCGTGGTGCTGGCGTTTTTTGGCGTGCTCTTTTACAACGCGCTGGGCCTGGTGTTGGAGAGTCGCCTCACGGACGAATTGAAAGAGCGCGCTCTTTTTGTCGCCAGCCATGAGCGCGTCCAGGACGGCGGCGTACAGCTCGTTTTCAATCCCGACGATCGTGAAGAAGCCTACCTGGTGCACTCCGCGGCCCGCTATTACCAGGTCTTCCAGCTCCCCAGCGGCACGCTGTTGGTGCAGTCTCAAGAGATGGAACTTCTGGGCGTCAAACTTTCGCCCGAAGCGGTGCGCTCTTTAGCCACATCCCAGGAATTCTCCGACATGCAGCTGGAGAAAGAGCGCTTGCGATTTCACAACGGGGTTATCCCGGGAAAAAATTCCAGCTCCTTCCTGGTACGCGTCGGAATTCCGCTCACCCCGGCGGACGACGCGCAGCGCGGCTTCCTGCACTCCCTTTTGTTTTTGACCCCGCTGGGAATTCTCCTGGCTTCGATTGTTGGCTGGGAGATGGCGCGCAGGGCCTTGCGTCCCATGAAGACTCTCGCCACCGCGGCCCGGCAAATCGATATCGAACAACTCCAGGAACGCTTGCCGATGCGCGGCGCGGGAGATGAGGTCGACGAAGTTGCGCAAGCCTTCAACGAGACCCTGGCGCGACTGGAAAATTCCGTAGGCCAGATGAAGCAGTTCACCGCCAGCATTTCCCACGAGCTGCGCACTCCGCTGACCACCCTGCGTGGCGAAGCAGAAATCGCCTTGCTTGAGGCGCGTTCCGTTGAGGAATACAAGCGCGTTTTGGCCAGCCAGTTGGAGGAATTCGACAAGCTATCGCACATGATTAACCAGTTGCTGGTGCTGGCCAACGCCGAAGCGGGCGAAATTCAGTGGACCGCGCAGAGCGTCGATCTCTCGGAATTGATGGTTTCCCTGGTGGAACAGCTCGAGCCGGTCTCCGCTGCAAAGAGAATCGCGCTGAAGACCACCGCCCAGTCGCACGTCAACGTGCGCGGCGACGCCAGCTGGATTGAACGCGTGATTCTGAATCTTCTCGACAACGCCATCAAATTCACTCCCGAAGGCGGGCATGTCGAGGTGAGCATCGCGGTGGAAGGCCGGGAGGCGGCATTGCGAGTTCAGGATTCAGGCATCGGGATTCCTCCGCAAGCCTTGCCGCACATTTTCGAACGTTTTTATCGCGCCGAACCGTCGCGCTCCAAGCAGATTGAGGGCGTAGGACTGGGTCTCGCCCTGGCCCGCTGGATTGTCGAAAAACACCGGGGACGAATTACCGTCGAAAGCCAGCCGGGGAAGGGAACCTGTTTCACCGTCCTGCTGCCCTTGTATGCCCCGCCAGCCGCCTCGCCAACTGATAGACCCTGAAAGGGTTACACTGCAACGCATCATTAAGCAGAAATTAGGTTCATTTCATCTTCGCTTCAGACTGTTTTCCTACTATGTCAATGCACGCTTCTGGATGGTTTAGCTCTCACACCCCGTCCAGACGAGAGGACGGCTGTGCCATCAACAGCTCAAAACTCGACGAAGCGCAAGGTTTTCCACCAGGAGGAAAAAGTAGAAATGAATCTGACCAGGAAGTTCGGAATTTGGACCTCGTCTGTCGCGCTCTTTGGCGCGATGTTGGTAGGCGGG
Organism: Candidatus Acidiferrum sp.; assembly: GCA_036496505.1. GTDB lineage: Bacteria > Acidobacteriota > Terriglobia > Acidiferrales > UBA7541 > Acidiferrum. Next base: position 28,125 of record DASXLA010000033.1, on the reverse strand, counting down.
GTAGTAATTGCCAAAACTCATGCCAGCACCACCAAGATGGAAGCTCCTATCTTTGCCAGCGCCCCCAAGAGTTCCCCGATGCCGGCCGCTTTTGCGGGAACCTACGCGCCGCTGATCAAGGAAGCGCTGCCCGAGGTGGTCAACATCGCTTCGTCAAAAATCGTCAAGCAAACCAGCGACGAAGAAAATCCTTTATTCAACGATCCCTTCTTCCGCCAGTTTTTTGGCGACAATAACCAGGGACAGTCCCAGCGCCATTTCCGCCAGCCCCAGGAAGAAAAAGAGCAAGGCCTGGGTTCTGGCGTCATTGTTGGCTCCAACGGCTACATCCTCACCAACAATCACGTGGTTGACGGCGCCACCGACATCGAAGTTTCTCTGCGAGACAAGCGTCAGTTTTCCGCCAAGGTAGTGGGACGCGATCCTAAAACGGACATCGCGGTCCTCAAGATTGCTGCCGACCACCTTAATGCCATCCCCCTCGGAGACTCTTCCAAGGTGCAAGTGGGCGACCTGGCGTTTGCCATTGGCGATCCCTTCGGCGTGGGCCAAACCGTCACCATGGGAATCGTCAGCGCCACCAGCCGCGCCAACCTCGGTATCGAGGACTATGAAGACTTCATTCAAACCGACGCCGCCATCAACCCCGGAAACTCCGGAGGCGCGCTCATCGACGCCAGAGGCGAGCTCATCGGCATCAACACCGCCATTCTTTCCGGCAGCGGCGGCAACCAGGGTGTGGGTTTTGCCATTCCCGTCAATCTCGCCAAGCGCGTGATGGACCAGATCGTAGACCATGGCCATGTCATTCGTGGATTCCTGGGAGCTACGATTCAGGACGTGACCCCCACCATGGCTACGGCCTTGAAACTGAGCAACTCCAACGGAGTGCTCATTGCCGACATCACCCCCAAGGGCCCTGCGGCGCAAGCCGGCTTGAAGCCTGGTGACGTGGTTCTGAAGATGAACGGGCAACCGGTGGCCGATGCAGCAGGGCTGCGCTTGCAGGTCGCGCAGACCGATCCCGGCACCACCGTTCCGCTCGAAGTTCGGCGCGGAAGCAACGACGTCAACCTCAGCGTAAAACTCGGGCAGCTTCCTGCCAACGGACAGAAGACCGCCAGCGACAATTCCGTGAAGGGGTCACTCCAGGGTATCGAGGTAGAACCGCTCACTCCGGCGGTTCGCCAGCAACTGCACCTGGGCGAAACCAGCCAGGGCGTGGTCATTTCCCAATTGGATCCCAGCAGCGCCGCAGCCTCCGCGGGTCTCCGCGAGGGTGACGTGGTGCAGGAAGTAAACCATCAACCGGTGACCGGCGTGAACGAATTTGAACAAGCCATGCGCGGCGCCGGCAACCAGCCCATCCTGCTGCGCATTCAGCGCGACGGCACCGGGCTCTTCGTCGCCATAGCGGCGCACTAAGCGTCGCGGCGCGGCACAACCACCATCAACACCGAACCCCGGTGTTGGACGACGGACGGACGGTCATCACTGGCCGTCCGTTTTCTTGTCCGCGCCGAAGGCTGCGCAACCCGCCCATTTTGGTGTCAGCTGACTCAATGGAACAAAACCCGAAGGGTTTGCAGCCAGCCGGCGCCCCTCATGGTCTTTCCCGCCTGATATTCCTCTGCTAGTGTGAACGGCATCACCCCGGCCCCAGAGAGGAGAGAACTCACCATGGCCATGAGTGACAAGCTTCCCACCGTCATCATCGTCGGCGGCGGTTTTGCCGGCTTATCCGCGGCAAAGGCCCTGCGAGACGCGCCCGTCCATACCCTGCTGATCGATCGCACCAATCATCACCTGTTTCAACCGCTGCTTTACCAGGTCGCCACCTCCGTTTTATCTCCGGCTCAGGTCGCGGCGCCCATTCGTGAAATATTGGGGTGCCAGCGGAATACCACCGTCGTGATGGGCGAAGTCATTGGCGTGGATAAAGAAAAAAAATTGGTATTCGCCGACAGCCCGGACCGCCCCGGCGTTCCGGTTCCCTACGATTACTTGATTCTGGCCACTGGCGCCACGCACAGCTATTTTGGTCGCAATGAATTCGCGGATTTCGCGCCGGGACTGAAAAACCTGGCGGATGCCGTGGCCATACGAAACAAGATTCTTCAGGCTTTTGAGCAGGCCGAGACGGAAGAAGACGCCAGTGCTCATCGCAATCTGCTCACCTTTGTACTCGTGGGTGCCGGCCCGGCTGGCGTGGAAATGGCCGGAGCCATAGCATTTTTGATTCGCAACAGCCTGCGCGCCCAGTTTCGCCGCATTGATCCAACCTCGGCGCGAATCGTGTTGGTAGACCGGGGAACGAGGGTCCTCGGACAATATGCCGAAGACCTCTCCGCGGCCGCCAAGAAACGCCTCGAAAAATTAGGTGTAGAGATTCGCCTGGGACAAGGCGTGGATCAGATTGACGAAGATGGCGTGGTCGTCGCCGGCGAGCGCATCGCCAGCAACACGGTCATCTGGACCGCCGGAGTCGCCCCATCGCCGGCCGGCAAATGGCTCAATGCAGAAACCGACCACGCCGGGCGAGTTAGAATTCAACCCAACCTTTCCGTTCCCGGACACCCGGAAATTTTTGTGGTCGGTGACACCGCCACGCTCGATCAGGATGGCAAGCCGCTGGGTGGCGTAGCCCAAGTGGCCATGCAACAAGGACGCTACGCGGGAAAATTGATTGCGCGGCAAGTCACCGGTAAATCTGTGCCGCCGCCGTTTCGCTACTTCGATAAGGGCACCATGGCCGTCGTTGGCCAAGGCTATGCCGTTCTGCAAAGCGGCGAGCTACACATCCGGGGTTTAACCGCGTGGATGGCTTGGGCGGCGGTACACATTCTCTTCATCGCGCAGACCGGCCTGAAAATCACCGTTTTTCTGCAATGGGTTTGGACGTTTTTTACCGGCCAGCGCGGCGCGCGCTTGATTGTGAATCACCACGGCTTCACGCGTAAAAAAACAGAAGCTCCCATGTCCGCGGCTGCTTCCGGCAAAGGCGCTTGAATGATCATCGAAATGCGCACCTACAAGACCAAACCCGGCATGCGCTCCAGTTCCTTGAAGTATTCCGCTCCAGGTCCATCCCCGCGCACACCGCAATAGGAATGAAAATCCTCGGCCCCTTCGTTTCCGTCGAAGACCCCGACACTTTCTTTTTCATGCGCGGCTTCCCGAATCTCGCCGCGCGCGAGCCCATGAAAGCAAAATTTTATCAAGGTCAGCTTTGGAAACAAGAACTGGAAAACGTGCTGATGCCCATGCTGGAAAAGCATGAGGTGGTCCTAGTCAAGGACCCCGAAAGCCAGGATGCGTTTGAAGCAACACAACGATCTATATGGAGGCGTCATGAGGTTGACGACACCGCTGGTTGCGTGCAGCCTGCTTTTCGCTACCCCAAACGTCGGCGCTCAAACAAACGCAGCAATCAGCGTCGATGACGCGCGCCCGATTGCTGCCGCGCTGCGAATTTTGGAAAAGGACTACGGTTACTCAATCACGTATGAAGACCCCGAATTCGCAAATCCATCAGATATCGAGAATATTACCTCTGAGGTCGCAGCTAAGCACGCGGGGCGCTCGAATGGAAAGACGATTCTCATCCCGAAGCGCGTCGCATTCGAGTTTCACTACAAGACTGAGAATGCTAAGCCCCAGGAGGACACGGCGACCTTGCTTGAAAGGATGGTGGCCGAGTATGGCAGCCTTGGCCGTTCGACTTTTGCTGTTCAAAGAAGAGAGACGACAAATGGAACTGAGTGGCACGTTGTGCCTACCAGGGTGCGTGACGAATCTGGCGTGTTAGCCGAACAGCCCGCCCTGCTGGACAGAATCGTCTCGATTCCGCCGGGTGAACGGTCAGCTCTCGATATGCTTGGGGAGATATGCCGACAACTTACTCTTCTTTCCGGTCGTCGGGTCGGAGTAGGAAACGTTCCGGCAAATCCTCTTATTGCTTACCACGCCAAGCTGGGAGCCAGCAGTGAATCTGCAAGGGACGTCCTCGCCGATCTGTTATCGCGGTTCAAAAATCGGATGGTATGGGAGTTCTTCTTTGATCCCGGTCTAAAATGGTACATGCTGAACATACATTCAGTCGCGACTCCTCCCACGACCTTGTCGACCAACTGAACCTGCACGAGTAATCTTTTCAGAATTAATTATAGGAAATGGTGGAGGCGGGGGGAGTCGAACCCCCGTCCGAAAAGCGCTACGAGCCGAAGACTACATGCTTAGCTCAGTTCAGTTTTTTTCGCCCGCCACGCTCAGAATGAGCAAGAAACGCAGCCGGCTAGTCCGATGGTTCTCGCCCGAGCCTTACGGACCGAAAGGCTCAAGCCAGCCCGCTGAATGACGTTTGACCCCAAGCCCGCAGGCGAGGCCTGGGCAAACGTTGCGCTTAATTAATTAAGCAGCAAGTGCCAAGTTGTTGTTGGCAGTTCTAGTTTCCACCAGATTACGGGCAGGTGGCCCCCGGCATGCCTTCGGGCCGCGACAGCTTCCGTCGAAACCGTGTCGCCCCCAGTCGGTTACTGCGCTACTTTGTTACGACTCGCTACATCCCCATTATACCATCCGCGCCAACCCGCACTGGCGGCTACGCCGCACACGTCACCACCTCGTGACGGCCGCAGCGTAGCCGACTTGGTCGCGTGTGGCCCTGTCAGCTCGGCCATCCAATCAGCGGAATCCGCCGGCGATCACCCAGGTCTCCCCGGAAATCCACGAGGAATCTCCCGAAGCCAGAAACACCGCCGCCGGAGCGATATCGTCAGGCTGCCCGATTCTGCCGAGCGGAGTATTGGACTCCAGGTATTTGCGAAAATCACTCTCTGCAAATCCGGCGGCGTGTACTCCCTCGGTTTCCACCATCCCCGGATTAATGGCGTTCACGCGAATCTTTCGCGGGCCCAATTCTTTCGACAAGGATTTTGTAACCGCATCCACGGCGCCCTTCGTCGCGCTGTACACCGCGGCGTTCGGGGGCGGCGCAATCACCGCCACGGAGCTGATGTTCACGATGCTTCCCCCGGAAGGACCGAAGTGCTTCACGCCCTCCTGCGTGGTCAGAAGCAGCCCAAGAACATTCAGGTCGAACATTTTGCGGAATTGCTTCTCGGTGACCTCCGCGAGCGGCGCAAACTCATAAACCCCGGCGTTGTTGATCAGCACATCCAGCGTGCCGAATTCTTTCTTGGTCTCCGCGAAGAGCCTCTCGATGTCCTTCTGCTTCGATACATCCGCCTGCACCGCGACGGCCTTGCCGCCCTTGCTCTTGATCTCCGCCACCACGCGATCCGCCCCTTCCTTGCTGGACGAATAGTTGACCACCACCGCCGCGCCTTCCGCTCCCAATTGCTTTGCAATGGCCGCGCCAATTCCCTTGGACGCGCCGGTAACCACCGCAACCTTGCCTTCCAGTTTCTTGGCCATAAAATCCTCCGTAAAAGTGAGCTTCTGTACCTGCCAGTACAGATGCACCCCGCAAAAAGTAGGGTATATTATTTTTTTACCGAGCGGTACAAAAATGCTAAAATAAGGGCATGAAGCTGAAGAATACCAAGGCCCTGGGCCGGCCCCGGTCCTTCGATACCGCAAGGGCCCTCGACCGCGCCTTGCTCGTTTTCTGGCGCAAGGGTTACGAGGGCGCGTCCCTCTCCGACCTGACCGCGGCCATGCGCATCAACCGCCCCAGCCTCTACGCCGCCTTTGGCGACAAGCAATCCCTGTTCCGCAAGGTCCTGGATCGCTACGCCGAAGGTCCCGCCTCCCACGCCCACAGGGCGCTCGAGGAGCGCACCAGCCGCGCGGTGGTCGAGCGTCTCCTGGCGGGAACCGTGGACCTCTTGACCGGCCCCGACCACCCCCCGGGATGTTTGTTAGTGCAGGGCGCGCTCGCCTGCGGCAACGGTGCCGGCGCCACCCGCCGCGAATTGATTGCCCGCCGCGATGCCGGCGAGACTGCCTTGCGGCTGCGCCTGCAGCGCGCCAAGGCGCAGGGTGACCTGCCCCGCGACGCCAACTCCGCCAGCCTGGCGGGCTACATCGTCACCGTGATTCACGGAATGTCGGTACAGGCGGCCGGCGGCGCCACCCGGGAAGAGCTCCGGCGGGTGGCCGCCATAGCCCTCCAATCCTGGCCGACACCCGGCGAATCGCATAAGAAACAATTGGGCACATAGCCACCCGGGAGCGGTTGACTCCCGGGCACCCAACTCCCAAAATCACAAAACGGGGCAATTTTCGCCACGGTGCTCCAAAACGGTATGCCACAAGAGCCCACAGCTATCGAACAAGCGGTATCGCGAGCGATTCGCGATAACCTCGAGCGCATTCAGCGCACCACCGACGAGCTCAACCAGGCCGTCAACGATGTGGTCGCCGCCTGTGCCAGCAGCAAGCCGACCAACGCGCTGCCGCCCATGTTGCGCGCGCAGTCGACGGCCGCCTCCATCGCCGCCGCCCTGGAAGTGCTCTCGCGCTTTGTCGCCGTAACCCTCCACCCCAGCCGTTCCCCGCTGGAAGCGGAGATGACCCGGCTGGCCTCCACCATTACCGCCGAGACCGCGCGTTTGGCGCCTCCCGTTGAGTCCGTACAGGATTTGCCCAGCGCCAGCGCAACGGCGCTCCACCACAAGGCCCCGGAAGCCCCGGAGCCGCAATACGAATTACCTCCGCGTGAGACCCCGGCGTTGGTCAGTCCCGCGGCATCACACCCGGCTGTGGAGGAAACGCCCGCCCCGGCGCCGTTCCAGTCAACGCCGCCACCGGCATATCATCCGGCCGAAGAACCCGCGTATAAGCCTGAGGCTTTCAGGTCCGAAGCGGAAGTTTCAGAAATTTCCGCACCCGGCCCGTTTCCCGAAGACGTGGAAGTTGAAACGGAAACCGATTTTGACGTCAACCGCCTCTCCGCCGAGGAGCGCGAGTTGCATCGCCGCGCCAATCGCGTTGCCAAGGTCTCCATGCAGGACATTAAAATGCTTCGTCCAGAGCAGGTCCGGCTGGGGCGCGAAAAGAAGGATTTGTGCGTTAGACTGCGTGACGACATTGAAAAAGCTCATCGCGAATACGATCGCCGCTTCCGGCCCATCATGGATCACCCGGTGGATTACTTCTATCGCTGGATGGTCGAGATTCTGGCCGATGGCGATGCCCATGCTCTCGGTGAATATCCTTACGCCGTCCACGCAAACCACCGCTAGATCGCCAGAACGTTTCAGAGTGATTGTCCGCTTTCACCGCCGTTGGTCTCCTGGATTTCTCACCCGAACCGTCGCGCTCGCCCTCAGCTTGTTTCTTATTCTTGGCGATGCCGGCCTTTCCTTTGCTCAGCAGCCCTCCACACGCACACATCGACGGTCATCCAAAAAGAAATCCAAAAAACCCACGGCTGCGCCGTGCCAGGCCAACTGTGGCTTGAACACTTCCGCGCCGGAGATTACCTCGCCCACGCCGGGTGATGCGGCCTCGCAAGCGGAACTCCGCTCACTCGCGCGTGGTCTTCACACCGCTTCGCCCGGAGCGTACGGAAAGCTCTCCGCGTTCGCCGCCAAAAATGCCTCCAGCGTTTGGGGGGCGCGCGCGGCCCTGGCGTTGGGCTACGAAGACTACACCAGGAATCGTCTGCCCCAGGCGCTGCAGTGGTTCGCGAAAGCCAAAAGCGACGAGTTGCTCGAGGAATACGTTTTGTTCTGGACCGCGCAGACGAAGCGCGCGCAAAAAAACCTGCCGAGAGCCTTCGCCGACTTGCAGACCTTTCAGCACGAATATCCGGCCAGCGCCATGCGCGAGCAATTTCTGGAGGCTTACGCTCCCACGGCACGCGATAGCGGACATGCCAAAGAAGCCATCGAAGCCCTCAACGATTACGCGCCGACGAATACCCGGCCGGCCCTGCTCCTGGAGCGCGCGCAATCCTATAAGGCCGCGCATCAACTGCCGCGCGCCGCGAAAGACTATCAAACGCTCTTCTACAAATATCCGTTGTCCGACGAAGCAAAAGCGGCGGCCACTTCGTTGCCGATCATCGCGCGCGACCTCGGCAGGGAATACTCCAAGCCGACCGTGGAAATGCAGGACCACCGCGCGCAGGTATATTTCGACGCCCACAAATGGCGGGAAGCCCGCATCGAATTTGAAAAAGTCCTGACCGCCGTGCATGAGCCCGCCGATCCCGTTCGCCAGCGCGCCCAGTTGCGTATCGCGCAAACAAAAGTTCAGCTCAAGGGGCCGCCCACGATTTTGGCGTCGTTGACCACTCCGGATTCTGAAATTGACGCGGAACGCCTCTTCGGACTGTCGCAGGCCTACCGCTCGGCAAAAAACGAGTCCGCCATGTTCGCCACGCTCGACGAAATCTCCCAGAAATACCCGCATAGCGTCTGGAGCGAAGAAGCGTTGATGGCTGCGGGAAATTATCAGTGGGTGCAGCTGGATCGCACCAAGGCCGTCGGTTACTACCAGCGGCTCCTGGATGCCTTTCCCGACGGAAAAAATGCCTACAACTCCGAGTGGCGCATTGCGTGGATTGCGTTTCTGAATAAACAGCCGGACGCGGACCAGTGCCTCACCACTTTTCTGTTGAAGTACCCGGTGTCGGCCAACGCGGTGGACGCGCTGTACTGGCTCGGACGCGGCGCCGAGCGCAGCGGCAATCCGGGGCATGCGCGCGCTTTCTACGAAAAAGCCGTCGAGCGTTTCCCGCAAACCTATTTCGCGCACGCCGCCGAGTCGCGCTTGAAGCAAATGGGGCTGGGTACTCCGGACGCGCCGGAATTTTTGGCAAAAATTCCGCCGCCGCCGGGCTTGCGGCCTTTTGATGAACCGATTCCCGCCGCCGCGTCCGATCGCTGGACCCGAGCCCAGGCATTGCGCATCATCGGGTTCGACGCCTCCGCGGAGTTGGAATTGAAGAACGCCTATTTCGCCACCTCGTCCCCGCGCTTTCTGCTGGAGGCGGCGCAGGCGGCATTCGATCAGGGTCATTTTGCGGCGGGCATGGCGTATGCCCGGATTATTCTGCCGAGTTTTGAATCGCGCCAGTTGTCCGACGCCCCCATGACCGTCTGGAAAACCTTGTATCCGCTTCCTTACGAAGCCGCGCTGCGCCGCGAAGCCGCCAAGAACGACTTCGATCCCATGTTTGCCGCCGGGCTCATCCGCCAGGAATCCACCTTCCAGGCGGACATCGTTTCCTACGCGAACGCCATCGGCTTGATGCAGGTGCTGCCCAAAACCGGCAGGCTCCTCGCCAGGCAGTTGAAGGTTCGCTACAGCAGAAAAATGCTGTACGACGCCAACTACAATCTCCAGCTCGGCATGTTGTACATCGCCAACCTGGTGCGCCTCACCGGTGCCCCCGAATACGCCGCGGCCGCGTACAACGCCGGCGAAGATCGCATCGCGCTCTGGAAGTCAGAACGCAATTATGACGAGATCCCCGAACTGGTCGAATCCATTCCTTTCACGCAGACCCGCGAGTACGTGCAAATCGTCTTGCGCAACGCCGCCGTGTACCGCATGATTTATGGCTCCGGCGCGCCGCCCGCGGCCGCGCCGGTGAGCGCGGCTTCGAGTCAGGCCCGATTTCTGGAGCGCGCGGAATCCGGCAAACTGCACTGACGCATAAAAAACGGGAGCCTTCCACGTCTGCCACCAACACAACCGGGGAACTGGCGCGTCGTATGCTTTCCGCCAAAGCCGAGCAATTCACCGAGTCCGTCATTCGCGAAATGACGCGCCTCGCGCTGGAACATAAAGCCGTGAATTTGTCGCAGGGTTTTCCCGATTTCGCCGCCCCCGCGGAAATCAAGGAAGCCGCCCGCCAGGCCATCGCCGACGACATCAATCAATACGCCATCACCTGGGGCGCCAAACCGTTGCGTGACGCCATCGTTGAAAAATTCGAACGCACGCAGAATATCCGCGTCGATCCCGAGCGGGAAATCACCATCTGCTGCGGCTCGACAGAAGCCATGATGTCCGCGATGATGGCCATCATCAATCCCGGCGACGAAATTGTTGTTTTTGAGCCTTACTACGAAAACTACGGACCGGACGCCATCCTCAGCGGCGCCACGCCGCGCTTCGTAAAATTGCGGACGCCGGATTGGACTTACGACGAGAGGGAATTGGCGGCCGCGTTCGGCCCGCGCACCAAGGCTATTATTTTGAACACGCCAAACAATCCTACCGGCAAGGTGTTTTCGCGCGCGGAACTCGAATTCATCCGCGAACTTTGCGTGCGCTGGAACGCTTTCTGCATCACCGACGAAATCTACGAGCACATTTTGTACGATGGCGCGCAACACATTTCCATGGCGCAAATCGACGGCATGCGCGAGCGCACCATCGTCATCAATGGCATGTCGAAGACCTACAGCGTTACCGGCTGGCGCGTGGGCTGGGCCATCGCTCCGCCGGGACCGACGGCGGCCATCCGCAAGGTGCACGACTTTCTGACGGTAGGCGCTGCCGCGCCATTGCAACAGGCTGGAGCGCTGGCACTCCAGTCGCCGCCCTCCTACTACGAAAAATTGGCCGCGACCTACGCTGAGAAACGCGCGCGCTTGCTGAAAATCCTCGCCGACGCCGGGTTCACGGTGTTCAAGCCGCGTGGCGCGTACTACATCATGACGGACATTTCCAATTTTCAGTTTACTGACGCCCGCAAGTCGCACGGCACGACCAACGATGTGGCCTTCGCGAAATTTCTGGTTGAAAAGGTCGGGGTAGCGGTCGTGCCCGGCTCAAGCTTCTATGGCAATCCCGCCGATGGCTCCGCCCAAGTGCGCTTTACTTTTTGCAAGCAGGAATCCACCCTGGCCGCGGCCGAAGAGCGCCTGGCGCGCCTGCCCGAGCATCTGGCCGACCATCGGGCACAGGCGCGATCGTCTGCGGGATAAATTCTATATAAAGTCCCGATAAAATCAGGTGCGAAGCGGGCCGCGAAGAAATTCAGGGGTAGAAGACTGAACGGTCGGTTGCCCTGTGGTGGTTAGTCCCCTACCCCGCGAGTGGTCTTGCGTATATAGACGGGTGAACCTGCCTGATAGTTCCGTGAAAATAAAAAAATTAGCGATTATGCGATTTCGACGGTATCCAGATACCGCGCCACGGCGGCATTCCAGGAGAACTTCTCCACGATGGCCTTTTGCAAGGATTGTGCGGCGACGGGTTCCCCGTGAGTAAGGTAGGTCTGCTTTGGCGCCGAGGGCAATCCGCCCAGCCAGCGCAGCAGTTCGCTTTTTCCGGCGTGCGCGGAAAGCTGGCTCATCTGCAGGATTTCCGCATTCACCGGCACGTCCTGCCCGAATAACCGCAGCGTTTTGGCCCCTTCCTGCAGAGCTCGCCCGCGCGTTCCCTGCGCTTGAAATCCCGCGAGGATCACCGCGTTGCGCGCGTCGGGCAGCCGCTGCGCCAGATGATGCAGCACCCGTCCTCCGGCGACCATTCCGCTGGCGGACACGATGATGCAGGGAGTCTTCACATTATTAATGGCCTTGGAGTCGTCGACCGTTTTCGCCAGGTGAAACTCGTGTACGTTCAGCGGATCGCCGTGGCCGTTTGCATCCAGCTCGGTAAATTCCAGGTCGTGATCTTCGCGATATTTCAGATACAAATCGGTGGCGCTTAAGGCCATGGGACTGTCGACATACACCGGCAGTCGCGGAACTTTATTTTGCGTTTCCAGTTGCCGCAGGTAATACATGAAGGTCTGCGTGCGGCCCACCGCAAACGCCGGAATCACAATCGACCCTCCGCGCTGCGCCACGCGGTTTACAATTTCCGCGAGCTCCACGGCGGGATCGACGCCCGGATGTTCGCGATCTCCATACGTGGACTCACACACCAGAATATTCGCGGCTGTCTGCGGCGTTCTGGGATCGTTCAAAATCGGCTGGTCGTAACGGCCAATGTCCCCCGAAAACACCACCACCTTTTTCACGCCATTTTCGGTAATCGCCACTTCCAGGCTGGAGGAGCCCAGAATGTGGCCGGCGTCATGGGAAGTCACCTGGAACACGGAATCGATTTCCCAGCTTCCGAGGCGCGGCGTGGGTTTCATCAAGTTCAAAACCGGATCCACATCTTCGCTCGTGTACATGGGCGGGTGATCCGGAGACTGCCCGGAACCCTTCTGCGGATGCAGCGCATCCTCTTCCTGCAAATGGGCGGAGTCCCTGAGCAACAGCGCGGTCAAATCGATGGTCGCGGGATTGGCATAAATCGGCCCCTTGAATCCCGCGTTCACCAGCACCGGAAGCCATCCGGTATGGTCTAGGTGCGCGTGCGTGAGCACCACGTAGTCAATGGTCTTGGGGTCGATGGACAGCGGCTGATAATTGCGCTCGGTGATCTCGCGCAGCCCCTGAAAAATTCCGCAATCAAGCAGCAGGCGTTTCCCGGCGGCCTCCAGGAGATATTTCGAGCCGGTTACGCAACCCGCGGCACCCAGGAAAGTCAACTTGGCCATAAGGTTTCAGGAAGACAATCGGGACAGGAATTTTTTTGCAAAATGGTGGAGCCGATGGGATTCGAACCCACGACCTCCTCGATGCCATCGAGGCGCGCTCCCAACTGCGCCACGGCCCCACCGGGTCGATGCAGCGATGTTAACATTCGCGCAGCGGCTTCGTCCACGACGGCCCGCGAACGCGGTGTTTTCCCGCGACAATCTATGTGACGTCAGGGAGATTTGAAAGAAATCTTCCGCCACTGACCGCGCTCTTCACAAAAGCATAAAAAAGTCGCTGAAAAAGCTGCTCTGGTTGGTCGGGCAGCCTACAAAGTTCCTTTGTTCTTGTGAATATGACCAATTCCTTATAGAAGGGAAGCACATAGCAGAGAATTGATTCGGGTTACCTCGTGGGGGCCACGAGAAATTTCAACAACCTTTGGGTATTTCACATTTTTTTTTAAAATGGGGGAAATCGGTGAAGAAGAAGCGCGCCTCGCAAGCGGTTCCGCGCAAGGATCGAGAAGGCAGACCAATCAATAACGAGATCCTCCTGGCGATGACGCCCCGTGAGTTCAACCTCATCCAGCCGCACCTGCAATTCGTCGATCTGGTTCAGCATCGCGTGCTTTACGAGCCTCACGGAAAACTGAAATTCATTCACTTTCCCAACCGGGGGCTGATCTCGCTGGTGGTGGTGCTGAAAAACGGCAAAACCGTGGAAGCCGGAATCGTCGGCAAGGAAGGCGCTTCCGGCACGGCGCTATCCGCGGGCATCAACAGCAGCGCGCTCCGCGAAATCGTGCAGATTGCCGGCGACGGCTTCAGGGTGAAGAGCGCGGATTTCCAGAAGCTTTTGACCATCGCTCCCGATTTGCGCAATGCCTTGAATCGTTACGTGGTGCTCCTGGGCATGCAGGTTTCACAAACGGCCGCCTGTAACCGCCTCCACGAAATTGAACAGCGCCTGGCGCGCTGGCTGCTGATGGCGGAAGACAGCGCCGCGACGGCCACGCTGCGCATCACGCACGATTTTCTGGCGACGATGCTCGGTACCGATCGGCCGAGCGTGACCCTCGCTGCGGGCATGCTGCAGAAAGCCCAGCTGATTGAATACCGGAGAGGCGCGGTAAGAATCATCAATCGCCCGCAACTGGAAGCCTTCGCCTGCGAATGTTACGCCGTCATTCGCGACTACGCGCGCAAGTTCTAAAATTTCCGGGCTCGCTGAAACGAAACAAAACCACGAAATTCGTCTGCGCTTGCAATCGAGCGTCCTTAGGCGCGAAAGTTGTAAGCCATATGGACGATGAAGCTCGCCAGCGGGCGGATCGCAGACCCTTCGCGCGCAACGAAGGGTGCGTCTGGATTATCGGCGGCGCCTTTCTCCTGGTGTTAGTCGCCGGACTTTCAGTGCGCCACTGGCTTGTCAGGAATCCTCGCCGGCAATGGACTCCCGCGCCCGTTTGGCAGGGCACAGGGTTTGCGCGTGGCGCCAGCGGCCGCTCCTACCCGCTGTTTCTGAAGATCCGTTTTGAAAGAAAGCACGAAGGTTCCGGACCCGCGGACGGAAAAACAAATTTGATCGGCACCGCTGAAATCTGCGACCCTCGCCTGGGACCCATCGACCTGGAGGTCTCCGGCTCGCTGGGGGCGTGGTACGTGGAGAACGGAAAAGAGGTCACCCTTTATTTGCGCACCGAAAGAAGCGCGTACCCAAGATTATTTTTCCTTTTGTATGGCTCCTGGCAAGGCCAGGAGTTGTTGCTGGAAGATCGCGGCACCATGGAAAACTTCTTCAAAATGGCGGAAAGATTGAAAAACTCACGGTTCTCGCCGGCGGCCAGAAGAGACACGGTCATCGTCCTGCACTACGGGGAGAGAGCGGAGTTCGATCGCGCTTGTCCGGCGTTACCAGATACCCCGGGCGATTAAGATGCGAGTCGGATGCAGCGGCGACCAAGATGCGCATGGCACGCTACCGGTGATTAAAATGCGCGCTGTAGACCAGCGGCGATTACAATGCGGGGCATGAGTGGCCTACGCATGAGTGGTCTGCGGTTGGTCGTGAAACGCATTTTGATTGCGGCGGCCTGCGCGATGCTGCTTGCGTACGCCGGCGACTATGTATATTTCCGCTGGCGGATGATGCACCCGAAGACGTCAGACCCGCTGGAGACCTTCACCGCACCGAGACTTTATGCCATCGCGGTCAAGGGCGGAAAAGTCGACTACGAACTCGACGCGCAAAACCCGGAGCAAACGCTGGTTTGCGCGCACTCCTGGTTTCCTCACGGGGGCTACTCGCCGTGCTGGTACCTCAAACCAAAAAGCCGGCAACCCATTCCCATGTAGTAGCGCGGAGCCTCCTGGAGCTTTGCCTCTCCGTCGAGTGTTCGTGGAGTTGGGCGAGTTGGACGCAATTCACTTTTTTGGCAGTGGCGGCGGCTATGGGAGGAAAAGCAGCAGAGTATAGATTCCCAAGGTTGTGCCCACGGGCAGAAAGGGCACGGACAAGAACGCCGCTACGAGAGCCAGGATTCGGCTTGCGCCGGCTCCTACAAGCATGGCGACGCCTGCCAATACTCCGAAAACCCCGCTGGCAGCCGAGAGAACGGTCCATCCCGTGTAAATCAGGTGAAAGGCGCTCATCAGTGAGTAGGGATTCGGGACCCGGGTAAGCAGAGCTCCAAACATAACCGTGGCCGTGCCCGCGAAGCTCAGCATCCAGACGGCGGCGATGAGCCGGACAATGCCGTAGACGATCCAGCAGAGACCCAGCGGCCTGCCGCCGCTCCCCACCGTGGCCGACCCGGTCGCGTCAGGTGACATAGCGTTCCTCCCTGGGGACAAAACATCAACGTCTTGGGCACGAATTTGCCGCCTTACAGAACGAGAACGGCAACCACAAGTGTTAGAACGCAAAGGATATAAGATCGGGAGGCTACGAAGAGAGCAAGTTGACCGAAGGAAAAGAGGAGAGACGTCCCAGCCCGGTTGCTTCGATTTCTCGAAGCGTTTCGTCTGTCCCCTTCTCCTTCGACTTGGCGGATGTCAATAACCGCACGCGCATAATCGCAGAATTAGAGAAGCAGCACTATACGGGGAATCCTGTAAAAGTGATCAGAAGTTTAATGTAATTCGCGGATGACCGCGCCGCCGGAGACTTCAGGGTGCCTGGCGAATCCACCACAACACTTTGCCGATGATCCGCCAGTTGCGATTCTTGCCTAACCTCACCGCTTCGTATTCGCGGTTTTCAGACTCGAGGAGCTGTACGCCGTGCACCAGCAAGAATCGAGAGAGGGTCAGCCCGTTCTCCCGTTGCCAGGTCACCACAATTTTGCCATTCAAATCGCTGGGATCTGTCGCGGAACGATCCACGGCCACAACATCGTCATGATTGATCAATGGAGCCATGGAATGGCCACGAACCCGCAGACAGGTAATGTCCGCAGGATGCGGGCACCATACGGCAGGAGCGGCAAGCATTTCTTGAACCGGAACATCATCCAGGTCAAGGGTTTGATCACCTTTGCCGCCATGCGTGGCCGCGTGCACCGCCAGAACGGGAATGGCCACCATGCGTGCTTTCTGCAAGGCCGTGCCAACTTTCTTGTGCCCGCCGGCGGAGACAATTTCAAAATCCGGAAACATGGACTTCCGCAGCACAGTGCGCCCTTCCGGAACCATCTTGGAAAGATCGGAAGTCTTGAAACCGGCGCGTTGCCAGAACCACGAAGATTCCGGCTCACCGATCAGATTTCCAATCTGAATGTAGGCCTGCGCCGGAGGCTCGTGCGTGCCGCGCTCCCACCTGGAAAGCGCCATGGCGGAATAATGCAGACGGGAAGCAAGCGCGGACTGCGTGAGACCCATGTTGCGGCGCAAGCGCAAAATCTTGCGCGCCCATTCTGGATTTGCCGTTTTGCGGGTTTTCATTGGACGGCCACCGGTATTACGCGCCATCGCCTAACATTTGTGTTAGGCTTACGTCGAAAGCCTTTCGTCGCCGTAGCTGAAAGGTCGTCATGAATGGTGACAAGATAAATAGTAGCATGACTTCAATCCCGTCGGTCTCACTTTTTCGCGGCATTTATAATCGGGTCGCCAAGCGCCTGGGAGTGGACCCTTCTTATGTGAGTCGAGTGGCGCGGGGCGAACGGAAGTCCGTCCTGGTGGAGAAGGCCCTGGCAGACGAGGTGCGCGTGATTCGCGATCACCTGAACAACCACGAAAATGATAATCACAACCACGACAGCGATCTCTTACCACTCAAAAAGAAGAAGTCTAAATCGCCATCCGTCAGCGATACCGACCTCACTCTCTAAAGTTATCCCCTCAAACTGATTTTTGTAAATACCGCATTTTCCTTGGCACGCTGTAGATGCTGCCGGGATTGACCCTGGCACGGTCAGCTGGACAGTGGTCAGCCCGCAGCCGCCGAACAGCCGACGCGCGGCTCGGAGGATGCGACCGCGTGCGGACCAGCCTTGTGCACACATGTGTACCTTCGAGGGGTGTTTCCGCATAAGTGCTTTGTTTGGGTCTTAGTACCAGGACTTTTACTTAATTGAATATTCAATTATATGGGCAAAAAGTTGGATAAGCATTCAAGCAGATGGACGTGATTCGCCATTATCCACGGAACGATGGCGCAATTTGGGCTTACGTATCCATGCATCTCTCGAGAAGGCCGCTTCTCCAGAAACCTCCAGAGGCCGAAACAGCGCGGGTCCCAAAATTTCGAGGCTACGAACAGGCTTAGAAGTTAAATCAAGGAGCGATCTTTTGGAGTGGGGGAGACGAAACATTACCGATTAATACTATATCAGATTATTTAACGTTGGCAAAGATTTTTTGACAATGCGTCAGCTTCCACATTCGAACGGTGAATACTTCACACTGTTTAGCGCGCCTGCGTGAGCAGGATGGATGACCTCACACAACGGCCGCTGATTCGAATCTCCGTCTCGTTAACTTTCAGTTCCAGCCAAGGCTGATTTTCCCTGGAGCGGTACGGCTATTTCACGAGCCGATCGGGGTCCTTGGCGGCGGCACTGATCCAGTCGTTGAGAATTTTCAGATATTGCGGCTCGGGATCCAGGAAGACCATCCCGGCTCCAAAATTCGGATGGGCGTAGATTACTTTTGCGTTGGTTCGAAATTCGGCATCGCCCGAGGAAATCTTCGCCAATACCACAGTGTCCACGGGAAA
The DNA here is from genome assembly GCA_036496505.1 of Candidatus Acidiferrum sp. Taxonomy (GTDB): domain Bacteria; phylum Acidobacteriota; class Terriglobia; order Acidiferrales; family UBA7541; genus Acidiferrum. The sequence goes on along the minus strand of DASXLA010000033.1, from coordinate 10,444 downwards.
GGGATTCAGCATGTCCATATAGCATCCATGCAGGCTGAGTTCACTGACACGGGTAGCGATGCGCACGTCGGTTTGCGGTTCCAGCAGCTCAGCGCTGGCGATAAAGCTATACCTGGGATTACGCCGCTGCTCGGTCATGCGCGCTTCCAAACAGGACAGAGGCGCCCTGAAAGTCTAGTGGTCCGACTCAGGCGCCGCGTGCCTGTTATTTAGATAGATGTGTGACAAAAAGGTGTGCGGCCCGTGATACAGGAATTCGATGGCGACGTTGCCGCCGGCCAGGGCCAGCAAGTTGTAGTTGCCCATGCGGAAGCCGTCCTTGTAGCTAAATCGTCCGGGATACCAGGCATAGGCTGCGGTCATGGTGCCGACGTACGGGGAGACAAGGTCCGGCACGGAAAATGTGTAGCGGCCATCGTCGCCGTGGCGCGCTATCAAGGTGGAGATGAGCGCGTGGCCCAGGCGGGGAAAGAAGCCCTTGCACTGGCAGCGATAATACAAAGTGTCCTCGTGCAAAACTTCCGACAGAGCGTAGCGCGACGTGGTGGTAACGGCATTGATCCCATAGTTCGAACCCCATCGCTTGGCGAACGCAGTCCCTCCGCCACCCCACTCGGGCGGGGTCCCGTCAGCCTGATTGATTCCGGCCACGATGGCGGCACCTACAATGGGATACGGCCCGTAGCCGTCAAAGAAATAATTGGTCAGCTTGGTTTTTTCCGAGGGACGCACGTAGGTCAAATGCTCGTGCTCATGCCTCGTGGCGGTCGCATTGGAGGCGGCCGGAGAAGTGCGGCTGTCCGGCGTTTGCGACGTACCAGTTCCCGCAGGCCCTTGCGCGCGAGCGGCCGCAGGTTGCATCGCGACGCCAGCGCCCACCACCAACACCACAGCCAGGATAGTTTCAATCTTCATGCTCATCCGCTCCTAGAAGAGGGGCTCTTTTGCAGCCAGTGTGCCTGACCGCGCGGCCCCTAAGACTGGCTGCATCCTATCAGGTAGTAGTACTGGGTAGGTAGAAGAACTGAATCGAAGGTGCCTGGGCGGCGAGGCCTGGGTGGTACTGGGCTGTAAGGCCATTGCGTGGCACAGAACAAGGTGCCAAAATCCCGTCAATGACCTGTGGTTGGGGAAACATCCAGGCGCGTTCCGGTGTCTAACGAAACAGCGTAAGATGCTGGTCCCCGGTAGATAGGCCGGTCAGATGCTGATGAGCGCTCGGGCGATAACTTCGCGCGAGGTTATCCGGGGCAGGAAGGCGAGAGTGTCCGATTGGGCCAGTGCGCTCCCCTGGGGGCGCGACGAAGCCGAACTCCTCACCGAGCTACAGGCCGGTTCAGAAACTGCGTTCGACTGGCTGGTCACTCATTACCACGTGCCTGTCTACTCGCTGATATTGGGCATGCTTGGTGATGCATCGGATGCCGCCGACGCCAGCCAAGAAGTATTTCTGAAAGCATTTCGCGGAATTCGCGGATTCCGCCACGGCAGCTCCCTGAAAACCTGGCTTTATCGCATCGCCATTCGCGAAGCGCTGAATCACCGGCGCTGGTTCAAACGCCATCTGCAGAAGAATATTTCCATCGACGCGGAGCCCGAGGAAGGGCAGGGGCACCTGGAGATAGAGGATGACTGCGCTTCGCCGTTCGAACAACTGGCCACGCGCGAGACGCAGGCGGCAGTACAAAGCGCCTTGCACCTTATTCCGGACGTTTTTCGAATCGCGGTGATTCTGCGTGACCTCGAAGGGTTCAGCTATGAGGAAGTGGCGGAGATGCTGGACTGCAGCATCGGGACGGTGAAGTCGCGTATTTTGCGCGGGCGGCGCGCATTGAAGGAAATTCTCGAGCCGCTTTTGGCGGATCACGAGACGCAAGCGCGATTCGAAGCAAAGACAGCGCACGATGCCCGGACGTCGCGAAAGGCGTACGCCGCATTGTGGCGGATGACTGGGGCCACGATGGGAGCGTCTTTGGCCGGCGGCGAGGGCATGGGAGCCATCGGGGAGGTACCCGATGAACTGTAGCGTGGTGCGCACCAAACTGGCGGGTTATCTGGACGACGGGCTGAGCGGATCGTCGCGAGTGGCGGAACGCGCAAAAATCCGCGAACACCTGGACAACTGCGAATATTGCCGCGAGGAGCTGCAGCGATTTCGAAAGCTGGCGGTATTGCTATCCACGTTGCCGAGACAGATGCCTCCGCCTGATCTTGCGGTGCGCATCAAGATAGCAGCCGCGCGAGCCGAGGCTTCCAGGGGATGGCGCGCACGCGCGGGGCAAATTCGCAATCGCGTGGAAATATTGCTGGACAATGTTTTTCGTCCGCTCACGGTGCCGGCCACCGGCGGTTTCGTTTCGGCGATACTGGTGTTCGTGCTGGTGTTCCAGATCCTGGGACCGGGGATTACGGTGCGGGCCGTGCAGAACGACGTGCCGATTAACCTGATGCGTCCGGCGGAGCTGATTTCACTTTCGGAATTTCCCGCTTCGTGGGCGCCGGAGCACGACGTGGAGCTGGCTTTGCCGCACGGGTTGCTGCTGGATGTTACCGTGGACGCGCAAGGGGGAATGACCGGTTACCAGATATTGTCGGGTCCGCACAGCAACGACATGCGGCGGCAACTCGACCAGTTGCTGCTGTTTTCGCGTTTCAGTCCGATGCTGAGTTTTGGCAGGCCGACGGCAGGCGGTCACGTGATTTTAAGTTTCAGCGCGGTGCACGTTCGCGGGTAATATCCGGCGGGCGTTGAGATCCTCAAGCGCGGTTTAAACTCCCAAAAACAAAGCGTTTTTCCCCACCTGCCCTTTCGGATTTTTTTTCCTGCTCACGGGGCCAGCTTACGCTCGGCGCGCACCTGACCCTCGCGCTTTCCCACAACTACGGCTCCGCCAGCTTCAATTGGTCAGGAGCTTTCCATGACATTCACGCGAAAGGTCTCGAGGCCGGTAGCAAAGGGCAGCAATTTCCGAATGTTGGTTCGAGTCGTGGCTTTGTCGGTCATCGCGCTGCTGATCACCTCCTATTCGGTATACGCGCAGTCCGAGGTGGCGGGCGCGGAGCGAGCGCTGTTTGATGCGTTGAATCGCGAGCGCACCGCGCAAGGATTGCCAGTGCTGCAGTGGGACCAGGCACTGGCTTCAGCGGCACGCGAGCACGCAGTGCGGATGGCGCAACGCAACGTGTTGTCGCATCAATTGCCCGGCGAGCCGGCGGTGCAGGACCGTGCGACGCAGGCCGGCGCACGCTTCAGCCTGATCGCTGAGAATATTGCCGTGGCGGCGACCCCCGGGGCTATTCATGCCGCCTGGATGCAGTCACCGCATCACCGCGAAAACATTCTGGACCCGCAACTCACGGTGGTAGGCATCGCGGTGGTCAAAGGCAACGACGGCCTGTTTGCAGTGCAGGATTTTTCACAAGCAGTGGCTAATCTGAATATCGATCAGCAGGAGCGGGAAATCATCGCGAACCTGAATGCCCGTGGTTTGCGCGCCACGCAGGTAACGGTGGAAGCGCGCAAAACCTGCGGGATGGATCGCGGCTACGTGGGCCCGCGGCCGCTGTCGGTGGTTCGCTTTGAAACCACGGATCTGAGCAGGCTACCCGATAACCTGGAACAGAAAATTCGCTCGGGCCGCTATCGTTCGGCGACAGTCGGCGCATGCCAGGGCGGCGACGCGGCCGGATTTGCGCGGTTCAGGATTGCGGTGGTGCTGAATTAGTTTGAAGCGGAGAGGTCGAGCGACTTCAGCGCGGCAAAGCAATCGGCATCCAGCGCGTGAGGCACGTCCGCAGCCATGATGCGGAAGACTTCGCTCTTGCCCAAGGCGCTGCGGTAGGGGCGCTTCGACGAGAGCGCATCGTATACATCAGCAACCGCTATGGCCCGCGCGGGAGTCGGGATTTGCGTGCCGCGCAGATTACGAAAATATCCGGAGCCGTCCAACCGTTCATGATGTGAGCTGGCAACAAAGGCCAGATGGTGAAAGCCCCGGATGCGTTCGAGGATGCGCTGGGTGTAGTAAGGATGCAGGCGCACGGTCTCCCATTCGGCTGCAGTCAGTTTTCCCGCCTTATCCAGGATGTTATTGGGCACTCCCAATTTTCCGATGTCATGCAAGAGGGCTGCGCGGCGGACGAGGGTGACCTGGTCTTCGGAGAGCCCGAGGCGCTGGCAAATGGCGACGGCGACGCTGGTGACGCCGCGGGAGTGGGAGTGGGTGTAAGGAGATTTGACGTCGATAACGGTGGCAAAGGCCTCGCAGACGCTATCGAGCTTGGCGTCGTCGGCGTAAAGGGAGAGGCTTAGCGGTTCCAGCTCGATAACCTTTTCGCGCATGCGGTCCTCTTCAATCATTTTCCACAACTGCTCGTCTTTTTCCAAATCGCCGGCGGCGCGAACGAGTTCGGGATCGAACCAGGAACCGCTGCGATCGCGAAGCGCTTGAAAAGCATCGGAGACGCCGTTCAGAGTAAAAAATACCTCGAGGGTCTGGCACAAATTCATAATGCGCGAGAAAAGGGGAATGTCCTGGGCTTTGCGCCCGGCGGGATAGCCTTTGCCGTTCCAATGCTCGTCGAGGCTGTAGATCGCCGCGGTGATGGATTCAGAAAAGCCAATTTTTTTGGCAATCTGCGCGCCACGATCACAGCGCAGGTTCACCAGCTCGCGTGTTTGGGTATCGCGGCTGGCGGCCACGGTGGCAATGGCGAAGACCCGCTCAAGGCGGGAGCGGCCGGGCATAACGTTGCGCAACAGGTACTCGAGGCCTTCAAAACTCAAGCGGGAGAGGTCGGTGGATTTCACTTCCTGCTTGGCCTTGCGTTCGTCGCCGCCGAGAATTTCGTACATGCGCGCGGCGTTGCTGCTGCAGCCCGCGTCCTTGAGGAGCGTGGCGTAGTAGAGGTCGGATTTCTGTTGAACCGGGAGCTGGAGAATGTCGGCCAAGCGCATGCTGAGCAGGCAGCATTTGGTGGCGTGTCCCATGGGCTGGCCTTCGGTGAGGTCCAAGGCATAGGACAGTGCGGAAATCAGGTCCGACATGCGGAGCTGGGTGGAGGAAGATACCGAGGCGGTTTCGGCGGTCAACATGGTCAAGAGATTCCAGTATAAGAGCAGCGCGATGGAAGCTCGCAGGGCTCAAGGAGAAGGTGGTGCGCTGAGAGGAAACCCTGGCGGGGTGGATGGTTTAGGGTATTTGGGTATTTTGGGGGGCTGGCGGGAATTGAAGAAAACGTTGTTTCCGGGGCGGAGACCCAATACACTAGCGCCACGCCATGAACTACTCTTACTGGTTTCGATTTAGCGGGCCACCCAACTAGGAGCGAGGGGCGTTTTCTCTAGCAAGCACGCAAAGGAGATTTGGCCCACTCGCAAAGAGTGGGTTTTTTATTTTTTAGCGGTGGAAGATTGCCAGGCTGGCGTTGGCCGCGAAAGGATAGTCGATGATTATTTCCATGAAGCTGCACTCCACGCGCGAGGAGATCGCGGAGGTACGAGAGCAGGTGGAGAGGTTTGGATACAAGGTGCATTCCATCGAAGGCGAGGAGCGGGTGGTGATTGGCGTGGTGGGAATTGGAGACGTGACCGCGTGCCTGGAGTCCGTGGAGGCCATGCCACAGGTGGAAAAAGTGGTGCCCATTTCGGCGCCATATAAATTCGTGAGCAAGGAATTCCGAGCCGGAAAAACGCGGATCAAGATAAATGGGGTGAGCATCGGCGGCGATGAATTCATGGTGATGGCCGGGCCGTGTTCGGTGGAGTCCGAGAAGCAAATCATGCAGGCGGCGGAGGGGGTGGCCAAAGCCGGAGCCAAAATGTTGCGCGGAGGGGCGTTCAAACCGCGGACCTCACCGTACGATTTTCAAGGCATGGAAGAGGAAGGGCTGAAGCTTTTGCAGAAAGCGAAGAAAGAAACGGGGCTGGGCATCGTTACGGAGGTTATGAGCGACCGCGACGTGGAGCTGATTGCGCAGTACGCGGACGTGATGCAGGTGGGCGCGCGCAACATGCAGAATTTTATTCTGCTAAAGGCCCTGGGGAAGTGCCGGCGGCCGGTGCTGTTGAAGCGCGGGCTGAGTAGCACGATCAAAGAATTACTGATGTCCGCGGAATATATCGTGGCGCACGGAAATTCGGAAGTGATTCTGTGCGAGCGGGGGATCCGCACGTTTGAAACCGCCACGCGGAACACTTGCGATATCGCGGCCATCGCGGTGTTGAATGAGCTGACGCATCTTCCGGTGATACTGGATCCCAGCCACGCGACGGGAAAACGCAGCCTGGTGCCGGCACTGTGCCGCGCGGGCGTGGCGATTGGCGCGGACGGGCTGATGGTGGAAGCGCATCCGGCGCCGGAGAAGGCCATGAGCGATGGAGCGCAGTCGCTGGACCTGGTGCAGTTCCGCAAAATGATGGAGGACTTGCGACCTTATATTGAGTTGTGGAAAGCCGGAAGGAAAACGCAAATGGGGTCGAGCGTGGCGGTCGCTTGAAGATTAGGGCGGTGACTGAGAGATGCGCAGCGACTCCGCGACTCAGTGCCGCGGCTCGTAGCTCAGCGCGCAGTTCAGTGCTGCAATCCCATTACGCGCATCAGGGTGGCTTGCAGCTTTTGGCACTCGGCCTGGCGCTCGTGCTCGTCTTTGGTGCGGTCGTTCAAGGCTTCTTTTAGAAGGATGAGGTTTCGGCGGAATTCCAGTTGGGCCAAAACCAGGCGGCTCAGGGCTTTCAGCGCGTCTTTCTGTTCGGGTTCCAGTTCGCGCGGTTTCTGATCGACGACGCAGAGGGTGCCGAGCGCGAAGCCGTCTTCGGTGATTAGTGGCGCGCCTGCGTAAAAGCGGATGTGCGGTTCGGAGACGACGAGGGGATTGTTGCGAAAGCGTTCATCCTGGAGCGCATCGGGGACGATGAAAATTCCGCTTTGCAAGATGGCGGTCGAACAGAAGGCCACATCGCGAGAAGTTTCGGATACGGAAAGGCCCACGCGCGACTTGAACCACTGGCGCTCTTCGTCGACCAGGGAAATCAGCGCCATGGGCGTTTTGCAAACACAGGAGGCCAACAAGGTCAGATCGTCGAACGCCAGCTCCGGGTCGGTGTCGAGAATGGCGTACTTTTCCAGGGCGGCGATGCGGCCTTCTTCATTTCTTGGCTTGGTTGTTTCCATTTCACCCTCCGCGAAGACGGCGCGGTTGTGCTCAGCGGGACCAGGGCGGCAAGTTTAACTCCAATTGCGGTGCAAATCTCTTTCTTTCCCGGGCTTCTTCGTGCTTTCGCCGGGCTTGGCTGGCAACCACAGGCGGCTATTCTTAATCTGAGAATGTGAAGTTGAGGCCGGTCAGAGCAGCAATCTCCAGAGGCCCATTGCGTTCCTTGACGGACGGACATGCGCGACGATAGATTTGAGTTTGTGATGGAGCTCGACCATAAAATCGCGGGGAGCGGCTGCTCGCGGGATGCAGTGCGCCGGGGCGGGCGCTGGAGATTTGACGGGCGCGTGCCGGCGGTGACAGCGTGCCTGGCCGTGTTGGTGATTTTATTTATTGGCTTTATGGCTTCATCGAGTCGCGCGCAGACACCTCCGCGCCCCGCGGTACAAGCGCGCGTTGAACCGGTGCCAGTCACGAGCATCAGTATTGATTCCAGCGAACCGATGTTCACGACGATGTGCGCGCTGCTGGCTTCGGGATTCGAAGCGGACGTCGGCTCAGAAAATTGGCGGCCCCTTCGCGCGCAGCTTCGCGACCGCATGCAGCACCAGGAAGGCCCGGCGGTGGAGGCCATACGGGCTTATTACAAGCAGCACGATGCGGCTGACCCGGGCGAGGCGCTCTCCCGTTATTTGTGGTTTGGGCTGGTGGCCGGTCCGGCGCCTGACTTCAAACCTACGATCCGGCGCGACGATTTGCCTCCGGAAGTGCTGGCTTTGGAGGGCTTCAGCGAGCTGCTCTCCAAATATTATCAAGAGCAAAAAATCGGACAGCTGTGGCGGCAGATGCAGCCGAACTACGATCGCGAGATCGAGCATATGCACGAGGCCATTTCGCAGATCGTGTTTGTGACCAACGGGTATCTTCGGGCGATCGCGCGACCTTCCGAGAATCGGACGTTCAGTATCGTGGTCGAGCCGCTGGTGGGGCGCATCACCAACGTGCGAAACTTCGGCGATCACTACGCTATCGTGCTCAGCGGCGCGGATGATATTCCGGTGGATGTGGTGCGGCACGCGTATCTGCATTTCATGCTCGACCCGCTGCCGCTGCGATACTCGCACGTGGTGGCGGTGAAGAGGCCGCTGTTTGAAAAGGCGGCCAGCGCGCCACGGCTGGCCCCCGACCTGAAAGACGACTTTCCTTCGTACTTTGCGGAATGCATGGTGCGGGCTGTGGAACTTAAGCTGAAGCGCACATCTCCCGGCGAACGGGATGCCGCGCTGGAACGCGACGATGCCGACGGCTACATTCTGGTACGCCCGTTGTTCGACGGCCTCCCGAAGTTCGAAGGTGCGGAACCATCGATGGAATTGTATTTTCCTGAACTGGTGCGTTCCATCGACGTTGCCGCGGAGCTTAAACGCGTCAGTGCTTTGCAATTTGCATCGGCCGAAAACCATCGCAAGAGCGGCGACGTGGCCAACGAAGAAGTCGCGCGTCGCCGGGCAGCGGCTGTGCCCAGTACCGTGCCCAATGACGCCGAGGCCATCGCGGCCTTGACGGAAGGCGAGCGACGAATTGCGGAAAAAAACGCGCGAGCCGCGGAAGTCTCATTTCAAAAAGTGGTGGCGAAATATCCAAATCAGCCGCGGGCGTGGTACGGGCTTGGGCTGGTGGCGATGCTGGAGCACGATGGTCCACGTGCTAAAGAGGTATTCGGACGGCTGACCAGCGGGGAGCACGCGGCGACGGGAGACCCCATGGTGCTGGCGTGGTCGCATGTGTACCTGGCGCGAATTTATGATGGCGAAGGACAGGCTCGACAGGCGGAGGCGGAATATCAGGCGGCGTTGACGGTGCAAGGCGGACCGGAGCAAGCGCGGCAAGCGGCACAAAAAGGTTTGGCCGAAACGGCCCACGAGAAGGGCGCGGAGCGCCCCTAGAGTGGTCACGGCAACACCGGCCAGCGACTTGGTTTCAGGAAATAACACCATGGGGCGTCAGCCCGCACACCCGAATGGTGAATTCAACAGGAGAATACTTATGACGTTAAAATGGAACAAAGTGCTCGTGACGGGTATGTTCGCAGCTTCGACGCTGTTGATGGCCGGAATTGTGGCAGGCCAGAATCCTCCGCCAGCGAGCGCGCAAAATCCTCCGCCGGCGAGTTCGACGGACAAAACAAAAACTCCGGAAAATAACTCGCTCACGCTGGACGATCCGAACGCCGCGCCGGTAACCGCCGAAGAGGATACCGCGTACAAGGCGCTGGTCGACAGTCCCTCGTCCGATCAACCGAAGCGGATCGAACTGGGCGAAGCTTTTCTTCAGAAATATCCCAACAGCCGCTACCGGTCTTCCGTGTATAACGCGCTGACCATGGCTTACCTGCAAAGCGGCCAGGTCCAGAAAATGGAAGAGGTCGGCGAAAAAGAACTCACGCTGAATCCCAACGACGTGCAGACCATGGCGGTGCTGGCGCAAACGCTGCCGCGGGCCATGAATTCAAAGACTCCCGAGCCGGAGAAGGTGTTGGCGAAAGCCGAAGGGTATTCACGCAAAGCTATCGAACTGACACCCACATTGCCGAAGCCCACCAATGTGAGCGACGATTCGTTTTCCGCGGTGAAGAGCCAGACGCTGGCGATGGCGCACGGAGGACTGGGTCTCGTATATATCCGGCGCGGTAATTTCAAGGATGCCATTCCTGAACTCAACCAGTCCGTTACACTGGACCCGACCCCGGATCCCGTCAACTATTACCTGCTGGGAATGGCCAATGCCAAGACGTCACATTTCGACGACTCCACCATGGCGTACAACAAGTGCGCCGCAATCGCCGGAGCCATGCAGGACACCTGCAAAAAAGATGCGGAAGAAACCAAGAAACTGGCCGCCACGCAACTCAGCGCACCGAAGTAAGACGCAAGCTGGAATCATCGCACCGTGCATCAACGGGCTGTCCGGCCTCTCATGGAATTGAGTCACGCAGACGACGCGCGCCTGGAGCAGCGCATCGGGCATAAATTTGTTCGCCCGGAATTGTTGCAACGCGCGCTGACGCATAGTTCCGCCGTGCCCGAAATGCGGGCGGCACAGGGCGGCGAATCAGCGGCCGCGAAAGCGCACGAAGACAATGAGCGCCTCGAATTTCTGGGAGACGCGGTTCTGGAACTGCTCACCAGCGAATATTTGTTGAGGGCTTTTCCCGACTGGACCGAGGGCCAGCTTTCTAAGAGCCGCGCGCGCGTGGTAAACGCACATTCGCTGGAAGCTGCCGCTCGCC
>DASXLA010000032.1:0-3092 GCA_036496505.1 Candidatus Acidiferrum sp. | reverse complement strand
CTTTTTCGGGGTTGGGTTTGAGTTTGGCCAGTCTTCGCCGTTGACTAGGAGGATGTCTTGCCAGCCGTCGTTGTCGTAATCGAGGAAGGCGACGCCTGAGCCCATTGTTTCGGGGAGATATTTTTTTCCTGATACGGCGTTGTTGTGGGTGAAGTGGAGGCCGGCGGAGTGGGTGATGTCTTCGAAGTGGATTTTGGATGGGGATGCGGGCGATTGTTGCGATTGGGCCGTGGAGGTGAGACTTAAGCCGAGGGCTAAGGAAAGCGCACAGGCAAGAGTGCCTGTGCCACTTAACCCTGTGCCACTGAGCCTTGCGGGGCGAGGAGTCATCAGTCGGAGCCTTTCGTGGTGAGTTGAGCGGTGGGAGCGGACGGGTGCGCGCGGCTTGTTGTGAATTTTTTCGGAGCTGCTTTTGGCGGCGCGAGTGGCTCGGAGACGTGCTCGTGAATTGGCTGGCGCTCGAGATTGTCTTCGGGATGATCGCGGCGGTAGGGGCCGGTTAGGGTTTGGGCGGCTTCGTCGGCTTTGAAGCGGAGGTAGCGCTTTTGGAATTCGGCGGCGGGGTCCGGTTGGTTGAGGCCTGTGTAGCAGAGCATCAGGTTGTAATTGGCTTCGAGATCTTCCGGATCGATTGCGAGCGTGGAGTGGAATTCGGCGATGGCATCTATGTAGCGACGCTGGAGGAACAGGATGCGGCCGAGGTCGTCGTGAACTACGCGGTCGCGCGGGTATTGCTTAATTACTTCGCGGAGGTGGCGGGCGGCTTCGTCATATTGGCCTTCGCTGCGCAGCACGCGAGAATAGAAATAGTGTGCGCGGGCTAAATCGGGCTTTAGCGTGAGTGCGTGATCGAGGACTTCTCTTGCGGCGGGCAGATTGCCTTCCTGCACGCGGACGCGGCCCAGGTTGACCCACCCATCGGGATTCTTCGGGTCAATCTGCGTGATTTTTGTGAAGGCTGCGGCGGCGCCGGTGAGATCGCCTTGTAGGAATAGGCCGATGCCGTAATCGTTCCAGCGGGTCCAGTCGTCCGGATTGAGTTGGACCGCAGGCGCGGGTTCTGGGGATTTCGCTGGAAGCACATTGAGATCGATTGCATTCTGCGCGACGACGACAATTGGAAGAACCGGAATACCTTTTGCGCCGCCGGGGACCTTCGATGGATCGCCGGTGAAGAGCCAGTTGCGGTCGTCGAAATCGGGAGTGGTGGCGGCGTCTTTATGCGCGGGATCGGCGACGGATGCGAAAGAGAACTGCGTGTTCCACCACGCGAATTTGCGGTAGTTCAGCTTGGCGACTACATGAATGCGGTCGCCGGCGTCAGGAGGAATTTGAAGGCGGAAGTGCGCCGTGTCTGCCGCGCCGGGCGGAATGAGGTGGGCGTAAACGGTGGCGCGCGCGGCCCAGGCGTTGCGTTTATTGATGGCATTGCCATGCGAATCGATCAGCAGCGAACGGTAGAAATGGGCGCCGGGATCGACGGGGCCCTTGCCATCGTCGGCAGCGCGACCGCTCCAGAAAATCACGCGACCTTTATCGTCCGTGGCGGAAAGTTCGAGCCAGCAATCGAAAGCATCGACTGTGCCGCCCGGAAAGAAGTGGCCCATCTTGCGCGTGCGTACCACGACATCGAGGCGGTACGTGTCGTCACGGCGAACGGAAGCTGCGGAGCGGTCGAGTGGGGCTGTGAGCTGCCTTATTTCGGCCGCCGATTCTGAACCTGGCGCAGCAACCGGGGCAGATGCGGCGGATTCTTCTCCAACGGCAAATGTGGTCTCGATGCTTGGTGTGGACGCGACAGCGGGTGCGGGGCCTGCGCTGTCGTTTGACTTCGATTTTTTCTCTGACCCCTCAGGAGAAATCGCGAAGATATCGACGCTGAGTTCTTTATCAGCGAGGAATCGCGCCGTCTCGGAGAGCTGCTCGCGGTCGTTGTTCACGAACGGCAGAGCAGTATTGGCGGCAGGGAAGCGGTGCGAATGTACGGCACCCGCGATTGCGCCCGCGTCGGCGGATTTTTCTGCGGGCATATGGCAATCGGGGCAGGCCATCGGTTTCGCTGGGTAATAAAAAGACCGCGCGCCCTGCCAGCCGACGCCACTCGCTTGCCAGTTGTCGTAGTCGTTGAAGCCGCGCGTCCAGCGGTAGTGGTTCACGGGCGCGTCGAGGTGGACTTTGTGGCACGTGGAGCAGAACTCGGCGGTCTGCGTTCGCATGAAGGGCTTGAGGAACACGCGGCGGTGTGGTTCGGGATTCAGTTTGGTGAGGTAGTCATGGACGCGCCGGATGATGGGATTTTTGCTCGCGGCGAGTTTGTGCAGAGCGGGATATTCGAGCTCGAAATCCGCCTGGCCCATCGTGCTTTTCACTTGCGCGATTGAATGGCACATCATGCAGCCGAGGCCGGCTTGCGCGGGCGGCGTATCTTCAATCTCGCGGATAGGGCGATCGAACATACCGCTATAGAGAAGCGCGGGATCGTGGCAGCCGGCGCACCACTTGGAAGGCTTCACGCCGGCTACATCCTGCATGTATTCAATGCTCTTGCGGTACCACGCGTTATTAAAAGATGAAAAATGGTGCGCGGAGCTTTGCCACTGCTTGTAGATGTCTGCGTGGCAGCGCTCGCAGCTTTGCGACTCCATGAAGTAGGAGGCGGGAATCTGACCGTGATGCAGCGTTTGCGCGGAGCTGGGGAAGAATGGGCCGGAAGGTCCGTCGCCTTCGGTATCCATCGAGGCGGGGGCGATTGACGGGTTTTCGATGCGATGGTTCCGCTCCCAGGGCACTTTGCGGAGCCAATAGGCGCCTGCGCCGAGAGCTGCAGCCAGGATCAGGAAAAAAGCGCTGCGGAGCACTGTTGCGGTGGCGTGGTGCGCTCCAATCGCGTAACCGCGGTGAAGCCCCATCCAGTCCGCCACAATTAAGGCTCCGCCGGCGACGCAAGCGACGATGTGGATGTAGAGAAGCGGCCATTCGGTGCGGCGAGTGCCCGTGAAAATCAGGATCACACCAAGCGTTCCGCCAAATGCGATCAGAAACCAGCCGGCTTTTGTCGCAGGAGCTGCCCTGACGAGAATCTTTTCCAGTGC
>DASXLA010000031.1:0-1657 GCA_036496505.1 Candidatus Acidiferrum sp. | reverse complement strand
TGGAAGGCTTTTCGCGCAATCTCGATGCAGCCGAAATGGTGCAACAGCTCATCGCCGTCGAAAAGGAAAGCGGAGAAAAAATTGATAACGTCGTCTTCATGGGCATGGGCGAGCCGCTCGCGAATATGAAAAATCTTCTGCGCGCGATTCGCATTATCAATGCGCCATGGGGCCTCGGCATCGGCGCGCGCCACATCACCGTTTCGACCAGCGGACTGGCGCCACAGATCCGCGAGCTTGCCAACCAATCCACACAATTTCGGCTCGCTCTTTCATTACACGGCGCGACAGACGAAGTGCGCGGCAAGATCATGCCGGTGAATAGGAGGTATCCGCTAAAAGTCTTACTCGAAGCATGCGATTACTACGTCGCGAAGAAACGGAGGATGACGTTCGAGTATATTCTTATCGCCGGCGTCAATGACACCGACGAACAAGCGCTCGAGTTGGCCAACATCGCGAGGCGTTTGTCGGCCAAGATCAATCTCATTCCGTACAACACCGTCGAAGGCCTTGAATGGTCGCGTCCGTCGCGCCCGCGACAGGAAAAATTTCAATCCATCCTGCGGAAAGGTGGTGTGACCGCCACCCTGCGCCGCGAAAAGGGCCACGACATCGCCGCCGCCTGCGGCCAGTTACGACTACACACCAAGCGAGGCGAACGCGAACTACGGCTTTCAGTCTGACTCAGATTGAAAAACAAGGAGAACAAAGAAAAGCCGCCGAGGCATTCCTGCGCCCGGCGGCTTTTGGTTGATAATTTAACTTACGCCAGTCCCAGGGAATCAAGCGTTGGCTGGTCGATTACCGCCGTCGCGGTGAGGCCTTGGTCTGCCTGATAGGCGGTGAGCGCCTCCCGGGTCAGCGGCCCGAGCAACCCATCCACTTCACCTGTGTAATAGCCCATCTGCTGTAGCAAGGCTTGCACATCCGCGATCACTTTATCCGGCGGCTCAGCATGTTGACCGACATAGATCGGCGCATCGTAGGCATAATATTGCGCTGAAGGGCTGTAACCCCACGCCGGAAACCAGTAACCGTTGTTAAAGAAATAATAACCGCCAGCAATTAGCTCCACGCGGGAGTAGTGTGAATGATACCAGCCCTGATCGTGCCATTCCGGATGATACGAGCGGAATACCTCGTAATGCTGGCCCTGCCAGCGATCGCTTCCTTCAATGCGATGGTTCTGGTTGAACGTAACCGCCTGAACCTGCTGCGGCTTCGGCTGTGCGCGGAAGCTCGTGTGCTGCGATTTGACCTGCTGCACTTGCTGCGGATCGGGCTTCTTCCCTTTGGCGCCCGGTTTAGCCTGCACGTTTTGCTGGCCGGCTGCCGACGTTCCGCCGGCTTCAGTCATGGGCTGCTTCACACCTTGACCTTGTTTGCGCTCCTGAACCTGCTGCTCCTTCCCCTTCTGCGTCGGCATTCCCGCCGCATTACCGGAAACATCCGTTCCCGTCGCGGGAGCATTCCCAGATTCCTGTTGAGTCCGACCCTTCTGGCCTTTTCCAGCGCCAGGCTCATTCGTCGCTGCATCGGTCGATTTACCGGGGACGTTCGTTTTCGGAGCGTTTGCAGGTTCGTGGCCCGCGTGAGTTTTTTGGCCCTTGTCCGCGCCAGGCAGAGCCGTGGCACTACGCTCATTCGTCGCGCC
>DASXLA010000030.1:0-155834 GCA_036496505.1 Candidatus Acidiferrum sp. | reverse complement strand
CTGCGAACCATACCCTCAACGGTGACCTGAGGGCCTACCGGAGCTACCAATAAGGAGTCACCGCTTTCGAGGTGGGCCATTTCGCTGCGCACCCCGTGCAGCAGCAGGTCGTAAGCGTCCACATCCTCGATCAGTTTGTTTCCGCGGAAATGTTTGATGTTTCGCAGCGAGCCGCGTTCGGTGACGCCACCTGCCTTGAACAAGGCATTCAGCGGAGTGGAAAGTGAACTGATGTCGTAAGCTCCCGGCTCGGCAACTTCACCAACGACGTACACGCGCACGGTTTTCAGCCGCAAGAGGGACACGTCGGCGGAAACATCCCGGTAGTTTTGTCGCAGGACCCGTTGCACCGTTTCCTGGACTTCCGCCAAGGTATGTCCACTTACGAGTACCGGGCCGGATTCGGGCAGCGAGATGCGCCCCTGCCGATCGACGGTGCGCGCGATGCGCTGCGAAACGCCGCCCCACAGGTCAATGGCCAGTCCATCGCCGGGCCCAACCATGTAATCCGGGCCGGCGGGCAAATCGATGGGAAAGTCATCCAGATCCGAGCTTTCGTTGCGGAAAACGTCGAGGCCGAAGCGCTGCAATGGACGCTGGCGGGAAGAGGCCTGCACGTACATGTCGTAGAGTGAAGGAATGTCGGCGTAAGGGTTAGGACGATGAATCATCGAGACTGAAGACAATTCGACGGGAGCGTTGCGGCGCAATTCCCTGGACCAGCGGCTGCGTTGATCGCCCGGTTGCGTGGGATTTTCGCGACCACTACTCCCGCCGGGATATAAACGTGCGCCAAG
Source organism: Candidatus Acidiferrum sp. (assembly GCA_036496505.1). Taxonomy (GTDB): domain Bacteria; phylum Acidobacteriota; class Terriglobia; order Acidiferrales; family UBA7541; genus Acidiferrum. The sequence goes on along the minus strand of DASXLA010000030.1, from coordinate 155,037 downwards.
GCTATTGGTGTCTACCCCGGAAAGTGGCAACCCCAAATCCCCCACACCCGGCATGGCGCCCTGGCCATTGGACATCATCTGCGCAATTCTCGCAGAGCGGTTGTCGCTGCTGTCGTCATCCGTGACGCCCTGCGTCAATGCATCTCGGTCACTCCGAGTCAGTGACAGTGGCAGCGAGGATGTCAGGCTATCCTGCGAGCCGCTCGCGCCAAAATCCTGCGTGCCGCCGCGTGTTCTAAGAACCGGCGAACCTGGATTCAATGGCGCTTGCTGCGGGACCGAAGGCAATCCCTGGCCACTGGGTTGGCCCTGAACGGATGGCAACTGATTCAGTCCGCGTTTCCCCCGCCGCGGATTCGCTTCAGCGCAATCTTCCTGCTGTCCGTCGTCGCAATTTTCCGAAAGCTGCAAATTTGCCTGACGCTTGGCATCCGCGTCGATTTCAGCGTCTTCCTGGGCTTCGATCTGGATTTGATGGCGGGCGCGCTCCTTCAAAACCAACTCTCGTTCTTTGCCAATCTCTGAATCCGGGTTGAAACTCGGGAGCAAATAACCGTAGCGCTGAACCAGGCGCGTGGCCAAAGACCGAAAGCGGACATCCCGATCCAATCGGCTGAAAATGGCGTCGTCGGTGAGCATGGAGTCTTCGACGATCTGCCCATTATCGGTGGCTTCCTTGATGGCGATGCGCTTCAACTCGACAAGCAAGCCAGGGTCTTTAACCAGCACTTCCCGAACGTCAGACGGGGCAGCGGCAAGATGGGCGTAGTTTTCAGCCGCAAGATCGGATGGGCGTGGCAAACGGCGCAGATCGCTGGTGGAAGTATCTTCGCGCGGATTTTGCTGGGTGGGGCGAACCTGCGCGCTGACAGAAAAGCCAGCCGCGAGAAACAGAATTAGACCGATACTCCTAAGCGAAAGTCGCCGTCGGGAAACGAGATTCGTTCTCGACGAAATCCGTTGCATCATAGAAATTTCCCCCGCAGCCTTGCGCGCGATAGCCCGCGCTATATCAGAAGGCCCCGCCCGGAAGATTCGATCCCGCTGGAGTGAGCGTCGAACGAGGCGCCAAGACACCTGCAATCTTACGTAGAAGCCGCCCGAGTGTGAAGGGTCAGGCAGTTTGGAACGAGTAAACCGATGACACTATCGATAGCGAGCCTCGTGGCGAGTTGTCAGCGATGTAACTCGCGAACAAGTATATTTGACGGTGTTTAGAATGTAACGGGATTAATGGGGGTTGTATGGGGCGGACCAAAATTGCCCGCCCATCGCGCGAATTAAAGCGGTTTACCGCAAAAGCATACCCGAAAGACAGTAGGAATCGACGAGGCGCCGCGTGAATGATGCGGCACAATCTCGTCGAATATCGCCGACGATTGGGCGTATGATTCCGAGAAGAATACCTCTCGAGTTGGCCATTTCCGGGTCGCGACTTATGGACATTTTGTTAGGCCGGGCAAATCAAAAGTGGTGATGGCATCGCGCTCACTCCTACTGCTACTGGCGCTTGGACCATTGGTGTATTACCTTCTCTCGCTTCACAACATTGTTGAATACTTCCGCGAAATCCGCAGCCTGCCCGCACGCTTGGACACGATCATGCCGCCGGTGAGCATTCTGAAACCGGTTCGGGGTGTGGATTCCGAAGCGTACGAGAATTTTGCGAGCTATTGCCGGCTCGATTATCCCGTTTACGAAATGATTTTCGCCGTCAGTGACCCCGCAGATGCGATCGTTCCAGTGATTGAGAAACTGCAACGGGATTTCCCCGACAAACAGATCAAGCTGATTACTTCTGTGGAACGCTTGGGACAAAACAACAAAGTCAGTAACCTCTACCGCCTGGTGAAAGAAGCCAAATACCAATTGCTGGCGATGACCGACAGCGACGTGCGCGTCGGAAAGGATTACTTGCGTGAACTCGTGGCGCCGTTTGCCGACCCTGCCGTCGGCGCCGTGACGTCCTTTTACCGCTGTGAAGGGGGTGGCACACTTGCGGCAGACGTGGCGATGCTCGGCATGTGCTCGGATTCCCTGCCGGCTGCGCTGATCGCGCGAAAGCTGGAAGGGGGCGTGCAGTTCGCGTTTGGCTGGACCATGGCGACTACCAAAGAACGCCTCGCGGAAATCGGCGGGTGGGAATCGATGGCCGATCATCATTCCGATGATTTCGAGTTGGGAAACCGCATTGCACGGCATGGGCATCGTGTGGAAATCATGCGAGACGCGGTGTCCGTGGTTTTTCCCAAAGAAACCCTCAAACAGCTTTTCGCGCAGGAGCTGCGATGGGCCATCGGATTGCGAAACGTCCGGCCCGTAGCCTACGCAGGAATGATTTTCACCCACGGACTGCCGTGGGCGCTGCTTGCCGCGATGGTCGCAAAGGGAGCGGGATGGACGGGAATCGCGGTTTTTTATCTGGCGGCTTACCTGTTGCTGCGAATCAGCGTGGCGTGGGTTGCGGGAGTATGGGGACTGCGCGATCGAAACATCCTGGGCAAACTGTGGCTGCTGCCGCTGCGTGACGCCGTCACTTCCAGCGTGTGGTTCGCAGGACTGCTTTCGGACCGCATCAACTGGAGAGGTTCGGAGTTTCGCGTGAAAAACGGGCTGCTGCGGCCGGTTAGAGAAGAGCCGTCAAAAAAATTGAGCAAGCGGACCGTCCTGTCTTCGGGCGGGTAAACCAGGAACGAATCCCTCTTCAGAGTTTGAAGCGCGCATTACACCATGGAGTGAGCAATGGAGGTGACCACCTCGCGCTGTTGTGCCTCGGTCAATTCCGGATAAATCGGAAGAGAGAGTACTTCCCTGCTGGCATTTTCCGATGCGGGAAAATCACCCTGCCTGTAACCCAAATAATCGAAGGCCTTCTGCAGGTGAAGCGGAATGGGGTAATAGATTTCGCTCGGGATCCCCTGAGCGCGGAGGCCTTCGCGCAGAGCGTCGCGCTGTTTGACCCGAATCGTAAATTGATTGTAAACGTGAGTCATGTTCGGTGGCTCTTGCGGCAGACTGACCATGCCGCCTAATTTCAGTTCCGCGAAAAGCCGCCGGTAGCGGTCGGCATTGCGGCGGCGGGCGGCGTTCCAGCCGGCCAGGTGTTCAATCTTCACACGGAGTATGGCGGCCTGCAGCGCATCGAGGCGGCTGTTCATTCCCACGATTTCATATTCATAGCGCTCGCGCGCGCCGTGTACGTGCAACAATTTCACGCGTTCCGCGCAGCGTGCATCGTTGGTGGTAACCATTCCGCCGTCGCCGGCACCGCCAAGATTTTTAGATGGGAAGAAACTGAAACATCCCATCAGGCCGAGGTTGCCGACAGCCCGGTCATTATATCGCGCGCCGACAGCCTGGGCCGCGTCCTCAATCACGGGGATTCCAGCGCGCGCGGCGAGAGCATTGATTTCATCCATCGCTGCGGACAAGCCAAACAAATGCACGGGCATGATGGCCTTGGTGCGCGTGGTAATGACCTTTTCAAGTCGTCCGGGATCGATATTGAAGGTCTCAGGATCGATATCGATGAAGACTGGAGTGGCGCCGGCTCGAACGATGGATCCGGCGGAGGCCACAAAGGTAAACGGCGTGGTAATCACTTCGTCGCCGGGGCCAATATCGAGTGCAAGCAGCGCCAGAATCAGGGCGTCGGTGCCCGAGGCACAGGCGATCGCGTATTTGCAGCTCGTGAGAGCAGCGAGGTCGTTTTCAAGCGCGGCGACTTCCGGACCCAAAATAAATTGCTGGCTCTCTAGTGTGCGTGTGACGGCCTCGAGAATTTCCTGCCGAATGCTCGCATACTGCGCTTTCAAATCAAGGAATGGCAAACGGGTGGTCATTTCAGCGGTGTGTCGCCCTGCCAGCATAATGAGTTTGTGCCAGGTCTGCGAGTATTATCGGCAGGTGTCTCCGCCAAATGTAACCGGCGGCTTCGTCCCGCCGTTACAAATGGGACCGGGCGCTGCGGCAAGTGCTAAGAGAACTTGTCATCTTTGATGCAACGCCTCGGCCTGCAGCTCACCCCGGGTGAAACAAATGTTGAACAATCTGAACCATGGTGATGACGGCAGATGATAGAATTTGCGATTCTACGCGACGCTTTTTTATGACTGCAATCGCCTCTAACTGGCCCAGCTTCCGCCGTGGTCTCGCCGGGGCCGCAATCGTCGTGGCGATGCTGGCGTTTAGTTTGGGCTACTCCGGCTGTTCCGGGCTTCCCGTCGCGGCAGGGATCACGCAGCAGCCCAAGAATCAAAGCGTAACCATATTACAACCAGTGACATTCAACGTGATCGCCGTGGGCGGCCAGGTCTCCTATCAGTGGCAACGAGACGGGATGGATATCCCGGGCGCAACGGCCGCAACCTACGACATACCCAGCGCCATGATGTCCGATAACAACGCGAAGTTCGACGTAGTGGTCAGCAACCAAAGCAAACGGGACGTAAGCACCACGGTGGTTTTGACCGTGAATCCCGGGATTGATGTTCCGACCTATCACTACGAAAACATGAGGCTGGGCCAGGACCTGCAGGAGAAGACGCTTTCACCGGCGACGGTGACCTCATCGAACTTTGGAAAGCTGGGCGCATTTGCGGTGGATGGCTTGGTGGATGCGCAGCCGCTGCTTTTGTCCAATGTCCAGATACCCAATCTGGGCCCGAGAAATGTTTTGTATGTCGCCACCGAGCATGGAACCATCTTTGCATTCGATGCCGACGCTGCAGGCGGTGCAATGACTTCGGCGCTGTGGACCACATCCACGCTGCTGCCGGGCGAAACCACCAGCGACGATCGCGACTGCGATACGGTAGTGCCTGAGATCGGCATCACTTCCACTCCGGTCATTGACCGCACCATCGGTGCCATTTACGTGGTGGCCATGTCCAAGGATGGTTCCGGGAATTATTTCCAACGCATTCATGCTTTGGATTTGACCACTGGAAAAGAATTATTCGGAGGACCCACGACGATCACTGCAAGTTATCCAGGCGTGGGAGCGGGCAGCTCGAATGGCATGGTACCGTTCGATCCATCACTTTATGATGACCGTGCAGCGCTGATCGAAGTGAATGGCTCGATTTATACAACCTGGGCTTCGCATTGTGACTTGGGACCGTACACGTCCTGGGTGATCGCCTACAGCGCGACGACACTGCAGCAGACCGGCGCGCTGAACCTGGTGCCCAACGGCGAGCGTGGGGGCATCTGGATGTCGGGGGCGGGTCCGGCGGCGGATGCGGCCGGAAATCTATACATTATTATCGGCAACGGCGATTTCGACACTACTCTGGATTCCCGAGGATTCCCGATCAGCGGAAATTGCGGTAATTGCTTTGTGAAGTTGTCGACCGCTCCGCTGGCGCTGGTGGATTACTTCACCCCTTCCAATACCGTGACCGAATCGGATAACGATTACGATTTCGGATCGGGCGGGCCCATGCTTTTGCCCGATGTCACTGACAGCAATGGCTTGACGCGGCATCTGGCGGTGGGCGCAGGCAAGGATGTCATTTTTTATGTGGTCGACCGCGACAATATGGGGAAATTCAACCAGAGCGGCAACACCATTTACCAGGAACTGCCCGGAGCGCTGTTCGGTATCGTGTTTTCAGCGCCGGCCTATTTCAACGGAACGATTTACTATGGCTCCGCGAGCGACGCGATCAAGGCGTTTCCGGTTGAGAAAGCCACGGTGCCGTCAACAGCGTCATCCAAAAGCCAGAACCGTTACCACTATCCAGGCGCGACGCCCACCGTTTCGGCGAACGGCACAACAAACGGAATTGTGTGGACTGTCGAGAATGCCAACCCAGCCATACTCCACGCGTATGATGCCACCAACCTGGCAAACGAGATTTACAGCTCGAGCCAGGCGTCCAACGGCCGCGACCAGTTCTCCGATAACAAATTCATTACCCCGATGGTAGCGAACGGCCGGGTGTATATCGGAACTCCAGACAGTGTTGTGGTCTTCGGGATACTGCCGTAGCTTCAGCCCAGACTTAATCTGCAGAACTTTCCCAGAATTCAAAACCTGTCAATAAATTCCGTGATTCGAACCGATCGCTTTCACCTGGCCATCGAGCACGGAGAACATGTAATCGTCTCCGCCCTGGCCCTTCCACGACTTCACGTTGAACTCCGTGCCCGGCGGGGCGCGGTGCACGGAAATATTCTCGAATGTCAGAGGAGTTCGCCGGCGGCAGGTTTCCGGCGGCGTTTTCGCTTCCAGGAAATACGCCGGGCCGGAGCCGACAACCTTGCCGGTGCCGTCAGGCTCGAGCAGCACCGCGGCATTTTCGTCGACGGCGATGGCACGGGCATCCTGGTCCCATCCGTCCTGTAAAATGCGCGCGAGGAACACGAGCAGCCGGCCCAGGCGATTGCGTTTCACGAAATGTGTATCGGTGATGATGTGGGCGAATAGCGGGATGTGCAAAAAATCGCGGGAGATGGTCACTTTGTTGCCGTAAGGATCGCTGAGGGCTTCCGGCGAATAAATCGTATCGATCATCGATGCGAAGGAGAATTCACCAAGAATCGCAAGCCCGGCGCTCGAGCCTCCGATGGGTTTGCCGGCCGCGACGTGGCCATCCAGCGCCTGCTGCACTGGCGTGTCCTGCCAGAAGCGCACATAGTTCGACTGATCGCCACCGGCGAAAAATATGACCTCCGCCTGCTGAATGATCCCAACAATTTTAGGATCATCCGAATCTTCGCGTTCGCTGAAAACGATGGTGGCCACCGAATTCAACGGGCACACGGCGGCGATTTCCATGTTCACCTGCTGGGCATATTCATCTTCGGTGTTGGCGCGAAGAATCAGAAAGTCTCCGCGGTTGGCGCGCTCACACAGAAAACGATAGGCGGCCTCCTGATGCTCGCCGCCGCCCATCAAAGCAAATCCCCCGCGCGGAATGGCGGTGCTATCCGCGGAGTTGCCGGAACGAAAATATTTCCACTTAGCGGGGCTGGCGGCAGCTAAAAGACAACACATCACCAGCGGAATCACGTATCGAAGCGCTCCGATCATTTTCCTCACTGCACCGGTTTCCCCGCCGTTTTCAACGAGCGCACCGCAACCGAGCCGAGAACGGCTACGGCGGCGAGAATGGCGAGCCACAAAACCGCGGGATGGCGTTCGGACCAGGGACGCTCGTCGGGGCGGCCGGTATACGCGGAATTCAGTTCTTCGCCACTCAGCGCAGCCTGCCCGGCGTTGAGTTCCAATTGAAATAATTTGGCATAGTCATATTCCGGCGATGCAAGTTTCTCATCGCCATAATAAAGCCATGTCTGTGCGGGTGGGGCGGAGTCGAAATAAATTCGCCGTTCATACTGCCGCAGATGCGCGCCCGTAATTTTCAACGGCGAATCGTCGCCGTTGTGAATCACGGCCTGCAGATTTACTTGCCGGTTCGTGCAAAGGTCGATGGAAGTGTCCTCCACATCCACCTTTTCGCCGTTGCGCAGCATGTGAACGCGGCTGATTTCGCGAGCGCCACACCATGGCCCGCGGTCGTCTCGAATTTCGATCTGGCGGAGAAAATTCCCCTGTTCGGGGTCGATGTCCAGCGCCAGCTGTTCCACTGGAATATGATCCGAAACCGCAAAGCTCAGCACCGTGTCTTTTCCCTGCTGCAGTTGATGATAGGGAATGTCGAGGTCCCGCCAGATAGCTTTTTGTGAGCGCGTCACTCCAGCCATACCGTTTTCAACGTCCGTGGGCTTGACCACGGGATCCACAGTGACGCGCAAATACTTAAAGGTGCTCAGCGGAATCTGCAGCGTGCTGTTGCGGCCGAGTTTTTCGTGGGTGAGGTCGTAGAGCGTGGTGGTACCTAGCACCGCCCAGCGATTTCCGTGCGGATCATCCTGGCCTTCCACGCGCGCGTGAGCCACGAAGTTTCTGGCGGCCAGTTTCAAGTTGATGCGGTCATATTCGCCGACGCCGGACATATCCAGGAGAAACTGCGTCTTACTTGCGAGGGACGCGGGTTGCAGCACGCGAAATTGTTTGAGTTCGGTCTGCGAGCCTCCGGTTTCGCTGATCAATTTGTACGGAATTTCCTTATCCGCGGTGAAAATCCGAAGATCGCCCAAATCCGGCCCGGCATGGCCCCAGATAGTTTTGTCGACGGCGATATAGTGCTGACCGCCCGAATTGCCAGACTGAATCGGGCGCCGGTATTTCAAATAGGAAACCGGAAGCCCGGCGGCCAACGACAAAGCCAATATCCCGAGGAGCGCCCTGTTCAAGAATTCTCTCCTCTTGCAGGATTGGCCGCCGAACCGGACGGCGATCGCGGAGAAAGCTTCAGCCAGTCGCGCTGATAGATGAAGGATATGCCCAATAGAACCGCTCCCAGCGCGATAAAGCTCAGGATTCGGTAGCTGCCGCCCAACTGCGACATGTCATAGAGAAAAATCTTGCCGGTCGTAAAGGCAATAAGGATCAGAGCCTGCCAGCGCACAAATGCCGAGCGTGTGCTAAAACCCACCGCCATCAGCGCGGCGCCATAGATTAACCAGATCGCCGAATAGGTGAATCCGCGGATCAGCCAGATCTGGTGATACTGCGGCGAATAGCGTGCCGTCGCGGCCGTGATCAGTTGGCGATCAAAATAGTCGGCGGCTTCCCAGGTAAGCGCGATAAGCGCGAGTAAATTCAGCGCCACCACCGCCAACTGTAAGAACGGAGCTTCTTGCGTGGAGGCATGGCGTTTTCCAAGGGTCGCGATTCCGGCCAACACCGCGATGGCTACCGCGTAGGTGGCGAATCGCGCGTTAAAGATCAGTGTTTCCGTCCGGAATTGGTCGTAGAAGAGGAGGCGACAAATCCCCAGAATCAGCGCAGCCACGGCGAGAAAACGCAGGAAGCGGGTTTGCGTGCGAACGCTGATCCACAAAAGCACTGCGGATTCGATGAGCCAACCGATGGTGATCCATTGAGCGTCAAGCTTCAATGGAATCGCGATGGTGATGAAGGCGATGGCAATGGCGACGTGCAACAGGTTGAGAGCGCTCGTATCTTTATCGGGAAAGCGTCGTTTGAAGGCTGCGCCGATACCCAAATACACGGCGCCCAGGGCCAGCGCGAACCAGGTGAGCGTGACGGTTTCACGCTCGTACATCACATACAGTTCCAGGAAAAAGACTGCGGCATTCGCCAGCGGCAACACCGTGAGAGTAATGGAAGGTCCGGAAAAACGCGTGGAGCGTTCATAGCGAGTGGCAAGAGGGACAGCGGCAAAGATGGCCGCGAACAATGCGGCAAAAAATATCGTGGTGGGCCGCTGGTCGTATCGGTTCACGCCAAGGGAAAAATCTCGGTAGTAGGTGATGAACCAGCCGCCATACAAAATGATGGTGCCGGTGAAACTTCCCCATAACAGGCGTCGCCAGGGCTTCACGACGGCCATCGCGAGAATGGCGAAATCCAGGAGGGCTACGTAGGAAAACAGCGCCACTTCGTGGTTTTGCCCGGTGGAAAGCAATATGGGCGTGGCGAAGCCGCCCACCATGGCGAAACTAGCAAGTAGCTCTGCGTCCTGACTAAGCGCCAGGGCAATGGTGGAGGCGGTGACGATGATCATCGCCACGAACGCCGCCGCGGGCGGAATCAGGTGATAGACCTGGAACGCGCCCCACAATGATAAGTACAACGTGCCGATGCCCACGGCTTTCAACGAGTAGGAAAATGCTGAGTGGCGCTGCGCGCGAAAACGCTCGCTCCACAGGATCAAGGCCATTCCGGCAAGCAGGCCGATTCCAATCCGACCCCCGGGGCCAATCCAGTTATTCTCAAAGGCATATTTCAAAAAATAGGAAACGCCGATCAATATGGCGGCGATGCCGATGCGGTTCAGCCAGTATTGCCCGATGGTTTTTTCCAGGTCGCCCTCGCTGTGGGTGTCGAGAGGGGGAGGCCGAAGCTGAAGACGCAACGGAGGTGGAGGCAGTGGACGTGGAGGAGGTGGCGGCGCCGCTCCTCCCGCAGGCTCTGCGTCCGCCGATTTCGGCAGCGCTTCCTGAGTCGCAATTACTGCTGCGGGGGCTGAAACAGCTTGTGGTTGAGGAACTGACGGCGCGCCGAGGCCCTGTTCAAGGCGGTAAACACGCGCAGTCAACGCCGCAAGCTGCGCCCGCAACGCCGCCAATTCGTCTGGAGGACCCGCCATTCTGCGTACACTATCGCATCTACGTCCGGCCGCCTAGTCTGCAACGCCTTGAAAGCATCAGGGTCTGAACGTGGCCGGCGATATCCGACAGGTGAGATTGTCAACGCCTTGTTCCGCAAAACGAAAGATCTTCTCGCAAAGAAACCGGAGATTGCCAAAGCCGAAATTCTTGCTTCGAAGCCGCCTCGCCCCTGAATTGTGAGCTGCGCAGCGGCCAGAGTCGAAGTTACGCCGCGGTCAAACGATGGACTTCACCCGGTAACCCAGCAGCGAATTTCCGTCCTTGGTTGGCACCGTGGCCGGCTCCGCTTCCGCCACGCGCTTGACGTATTCATACATTTCCGGGCTGATCAGAATTTCCGACGGCGAGGCCGCGGCTGAGTAGCATTCAGCCAGATTCATGACCTCTCCGATTACCGTGAACTCCACGCGCTCCGTCTGCCCGGTAAAGCCGTGCACGGCGTCGCCACAATGAATACCAATCGCACACTCAAAGAAGGGCTTCCCCCGGGAACGAAGTTCGGCATTCAAGTGGGCTACTGCGTCTCGCATCTCCAGTGCGGCTCGCAAGGCATTTTCCTGATGTTTGCCGTCCGAAGTGGGCGCTCCGAAAACTCCAAGAACCGCATCCCCTAGGAATTTATAGACCGCGCCGTGGCGGGCGAAAATGAGTGGCGCCAACGTTCCATAATATCTGCCAAGCATCGCGACCGCGTCATCGGGCTCCATCTCCTGAGCTGATATACCGAAATCGCAAAAGCGCGCTTTGAGAAGGGCTAAATTACTTCGCCGACCAACCGAGCGCAGGCGGCCGCGCCGGGACAATAGTTGTTCCGCACGCCTCGGAGAGAACTGGCGAAGCAGGTTCGATCTGGTGGCGTGTTCAACGCGAAGTTTTTCGTGTAGGCCATGGGTCGCGACCGCCATGGCTGCGGACTGCCCCACCAGCACGAGTAGGCGCACGTCCTCATCGCTGAAAATTCCGCCGGCATTACGGGCTCCGGCATAAATCGCGCCGAGCGCCTCACCCTGCCACAACAGCGGAGCGTACATGCCCGTCTCCATCCCAGACGGAGCCGGATTCCCCGCAGCTTCCGGCCCGCCTTCCTTTTTCCAGATGAATGCCTTGCGATCGGTGATGGCGCGACGCAGCAGCGTTTCGCTCAGATAGGTGCGCTCCACGGAACGGTAGGCTTTCAACAAGAGAATGTCCGTCTTTGGCTCGCGCAGCACCAGGGCCCAGCTTTCCGCGGCAGGAATTACCTCCGCCAGCCTATCGACAATCACGGGCAGGAGCGTTTCGAGGCTGGTCTTGGTAGCCAGCAGGAAAGGCAGCTCCCACACCATCTTGAAGCGGCGAGTGGAGCTGTCTTCCGGAGACGCGGGCGCCACAGTTTCAACGGCGGTGCCGTCGATGTCCTTGGCGATGGCCACGCCGGATTGCGTGTGGTGCTTCTCGCGGAGCAGACAGGTTCCGCGTTCGAGATAGTTGGTGGTGTGTGCTATGCCTGGGGACTCGGTGAAATCCACTTTGAGCGTCGTCTGTCCGGCGACAATCGAATCGCCGGGTTGCAGTTGCTTCTTGCCGTTACCCTTAATATCTACGCCATTTACCTGCGTGCCGCGCGAACTGCTGAGGTCTTCAATCCAGTAAACGCCTTGCTCCTCCCAGATTCGCCCGTGCAACCGCGAAACTCTCTGGTCAGGTGAAAGATCCAGGATGATGGGGGAATCTTCCTCGGCACGCCCAAAGAGCACCTCCGACTCAGGAGTTCCCCACGACCGCTGCACTCCAAGATATGAGCAAGTGATACGCATGGCGATCCGGGCGAAATGTTTAACGTCCCGCGGCGCGATTTCCGCTGGCTAGAATATTCGCGGCGTTCGTGTAAGCAGATCGTCGTTCCGAGGAACGGGACGACCGTTAGAAGCTATACGAAACCCCAACCAGCGGGATGGCCGTGGCGCGCAGGCCGCTGTCGTTTAATTTCAGCAGAACGTTGCCGGTGACCACCAGGTTATGCACCAGTTTGTATTTCAGACCCAGTGATGCATTCAGGATGTTGTAGTCGGTGTCCGGATTAACGGTCAGAGTCGGATGAGAGGTGCCGGGAGTCAGTGTGGTGCAGGCGATGTCGCTGCATGTTCCGAGATCGGTGTAAGAGCTGGCGACAATTTGCGGCACGCCAAACAGGCGTTGCCCGTAGAGATCGAACGCTCCGGTAAGACGTTTGACGATAGAAACGTCTGCTCCCACGGTGTAAACGAATCGGTTGGGCAGAGCCCGTTTGTTGTTGGAAGCCGTGGGGCCAACAAAATCGCCGGCGAGGATGGAATCGCCATTCCATTCATAACCGATCTCCGCGTGCGGGGAAACCCGGGCGCTGTAAGAAAAAACTCCGAACGGCTTCACTCCCGTCGCGCCGGAGCCGAGGAAATTCTCAGCGTCCCCGGTGGGCAGGCGCACGTCCACGCCTGCCGCGAACCCGAAGCGTTCGCCCTGATAGACCTCGTATTTTCCACGCAAGCTTACGTCGCCGATTCCCTGAGCAGACCCGCTGTTTGCAAACGAGCCCTGAAGGCAAGGCTGCTGCGAGCCGCAACTGGGAACCAGCGTGGGATCGAACTGGTGAAACACGCCATTGGGGAACTGCGCCGAAGGAACCGTATGGGAATTCGACACGATGGTGGCGTCCGAAGTGGTGCTCATGTTTACGGAGAGAATGGGGATCTCCACCGAGACGTCGAGGTGACGCGTAAGACCGTAGGTGGCATAGATGGTGTATTGATGCACGGTCAGGTCGATATTGTTGGTGGTATCAATGTAATCGCGGACGAAACAAGGATTGCCCGCGAGAGACCCCGTGAGTCCACTCTGGTTTGGACAAGCAACGATGAACGGACTCGGAAACGGCGGTGGGAACGCTTCGTGCTGAACGATCGATGGCAGTTTGCTGGTGTTCTGCCCGTCGATGGAATTGAAATTAAAATATTGAAAGCTGAAGGCCACATACAGCTTGTTGCGACCGATGGTGCTGGCGCGCTCACCAAGAATGGGTCCGAGACTTTCTTCCGTCGATGGCGCAAAAGTTTTCAGCGACGGGTCATAAGTAAAGGTGATGCCCGAAGAGGGAGAGGCAATCGGCAATTGCGAAATCTGAATGCCCACGGCTTCGTTAATGGGGCCAAAACTCGACAAGAAATCGCCTTCAAAATGGGCCTGGTGGCTGTTGGCGAGCAGCGGAGCAGTTGCCCCGCTGCCCAAGCCAAACGGACCGTATACCTGCGGTACCACGCAAACTAACTTGGAACTTGCGTTTCCGTTCAAGGGACACACGCCTTGCGCCTGGATACGCGAGCAAGTGAACAAAATACAGAGAACCAACCCGATGAGCAGACGCTTTACCATGGGGACTCCTTCGATTTATGCCTGTCGAAACGGGCCTTCGAGGCCAAAAGAGCCGAGCGCAACGATGATTTAGGCTGTCGCGAGTTTATACGCCAAACATGGATTGTCAAGACGGGATAAGTGGTTACCGGGTAAGCGTTTGGACAGCGTTACTGGACGTCTGAAATGATCCAGTTTCCATTCGATTTTGCGAGGTGAAAAACCGCCGGACTGGTCACGCTCTTGGTTTTCTCACCCTTGGGCGTGTAGTCCTGCGAAACGGATGCTCTTGCCACGGCGGTAGCGCCGTCGGCACCCAGATCGATGCCTTGAACGTTCACGCGCATGCGGATCGAACGGGCCCCTTCGAATGCGGACTTATATCCCGCGTATTTATCGCCCATTCCGGGCCAGATTTGCCGCAGCGCGTTGGCATCGCGATGTTCGAAAGCCTGGGCATAGCGTTGTATGACGGCTTGCACCGCGGCAGTCGCGTCAGGCACCACCGGAGTGCTGATGACCGCTGGCTCCGGTTTCACCACTGAAGGCGCGGCCGGAGGGGTGTTGAGCGCCGCGACCTTGGCGTCTATCTCATTCAAATATCTTTGTGCCTCATCGGCGTGCGCTTTGCCGCCTTTGCTGATCGATTGAAAGTCGGTACGTAGCGCCGCCAGACCGTTCTTGTCACTGGCGCTCGCAACCTGCTTGTACCTCTGCACCAGTTGCTGGAACGCCGCATCGGCGCTCTTTTTCTGCGCGCGAGCCTGCATGTCGATTATGGCTTGAGGTATTTCGTTGGCATCATTCGCAGCCTGGGTCGACTGCGGACCGCCATCGTTGGCCAGTGCCTGAAATTTACTTTGTAGTGTTTTCAGTTGCTGCACCGAGGCGTCGTCTTCCCGCTGCCGCAACTGATTCACCTGGCTTTCCAGTTGCGTCAGCCGAGCTTGCTCCGCCTGATTAATCTCTGCGAGCAACGCAGCCGGATCACCGCCGTTCTGTTTGAGCTGATCGGCTTCCTGCCGAGCCGCTTGATAATTCTCCTTCCCCACGTTCTGTTGCGCCTGGATGGCAAGTTTATTTTGCAGCTCCCGCTGCGGAATCACCTTATCCAGATATCGCTGCGCGTCGTCCCGGCGCACTCCTCCCGAAGGCAAATTCAGTATCTGGCGCAGGCCCTTCTGCGCTTCGAAATATCGTTTCTCGTCCAGGCGTGTTATGGCCTGTTGCCACAGCACCTCTTCGGTTTGCCGTAGCTGGCGAAGATGCGCGTTGTTCATCGACTCTTCAACGGACGCCAGTTTCTTCTGGATGTCAGAAGCGAGAGGACCGTTCACCGCCAGTGCATTCACCAGGGCCTTGTGCGCGCCATCCAGATCGTTCGCCGCGATCATCTTTTCCGCCGCATTCAGCGCGCTTCGTTGCTGCACCTCAAGTGGATCGACGACTGGCGCGGCCGGTTCGGTCGTTGTCTTGGGCGCGGGCGTGACCTGCTGAACAGGCTTCGAACGCGTGAAATAGATGCCCGCGGAGACCGCCAGGACGACGATAAATCCGAGAGCGACCAACATCGCTGGCCTGCGCGAAACAGGACTTGGAGCGGGAGCTGGCGGTCGTTTTTCGGGAGGCGCAATTCGTGCCGGCGCAGCTTGTGATTTTGGCTCGGGGGCGGGCGCCGTTCGAGGCGCAGCGACAGGCGCAACCGGTGGCATCGCGTCGACAGTTTTCGGCGGAGCGGCAACTGGCGTAGGCACAGGCGTAGAAGGAGGCTGTGCGGGTGGCATTTCTTCCGGCACGAAAGGCGCAGGCGTGACATCGGGCGTCAGCTCAACGGGCTCGGTCGCAGGAGCAGACGGTAAAGGTGAAGAAGCCGGAGGCGCTGAAATCTGCTCCACTGCGGAATCCTGCGGAGCAGCGTTGACTGTCGGTTCCGGAGTCGTTGGCGGGCCCTGCAGGAAAGCGTATTCCCGCGACATTGCCGGCGTGGCCGATGTCGGCTGAGAAATCGTTTCCTGCGCGGCAGCGGACTGCGCATCCTTAACCTGTTGCACTAAGCGCTGCAGCCGCGGGTCGAAAGTTTCGACTGCCTGCGTTTCCAGCGCCTTGTCGATGGTCTTGTTGGCCTGGTCGAAGTCGCCGGATTCAATCAACGTGCGGATGGTCGCAAAGGTCTGCTCTTGTTTTCTTTTCTTTTCGCGGGCTTCAAATTCGACCTGCGCGGAATTCAGCAGTTGGCTCAGCCCGGTGTCCGGGCCGAACGTCACCAGCGTTTGCTTTGCCAGATCGATGGCTTCGCTGAATTTTTCACGGTTTATCTTCACCCGGATTTCACGGACGCGATGTTCGATCTGCTGTCGAATCTCCTGCTTGCGTTGCTGGACCTCCGCCTGTTGAGAAAGGTGCAGCAGTTGCTGATGCCTGGGAAAAATCTTGAGGGCCTCTTGCGCGGCGCCCATGGTTTCTTCAAAACGGCCGGCATCGAACATGGCCTGGATCTTGAGCAGCGTCTCGCCCAGGAAGCGCTCCTTCTCGATCTGTGCTTGCTGCGCATTCGCGAATTCTGCGAGCTTGGCAAACGCCGTCTCCCCCGGAAATTCCGTCAGCAGCTCCTTGGTGCGCGAGGAAACCTCGGAATACTTCTTCTCGCTCATCAGTTTCTTTAAGGAATCCAGTTCACGCTGCACGCGTTCCGCCCTGGCGTGCTTTTCCTCCTCGCGCTCCACCAGCGCGCGAAGTTTCAGCGCGGTCGCATCCTTCGGATGGGTGCGAAGCAATCCGTCCAGCAAAACGAGCGCTTCTGAGTAAGATTGCGCGGCCAGGCGAGCTCGCGCCTCCGCAAGCTGCTGCTGCTTCTGCTGCTCCGCCCGGTCCGCGCGAGCCGTTTCCAGCAGCTTGGTGATCGCGCTTTCGCGCGGAAACGCCGCCTGCAATTCACTCAAAACGGTGATGGACTCATCATGGCGTCCGGACGCCAGCAGGTTGCGGGCGCGCGCCATCCCTTCACGCTTGCGCTGGTCCGCCTGTTCTTCCTTTGCCAGATCCCGCAGCTTGCGGATTTCGCCTTCATCGGGAAATTCCGTTTCCATCGCGGCAAGTGCGGTGAATAATTCTTCATAACTCTTCGCACTCAACAATTTACGCGCTTCGGTCAGCCGCTGTTTCTTGCGCTGTTCGGCAAGCTCGTCGCGAATGGCATCCTGCAATCTCGCGATTTCATCATTGGCCGGGAATTGTTTTTGCAGGTTCTCCAGCAGCGCGGAGCTTTCCTCGTAGTGCCGCGCCGCCAGCAGTTTTCTGGCCTCCGCCAGGCCTTGCCGCCTTTTCTGTTCTTCCTGGTCGTCGCGCGCCGCCTGCAGCAGCCGGGTAATTTCGGCATCCTGCGGAAAATCCTTTTGCAACGCGGCAAGCAGCGCAATGCATTGTTCGTGCTGGCCGTTCGCGAGCCGCCCCTTGGCCTCCGCAAGCGCCTGCAACTTGCGCTGATTCAGCTGTTCTCTGCGAACCTCTTCAAGAATCCTCGGCGCTTCCGGTTCCTGCGGATACTGTTCTTGAAGATTGGTTAAACGCGAAATGCACTCGTCGTAACGTCCGGCCGCCAGTAAATTCCTGGCGTCCAGCAGAGCCGCCTGCTTCTGCTGCTCCGCATGGTCCTCGCGAACGGTTTCCAGCAGCCTGGAGACTTCCTCTTCGCGCGGGAACTCCAGGGACAGGTCGGTCAAAACCTTGATGGACTCCGGAAATCTTTGATCCGTCCACAGCGCGCGAGCCTGTTGCAACTGCTCCAGCAGGCGCAGCCGCTTTTGCCGCTCGGCCTTTTCCTGCGCCACTTGTTGCTGGATACGTAGCGCCTGTTCGTTGGAGGGTTCGACTTGCATCACCTTGCCGACCAGCAGCCCGGCTTCATCCGGCAAGCCTTCCGCCAATTTCTCTTTCGCGCTCTGTAACCAGTCGGCGATCAACTTCGCGCGGTCCAGCTGCTGGCGAATGACCCGCTGCAGTTCCTGCGCGGGGTCAAAAGTGGAATCCAGCTGCAGCGCATTTTCCGCCGCATTCTTCGCGTCCTGGATTTTTCCTTCCTCCAGGAAATTGCGGCCCTGGTCCACGAATTGTTGCACCTTGGGCCGCACCGAAATGCGTCTCAGTTCCGCGTTTACTCTCTCCAGTAATGCCCGCGCCTGGTGGTTGCCGGATTCCAGTTGCCGCGCTTGCCGCAACAAATCTCGCGCCTCTCCAAATTCGCTTTGCTCCGCCAGCCGCTGGCCCTCCGTCACCATCTCCGCCACCGATTGCGACTGCAGCCGTTTGCTGATGGGATCCAGCTCTATCAGCAGGTCTTCCATCGATTGGCAGCGATCCGCTGGAGACTTCCGCAAAACCTTGGACAGAACAATCTCCAGGTCTTCGGGACATTCGGGCAACAAGCTGCGCAACGGCGCTGGTTCTTTCTGGCAGATACTGTTCATCAGGCTGGCGGGAGTTTCGCCCGTAAACGGCCGTTTATAAGCGAGCAATTCATAAAGCGATACGCCGAAGGACCAGATGTCCGAGCGTTCATCGGCGTGTTCCCCGTGGTACTGCTCCGGAGACATATAAGCGAATGTGCCAATCAGCATCCCGGTCTGCGTCCGGGAGGCTTCCAGGACCCGCGCAATGCCGAAGTCCACAACCTTTACGATCCCGTCCTGGCTCACCATGATGTTGCCCGGCTTGATATCCCGATGCACGATCCCACGCTTGTGCGCGTAGTCGAATGCGCGGCACGCCTGCATGGCATACGCCAGCTTCAGGGAAATCGGCAAGGGGGCGCGGCGAGCGATGATCTGCTCGATGTTTTCGCCTTCCACCAATTCCATGGCGATGAACGGCACTTCGCCGGCGTCGCCCATGTCGTAGATAGTCACGATGTTGGGGTGTTGCAGGCCGCCCGCTGACTGCGCCTCACGGTAGAAACGCTGGAGCAAAGCAGGGTCGTCGGCTACACCGGTTGTAATCGTCTTGAGCGCCACAAGGCGATTGATCATGGGATCGCGAGCGCGATACACCACGCCCATGGCGCCGTGACCGAGCTCTCCCAAGACCTCGTACTTGCCCAGCTTCCTCAAAGCACACCCCTGCCACAGGCAATCAGATTGAGTATGCCATGAGACCGGCTAAGCCTCTTGTATTGATTGCGGACAAGGTAAATAAAGCGAAATCTGCCAGGGAGCCTAAACCCGGACCCGTTAGAGACGGCCCGCCACTCCTCGAAAAAGCCATTGACAAAGGTTAGAATTATGATATGATATCGTTCGGTAATAGCTTGTCTCGCCGCTCGTACGACATTCCCTGCGTCCCACAAATCTGGCTTTTCCTTGTTGGTTTGCTTTCTTAGCTGACCAAGAGCCTCGAAATTTGCGAGTCGCGCCTGGGTTTGGCCTTTCGACCCTGTGGAGAGTCGTCCTTTTCTAGGCCTCTCGAAGCTTCCGAGACAGGAGATGGGTAGAAAGCTCCCCATTTAGTTGAATGCTATATTGCGAAAGAAATGGCACTGCATGGTTCGCCAACTTGAATTCAATGTCCTCGAACGTCAAATCTCGAACCTCGAGTGTTCTCCTCTTTCGCTCTCTTTTGCTCTCTTTGCTCTCTTTTCCACACTCGCGCTCTTTGTTTTCAACATCTTCTATCTACATTGCAAAAAACGGGGCAGTAGAATCATCCATTCAAAACCGCCTCAGCTGCCCTGGACTCACGCCGTCTACAGTCTCGAAGCACCGCGTCGAACCTACAGCCGCAAACCGCCAGCTTCGAGCGCTCTTTCGCTCTCTTTGCTCTTTTACCCGCCGCAGGCGGGCTTTTGCGCACTCCCGCTCTTTGTTTTCAACATCTTCTATCTACATTGCAAAAAAAGGCCTCTGTAATTGAAAACAGCAAAGGTACTGGTACCGTGAGAGAATACAAAACACCTATCGCGCAGCACCCTCGAATGTCCGCACAAGCCCGGCCCACCCGCCGTCACCTTCTCGAGACCGCCCCCAGCTGTTCGGCCTCTCCGCCGAGCTTTCTTACGTTTCTAAATGGAACGGCCTGCTTGTTTCTGAACACGGCCAAATCCGGACAGCAACAGCCCGGCTTCCTCAACAGCCCGCGCTCAACGGAAATTCTCCCGCAAGGCGGCCAGGTCGAGGCAATCGCGCTTCCTCGTATTCGCTTAATAATGCTGAGGATGAATCGGGGCAGAAGAGTCCCGCAGCAATGTCAGAGGCCATGCCGGCACCGCGGCGTTCCGATGGCTGAGGCGTTGTGCAGGCCTCTTTCTTGCATTCGCCAACGGTTCCCTTCATGCAAGCAAACGTCCAGGGGAGAATTGTCGTGAGCACATCCAACACGCGCCTCATCTCCATTGCGAATCTGAGGCGGAGCCAGCGCCTCCTCGTTTCCGTCCCGATCCGTGTTACCGGAAAGCTCCCCAACGGGGTTGCGTTCGCCGAGCACACCTCGACTCTCGTGGTGAACGCCCATGGTGCATTGATCATGCTGAAGGAAGCCGTCCAGAGCGGTCAGGTAGTAACGGTGCAGAATGTGGCCACGGAAGACGAGATCGACTGCACGGTGATAGACGTCAATAGCGGCCCGGACGGCATCGCGGAGATTGGTCTCGAATTTCAGCGGGCCAGCCCGAAATTCTGGCACGTCTCATTTCCGCCGGCAGACTGGAGTCCGCGCAACCCCGAGGCGAAACACTTTGCGCACGACCATTTCGCGTCGCTGCCCGGCAATCCCGGCTCCATAAAAAAATAGGAGCGGATTTGCGGAGATGCAGCGTTCGCCAGCCCCGCGAGCTTGTGCCCGCCACCTTGCGCCCGCCACCTTGTGAAAGAGCGCTTTTAACGCCTAAGCCACCCAGGCGTCAGAACAGAAGCTTCGCAGAAAATTGAAACTGCCGGGGGTTGAATACCGTTCTGGGAGAACCGAACGATGGATTTGCCGGCGTCGGAACTCCGTCCTTGTAGTGTTTGGGAACACCGGCGATGAAATCCGGCGCGCCATACACGGAAAATACTTCGTCCACGTTCGCGCGATTAAACAGGTTGAAGCTGTCCACCGCCAGTTGCAGCCGGTATTTTTCCCCAAAGTGCAGCGTGCGCGACAAACGCACATCTACGGTGCGAAGCGAATCGCCCAGGTAGGCATTTCGCGAGGACTCCCCGACGCGATCCGTCACCGGGTTGCCGTCATTATTGGCGTCGAAGCCTGCGAACATGGTGAAGGCTCGAGGCGACTGAATCGTCACGATGCTGCTCAGCTCGAAATAGCGGGCAAAGGAATGCTCTGGAGCGGTGGCCACGACGTTGGCAACGAAACGGTGCGTGGCATTCTGATTGGATAAGGCGCGTTCCAGACTTCTTTGCGCGTTCGATTGTGGCGTGCTCACAAAGGTCACGAAGGTTCCGTCATCGAGCGTTTTCGAGAATGTATAGTTGGCGTTGAAGCTCAGGTAGTGCCCCGCCCTCTCGTTGGCCTGCAGGGTCAGGCCGTGATAGACGGAGTTGCCGCTCGAGTCGGTGTAATAAAAAATTCCATTTGTGCCGTTGGATCCGCCCGGAGGCGCGGGGATGTTTGGATCGTTGATGGCGTAGGCATAGATATCTTTATTCGTTCCGGTCTCTACGCCAACAGGCGGACCAACGTTCAGATCGATGGGCCGAACAAGTTTGTGCCCGGCAACGAAGAGATAGCCGGCGCTGACGGCCAGGCCTTTTCCAATCTGGCGATCAATCTCGAGACTGGCCTGTTCGGAATAGGGCGCGCGCAAATTGCGATCGACGGAGGTGCCGCCTTGAGAAAAAAGAGCGTTGTCGGGGAAAGACCCAAAGTCGATCAAATTTTCAAACGCCGTGGTCAGCAGCGGCGGTGGCACGGTGCCAGGAGGCAAGGGAGCACCTGGAGGCGGCGTGGGGCAGCCGGCTAACACACACGGTGTAGGGAGGAAAAGGCTGCTCAGGATGTACGTTCCGGTGGTCTGGTTGTTGGCCTGAGGCAAGCCGGTGATGGCCGGCTGTCGCTGAGGAGCAGGCACGAAAAAGAATGTGAGGCTGTATTTGTCGACGAAGATTCCGTAGCCGGCGCGAATGACCGTTTTGGAGTCCGGCGCAAATGCCAAGCCGATGCGCGGCTGGAACCCGCGATAGTCCGGATTGATGAAGAAACCAAGTCCGGTTTCAAAGTCATAGCGCATTCCATAATTCAAAGTGAGCTTCGGAGTGAGGCGCCACTGGTCCTGGGCAAAGAAGCCGAAGTAGCTATGGTTGAGATGAACAAAGAAATTCTTGGCCTCCGAGGGCAGATAGGCATTTTGCCAGGTGGTCGGCACCGGAGGCGAAGGCTGCGAGGGATCGAAGGGCCCCGGTCCGATCGGGGCGCCCCAGAAAAATGCCGCGATGCACGGAGCGACGAGGCCGGTGAGAGGAGGCGGGCAAGGAGTGCTTCCCCAATCGGGTTCGCCGGAAGCGAGCAGGTCACCGAGGCTTGGAAAAATATCACGGGACGGAGTAAAGCCCGGCCAGATCACAAAGTTCCGAATGTAATTGCTGTCGAAACCGAATTTCGCAAAATGCTTTCCCTTCACCCAGGAGACGGCGTCGGAAAATTGCACGCGGGTTTCGTTGTATCGATCGAAGGCCCCGAAATTATGGCCAAAAAGAAGCAGGTTGGGGACGTCGAGGGTGGGCTGCCCGGTGACACCAGGAAAACCATAATTGCGGCGGGCCCATTGCAGCAACGCGGTATTCACCAGGGTATCGCTCAACTCGGTGTTCAGAGTTCCCACCAGGGATTGATCGCGGAGCAGTCCATCACGGCCGCTGCTGGGAGCGCCGATGCCGCCGCCATCCAAAGTTTCGCCGACGAGCAGGTTGGTATCGGTGGCGTCCTGAATTAAATAACGGACCGCAAGACGGTTCTTGGCGTTGAACTGATGTTCGATTTTGATGAAGCCGTTGTCGATATTGGCGGTCTTCAGGATATTGAGATTCTCGGGGGCGAGCCCCAGACTCTGCTTCATCGCGTTGATCGCGTCCAGATTATCCACCAGCAGCGCCGGATAGGTCGGAGATTGCGCACGGCGCTGTCCTTCGTAATTTGCAAAGAAGAAGGTCTTGTCTTTCCGGATGGGCCCGCCGAGAGTAGCGCCAAACTGATTCTGGCGAAGAGTATTGAAGCCCGGCTGGGTGAGCAGGGAGCGGGCGTTGGTTACATCGTTCTGAAGATAGTCATAGACAGAACCATGCAGTTCGTTGGTTCCGGACTTCGTCACGATATTCACGATGCCGCCGAGGGCCCGCCCGTAGTCCGCGCCAAAACTGTTGTTCACCACGCGGAATTCACTCACAGCCTCCTGAGAAGGAGTGGCCCGCTGCGAACCTGTCGCGGTGTTGATGTTGTCGGCGCCGTCGACGGTTACACCGTTGCTGAGATCGCGCTGCCCGCCGAAAGAAATGCGCGTGGTGGAAGGGTCGGTAAAGGTGGACTGCAAGCTGATGCGGCCAGTGGTAACGCCGGGAGTGAGCAGCGCAAAATCGGTGAAGAGACGCCCGCTGATGGGAAGAGACTGTATCTGTTGCGCGTTGACCACCTGGCTGACCTCGGTGCGGGTGGGCTCGATGACGGGCGCAGTGGTGTCGACGACGACTTTTTCTCCCGCTTCGGCAAGTTTCATCGTGACGTCCAGGGTCGCGATCTGAGCCACGGAGAGAGAAATTTCTGTCCGCGTGTATTTTGCAAATCCGGCAAACTCGACGGTCAGTTCGTACTTGACGGGCGGCAAGTTTGCGAACACGTAATAGCCATCATCGTTCGATTGCGTGGTGTACACGCGATTGGTGCCCAAATCGCGGAGAGTTAACGTCGCTTTGCCGATGGAGCTGCCGCTGGGGTCTCGAACGATGCCATTCAATTGGGCCTGCGCGGTGACTTGTGCGAGCGCGTGAGGCGCAGTTCCAATCAGGACAGCCAGAATCAGAATTATCCAAGGTGTAATGCGGCGCATAACGGATCACCCTTTCTCGATACAAGCACCAGCCAAAATTGAAATCGTTGCCCAACAACCTGACCAATCTCGAAATTACAATTCACCGCCAGACCTAGAACGGGTACTGCCGCGAGCCCGTCTGAATGGTGATCCACCGCAGTTCGGTGAACTCGCGGATGGCGGCCTCCCCGCCGAAGCGGCCATATCCACTGCCCTTTACGCCGCCGAAAGGCATCTGCGCCTCGTCGTGCACCGTGGAACTGTTGATATGGCAAATGCCTGAGCGAATCTGGCGAGCGACGCTTAATGCCCGCGGAATGTCGCGGCTGAACACCGCGGCGGAGAGACCGTACTCGGTCTGATTTGCCAGGCGGATCGCCTCTTCGTCGTTCTTGACCCTGGTAATCGACACGGACGGAGCAAAAGACTCCTCGCGAAAAATGGCCATTTCGGGACTCACAAAGTCGATCACCGTGGGGGACACGAGCGTTCCGTTGCTCTCGCCGCCCAGCAGGAGTTGAGCTCCGCGAGAGGTTGCGTCCTCGGTCAATCGTCGCAAGCGTTCGACGGTGGAAAGATCGACGACCGACCCGAGCACGGCTTCGCCTTTGCGAGGGTCGCCGCACGAGAGTGAGCGAACCTTCGAAACAAATTTCTCGACGAAGGCGTTGGCAACTTTTTCCGAGACGAGGATTCGCTCGGTCGACATGCACACCTGACCCTGATTCGCAAAGGCTCCGAAAGCGGCGGCGTTGACTGCTTCATCCAGATCGGCGTCATCCAGAATGAGCATGGGAGCTTTGCCGCCTAACTCCAGGACGACCGGCTTGAGGTTTTGAGCGGCGAGTTGCGCGATGATTTTGCCCACGCGCGTGGAGCCGGTGAAATTGATGCGCGCAACCGCAGGGTGCTTGACCAGCGCTTCGACAATGGCCGCGGCATCTGGCGGAGCGTGGGTCAGGAAGTTCACAACTCCATCACGCAATCCCGCTTCGCGCATCACCGCGACGATCAAGTGGTGTGTTGCCGGGCACATCTCCGAGCCTTTGAAAATCACCGTGTTTCCGCAGGCCAGCGGGACAGCCATCGCCCGCACGGCAAGAATAACCGGCGCGTTCCAGGGAGCGATTCCGAGGACGACCCCGACGGGTTGGCGTATCGCCATGGCCAGATTTCCTGGCACATCCGACGGAATGACTTCGCCCTTGATCTGTGTGGTGACCGCAGCGGCTTCACGCAACATCTGCGCCGCAAAATGAACATTGAACAAACCCCAGCCGGTAGTTGCGCCCAGTTCAGCGACCATCAACGAGGAAAATTCCGAGGCGCGCCCTTCGAGGAGGTCGGCAGCGCGCAGCAATTTCATGCGGCGCTCCGTGGGACCGAGAAGCGACCACGCGGGAAAAGCGGCGCTGGCGGCCTCCACAGCCGCTCTGGCATCCTCGACGGTCGCGGCTGCCGCGCGGCTCACCACTTCGCCTGTTATGGGATTGCGGCGGTCAAATGTATTTCCATCCGAAGCAGGGCGTTCGCGGCTTCCGATCAGCAGTGGAACTTCAGTCATGAGACGCTCCGAGAATTTGCCGCTGACGTTGCGACCGCGAAGCTTTGAATCCGCACTCATAACGATGGGCATTGTAGGCGAGCTGTCCGCAGGGACGGAGGTTAGCGCCGGGGTGCGCAGGCTTCTTTGTTGAAGGTGAACGACGAATTTGTCTGAGAGTGAACCGCAAAGAGCCCGGGCGTCGCGAGTCAGCCGCGCGGGCTAACAGCCTTGAGCTGCCGCATCAGCGTGTTCATCGATGGCATTTTTGCCGCCGGGGCCACCGCGGCTGGTGACCGCGGACCAAGTTCCATCCACGTCAGGTCCTCATCGGTATGGTCCATGGCCCGGTAGGCGCGCGGGCACACGTGGAAAATTTCCTTGAAGGCCCTGCTGAAGTGCGCAGAATTACTGAAGCCCCAGGAATAAGCGATCTCGGTTATCGATTTATTCGCGAATACCGGATCACGAAGTTCTTCGCGGCAGCGATGCAGGCGCATCCGCCAGATATATTCCGAAATACTCATTCCTTCGCTCTCAAAAATCTTGTGCACGTAGCGTTTGGAGCAGTTCATGACGCAGGCGATCTGGTCGAGCGACAAAGCCGGATCGCGCATGTGTTCGTCAATATATGTTCTGATGCGTTCTTTCCATTTCTCCCGCACCGACAAATCCGTCTGCACTTCCGCCACTTCCAGCATTGCGAGCCGGATGAGCTGCGAAATCGCGCCGACAATCTCCCATTCATGCTCGGGATTGACGTTGGCGATTTCCGCGAATGCCGTGGTCATGAACTGATAGGCCAGTTTTCCCACGCCAGCGTGGCCCGAGAATTTTCTGACGATCACATCGTTCAAATTCAAACGGTGGGTCATAACCCGCGCGCGAGGAATCAAGAGCGTGAGCAGTTCGACGTTGCCCATGGCGCAAACCGTGTAGGGCCGGGTGGTGTCGTAGATGCTCCATGAACCGGGTGGAAGAAGCAGGCTGCGATTGTTCTGCTCAAAATAGCTGGAGCCCTTGAGTTGTACGGCGACCTTCAGAAGATCCTGATTGTCGTGGCGGCTTTCGAGTTTGCGAACCACCCGGTGACGGCGGGCTACAATTCTGCAGATTCGCAGGTCGCCAACGTCGCAGTGTTCGATCCGGCCCGCGAAAGATTCATCGCCGGAAGTTTCTGACCGGAGACGACCGAGAAGTTGCCAGAGGGATTCCCGCCAAAGGCCAAACTTTTCGGCGGGCTTGACGTCACTCGTGGAGATGACCGCAAGATGTGTGATGGCACACCCCCCACTTTTCGCGATGATAGTACACGGCGCGCGCCAAATCTATCGGGAACGTTAGCGTCTGGATCATGCTGGCGTAAATTGTCCTGGCCGCGTAATAAGCTGGCCAGTACCTGGCGGTAGTTGGAAATGACCTTTCGTCAGATTAATAAGTCGCTTCGAATCGCTTATTCGCTGGAAAACGGCACCACCACGCGGTCATTTGGCGGAACGTGATTCCTGATGAGAGCGAGCCCGATAAAAACGCAAGTCATCATCAATGCCAGCGCTCCCAGAAATGCCTTGCTCCCCGCCTGGATTAATATCGAACCGGCCAGCGCGCTCAAGATAGAACCGACGCGGCCCACTGCGAGCGCGGATGCCACGCCTCTGGCCCGCACGGGAGCGGAGTAAATATGCGCGGCAAGAGCATAAATCGTAGTCTGGACGCCATTGACGAAAAGACCGTGCGTTCCCAGGCTGACGATAAGCGCGGCATTACTGATACCCGGGCGCAGGTAGGAGATAAAAAGCGCGCTCGCCGCGCCCAACAGAGCGAACAGCAGCAAGGGTATTCGCGAACCGATGCGCGGCACCAGCCAGGCACAAAACAGCGCGCCTAGAACGCCTCCGAAGTTGTAGGCGGCAAGACCGTTGCTTGCAACCGCCAGACCAAGACCTCGCGATGCCAGCAAGCTCGGCAGCCAGCTGAACACCAGATAGACCGACGCCAGGCAACTGAACGAGGCCATCCACAGAAACGCGGTGTCGCGCAGCGTCTCCGGTTCGAAAAGCGGCCGCAGAGTTTTCTTTTCTGCATGCCCAACATTGCTCGCCGGGCCACGGGGCGCAGGCGGAGATTCGTGATAACCCATGCGAGCCAACAGGCGCGCCAATTCCGGCCCGCGGCCGGATTGCCTGGCGAGGAAGCGCGGCGATTCGGGAAGAGCGAAAAAAAACAGGCTCGCGAGTACGAGTGGCGCCGCTCCTCCGATGAGGAATAACCAGCGCCAGGAATAGAAAGGCAGGATGTGAGCCGCGAAGACGCCCGCGACCATGCCTCCAAGCGGGAGACACACAATGGTAAGAATCACGGCGGTGGCGCGGCGGCGAAGCGGCGTGAATTCCGCAGTCAGCGTGCCGGCGTTCGGCAGCGCGCCGCCGATACCTGCTCCGGCAAACACGCGCAGCGTGGCAAGCATGGGCAGATGGTGAGCGAAGCCGATCGCCAACGTGGAAAGTCCGAAAGCGGTGATGCACCCGATTAATGCCGGCCGCCGTCCCAAGCGATCTCCGAAATAGCCGCCGAGGGCAGAACCAAGGACCATTCCCAACAAGCCCAACGCCAAAATAGGAGCGAACGCGCCGCGAGGCAGACTCCAGTCTCGAGCGATGGCCGGCACCGCAAATCCCATCAGTTGATTATCAAAACCATCGAAGATGATGGATAGAGCGGCAAGCGAGAGCACGGCCTTGCGCATTACGGTCCATTGACCGTAGTCGAGATAGAAGCTCAGCTTGTCGTTTTCGATTGCGCTCAAATTTCCGGCTCCCTCGCTTTGTCCGTTTTGCCGGGCACTGCGGGCTGACGCAACAAATTAAAAGCGCGAAACGATGCGAAGCATTGTGCATGACTGTGCAAGGGAGCGGGGAAAAAGCTGAATGAGCCGTGGAGATTCGAAAAACTTCGACAGATTTGGCCGGTGATTTGGCAGGCCGACAAAATCTCTTGAAGCCTTCAAACAATTGCCGCAGGCCGCAATCAAAAAAGTGGGGGAACCCGAAGGTTCCCCGATTGGGCTTCAAAGATTCACTTTAGCTCGCGTGCGTCACTCGCTGACGGCTGGGCCGTTAAGCCTCTCCAATTTTGCCAACTGCTCGCGAATCTGCTCGGTGTTTTTCCCGTGCGGAACCAGTTCCAGGTACATCCTGGTCTCGGAGATGGCCGTGGCATAGTTGTTTTTTCGGGCATAAATGTCAGCCAGCATGAGATGCAGTTGCGGAAAACGAGTGGGAAGGTCTACTTGTTCCGCCTTCAACCCACTCTTTTCAGCTTCGTCGAACTTATTGAGTCTGTAATTCGCGAGGGAGTTATAGAAATAGGCTTCGGTGTACTTCAAAGGGTCCAGGTCCAGTATGTAACCGGTGACGTGATCCAAGGGATCGAGATTCAAGATGTGATTCGTTAAGTGAAGGACCTCGGTCCAGTTTTCCGCTTCGCAGGCCATGAACGCGAGAGGCAGATAAGGTGGCAAGAACTTGGCATCGGCAACGGTAGCCTGGGTAAAGGCGGAGCGAGCGGCATCCTTCTGTTTTTCTTTCTGCAAAACGGTGCCGAGCTCAAACCAGGCGCTCGCGTACTTGGGGTAGAGCTCTACCGCTCTACTAAAATATTTTTCCGCTTCGGGAAGCTTGCCGTCCTTCTCCGCGCCGAGGCCTTTCTCATAAGCCTTTCTGGCATTTTTGGGCGCCTTGTAGGCGGAGGCGCTCAAGGTGGTGCCTTCGACCTTTGTGCGTCTCTGCACAACAATCGCGCCCACGTCCACGGTGCTCAAGGAGCCGGAAAGGTCGACGAGGTCGACGACGTTGGAAGTAAATCCGGAAACCGAGGCTCGCAGTTCACAATTCGCCAGCTCGCGCCGGGGAATCCCCATGTCCGCATTCCTGCCGGTTAATTCCTCTTGCCTCGATTGATCGCCGCTGGCGTCCACAAAAGAATCAACCCGCGATCCGAGCTGCATGCTGAATTCGCCATTGGAAGTTGCGTGCGCCTGTTGAACTACTCTGGCGTTGCAAACGCGCTCCACCATCACGTCGTTGGGAACCGCCGTACCGTCCGCAGTTGCTACGCGTCCCATGATAAACATGACGCGATCTTCTCTCGCGTTCATGGGCTGCGACCCGAGGGAACTTGGATTCGGTGAGTTATTGGAAGGCGGTGGTGCGGAGGGCGGAGGCGCCGAAGCCGGAGGTTTCTGTGCGAATGCCGCGGGCCCGAGAAGTCCCATGGCGATTATTAACTGGGCGAAAATGCGCATGCGGCGGTTCACAGGTCTATGCACGGGAAGGAACGTCCTAGGCCAAAAGTCTAGAGTGCCGATGCGATCGAGTCAAGGTTCTGTCGCTAAAACATGGCGGGACACCCGAAAAGAACTGGCATCATGACGCGCTGCATGAATAGCCGACTAAAAGCGGCCTAAAGCACCTGGCCGGGGAGGCACGTTACCGGGAGCAGGCCGCGGAAAAGGGGCGAAAGTCTCTGGGCAAGAGAACGGAAATGAGGTACAAGGCGTTGCGCGGCAGGAAGAAAGAGGCAGCGAGGGGGCGGGATGGCGGGAAGTGACACACTGAGTGCGGCGAGGGGATTTCGCGTGCAACGGCGAGAGTCGGAGGATTGCACGGTGCTGGAGTGCTTCGGGCGGCTGACCTACGAGAATGTGCCGTTGTTGAAGGAGGCGATGCGCGAGGCCTGCGTGAGAAAAGTACCCATCGTGCTGGACCTGAAGGAAGTTCCGATGATGGATAGTTCGGGGCTGGGCGCGGTGGTGACGCTGCACGTTTCAGCGCGGACACGGGGCTGCAGGCTAGAAGTGGTGAACGCGAGCAAGCAGATTTTAGAATTGTTCAGCGTAACGAATGTATTGTCGTTGTTTGAAGCGACGGGCCGCTGCGGCAAATTGATGTAAATTTTGAAGTTTCGCGGCAGGTCCAGGAGGCGTTTTTTTCAGGAGGCTCCGATAATCCTGAATATTTCGGGAGTCACCGAGTCAGTTTCGGCCATTTTGGACATCGATGGAGTTTGCACTTCGCGACATCGTCATTTTCTGTGCTTCATTTTCTGTACTTCAAAAAAAATCGCAGTCCGAACTGGAAGAACATCAGACTCGCCACAATGAGTGTTGCACCGACAATCAGACTGAGTGATGCATCCGGTGAACTATTGTCAATGCCCCGATAGGTCAGCCAAATCCCCCAAACAAGCACGCTTGCTGAGACGATCGCATTCATCAGCAGGCGCGCAGCCGAAGGGCTGAGCTCACCTAGAACACGCGGCCACATTTGCATCCGCGCACTCTACGCTCAAAGGAAGCGAACGGATGCGAGATCTTCAATGTGCTTCGAATCGTAACCATACCCGGCCGGGTTAGCCCGGCAGGCGCGCCAGGAATTCACTTCCCTGCAGTCGGGTTGTTCACCAATTCCACTTCCAGCAAGAATGGGGCGCTGGCGTGGTGCCAGCAGAAGCGGCGTGATCGAATGGGAGCGGCGTGATGGCGCACCCGGCAGGACTTGAACCTGCAATCTTCGGCTTCGGAGGCCGTTGCGTTATCCAATTACGCCACGGGTGCGTTTAGTGATTGTATCAGGAGGCGGACTGGCGTTTCGTGCCGTTCTTCTTGGGCCTCTCCGGCTTCCGCGGCTTATGCGGCTTCTTGAACGCGAGGCTTGGCTCAGCCAGCACTGTGGGTCATCAACCTTTGGCGCGGGACTTAATGTCTCTCGCCAACCTTTCGATTTCGTCGGCCTTTTTCAACATGGCTACGGACAGCACGTTTACCGAATTGGTCTTCTCCGCTTCATTTTTCAGTTCGCTGGCCAACTGAAATAACCGTTCTACTTTTTTCTTGATGTCTTTTTCGTTTTCTTCCAGGGCCGCTTTGCGCGCCGACGCCGGAATACGCGCGATGTCTTCGTCGGGTTTTGAACCGAGATTGCCCGCGGGGCTGGCATCCTGAGCCTGTTGCGCGCGCAGCACTCCCGCTGCCAAAATCATGGGAGCGATGGCTACGGATAGTCCACCGAGAGTTTTCAAAAATCCGCGACGATCTTCGCCCCGTATCATGATTCCGGCCTCCATTCGCACGGCGCGCCTGCTCCCGCACGGCGTTGCCCGCGGCCACTGGCCGCGCAGTTCCAATGTTATACTCGGCCTCCTGTAAAGTTTATGCCCAATACCCTGACGCACTGGTCTGAATTCTCGCTTCGAAACGGCTTGCACCTCCTGGGCATCATCGCCGTGGCGCTGATTCTGAACCGGCTGCTGCGGGTGGTCACCAACCTGGTGATCAGGCGCGCCGCCTCACAAACGCGAGCGGCGCAGTTGCGCGAGCAGCAGACGCGCACGCTGGCCGGCTTGTTATTCAGCGCGGGAACCAAACTCGTCTGGGGCATCGCGCTCCTGACGGCTTTGCCGGAATTCGGCATCAACGTTACGCCCATCGCGACGCTCGCCGGGCTGGCCAGCCTGGCCATCGGTTTTGGCGCGCAGAACCTCGTCCGCGACATCATCACCGGTTTCTACATCATTCTTGAAGATCAATACATCGTGGGCGACACCATCCAGGTGGCCGACATCATCGGCCGCGTGGAGCACATCACGCTGCGCCGAACGGTGGTTCGCGATGCGCGCGGGGCGCTGGTGACCATTGCCAACGGTGACATTCGCACCGTCAGCAATCTGAGCCGGGACTGGTCGCAGGCTTTCGTGGACATCGCGCTGGCGCCCGATGCCCCGCTGGAGAAAACCTTGCGATCTCTGGAAATCGCCGCGGCGGACTTGCGCAGCGATCCGGCGTGGACGCAGGCCCTGGTGGACGGCCCGCGCATCCTGGGCGTGCAGAGCCTGGACCGCAGCGCCACCACGGTGCGGTTGCAGATACGCACGGTGCCCAATCACCAGGACGATGTTTCGCGCGAGCTGCGCCGGCGCATCCATGTTGAATTTCAGCGCCAGGGTATACCCGTGTCGCTGGTCCAGCGGTTTGAATTCGCGGGTGCGCTTCCTGCCTCGCAAGCGGTAAAGGCGGGCGAATCCACAAGTTGATGAGGAGAGAGTGATGAGCCAGATCAGCTATGACGAAGTAAATTTGATGCTGCGTCTTTATGACATGCGTCGCGAGCCGCGCCTGCGCCAGGCGCGGGCATGGTTCGTCGAGCATTTCCATCCGCAATCCCCCGAAGACATGATGCGGAAATATCCGCAGAGCAGTGAAGAAAACACATACATCCGCATGGTGATCAGCTATTGGGATATGGTCGCGTCGATTGTGAACCGCGGCCTGATCAATGACGAACTTTTCTTCGAGAGCAACGGAGAAATCTGGGTGGTGTGGGATCGCATGCGCTCGGTGGTGCCGACGTGGCGCACAGCCTTCAAGAACCCGCATATGTTTGGAAATATCGAAGACACCTGCAAGCGCCTGGAAGTTTGGCGCGAAAAGCGGGCGCCAGGATCGACAGCGGCGATGCAGCAAATGATGGGTCAGACGCCAGCAAAGAAGGCCATCTAGATATCCACGCGCGGAAGCGGAAGCGAATAGAAGCCCAGGTCAGGACAATGTTTCGGCGGGTTCCACGGGCACGGCGCGTTGTCTTCCTGAAGAGGACGCGGGTTTCGCGAAACACACGCGGTTCCTTCCGGTAGCCTTGGCCTCATAAAGAGCTGAATCAACTTCATGCAGCAATTCTTCCATGGACCGCGCACCCCAATTATCCGTCTGGTGCACTCCCATACTCATGGTGACCGACAGCGGCCCGATGCTGGTCGCCACGGGAACGCTGGATACGGCCATGCGAATTTCTTCCGCGCGTCCCGGGGCCGCAGCGGAAGGACAATTGTTCAGAATGACCAGGAACTCTTCTCCGCCGTATCGTCCGACGTAATCATAAGAACGCACGGATAAGAGCAGGCGCCTGGCGATCTCCTGTAAAACCTCATCGCCGATAGGATGGCCGTGAGTGTCGTTGATCCGCTTGAAATGGTCCACGTCGCCGAGCAGAATCGCCGTGGGTACACGGTCTCGCCGGGACCTGGAAACTTCCCGCCCTAACAAATCCATGATCACGCCACGATTGAACAAGGAAGTCAGGGCATCGTGCGTGGCTTTGAAGCGCATGTCCTCCCGGGCTTCCACCAGCCGGCCTTCGAGGTGCAGGATGCGCTGGCCGGTCCGCAGCCTGGCCTTTAACTCCTCGGTGTCGA
The DNA here is from genome assembly GCA_036496505.1 of Candidatus Acidiferrum sp. Taxonomy (GTDB): domain Bacteria; phylum Acidobacteriota; class Terriglobia; order Acidiferrales; family UBA7541; genus Acidiferrum. Next base: position 121,666 of record DASXLA010000030.1, on the reverse strand, counting down.
AGGGCTTGATCAGATAGTCATCGGCGCCGGAACCCAAGCCCACGACGACGTCAGTTTTGGATCCCTTGGAAGTCAAAAGGATCATGTACACGTACCCCTGATCTTTCTTTCTGCGCACTTCGCGGCATACTTCCGGCCCGGATAATTCCGGCATCTCCCAATCCAGCAAGGCCAGTCTTGCACCGTCGCTGGTACAAAGATGCTGCGCGGCCATCAAACCATTTTCCGCCGCAGTTACTTCGTACCCGGCTCGCTGCAGGGTCTTCTCCAACAGGCGCCGCGAAAGTGCATCGTCGTCGGCGATGAGGATTTTCATGATGAGAGCTCGGCGGCGCTGTCTTCAATCTGCGATAAGAGGGCGGTGAGCTCGAACTGAAACGCGGCAAGAGCCTCGTGCAGGCCGTCCAGCCTGTTGGCGCGTCCCATCTCCTCCAGTTTCGACGCCGCGGCGGCCGAACGCACTGCGGACAAATTAAGAAGCATGCCTTTCAAGGCGTGGCTCTCGGACGCAATTGTCTTTGCCTCCTTCAGAGAAATCGCCGCCTCAAGCGCCTGCAGATGCGTGGGAAATACAGACTTGAAGATGAAGAAAAGCTCACTGAGAAGCTCGCGGTCGTCGCCCACGCGATTGAGGAGATCGGGGAGATTGAGGATGAGAGGTGTAGCGACGTCCACCAGGTGCGCCCTTTCGAAATGATTGAGTTTGCGAAGAATCCGCAGACACCACATCGTCTTCGCCGCGCAATAAATACGGCACGCGTGGGGCCACAGGTCGACGCTAAACTCTTTAGAATCGTTAACTTCGATCAAGCGCGGATCGCGCAGGCGCCCGCGTGGTTCCGAATCGAAAATGGCATCCCAAAGCGGGACGCGATGACGTTTCTCTAAACCGCCAACTCCCGCGAAACTTTCACTTCGCCTTGTTTCTACGCCTCCCAACCGCCATCACGCCGCCGGTTGGTTTTCTTTCTGAATTTCAAACGTCAACGGAATGCGTTCGTGCAGAAGTCTTTCGGTGGCGGCCACAATCACTTCTTCGTGAAAGAGCCGCTGAAAAACCGACTCGGACAGCAGGTTGCTGATCGCCAGCAGGGTCATGCCCTGATGATGCGCCATCCAGCAATAGACAAGTTCCGGCTTCCGCGTGACGCCGGCGCCGATGTCCTTGAAGTCCGCCGATTCATAGAATCCATACGCGCCGAGCCATCCCAGCGATTCCATCTTGCGGAGATTTCGCACTGATCCCGCGGGATCCACGCTGAGAGCCAGAACCGCCGCGTAGGGCGTGATCACCGTGCGATCTTCCGGTTCCACCTTGAGCGCGAGAGGTGGGACGCCATAGGCGTGGTAGTGGTAATGACCCGAATCATTTTTCGCGCTGCAGGCGCCCTCGGAGATTCCCCAAGGGATGCTCAGCGGCTCGACGAATTTTCGCTGGGACATCACCGCGCCACGCATGCTGTTTTCCAACAAGGTGGCGGGATAAGTCTTCATCCACAACGTTGGCATCAGATACTCAAACATCGTTCCCGTCCAGGACAGCAGCACACGCCGCCCTGAATACTGCGTGTGTCCTCTGCCCAGGCGGAACCAACTGGTTTGCGGAATATCGCCTTTGGCGATGGCGATAAATACCGCGCTCCGCGACTCCGAAGCGAGCAGGTCGTAGCAACTGGCCAGCAATTGCTGTTTCTCGACGTCAAATCCCACGGAAAGCAAATTTCGGCCGCTGTCATAGAGCATGCGGAAATCCATTTGCTTGGCCAATGCTTCCGCTTCGAGGGCCAATAGAAGCAATTCTTCGCGCAGAGCGATAGCGCGCGTCTCGCACTGCCGCACGCGGTGCTGCAGCGCTTTAATCTTTTCGTGCTTGGAGTCATCGCCGGGATTGAGCACCAGGGATTGTTCGAGCCTGGTCGACAGTCTCTGCGCGTAGCCCGGCAACTGCTGAATGGTCAGGCTTCCGATGACCTTGGGGAGCACCATGTCATCGAAATAGGTGCGCAGGGAGTTGAATTCCGGAAGCAGCCAGGGAACAAAAGTCTCCAGCAGTTCGCGCATGTCCAGGAAGCGCGCGCCGGCTTCCTGGAGCCACCACAAGTCCGTCGGTTCACCGGAATCGGAAGGCGCGGAGGCTTGATCGAGAGCGCTCTTTACCGCTTCTTGCAGCTTGGGCACCGAGCCAACCCACCTCGACAAATCCCCGGCCAGCGGATTTATTTCGCGGCGAATGGCTTCCAGGGACGCTACGGAGGCTTGCTGATTCTCGCGGTTGGAAAGCTCTTCCACCGCCAGGTCCAGATAATCGCGCAAGCCGCGAAACAATGACGCGGATAAAACCGGTTGCTCCACCGCCGCGCGACAGCCTTGTTTCAACGACAGCAGCGAGCACACCAGGTTGCCGCTGTCCACGCTGGACACAAAAGCCGGCGAAAGCGGCGTGGAAGTTCTGGTGTCATACCAGTTCAAAAAATGCCCGTTGAATTTGGGCAAACGTTTGGCGCTGAGAAAGCTTCTACCGCTTTCTTCGAGAAAGCGGCTCAGGGTGATAAACCCCAGATCGTAGGCGGCATATTGCGAATTCAGCAAAAGTCCCAGATTGGTTGGAGAAATCCGGTGAGCCACGTCCAGGGGCGTGCCTTGCACATTGTCGGGAATCAGCCACTGATCTTCCTCGGTGGTAAAGCTCCGGAAGAAACGCCACGTCTTCAGCGCTACGCGGCGCAGAAAATCCTCGTCATCCGCGGTGATTTCGCTGCGGCCGGAAACCATCGGACGGTCCAGCCATCGCGCGATCGGTTTGGAAAACAACCAGAGAACCAGTATTGGGGAGGCGGCAAGAAGCGCGTGCGGGCGAAATTTGAGGAGCAGGAGGGCGATCAGTACGGTCACGAGAGGCGTCCAGTCCAGATAAACGTCCACCGGGGTTTTTCGCTTGGATTCCATCTCGGACTGCGCGGCGGTTTCCCACTCGAGCAGATTGCGATGCGTGACCGTCAGGCGGACCACGGTGCGGAAGATGGCGTCCATGGTGACCAACGTCTGGTGCGCAAGAAAGGTGAAGAAGATAAGTACGTTGACCTGGCCGGTAATAAAGTCGCCGATGATCTGTTTTACGTGCGCGAAAGTGTCGCCGGTGTTCTCCAGCCGGAGCAGCGAAAAAATCAACTGAGTGTAACGCGGGGCCAACATCAGCGCCACGGTTGCGGCTGTCCAGTAGGAAGCGGGACCGGGAAGAAAGAACCAGGAAGCCAGCAGCAGAACGAAGGTGGCAAACTCCGTGATGCTGCGTCGAAGGTTGTCCAGAATCTTCCAACGCGCCACAAATTTCAGCGGATTTTGGATGAGCTTTCCCTGGGCATTTGGGACGCGCGGAAATAGCCATCGCAGGATTTGCCAGTCGCCGCGAATCCAGCGGTGCTTGCGCCGGCTGTGCGCGCGAAAGTGCGACGGGTAATCGTCGATAATCTCGACATCCGACAGCAACGCGGTCCTGGCGTAGGAGCCTTCGATCAGGTCGTGACTTAAAATGGCATTGGAAGGAAATCGCTGCCCCAGCACTTTCCGGAACACATCCACCTCGTAAATTCCTTTTCCGGTGAAGATGCCCTCGCCGAACAGGTCCTGATACACGTCGGAAACCGCGCGCGTATAAACGTCCAATCCCGTCTGGCCGGAGTAAATATAGGCCAGCCGCGAGCGATTCGCGGATTGCACGCTGATACCGACGCGCGGCTGGAAAATGCCGTAGCCCTGCTGCACGGTATTCGTGGCCGGGTTGATCTCCGCGCGATTCAGCGGGTGGGCCGCCGCGCCCACCAGGCGGTGCGCGGTATCGCGGGGCAATTGCGTGTCGGAATCCAGGGTGATGACGTACCGCACGCGTGTAAGAATCGAGAGATCGCCGATCTTTACGGGAAATTTGTCGGTTTCCCCGCGCAGCAATTCGTTGAAGTCCAGCAATTTCCCGCGCTTGCGCTCCCAACCCATCCAGGTATTTTCGACTTCGTTAAAAACGCGGTGCCGATGGAAGTGATAGAAGGGCCGCACGCCGGTGTCCGCGTACTTCTGGTTCAGTTCCTCAATCAGGCTGGAACACAGCGCGACGTGCTGGTCTTTTTCATCGAAACGTTCGTGGGAATCCGGCGGATCGGTGAGCAAGGCAAAAAACAGATTGGGATCGCGGTTGCCCACGTAGCGAATCTCCAGGGTCCGGACCAGGTCGCGAATCTGCTCCTCGTTAATCAGCAACGTGGGAGTGGCCACCATGGTCACGCAATCCTCGGGGATGCCCTTGGAGAAATCGAGTTTGGGCAGCGCCTGCGCTGGAATCAGAAAAGTCACCAACTGGTTGATCATCTCCAGCGCGGCTTCGCTGGCCGGAAACAATAAAAGCAGCGTGGCGGCGATCAAGGGAACCCCGGCACGAATGCCGCTGACCACGAAGGCCATGATGGCTACGATCAACACCTCCAGGCTGATGAAATATAAAAGCTCCGGAGCGTCATGAAACGCTTCGGTGATTTGTTTGAAACCCTTGGCGCTGTAGTCGATTCTTTTTTGCAGCGCGTGGCGCCCGCGATCCACCAGGTAATAGCCCACATGGCCGCGCCGGTCGCGGGTGACGGGTATCGAGCGGAACTGCACGCGAGCCTGCCCGGCAAGATCCACGGCCAAACGCGCGATGGTAAATTCATCCGCCTTGGAGCCGCGAACAAATTCCTGGATGGCAGTGTGATAATTTCCGCGGCTCTCAAAGTCCATGGCCGGATACGCTTTGGAAGGATCTTCGCGCAGGATAGCTTCGGTCTGGCTGAGCGTTCGAAATGGAGCTTTGAAATCCGCGTCGCTCAATCTGCGAATGCTGTCGATTAAAGCAGTCATTTCGCCGGCGTTCGGCGGAGCCGTTTTTCCGTTTGGCGGCGCCGCATCGTCCACCGGAGGCACTTCGCTCGAGTGCTCCGCGAAACGCTCCAGCAACACCAGCTCCAGCATTTGCTTCAGCAGCCAGATTTCCGCCACTTCGAAGTAAGCGGCTTCCTGCGCGGCCACCATAAATTCGATGAAGGCGCGCTCATCGAAAACAAAATGGGAAACGTGGAGGTAAGCTTTCGCCGCGAGATAAGCCCTGGGAACCTCTTCCGCCGGCTCGGTTCCAATGCGCACCTGCGGGAAGGTGACCTTGACGCGCAATGCCGAGCGGATATCGAGAGAGGTGGAGCGCAACAGCCGTTGATTGTTTGCGACCAGTTGGCTAGCTAACGCCGGGCCTTTGCGCTCGGCAACGCCGATTTTCAGCGGGCTGCCCAAGATCGCGCGCGCGGCCTTTTGCCGCTTTTTCTCAAGCGCCGGACTGTGCGCCCGGCGGCCGGTTACCGTCCAGTTTTTCGATTGCGTCCGCGCTTCCCCGCGCAACTGCTCCAGCGTAATTCCCTGTTCGCCGGCATCATCGGCGGCGCGGTCATGGCTATCCGGCGGCTCAATCCACACCGGCGAATCATGATGCGTTTCACCGGCGTCAAGCCTTGTTGTGCGGTCGTCGTTCATGGTCGTGCGTAAAGTCTCATTCGTCGTTTCGCTCGCTAGCGGTAACTGGATGCCTGCAGCTCAAACATTTCCGCGTACCTGCCGCCATGAGCCATGAGCTGATCGTGGCGGCCTTCCTCGGCAATCACGCCGTGCTCCAGCACGATGATGCGGTCGGCCATTTTCACCGTTGAAAAGCGGTGAGAGATCAGCAGTGCCATTTTACCTTTAGTCAGCTCCGCGAATCGTTCAAACACTTCGTGTTCGGACCGCGCATCCAGCGCCGCGGTGGGCTCGTCCAGGACCAGAATTTGCGCGTCACGAAGATACGCGCGCGCCAGGGCGACTTTTTGCCATTCCCCGCCCGACAGATCCACGCCGGTCTCAAATCGGCGCCCTAACATCTGGTTGTAGCCATTCGGCAGTTTCTTGATGACCCCTTCGGCGAGGCTCTTCTGCGCGGCCAATTCCACCTGATCCAGGTTCTCGCGCGTTCCGATTTGCCCCACGGCGATATTTTCCCATGCGGTCATGTCATAGCGCATGAAATCCTGGAAAATCACCGCGATATTGCTGGAATAGTCTTCGAGGTCGTACTCCCGCAAATCCACACCGTCCAGGAGAATCTGCCCGAAGGTGGGATCGTACAGGCGGGTCAGTAGCTTCACGATTGTGGTCTTGCCTTCGCCATTTTCTCCGATCAGCGCGATGCGTTCATCCGGCTTGAGGAACAGGTTCAGATTTTTGAGGATGGCGCGTCCACCGCCCGGGTAAGAAAAGCTGACATCGCGAAATTCGATGCCTCTGGTAATCGGTCGCGGGGTTTTCAAGGCATTCGGTTTCGAGAACACCGTCGGACGAACCGCAAAGAACTGCAGCAGGTCCGTCAGGAAAAGCGACTGGTCGGCAATGCTCGAAAAAGTGGAAAAAATCAGCTGCAGATTCGCGCTGGCTCCGGCGATAGCACCAGTAAGAAAGGTGAGGGTGCCGACCGTCATGCTCCCCTCGACCGTCTTGAGGATCACCCACGCGTACGCCCCGTAATAACCGATGGTGGTCAACAAGGACAGCAGCGCGCTGTAAAACAAGCGGCGTCTGGCCAGCGCCACGTTTTGCACGTAAACGTCGTCTGACAATTGCTGGAATCTGTCGGTGAGAAACTTGCTCAAGCCAAACAGCTTTAGCTCTTTGGCGCTGTCTTTGCTGGCCCCCAGAAATCGCAGGTAATCGATCTGGCGCTTTACAGGAGTCTGGCGAAAGGCCAGCGCATAGCCAAGAAACGCGAAGTGGCTCTCACCCAGAAAAGCTGGAATGACGCAGCCAATGAGGACCAACAGGAGCCACGGCGAGAACAGCAAAATGCTGGCCGCCAATGTCGCCGTGGTGATGATCTGCTGGACGAGGCGCCCCAGCTGTTGCACCATCCCGAGCCGGTCGGTGGCCTGCACCCGGGCGCGCTCGAGCTTGTCGTGAAACAACGGATCTTCGTATGACGCCAGATCCAGACGTGAAGCGTGGTGCATGATGCGCACGCTGATGTGGCGAATAAACTTGTCGGCCAGCAGCGTGTCGCAGAAATCCACGATGCGGTTCAAAATAGAAGTCAGACACGCTAGGCCGAATTCCAGGCCAACCAGCCACCAGAAATGTTTTCCAAGCGGAACACCCTTGGCGATGTGCCCAACCACCCCATCGATGATCAAGCGCGCGACGGCCAGAAGCGCGAGCGGAGATACCGCGGTGATGGCTCGGATTGCCAGGCCCCAGGTAACGACCGCCGGGCTCGAATCCCAGATAATTCGCAGTACGGGAGGAATGTTGCGTAGCGCCTGGAGCCGCGTGGCCCAGGCCCGATGGAATTTCTGGCCTGTGGGATCGGCCACTGTGGGCATCTATGCTACCGCCGGATTTTGAGTCGGTGCCAGGTACAAAGGGCGCGGTGAGAATTCTGCTGGAGGGATCATATCAACAGACCCGCGCAGAGACAATCACGCGTCAAAGGTTAATCCTAGCTGTGAGCACGAGTCCGGGCAATACTGGCAAGTCCTTACAACAGAGGCTAGTTAGATCCGGGTGCGAGAAGCCAAGCCCAACGTTGCGGCACACGCGAAAATCGCGGTGGAAATGGCGCAAAATGTCCGCGCAATCGTGGCCATGGCATGTGTTTCACTTCCGAGGAGAACCGCCGACATCAGAACTGCGAGCAGCGTAAGTGCCAATAAAACTTTCACGGAATCCCCCAAACGCCGTACGTTCCTGGCAGAAGCGAGAAGTGCAACTGGCAGACCAAAACATCATTGATATGCTTCTTATACTTACGGCGAACCTGTACTTTGGGACATAGGAAATTTGGGAGTAAAAAAGTAAATCTTGCACAGTCAAGGCTTTAACACGAAAGGCGGGCTTGAAGCCCAAGCTCGTGAGGACGGGCTACCTGTACCGAGGTACAGGTAGCCAAATCCCATTCTGGGAAGCGGTTCGTACCTGAATTCAGCACGAGTCGAGCGTTTTTTCCCGCCTTACCGCAGCTTCTTAAGATCAAAGTTGGCTTTGATGGTCTTCCCTTCCGGAGTCACCACTTCAACTATAGTTTCCACGGAGCCGACATCTTTGGCGTCGTACTGCAGCCACACATTTTCCCCGTCGAGCGTCGCCGGTGCACTATTGGTAGCCGTCGAGTAGATGGGCTCGTTGCTGATGCCTCGCGAGGGGATGATCTTGCCTCCCTGCTTGAGCGTGAACTTGAAGTTTTGCCAAAAATTTTCCGGCTTAAGGGCGCTTTTCTGTGTTCCGGTAGCCGCCGGCGGAGTAGGCACCGCATTTGTCTCGGCAGTTTTGGGATAGGCCGAAGGCAGCATCATGACGACGTTCACGGTGACGATGTTTCCATGGCGCTTGTAGTCCGCAACAGCCTGGGCTTCCGAGTAGCCCTCTGCCGTCTTTCGGCGGGATTGATCGACGACTTGAGCGTAAGGCGTGAGCAGTTCGATTTCCGCAATGTGCACGTCATTTTGTGGTTCAGTGATCTGCGCCAGATAGGGAGCGAGAAAGTCGCCCGTGGATTTGTCATTGCGCTGGCCGAGAACGTACGCCTCGTGAATGGCCGCGGCGTCCAGTTGTGTATCATAGGCAACGCCGGATACCGGCCACAAACACATCAGCAGCGCCATGACCATCGAGGTTCTCGTCTTCATGGTCCGGTCGCGCATTTTCACTCTAAGCCCGTTTTCACTCTTATCTTAGATGGTCGGCGGGGCCGGTTCGATTTTTTTGTTAAGCGCCGCGATGAGGCCGCTTAAGTCGGCGATTGACAGTCGGGAAAAAAGCGAAGGATGGTTACAGGGAAAACCGTATGTCCTGAATCCCGGGGACGCCGTATTCTTTACACGCGAATTTCTGAGCACCGCGAGCGGGTGTCCGGCTGGAAACGGGTGGCGTCCTGCTCCCATCTTTTCGCGAGCACGCTGCGGCAAGGCCTGCCGCAGCCATTCTGTGGCTTGCGTTCACCTTCGAATATGGCGCCTTTATGAATCAGCCGGATTCTAGTCCGCGATTGGGCGCGACACCACATCCGTCTGGCGGCTGGCAATTTGTGGTGTGGGCCCCCAACGCGAAAGAGTTGAGCGTACACGTCGTCAGCGGCGCGAATCGCCTTTTGCCGATGAAGCGCCTCGATTCCGGCTATTTCCATCTGGAGATGCGAGACGTGGAGCGCGACAGCCGGTATTTTTACCGCTTCGAGAACGGGCGAGACCGCCCCGATCCGGCGTCACGTTTTCAGCCCGAAGGCGTGCACGGCCCTTCGCAGCTGGTGGATTTGGACGATTTCCAATGGACGGACTCGTCATGGACGGGAGTGAAATTTGCGGAGAGCGTGTTTTACGAGCTTCACGTCGGCACGTACACGCAAGAAGGAACTTTTGAAGCGCTCATCCCGCATTTATCGGAACTGAAAGAGTTGGGAATCACCACCGTCGAGTTGATGCCCGTGGCGCAATTTCCCGGCGGGCGCAACTGGGGATACGACGGAGTTCAGCCCTTCGCCCCACAAAACACCTATGGAGGCCCGCGTGGTCTTCAGAGGTTTGTCGATGCCGCCCACAAACACGGCCTCGCGGTCGCCCTCGACGTGGTCTACAACCACCTCGGCCCCGAGGGGAATTATTTCAGCGAATACGGACCGTACTTCACGGATAAGTACCGCACGCCTTGGGGCCAGGCCATCAACTTTGACGGGCCCGACAGCGATCCTGTCAGGCACTTTTTTATCCAGAACGCCTTATATTGGCTGGAGAAAGTTCACATCGACGCTTTGCGCCTCGACGCCGTGCACGGAATTTTTGATTTCAGCGCGTCGCATTTTCTGGCCGACCTGCAGAACGCCGTCTCTTCACTGGAAGCCCGATTGCCCAGGAAATTGTCCCTGGTTGCGGAAAGCGATTTGAACGACTCGCGCCTTCTCCACCCTTCAGCACAGGGAGGGTATAACTTGCGCGCGCAATGGAGCGATGACTTTCATCACTCTCTTCATTCCCTGCTCACCGGCGAACGCGCCGGATACTACGCGGACTTCGGCGACGTTCATCACCTCGCGGCCACCATGCGCGATGGGTGGTTTTACTCCGGCCAGCATTCAAATTTCCGGCGGCGCAAGCATGGAAACTCCCCTCGCGGTCTGGCCCGCTCCAATTTCGTCGTTTGTATCCAGAACCACGACCAGATTGGCAATCGCGCCAGGGGCGAACGACTCAGTGCATTGCTGGATTATGAAAACGTCAAGCTCGCTGCCGGTGTCACTGTGCTTGCTCCCTTCATTCCGCTGCTCTTCATGGGCGAGGAATACGCTGAGACCGCGCCATTCCAATATTTCACGAGCCACGCCGATCCGGCCTTGATTGACGCGGTGCGCAAAGGCCGCCAGCAAGAGTTCGCGGCGTTCGCCTGGGAAGGCGCCGTTCCTGATCCGCAGGATGAAAGCACCTTCGCAGCTTCAAAACTCCATCACGCGTTGAAAGCCAAGGAGCCGCACAAAACGCTGCGAGCGTTGTATCGCGAATTGCTCGCCATCAGACGCGAAGTTCGCCTGGCGGGCTGCGCCAGGATGGAGATCCGTGAAGATGGCAGCGCTATCATCATGATCGCCGGAGACCATGCCGCAAGGATGCTGGCCGTCATTTACGAGTTTGCAAAGACGGGCGCCTCCAGAAATTTGCAGCTTCCCGAAGGAACCTGGACACTGCGGCTCAATTCCGCAGACCAACAGTGGCGCGGGCCTGGCGACTCCGTGCCTGAAAATATTCAAGCAGCGGAATCCCCGGTGGTAAAGCTGGCGGCGCGTTCATTCGTGGTTTATGAGCGCCTGCATCTGAATCCAATTGCGGAGTAATCATGCGATACGTCTGTGTTCACGGACATTTTTATCAGCCACCGAGAGAAAATCCTTCGCTCGAAGCCATCGAGTTGCAGGATTCCGCCTACCCGTACCACGACTGGAACGAGCGCATCACCGCGGAATGCTACGCGCCCAACGCCACTTCGCGAATTCTCGATAACGAACAGCGCATCATCCAGCTCGTGAACAATTACGGACAGATTAGTTTTAATTTTGGCCCCACGTTGCTTTCCTGGCTGGAAGAAAAGGCGTCTCGCGTCTATGCCGCCATCCAGGAAGCTGACCAACTGAGCGCCCAGAAGTTTGGGGGACACGGTTCAGCCGTTTCACAGGCCTACAACCACATGATTCTGCCGCTGGCCAATCGCCGCGACAAAGTTACCCAGGTGAAATGGGGCATCGCCGATTTTGAATATCGCTTCAAGCGCAAGCCAGAAGGCATGTGGCTGCCGGAAACCGCCGTGGATACCGAAACGCTGGAAGTGCTCGCGGAGAACGGTATCCTCTACACCATTCTCGCGCCCCGCCAGGCCAAGCGCGTTCGCCGCAAAGGCGGCCGAACCTGGAAAGATATCAGCGGTGATCGCATCGATCCCAGCCGCGCTTATCTCGTGAACTTGCCGTCAAAAAAATCCATCAGCGTGTTCTTCTATGACGGCCCGATTTCGCAGGGCGTAGCGTTCGAAGGGCTATTGAACGACGGCAAACGCTTCGCCGAGCGCCTGCTGAGCGGATTTTCCGACGCACGCGATTGGACGCAGCTTTCGCACATCGCCACGGACGGCGAAAGTTACGGCCATCATCACCGCTTCGGTGAAATGGCTTTGACTTATGCCTTGCAGTACATCGAAAACAGCAAGCAGGCGGAGTTGACCAACTACGGCCAATTTCTGGAGCGCTATCCGCCCGACCATTTCGTGGAAATCGTCGAGGACACTTCGTGGAGCTGTGTGCATGGCGTCGAGCGCTGGCGTTCCAATTGCAGCTGCAATTCCGGCGGGCACAGTGATTGGAACCAGGAGTGGCGCGCGCCGCTGCGTGCGGCTCTCGATTGGCTGCGCGACACGTTGGTCCCGGTGTTTGAGCAGAAGGCCGCGCCGCTCCTCAAAAATCCGTGGGCTGCGAGGGACGAATACATTCGCGTAATCCTGGATCGCTCCGACGCCAGCGTGGAAGCCTTCTTCAACCAACACGCGGCTCATGCCTTGAGCCCCGAAGAACAGGTTACCGCGCTGAAGCTTCTCGAAATGCAACGCCACGCCATGCTGATGTACACCAGTTGCGGCTGGTTTTTTGATGAGTTGTCCGGACTCGAGACCGTGCAGGTGATTCATTACGCCGGCCGTGCCGTGGATCTGGCCAAGGAATTTCTTGGCGAGCAAGTCGAGCCGCAATTCCTCGATCGCCTGCGCCTCGCAAAAAGCAATCTTCCCGCAAATGGCGATGGCGCGCGCATCTACGAAAAATGGGTGAAGCCTGCGGCCGTTGATATCGAAAAGCTCGCAGGACACTACGCCATCAGCTCGCTCTTCGAAAATTACACCGAGACCACCGGCATCTATTGCTACGACGTCCAACGTGAAAAGTATTCTCTGGAGGCCGAGGGGAAATTGCGCCTGGCCGTGGGACGCGCGCGCTTCAGCTCGGAAATCACGCGCGAATCAGCGGTGTTGACCTTCGGAGTTCTGCATCTCGGGGACCACAACGTTACCGGCGGGGTTCGTCATGCCTACGATCCCGAGCGTTATGAACAGTCCAAGGCCCGGTTAATCGAGAGCTTCTCCAAGGCCGATACCGCCGCGGTCATACGCATACTGGATGAAGAGTTCAGCGAACATTCCTTCTCTTTGAGTTCCCTCTTCCGCGACGAACAAAGAAAAATCGTTGGCCTGATCTTGAATGATTCGCTCACTTCCGCCGCCGCGGCGTATCGCAGCATCTATGAAAATCAGGCGCCGTTGATCCGCTTCCTGAACTCTTTGGCCATTCCGGTGCCGGCTGCCTTTAAAGCCGCCGCCGACATCGCCATCAACAGTCAATTGCGGCAAGCCTTCGAGCGTTCAGACGTGGACGTGGACAACATACAGAGCTATCTCAAGGAGGCCGCCACCAGCCAAGTGCAGCTGGACACTACCACTCTGGAGTTCGCCATCCGCAAACGGCTCGAGGCCCAGGCCGCGGAATTCGCCGAGCACCCCGACAATTTCGAAATCGTGGAAGCATTCAGACGACAACTGGAGATGGCTCGATCACTTCCATTTCCGGTAACGCTGTGGGAAGCGCAGAATATTTCTTATCGGCCGCTCATGAAAGCCATTGAGGATCGGCGCATCGCCGCGCAGAATAACGACCCGGAGGCCGTGAACTGGATGAAGGAACTCGGCTTGCTTCGCGAAGGATTGCGTATTCTGGGCACCTGACAATCATGGTTTTCACCCGCATTCCGCTGGCAACCTATCGACTGCAATTCAATAAGAACTTTACGTTCAATGACGCTTCCAAAATTCTCGACTACCTGCGGGAATTGGGAATCACTGAAATTTATGCTTCTCCCATCCTGACCAGCCGGCACGGCAGTGGGCACGGGTATGACGTTACCAATCCCAATCGCCTCGACCCGGATCTCGGCACAGAAAAAGATTTCGATTCGTTTCTGAGCGAGCTGGAAAACCGTGGCATGGGCCTGTTGCTGGATATCGTGCCGAATCACATGGCCGCCAGCAGCGAAAACCCCTGGTGGATGGACGTGCTCGAGAACGGGCCGGACTCGGCATTCTCTTCTTATTTTGATATCGACTGGCACCCGCCGTCCCGCAACCTCGACAACAAAATTCTCTTGCCCATACTGGGCCGGCCGTTTGGCGAGGCGCTCGACAGTGGAGAATTCAAACTCCGGTTTCAGGATGGCAGACTTTATATCGAATACTTCGATTCTGCTTTTCCTTTGGCGCCGCGTACCTACCGTTCCGTATTGGGATACCGCCTCGGCGCATTGAAAAGTCTGTTGGACGAAAATTCCGCGACCTACCAGGAGTACCGGGGCATCGTCGCCGCCCTTTCCGCCATATTCGACCGCGGCGCCGCTCCCATCGAATCGGCCTCCGACAAACGCGTGCGCTTCGAGTCCCTCCAGGAGCGCTTGAGACAACTGGTGGTGGACAGCAAGGAAGTCGCGAGCTTCATTCAAGATAATTTGGCGGAGTTTAATGGAAAGGAACACGACCCCAGCAGCGTTTCCTACTTACAACGGCTGCTCGAAGAACAATATTACGTCCTGGCCTACTGGCAGAACGTCAATGAAACCATCAACTACCGCCGCTTCTTTACCATTTCGGACCTGGTGGGCATGCGCGTCGAGGATTCCGTGGTGTTCGATGCCACCCACAGCCTGATTCTGCGGCTGATCTCACGCCGCGCGGTTGTGGGTCTGCGCGTGGACCATATCGACGGGCTTCGCGATCCGCTGGCCTACCTCATGCGCTTGCAGGAGCGCCTCGCGGCGGAGGGCGTTTCGACCGAAGGCGATGAAGCCTACGTGCTGGTGGAAAAAATTCTGGCGCGCACGGAAGAATTGCCTTCCAACTGGCCGGTATCGGGCACCACCGGATACGACTATCTGAACTTCGCGAACCGCGTGTTCATCAATCCCGCGGGAGCAAAAGAGATAGAACACATCTATTCCGGCTTCATCGGCCGCAAGATGAAGTTCAGCGACGTGCTGTACCAGAAGAAAAAACTGGTTATGGGCACCATTCTCGGCGTGGAGATGCGCTCGCTGGGACGCCAGCTTGGCGAACTGGCGGCGCAGGGGCGCTACGCCCGCGATTTGCCGCGCAATGAATTGAGCGAGGCGTTGATCGAAACGACCGCGTGCTTTTCGGTTTATCGCACCTACATCCGCAATCTTGATTTGCCTCCGGAGGCTACCAAGGTCCTGGAAGAAGCGCTGGCCCAGGCGCGGCTGCGGAACCCAAAGCTGAATCCGCAATGCTTTGATTTTCTGCGCGATGTATTGCTGCTCTTAAATCCCGCGCATGTTTTGCCGGATCAGCGGGAAGCGCGCCTGAGCTTTGTTCTGCGCTGGCAACAGTTCACTGGACCCATCGTTGCAAAAGGCCTGGAAGATACCGCGTTGTATGTCTATCAGCCCTTGCTTTCGCTGAACGAGGTGGGCGGCGATCCCGCACCCGATGCCATTTGTCCCCAGGAATTTTTTGAATTTATCGAGGAGCGGCAGAAAACTTGGCCGCATTCGATGAACGCCAGCTCCACGCACGACACCAAGCGCGCCGAAGACGTCCGCGCGCGCATCAGCGTGTTATCGGAGATACCGCAGGAGTGGCAGAAGCGGCTGAATTACTGGGCAACCTTGAACGAAATCCACAAGACCGGCGGAAACGGGGCGGTGGTTCCCGATCGCAATGAAGAGTATTTCCTGTATCAGACGCTGCTGGGAATGTGGCCGCTGGACCAGAGCGAATTGCCGGCTGTGTTGCACAGGCTGCAATCCTATGCCGTGAAAGCGACTCGCGAGGCCATGGTGCACACGCGATGGACGCGTCCGAACCTGCCTCATGAAGAAAGATTGACCAAGTTTCTGGGTGCGATTCTTGACGAGAAACGCAGCAAGCCGTTTTTGCAGGACTTCCGCGAATTTCACCGCGTGATCTCCTTTCACGGCATGCTCAACGGCCTCAGCCATACATTGCTTAAAATAACTACCCCCGGAGTCCCGGATTTTTACCAAGGGTCGGAGTTGTGGGATTTCCGGCTGGTGGATCCCGACAACCGCGGAACCGTGGATTTCGAGCGGCGGATCGAACTTCTTGACGCACTCAAACGCAAGGCGCTTGCGGAAAATATTCCGTTTGCCGAAGAGCTGCTGAAGAACTGGGGCGACGGCAGGATCAAACTGTACGTGATCTGGAAGGCGCTCAGTTTTCGCGGCAAGCGCAAGGAACTTTTCACCGATGGCGATTTCGTGCCCGCGGAAATCTCCGGCAAGCGCGCGGAACACCTCACCGCATTCTTTCGCTCGGGCCAAAACGAGAGCGCCCTGATTGTCGCGCCGAAATGGCTGGCGAATTCCGGCCTTCACGACGGCTCCGGTACGCATCAGGATTTCTGGGCAGATACTTCGATAAGTCTGCGAGCCGGTGATTCGCGAAACTGGCGGAATATTTTTACCGGCGAATCTGCAACGCCCGCGGCAGGTGATAACCGCTCGATTCTCGAGGTTGCCGATCTTCTCCGCCATTTCCCGGTCGCTCTGCTGTCGTCCACACCGGCTTAGCGAAATGTCCTGACCTCACCGTGCCGCCCGACGGCGAGTCGACAAGCTCGACTCCTCGCGCCGGAGTGCTTATCCTGAGAGCCGCCGGCAACAGCTTTCCCGGATCCATTCAACACTCCATCGCATGAAAAAACTCGCGGAGTATCAAAAAAAGCGGCACTTCGAACGCACACCCGAACCTTCCGGCAGCGTCTCAAAGAGCGCCAAGCGGCTGTTCGTCATCCAGAAACATGCCGCCACCCGTCTGCACTACGATCTGCGCCTGGAAGTGGACGGCGTAATGAAATCCTGGGCCGTTCCCAAAGGGCCCTCCATGAATCCCGGTGACAAGCGGCTCGCGGTTCACGTCGAGGATCATCCGCTGGAATATCGCAAATTCGAGGGCATCATCCCCAAGGGCCAGTACGGCGGGGGCGAGGTCATTATCTGGGATCAGGGCACCTATGAGCTGGAAGGCCCTCTCGATGCCAACGCGCAAATGGCGCGCGGCGACCTGAAATTTGTTCTGCACGGCAAAAAGGTGCGCGGAAGCTTCGTGCTGGTGAAGCTGAAAAATTCGAAGGACCAAAAAGAATGGCTCCTGATCAAGCATAAGGACGAATTCGTCGATGCAAATTGGGATGCCGAATCTCTTGCGCAGTCGGTGGTTTCGGGCCGAACGCTGGAAGACGTAAAGCTGGGCCGCACAGCGCGACAGCCGCTGGAGGCCAGCCAGATCAGCGCCCTGCCCGGCGCGCGAAAAGCCTCCATGCCCAGCGGCGTTTCTTTGACGCTGGCGTCCATCAGCGAAAAACCATTTTCCAGCCCGGACTGGCTCTTTGAAGTGAAGTGGGACGGCGTTAGGGGCATCGCGTACGTTGCCAATGGAAAAGTGCTGGTGCGCTCGCGAGCGGAGCGTGAAATTACGTTCGAATATCCGGAAGTCGCCGATCTGGCAAATCAGCTCGACGCCGAGGAGGCCATTGTCGATGGGGAAATCGTGGCCCTCGATGAAGCCGGGCGCAGCGTGTTTCAAAAGCTGCAGAACCGCTCGGGCGTTCGCAATCCTTCGCCCGCTTTGCTGGAATCCATTCCCGCCACTTACTACGCCTTTGATCTGTTGTACTGCGATGGTTACGACTTGCGGAAAACGCCGCTGGAAAAGCGCAAGGAGCTGCTCAAGAAAATCCTGCACCCCAACAGCCACATTCGATATTCGGAACATGAAGTGGAAAAGGGCCAGGAGCTGTATGAAGCCGCCAGGCAACAGAGTCTGGAAGGCATCATCGGAAAGAAACGCGACAGCGCCTACGTAGGCCAACGAACTTCGCTATGGCTGAAATTCAAAATCGTGAACGAGCTCGACGCAGTCATCTGCGGGTGGACTGCGCCGCGGCGCAGCCGCGAATTTTTCGGCGCGCTAGTACTGGGAATTTACAACGGGCCGAAGCTGGAATTTATCGGCAGCGTGGGAACCGGCTTCGATCATGCAGCGCAAAAGAATATCTACAAGCAACTCGAGAAATTGCGGCAGCCGGACAGCGTTTTTGACCCGCCGCCCAAGTTGAAAGAGGCCATCGAGTGGGTCGAACCGCGCCTGGTGGCGCGGGTAAAATATGGAAACTGGACAGAAGGCCATCGCTTGCGCGCGCCGGTGTTTATGGGATTGCGCACGGACATGTCGGCGGAAGAGTGCACGGTGCAGGCCGCGCGTCCAGGCAAAGCCCGCGCTCCAGAGATCGAAGCAAATGCCGGCGAGGAACCCAAGCGACCGGAGCGAGCGGTGCGAACAAAGGTTGGGGCAACCAAGAAATCCGCAACTGTCGCACCGACGAATAACCTGGTGGCAGCGAAAGCGACAAGAGCAGTGACAAGAGCGCCTACCTCGCCGGCCGAGGCGCGTCGCTCAGATCCTTCATCAGGCAAAAAGATGATCGTCACCACTAACCTCGAAAAAGAAATTCGCGAAAGTTCTTCAGAAACGAAGGACGTGCAGGTCGATGGGAAGGTTCTACATTTCACGCACTTGAACAAAATCTATTTCCCGGAGAGCGGCATCAGGAAGCGCGACCTGCTGGCCTACTATGCGCGCATCGGCCCCCTGATGCTTCCCTTCCTGAAGGACCGGCCCCTGGTTTTGCGGCGGTATCCTAACGGAATCCGCGAAAAAGCGTTTTTTCAGAAAGAAGCTCCCGATTCCATCGCCGACTGGGTTCAACGCGCCATGATTCATTCCGACGAGCGCGGCGGCGAAATGCCGTACGTCATGGCCAACGACCTGGCATCGCTTCTGTACCTGACCAACCTGGGCTGCATCGACCACAATCCATGGTCCAGCCGCTTCGAGTCCCAGGATTATCCGGACTACGTATTCTTCGACCTGGACCCCACGCCGGGAACGCCATTTTCCACGGTGCTACAAATCGCGCGGACCATTCACGAAATTCTCGCGTCCATACGCCTGAGCTGTTACCTGAAAACTTCCGGCGCGTCGGGCTTCCATATTTTTGTGCCGCTGCAGCCGGAGTATACGTATGAGCAGACGCGCGGATTTGCGGCACTGGTCGGGCACATGGCGTCGGACGAATTGCCGGGGCTGATCACTTTTGAACGCACCGTCAGCAAGCGGCCACAAGGAAAGGTGCTGATGGACGCGCTGCAAAACGCCTGGGGCAAACCTCTGGCCACGGTTTATTCGGCGCGCGCTTATCCGGGCGCGCCGGTATCCACACCGGTCACACCCGCCGAGCTGAAGAAAAACTTTGCTGCCGATCAGTGGACGATCAACACTCTGGAGAAGCGATTGAAAGCAGTCGGTAATTTATGGGCAGACTTCTGGAAAACGCGGCAATCGCTGTCCGCGGCGCTGGACCTTCTGGATCAGCGTTTATCCCGGGGAAAAACAAAAGCCCCGGCCGCCACCGGCCGCAAATCCCGATAGTTCTCTGCGATTGCCTAGACAAAAATCGTTCTCGTCGGCCCTCGGACGAAGATCGTTCGGCGCGATTCTCGGACGAAGATCGTTCTCTGCGATTGTCAGACGAAGATCGTTCTGTGGTTTGCAAAGACGAGGCTGCACAGAGCGTCCAGCGCGCGGAGAAAGATGATGCCGCCTTTCGGCTTTTCACCCGGTTCCGACGGCTTGTCCGTTTCGGGCCCAAAGTACGAGCCCCCCTTGAGCAATATCTCCAACGCTCGAATGAGATCGCGAGCCGCCCGGGACTTGTACACGAAGCCTCGGGCGCCGGTGTCCTTCACGGAGTCCGCCAGACTCCTGGATTCATGCATGGTGAAAATCAGGATGGGAGCACTGATCCTGTTTTTTGTGAGTTGCCGGGCCGCCTCCAGGCCGCTCATCACCGGCATGGTGATGTCCATGATGATGGCATCGGGCTGCAACTCAGCAGCGAGCTTTATGGCTTCCTGGCCATTGAGGGCTTCGCCGCAAATTTCCCAGTCCGGTCGAGCGGAAAGGATGGTCCGTATACCCTGACGCACCACTTCGTGGTCGTCTGCAATGAGGATTTTGACAGACATGAAATCAACCCTCCGAAATAAAGAACGATCGCAGTGAACCGGTCAAGCCGGGGCCCAACAATAACGAAATTCTTGCGTCGATTATTCCCAACTACTTGCCTTGGGGAACGAAAGGCACCGGGTAGGCCAGCCATGATTTATATACGGGAATTTGGCTGGTTGCAAGAGAGGCCCAAAATGGGAACCGGTAAATGGGGCCGTGTCTACCCTCATGCTTCATGCGCGTTTTTTTGCAATGTAGATAGAAAGTGCTGAAAACAAAGGGAGCCGGTTGCGCAAAAGAGCCCAAGAGAGCTCGAAAAGAGCAAATGAGACCGTTGGATCTACCCCACACTCTCGGACCAAGAGCATCGCCGTGTCTACCCTTATGCTTCATGCCCCTGCCTCGGCAGGCAGACCCTGCCTGCGGCAGGCAGGCTTTTTTTGCAATGTAGATAGAAACTATTGAAAACAAAGGGTGACGATAGCGAAAAGAGGCCCAAGAGAGCTCGAAAAGAGCAAATGAGACCGTTGCGTCTACCCCACACTCTCGGGCAAATAGCATCGCCGTGTCTACGCTCATGCCTCATGCCCCTGCCTGCGGCAGGCAGGCTTTTTTTGCAATGTAGATAGAAAGTATTGAAAACAAAGGGCGACGATAGCGAAAAGAGGCCCAAGAGACCTCGAAAGAGCAAATGAGACCGTTGAGTCTGGGACCAACGAAGCGCACCAACAACGAGCAATTCGCCAGGGCCGAGGGATCAGCCAACTGGATTCGCGGACGAAGCTGTAAGGGGGAGACGAACGATTACCTAGTTTCTATAGTAGCACATTATTAAACTTTGTCAAGGTTTTTTCAATCTTTTGGCGCTTCAGGTCTGAGAGAAATCGGAGCTGGCGGTACGGGCCGTGTATGGCGCAGCGGGTCGGTTCGAACGCCGACCACTCCCGAACATGGCCGTAAAAACGACAAGTTGACAGCGTCGACAGGGGAAGGCGGCGGCGGACGGGACGAATCAACTGGAGTTGCGGGGGAGGGTGACCTGGCGGGCGTAGAGTTCGGCTACGCGAGCGAGGGTATCGATTTCGGCTACGGGTTTATCGGGGCGGAGGCGGAGGATGCGCGGGAAGCGCAGGGCGTAGCCGCTCTGGTGGCGGTCAGATTTCTGGATATTGTTGAAGGCTACTTCAATCACCACGGTGGGTTGGACGGTGCGGCGGGCGCCGAAGTCCTCGATGGTGTGCTCCAGGAAGTATGCGGTTCCGGTTTTTATCTCCGCGTCGGTGAGGCCGGAATAGGCTTTGCCGACGGTGAGAAGGCGGTGGCCATCGCGGACGGAGAAGGTGTAGTCGGATAGTAGGCCGTGTCTTTTGCCATGGCCGTATTCCACGGCGGTGACCACCACGTCGAGGGTGGCGAAGGGCTCTTTTAACTTGAACCAGGAGCGGCCGCGGCGGCCGGGGGTGTAAAAGGATTCGGGACGCTTTACGACAATGCCCTCGTGGCCAGCGGTTAAGGCATTGCGGAAGGCTTCCTGAATGGCTTCCACGGATTCGCAGCGAATGGCGGGCGCAACGTAAAGGGGCGCGGTGCCAGCGGGCGGCAGAATTTTTTCCAATTTTTTCTCCAAAAGGGCGCGGCGCTTTTCCAAGGGCTCATCCAGCAGCAGCTCGCCATCCTGATAAAGCAGATCAAAGGCAGCGAAACGCACGGGTATTTCGTGTTGCAGCCACAGGTCCAGTTGTTTTCTCCCGAGGCGTTTCTGCAATTCGGTAAAGGGCAACGGGCGCGCGCCGTTCCAGGCGAGTATTTCGCCGTCGAGAATCAACTCGCCGGGTAATGCGGCGAAGGCGGAGTTGAGCTCAGGAAACTCAACGATTTCGTCCAGGGTGCGCGAGAAAATTTTCACGCCGGCGGGGCCCTTGTGTAACTGGGCGCGGATGCCGTCGTACTTTTCTTCCGCCAGTACCGAGCCAGTGCCGCCGGACAAAATCTCATCCGCGGATTCCACGGGCGTGGCGAGCATGAAACCTATGGGATGGAACAAGCGAATGCGAACGGCGTCCAGACCGTTGGCGGCGGCGGAGCGAAGAGTCTCGCCAATGTCTCCGGTCAGCATGTTGGCGCGGCGAACGGCGTCGACGGGACGATCAAAAGCTTGTGCGATGGCCTCTTCCACGAGACTTTCCTTCAGGCCAATGCGCAGGTCGCCGGTCATGATTTTGATGGCGTACTTCACTTCCGCGGCGCTCATGGGTTCGAACAGAGTTTTTATCAGCGCCATTTTCTGAGCAGAGCTACGCGCACCGACCAAGCGGTCAAAGGTTTGCGAAACGTGTTTCAGGGAAACGTCAGCGGTGCTGTGGCGCTTCAGTAAAAGGTGCTCGGCCATGTCACCGAGGTCGCCGTGCGCGCGGTAACTCTTGCCAAGGTCCGCGGAATCGGCGCCGGCGAGCTGCGCGACTATTTTTGCAAGCTGCGAACCGCCAACGCCGAGAACACGCTCATCGCGGTGGGCGAAAGGGCGGCCGGTCAGAAAAATGGCGGCGATGGCGGCATCGTCGAGAGGAAGCGCCTGGAAAAGCTCGCTGACACGAGCGACCTTGAGAGTTTTCTTGCTGGTTGCGCGAAGGGCCTCGCAGGCTTCCACGAATCGACGCATGGTCAAGCGCCGGCGCGCTTCATCTCCATGGGCTGACATTGCGGGCACCAGAAGGAAGTGCGCGCGTCCAAACCTTGCTTGCGGGAGACGATGGCGGCACCGCAGTGACGGCAGGGCTCGCCAGCCCGCTGATAGACCCACAAGCGCTCGGAGGGATTGGCGCGGCCGGTGGTGCGGCGCATGGGAGTGTAGGTCACGATGGTGTCGCGGGAGACGGGAGTGACGTTGGCGAGCATAAATTTGCGCGCTTGAGCGACGAGGCAGCGCAGATCGTCGTCGGAAAGCCGGGCGACGAGGCGAAAGGGATTGATTCCACAAGCAAAGCAAACTTCGGACTTGAAGACATTGCCGATGCCGGAGAGCAAGGACTGGGTGAGCAAGCTGACACCGACTTCCAGATCGGGGCGGGAGCGCAAGCGGGCCAGCACTTCGGCTTCGTCATATTCGTGGGCGAGGGTGGAGGGCCCGAGGGCATTGAAATTTTTGCGGCGCGCCAGGGATTCCGCGCTGTGAAATTCCGCGATAGGAACGCTGAATGCTACCGCGAGAATTCTGGCGGTAGCGATGACGATGCGCATGTTGTGGCGGCTGCGTTGCCAGGCTTCGCCAAGGCGATAGATGTGCCAACTGCCGCTCATGAGCATGTGCGAGAGAAGAACCAGGTCACCGGAGAAGTACATGAGCATCCACTTGCCGCGGGCTTCGACTTTTTCGACGGTTCTGCCAACGATGGGGTGGTCGAAGTCCACGCGCGAGAGGTGCGGGAGAACGGACTCGAACGAAGTGATGGTTTGCGCGGCAAGGGCTAGATGCAAGGTGCGCGCGGCGCGATAGATGGTGTCGCCTTCGGGCATCTAGGCGGTTTCCTGAATATTGGGGGAGTCTTCGTCTTCCATTTCTTCGGCGGCGTCGGCGGCAACCACCATGGGCCTGGTGCGACGCATTTGATAGCCGAGGACGGTATTCACGAAACCGGCGTCCTCGAGACGGGGAGCGAGAAAATGTTCGCGCGCGGGCGCGGCGTTGATTTCACCGATTAGGAGGCCCTGGCGGCGGCTTTGGCGAAGGATGGCGAGTTCGGCCAATTTCTTGGCGAGCGCGCTTGCGAACTGACTTTTTTCCGGCTCGGAGTCGGGAAGAAAAACGCGCAAGGAAGGATTGCGGCGGCGCAAGAAAGCGGCGAGCTGTCCGTTAATCAGGACGACGGAGGCGCCAGCGGTGCGCGCCATGGAATGATGAGTTGCGGGCTCGTCGGATTCGCCTTCGAGCTTTGGCCAGGGGAGCAAAGTGCCATAGGGATTGGCGGGATCGGTGGCGGCGAGATGGAGCACTTCCGCAGAAGAAGGATCGAGGCGGAGGCTGCGGAGCATATCGACGGCGGCGGGCATGGCAAACTGCGCGGCACCGAGGCCGGCGACAAACATGCCGCGGCGCACCCAGCCACTGTCTTCCATGGCTTTGAGCGCGGGATAAATGGTGTTGAAACCGCCGGGAATATTTTCCGCGATGGCGGATTCGCGCATAACGATGCCGTGGCGCTGGAGAAGCTGCTGGGAGATATTGGCGCTCCATTGCGTAGGAGTGAGAGCGACGGTGATGCGCTGGCGGAGAAGGGACCAGCGGCCATGGGCTTGTCCCGCGGAGCTGCGGGAGCGGAGGCGGCGCAAATATCCGGGGGAACCGGGGCGCTCGTCGTCGAAACTTTCATTTTTGCGTTTGCGATCATCGGGGCGCAGCAATTTGCGCAGAGGATAGAAGGTGTCGTTGGTGATTCGGCCGGACCAGGCGAGTTCCCATAAGGCGTTGACGGTGTCACCGGGGAAACCGCCGCCGCACGCGTTGTGGATTTCCAGGAAGAAAGAAGCGCCGTTGGTGGCGAGAAATTCCGCAATTTTCTCGGCGCGCTCGGAATTGGGAGTGGGAGTTGGCGCGGTTTGGATTGCGGCGGCGGGCGCTTCCGGCAGGCGCAGCAAGGGCAAGGATTCGGTGAGATAGAGGGCGATGCGGCCGTTGCGGTCGCCGATTTGTTCCACGCCAACCCAAGTGACTTCTCCGGCGGCAATGAGCGTGTCGAGATTGCTGGGATGATAATCGGCAACGCGCGCGGGGAGAATTTCGGTTTCGAGCTCGGAGGCGAGAAGCGCGGCGCCCTGCAGGGCTTCGATGGTGTCCAGCAATGCGTCCAGACCACGGCGCGGAACGGTGACACCCTGCCAGCGGGTAGAAAATCTGACGAACGTGGATTGCTCGACCGGCTCAATCTCGCGGCGCAGGCGCGCCAGGCTCTTGCGGCGGATCTGGCGCAGCACTTCCGGGTCGCACCATTCGCGGTGGCGACCGTTGGGGCGAAATTCGCCTTCGAGTAATTTGCCGTGGTGGTTGAGGTTGCGCAGTACGGCTTCGACGGCGGGCGGCTGCAACTGATAACGCGCGGCGACATCCACGGTGGTGAAAGGGCCATGGGTGCGGGCGTAACGACGAATGATTTCGGCGAGGGCGTCGGTGCTTTTTTCCAGAAATGCTTCGGCGAGGCCGGGCGGCAAGGGCGTGCCGAGGGCGTCGCGGTAGCGGCCGGCATATTCCGCGGGAATGAGACGGGATTCGCCGGAGATGCGGACGCGCACGGCGCGCCGCGCATTGAGCAGCTCCGAGGCGCTGGCGGCAACTTCCGGGCTTACGGTGCGGGCGGCGATTTCGGCGTCGGATAAATCGCCGAGTTTCAGCAACAAGTCGTGCAGCCCATCGGCGTGGCGGGCCTGATAGTCGGGCTCGAGCGCTTGTAAGCGGGCTTCCACTTCATCCAGCGCGGCGGCGTCGAGCAATTCGCGCAGGTCGGTGTCGCCCAGCAATTCTTCCAACTGTGACTGGTCGATGGACAGCGCCTGCGCGCGGCGCTCGGCGAGGGGCGCATCGCCTTCGTAGATGTAATTGGCGACGTAGGAGAAAAGCAGAGCGGCCGCGAACGGTGACGGCTTATCGGACTCGACGCGCGTGAGGCGGATTTCGCCGCGCTCAATTTTGCGGAGCAGGCCGGCGGCGGCGGGCAAATCAAATACATCGCGAAGGCACTCGCGATAGGCTTCCAGGATGATGGGGAACGAGGAATAGCGCGCGGCCACGGCAAGCAAATCCGCGGCGCGTTTTCTCTGCTGCCATAGAGGGGCGCGCATGCCGGGCCGGCGCTTGGGCAACAATAAGGCGCGCGAAGCGGCTTCACGAAATTTCGCGGCAAATAAGGAGGTGGATCCGAGCTGGCGGAGGACCAGTTCTTTCAATTCCGCGGGAGACAGGACGATGTCCTGAATCTCGAGGGAGGCGTCGCTGTCGGGAATACGCAGCACGAAACCGTCCTCGGACCACATGGACTCGACTTCGAGTCCTCGTTCGGCGCGCAATCTGGCGGTGACGGCCATGCACCAGGGGGCATGCACGCGACGGCCGAAGGGGGTCAAGACGCAGACGCGGCGGTCGCCAAGCTCGTCGCGGCAAATTTCCATCAAGATGTCTTCGTCACTGGGGACGCGCTGGGTGGCGGCGGCCTGGTCCTCGAGGTAGCGGAGGAGATTTTCCGCGGCGTTGGTGTCGAGGCTGTGTTCTTCCACCAACTTCGAAAATGCCACGGATCGCGGCAGGCGAAGCAGTTCGCGGGTCATGCGGCCGATTTTTTCGCCGAATTCCGCGGGCCTGCCGGCAGTATCACCATGCCAGAACGGCATTTTTCCAGGCTCGCCGGGCGCGGGAGTCACCAGCACGCGATCGTGGGTGATGCTGTCGATGCGCCAGGTGGAGGCGCCAAGAATAATGGTGTCGCCGGCGCGGCTTTCGAAGACCATTTCTTCATCGAGCTCGCCGACGCGCGCGCCTTTGGTAGCGCCGACGAGGAATACGCCATACAGGCCGCGATCGGGAATGGTGCCGCCGTTGATGATGGAAACCTGGCGCGCACCGTGGCGAGAGGTCAAATGATTGGAGAGGCGATCCCAGGTGAGGCGAGGACGCAGCTCGGCAAAATCATCGGAGGGGTAACGGCCGGAAAGCATGTCGAGCAAACTTTCGAATGCGCCCATGGTGAGCGCGGCGTAGGGGGCGGCGGAGCGCACAACTTTGAAAATAGCGGCGACTTCCCAGGGCTCGACGGCAACCATGGCGACGATTTGTTGGGCGAGGACGTCCAGCGGGTTGCGGGGGTAATGCACGGATTCGACCTGGCCGTCATACATGGCGCGGGTGATGGCGGCACAGGCGACGAGGTCGGCGCGATATTTGGGATAAATGACGGCGGAGCTGGTGGCGCCGACGTGGTGATTGGCGCGACCCACGCGCTGCATGCCACTGGAGACGGAGGAAGGCGATTCGATCTGGACGACCAGGTCGATGGCGCCCATATCGATGCCCAGCTCGAGAGAAGAAGTGGCCACGAGGCCGCGGAGACTGCCGAGCTTGAGGCGATCTTCGATTTCCTTGCGCTGCGCGACGGCCACGCTGCCGTGATGGGCGCGGACGAGAATTTCTCCGGCGAGATCGTTGAGCGCGCCGGAAATTCTTTCGGCGAGGCGCCTGCTATTGACAAAGATCAAAGTGGAGCGGTGGGAGCGAACCAATTCGAGGAGCTTGGCATGAATGGCGGTCCAGATGGAAGGGCGCGACGGGCCCTGGGATGCAGGGCCGCTGGGCAACATTTCCAGCTCGTCGAGGCGGGTCATGTCTTCGACGGGAATTTCTACGCGAAGAGCCAGGCGCTTGGGCTCGCTAGCATCGATGATGGTGACGGGACGGTAGGCGACGGCGTGGGAGTCGTTTGCGGAGTCGGAGTCGGGCAGGATTTCTGCGGGACTTTCCGCGGCTGGCGATTCGTTCGAACGAGCCACGTCGACGCCGCCGAGATAACGCGCTACCTCTTCAAGGGGCCGCTGCGTGGCGGAAAGGCCGATTCGTTGAAGGTGGCGGGCGCACAGGTGTTCCAACCGCTCCATGGATAAAGCCAGGTGCGAGCCGCGCTTGGAGGGAACCAGCGCGTGGATTTCGTCGATGACCACGGTTTCAATGGAACGCAACGCGTCGCGCGAATTGGAAGTGAGGAGTAAATAGAGTGATTCGGGCGTGGTGATCAAGATGTCGGCGGGATGTCGGAGGAAGCGCGCGCGCTCGGCTGGAGGCGTGTCGCCGGTGCGAATGGCGACCTGCGGCTCATGAAACTCGGCGCCGAGACGCTTTGCAGCCTGGGCGATACCGACGAGAGGCGCGCGAAGATTGCGCTCCACGTCGACGGCGAGGGCCTTGATTGGGGATATGTATAGTACGCGACAGCGTTGTTCCTTGGGAGGCAGCGGCGCGAACATGAGGCGGTTGATGCACCAAAGAAACGCAGCGAGGGTTTTTCCCGTTCCGGTGGGCGCCAGGATCAGGGTGGACTCGCCACGCGCGATGGCGGGCCAACCGGCGAGCTGCGGCCGGGTGGGCGCCGGAAAAACGGCTTCGAACCATTCGCGAACCGCCGGGTGAAACAGACGGGCGTCGAGAAAGGGCGAAATGCCGGGGGAGCTGGGTTTATTTGGAGCAGACATAAAGGCTTCGTTCCTTAGATGCGGCAAGAACGGGATTTGTTGAAAAGGGCGAGCGCCGGCGACGGACGCTTACTTGGCCGGGTACAAGTCTTTGACGGAGGTGTCCAGCTCCGCGCCAATCAAGACAATCAGATTGGCGATGTAAATCCAGGTCATTAGAAGCACAAAGCCGGTCAATACGGTATACACCTGCGGAACCGTGGGGCTGTACAACAAAAAGAGATTGAAGCCCACCGAGGCGATGACAATGGCGGCCACGGCAAAAATGCTGCCGGGGGTGAACCAGCGCCAGGAACGCTTTCCGTCGGGCAGAAAATGATTGACCAGCGCGAGAGCGCCGAACATCAACACCAGCGTTGCCAACCAAAAGGCGAGCAGGTTCCAGTGAAAGTGAAAGGTGTCGGTGTAGCGGTATTCGGCGAGAAAGGCGCGCGTGGCCCAATGGCCGATGGTCCAGAGGCCAAATCCAACGAGGCAAAACAGGGAGGCAACGAGGGTGGCGACGGTGGCAATGGCGCGTTTTTTCCAGTACCCGCGCGTGTCTTTGCCGCAGCACGCCACGCTGAGGGCGTCCATGAGGCTCATGAAACCGGAGGAGGCGCTCCAGATGGCGGCGAGAAGGCCGAAAGAAAGAAAACCACGGTATCCACGAGTCAGATCGAGAATGGTGGCGAACACGGCCTGTCGCGAACGATAAGGAAAATAGTCGGTGAGCCACTGCGCGAAGGATTGCCACAGGGTGGTGGAGGGAAGCCAACCTACAATCGCCGCCATTACGATGAGAAAGGGGAGGAGAGAGAGCACGAAGTAAAACGACACCTGGGCGGCCAGATCGAGGATGCGGTCATCCATGGTGCGGCGAAAGGTGAGCTTGGCAACTTCCGTGACGCGGCGACGCAGGGCATTGCTTGGTCGAAGGAAGCTGTACCAATGCGAACGCCCGGTCTTAGGGCTGGAGTCCGCCGGGCTGGGTGCCTCGGAAATACTTTTGGACGAGTTGTAAGAGGAAGGCATCGGCGGCATTAGGAAATGTTAATGCTGCGTGACACGCAGGACCGCATGCGAATCCATGATAAGACAAAAGCCGGAGGAAAACCGGAGAAATTGGACAACAAAACGGAACGAGAGAGCATTTTGCGCTTGTTATACAAAAAGAATCATGCGTATACTTCTTTGCGTCATCTGATGTCCCCGAGAGTTACAGTACAGTAGACGCCCTTCCCCAGCAGGCGTAGCAAAAAAACGCAAACACCTTTTTCTAAAAAATTCATAACGTGTGTGGCTCCATCTTTTTCGGCTGGGCGCTGATGCACATGGAGACTCGGATGAAGGACCTGGCGGCATCTTTCGCATCACGCTCGTGTGTGAGCAATTCCGTAAATCTGGCGGGTAATCGAAACAGTCAAAGAGCGAGAATGCTGGGCGTCACGGCTTCCACGCTCGCGATGTTTTTAATTTGCGCCACGGGAACGCCGGCGCAAACAAATGTGTTAACGCAACACAACGACATTTCCCGCAGCGGCCAGAACAAGAACGAGACCATCCTCACTCCGAGTAACGT
Source organism: Candidatus Acidiferrum sp. (assembly GCA_036496505.1). Taxonomy (GTDB): domain Bacteria; phylum Acidobacteriota; class Terriglobia; order Acidiferrales; family UBA7541; genus Acidiferrum. The sequence continues at coordinate 92,172 of DASXLA010000030.1, read as the reverse complement.
CAACGGCACTTCGTTCGGAAAACTGTTTTCTTACACCATCGACGGGCAGGCCTACGCGCAGCCGCTGTATGTAACGGGCGTCACCATGGGTGCGGGCACGGTGCAAGCCGGCACAAAGCACAACGTTATCTTCGTCGCGACCGAGCACGACAGCGTCTACGCTTTCGACGCCGACAGCAACGGCGGCTCCAACGCTTCGCCTCTCTGGCAGATCAGCCTGTTGGATTCCAATCACGGCGCCCCATCCGGCGCGAGCACAGTGCCGAATGGCGACGTCAGTTCCAACGACATCAATCCGGAAATCGGCATAACCGGTACTCCGGTCATTGACAGTTCAACGAACACCCTTTACGTAGTCGGCAAGACCAAAGAGAGCGGCAATTACGTTCAGCGGCTGCACGCCCTGGACATCACCACGGGCGCGGAGCGGTCGGGCTCTCCGGTCACGCTGGCAGCGCAGGTCGCGGGAAATGGTACCGGCAGCTCCGGCGGAGTTCTGAACTGGGATCCGAAGTGGGAGAACAACCGGGCGGGAATGTTATTGCTCAACGGAATCATCTATATCGGTTTCGCGGCGCATGGCGATAACGGCCCCTGGCATGGCTGGATCCTGGCCTACAGTACGTCTTCGCTCCGGCAGACGGGAGCGTTCTGCTCGACCGCAAATGGCTCGGGTTCAGGCATCTGGATGTCCGGAGCCGGCTTGGCGGCGGACACGGTCTCGAATTCTTCAGGGAATCCGAGCCCCGGGGGACGGTTATTCGTAGCCACAGGTAACGGCGCATTCAACGCGAACAACCCGCCATACACGAACAGCATGAGCTATGGAGATGATTTCGTGCGCCTGGACCTGAACAACGGCACGATGACCGTGGGCGATCATTTCACTCCGCTGAACCAGTCATCGCTGAACGGCGCGGACGCGGACGTGGCTTCCGGCGGCGTGTTGTTGCTGCCCGATCAATCGGCGGGCGGGCATACGCACCTGATGGTGCAAGCCGGCAAAGAGGGACGAATCTACCTCGTCGATCGTGACAATCTGGGAGGCTACAACTCCTCGAGCGACAACATCGTGCAGGAAGTTCCAGTTAATAACTCCAGCCAGTCGAATCAAAATTACAAGATCAGCGGGCTGTGGAGCACACCGGCTTATTGGAATGGCAATCTATATTTCTGGGGCAACGGCGATAACCTCACACAGTTTTCTGTTGTAAGCGGGCGGCTCGGAAATCTGGACTCGAATGGCCTCCCGAACCCCGTGGCTTCCTCGTCGGAAAGCACCGGGTTCCCCGGCGCGACGCCCTCGATCTCTTCCAATGGAACGGCTAACGGCATCGTGTGGGATGTATTGACGGCGGCGTATGGATCCAGCGGTGCGGCCATTCTGCTGGCGCACAACGCGAGCAACGTAGGGACCACGCTGTACAGCAGCAATCAGAATTTCTCGCGCGATAATCCCGGAATAGCCACCAAGTTTGTTGTGCCCACGGTCACGAACGGCAAGGTTTATGTAGGCACGTCAAACTTTCTCAGTGTTTACGGGCTCCTGGCGGCGGGTCCGCAGGCAGCGGCCCCGATTCTGAATCCCGGCGGAGAATCGTTTACCGGTTCGCTCTCGGTAACCATTACAGACGGCACGCCCGGCGCATCCATTTACTACACCACCGACGGCAGCACGCCCACGACTTCTTCCAAGAAATACAGCGCGCCCCTCACCGTGAGCAGCACGCAGACCATCAACGCCATGGCCACCGCTTCGGGCTATGTGCAGAGCAGCGTGTCGTCGGAAACCTACAACCTGCAGACGCAGGCACTGGCTCCGAATTTTTCTCCGGGCTCCGGAGCATTTACGTCCGCGCAGCTGGTGACGCTCTCCAGCGCTACACCGGGCGCAAAGATTTACTACACGACAGATGGAAGCACGCCTAGTCCGGGAGCGGGTAGCACACAACTATACGGTTCAGCACTCACAGTCAGTTCCACGCAGACCATCAAGGCGCTGGCATCGCTGGCGGGGCTGGTCAACAGTCCAGTGTCCTCAGCCACGTACACCATCTCCGTGGGCGGGTCGGGGATCAATTTTGTGAACGGATTCAGCTCTTCGCAGAGCGTGATGACTTTCAACGGAACCACGGTGTTGAACGATACGCGCCTGCAATTGACCAATGGCGGTTCGAATCAGGCAGGCAGCGCCTGGTTCAACACCCCGGTGAACGTGACCAGCTTCACCAACGACTTCGCTTTCCAACTGGAAAACGCGGATGCCGACGGAATTACCTTCACTATCCAGAACAGCGGCACAAACGCTCTGGGAGGAGCGGGCGGTTCGCTGGGCTACCAGGGCATCGGAAACAGCGTGGCCATTAAATTCGACCTCTATAACAACAACGGAGAAGGCGACGATTCCACGGGCATTTATCAGAACGGCGTCGCTCCGCAGACACCGTTTGTGGACCTCTCCAGCACAGGTATTGACCTGCACAACGGCGACACTTTCTCCGTGCATATGACCTACAACGGCACGACGCTCACGATGACTATCACGGACGGCGTAACCGGCGCGGCCTATACCACCAGCTGGGCTATCAACATTCCGCAGGTGATTGGCAGCAACACGGCGTACCTCGGGTTTACCGGCGGCACCGGAGGGATGACGGCCAGCCAGAAAATTGAAACGTGGACGTATGTAAGCAACGCAGGGAGCCAAACGGCAGCGGCTGCTCCTTCCTTCAGTCCCGGAGCAGGCACTTACCAGAGTACGCAGACGGTAACCATCAGTGACACCACTTCCGGCGCCTCCATCTTCTACACCACCGATGGCAGCACGCCCGCCACGACAGCCGGTGGCTCCACGCTCGCTTATAGCGGGCCGGTGAGTGTCACGAGCACGCACACCCTCAAGGCCATCGCGAAATCTTCAACGACAGCGGCGAGCCCGGTTTCTTCCGCGACCTACACGATCCAGCAGCCCGCGGCGGCGCCGGCGTTCGCGCCGCTTCCCGGCACTTACACGAGTGCGCAAAGCGTGACGCTCTCGAGCTCCACGGCGGGTGCGGCGATTTACTACACCCTCGACGGTTCGACACCAAGTACGTCATCGACGCGATACACCGGCGCAATTTCCGTGAGTTCCTCCAAAACGATCAAAGCGCTCGCCGTGGCCACGGGTTTCTCGAACAGTGCGGTGTCGACGGGCGTGTACACCATCAACACGACAGGCGGCACCGGTGTGAACCTCGGCGGAGGCTTTACCGCCGGAGCGATGGTGCTGAATGGAATCTCCGCGCTCAATGGAAGCAAGTTGCGAATTACGAATGCGAATACCGGAGGAGCGGGATCGGCGTGGTATAACACGCCGCTGAATATCCAACAATTCAGTACCAGTTTCAGCTTCCAGATCACCCCGGGCACCAATCCGACGGCAGATGGTTTCACCTTTGCGATACAAGGCAATAGCACAACGGCAGTGGGACCGCCTGGCGGAGGTTTGGGATACGGTCCTGACAATCCCGGCGCGGCTGTTTCGCCCTCGAATCCCCTGGGAAAGAGCGTGGCGATCAAATTCGATCTTTACGACAACGCCGGCGAGGGAGTGAATTCCACGGGCATGTACACAAACGGCAATTCGCCTTCAACGCCGTTCGTGGACCTGACCGGGAGTGGGATCGATCTGCACAGCGGGCATGTTTTCAACGCTCAAGTCAACTATGACGGGCAAAACCTAACACTCACACTGGTTGATGCCACCACGAACGCTTCGTTCACCCAGGCGTGGACGGTGAATATTCCATCCATCGTGGGCGGGAATTCCGCGTACGTAGGCTTTACCGGAGGAACAGGGTCGCTCACCGCAATTCAAGACGTCATTAACTGGACGCTCAGCTCTTCCTCGGCCGGTGCACCGCCTCCGCCACCACCACCGAGCGGCGGCACGATCAACTTCAGCTCGGGCTTCACCGCCTCTGGCATGCAACTGAATGGCAATGCGGCGTTGGCCGGAAGTCGTCTGCAATTGACCGACACGTCCGCAAATTCCGAGGACAGCAGCGCGTTCTGGAATCAAAAGGTGAACGTGCAGAGCTTTACAAACGACTTCACGTTTCAGTTGTCCAACGCGTCGGCAGACGGAATCACCTTCACGATTCAAGGAGCCGGCGTGACTGCTCTTGGCGGCGCAGGAGGAAGCCTTGGCTACGGACCAGCGCCAGGCATCGCCAACAGCGTGGCCGTAAAATTTGACATTTACAACAACGCAGGAGAGGGGACCAACTCGACCGGACTCTATACAAACGGAGCGACGCCGGCTACACCTGCGACAGTGCTGGGCGGAGGCGTGAATCTCCTGTCTGGCGACGTCTTTGCCGTGCACATGACGTATGACGGCATCACTTTAACGATGACCATTACCGACACAAACAACCCCGCGCAAACGTTCACGACCAACTGGCTCATTGATATTCCAGGCACAGTGGGAGCCACCACTGCTTATGCGGGATTCACCGGCGCTACCGGGGGAGCGGTTGCCACGCAGCAGATCCTGACGTGGTCTTACACCATTGGTAAGTCACCGCTGGTGCTGCAAACCACAAATCTGGCGGCAACGACATCCGGACCTGCGCTGCGCATCATGAATTACGCGGGATTTCCCGACGGTGCGGGGACGATTCTGGATGCCACGAACGTCGGCGATAACGTGGTGTTTACCGGCAATGTGCCGACTGCGGGAATCTACAACGTGCAGGTAACTTATAAGAAACTTTCGACGCGCGGCATCCTGCAGATGGCGGTGAATACCACCAACCTGGGAGCACCGGTCGACGAATTTCAGGTGCCCGGAGATTCTGTTGGAGTTTCGAATCTGGGCACACTGAATTTTGCCACCGCTGGAAATTATCTTTTTAAATTCACGGTGGTCGGGAAGAATGCCGCGAGTACCGGATACACGTTGTCGTTCGACACGATCACATTAACGCCGCAATAGTTCGACCAGCGGTGGAACGTGAAAACGGGGCTTCGCCTGTCCTGGGCGCACGCCCCGCTTTTCTATTCAGGGTGCGTTCGACGCGGCCGGCATTCGAACGGTGTCGTTTTAGCCGGGAGGCCAGCGCATCGATCTTCCGCCCAGCAAATGCAGATGCAGATGCAAGACGGATTGGCCCGCGTCGGGCCCGGTATTGATGACGGTGCGATAGCCGTCCGCGAGGTTTCGCTCCTTAGCCAGCTTGGTCGCGACAGTTTGCAATCGGCCCAGGACGGCCTCGTCGCTGCCACCCGCTTCGTTCAGAGAGGCGATGTGCTTTCGCGGACAGATCAGCAGGTGCGTCGGCGCCTGCGGGCCAATATCCTCAAAGGCAAAAATCTCCGGGTCTTCGTAAACCATTTTTGCCGGAATTTCCTTCGCGGCGATTTTGCAGAACAGGCAGTCGGAGTTCATGGCGTGTCCTTGGCATCAGAGACATTATCATCCAGGCGAATGACCATCGGCGTGACGCCTTCGCGCTCGCGCAGCCGCCCTCCGTATTCGTTCGCGGCCTCTTCCCCGGAAATTTTGCCGACATGCACACGATAAAAATAATTTCCGCCGGCCGCGAAGCGCTTGATGAAAATCGGAGAGTAAGACGCGCTCAGGCGGTCGCGCAGCTTTTCGGCATTGGAGAGGTCCCGAAAAGATCCAACCTGGATAGTGAAAAAACCAGCTTCCGGATCGACACCCGTGGAGAGCACTTCCACGCGCACCGGCACCACTCCCGGCCCGATGGAGTCAATCTGACGGGCCGCCGCGTAGGAAAGATCAATAATGCGATTGTTCACAAACGGGCCGCGATCGGTGATGCGCACCACCGTCGATTTTCCATTGTTTTCATTGGTGACGCGCACCATGGTTTCGAATGGCAGAGTGCGATGCGCGGCAGTGAGCTTATTCATGTCGTAGATCTCGCCGTTGGACGCTTGCCGGCCGTGAAACGGCGCCCCGTACCAGGAGGCTTCGCCTTCTTCGGTGTAGCCTGCCATCACCGGAACGGACCCGTCCCTGCGACGCTTGCCGGCTGGAGCGGCCGGAGTGGGTGCGGCAGGATGTGCGGCTGATTCCTCCGTGGGAGCCGGGGTGGAGGCCGGCGGCGGGGATGCTGGCGGGCGGGCCGCGACCGGCTGGTGAGATGCGCAGCCGGAAAGGACGCCAACCACAAGGACGATGAGAAATACCACTAGGCTGGGCGGGTCCCCGCGAAATTTCGGAGCGGATGCCCGGATAAAAACTCTCGTCGATTTTTCTGATTCGCCGGACGGCTGACGCGAGGGGGCAGGATTCACTGTCCCCGTTTTTTCGCGCAACGTTCTCACGTTGCTAGGAGTGAGCTTTCTTTGCGGCTTCCGTTTCACGAGCGGTGTTGCGGGCTTCCAGCTTTCCGGCCGCTTCCGTAAGCAGGTCGGAGACTTCACGCAGAAACCGCGCCGTGCGCTTTTCCGTACCCGGGGCGACCTCTTCTTCCACGTAACGGCGCAGGCGAGACAATTCCTGGTCGAGCCGTTGTCCAATCTCTTCAAATTTATCCATGTGCGCCCCCGCTATGAAACTTCATTCACGTGCCAGCCAACTTGGCCGACTTCGGTATTATAGGAACGCGACGCACGCGTTCGCAAGGAGGAGACTTGGCGCTTCCGTATCGGTGGCAGGTGCGCATGGATCGCTGGCGAAGCGCATTGGGTGGATTTTTCAAAGTCGGCAACGAGCAGCCGCGTCCAAAAATTTGCCCGGCATGCGGCACCCTGGTGGGCATCACCGCCACGCGTTGCCATCAGTGCGGCACGAATCTTAAATTTTCCATGGCGGCCTTCAATAAACGGTTCGCGGGAGTATTTGGAGGACGCGCGCCCATTACCACGTTGCTGCTGGTGGTGAATATTCTGGTATTTGGCGTCAGCGTGATGGCGACACTGCAAGCGGGGCAAGGCGGCGGTTTAAAACTGCTGTGGAGTCTCGATGGCGAAGTGCTTTATCGCCTCGGCGCGTTGTGGACTCCGGCAATCATTCACGGCGAGGCTTACCGGCTGGTCACCGCGATGTTTCTGCACGCTGGTTTGATTCACATCGGCTTCAACATGATGGTGCTGATGGATATCGGGCCGATAGTGGAGGAGGTATACGGCTCGGCGCGGTATCTGTTTTTCTATGCTTTTACCGGCATCGTGGGCTTTGTTCTCAGCGCGTTCACGCCATTCAGGCCGGATCCCGTGCTGGCCATCGGCGCCAGCGGCGCGATCATGGGTGTGCTGGGATTGATGATTGCGATCACCACGCGGCGTGGCGGCGCGTCTGCGCAGGCTTTGCGCTCGCGGTTGGTTTCCTGGGCGGTTTCCGTTTTCGTTCTTGGATATTTCATGGGGTTTGATAACTGGGCGCATTTTGGCGGGTTGGCATCCGGATTTTTGTTGGGGAAGGTGTTTGCTGACCGTGAGCCGATGAACCCTGCCGAATTGAAGCGCGCCAATGTGCTTGGCTGGAGCGCAGCCATCGTGATTCTGGCCAGCTTTGTGTTCATGATTTTGCATTACCGCGATCCGCTGCCGTGACTCTCCAGGTGTTCGGCAGAGTTAGGCACACGGCACGACTACTCCATTGGTCCCGAATGAACAGCCGAAAGTGAGTTATTCTCGTTGTCGGCGGTTTGCAATCATCATTCCGACAATTTGAACTCGGACCATGGACATCCATTCGATTATTGTCGTCAGCCTGCACTCTCCGAAGGAAAAAATCTGGGGCGAGCTGTTGGCCATCAACCAGGCGGGCATCACCATGCGGGGTATCGACCTCAATTCCTTCGACCACTTTGTGCGTGCCATTAATGAACCGGATGGCGAACGCGTGGGCGTCCCCACCATTTTCTTCCCGATGAATCGCGTGGAGCGCATTTCGCTGGATGAATCCTCCGGCGCGATCCCTTCCATGGCGGAACTCTTCACCCGCAAGGTGGGACGCTCGTTGCCGGACTACCTCGCGCAATTCGCGTGAACTGCGCTATCCTCGTGCGCAAATGCAAGGGCCCATCTGGACGGTACCCAACCAAATCACCTTATTACGCCTGGGCTTCCTGCCATTTTTTCTGATCCTTATTGCATATGAACGCTACCGGTGGGCGTTGCTGGTGCTGGTCGCGGCGGGACTTTCAGACGCCATTGACGGCTTGCTGGCGCGACAGTTGAATCAGCGCTCCCCGCTGGGCGCTTACCTGGACCCCATCGCGGACAAGCTGCTGCTTTCTTCGTCGTTTATCATTCTCGCGTTCAAACAGAAACTGGCATGGTGGCTCACCATCATCGTGCTGAGCCGCGACGTGCTGATACTGATGGTTGCGGTGGTGATTCTGCTGATTTCCGGGTACCGGCCGTTTCCGCCAAGCATCTACGGAAAACTCACTACCGGGTTACAAATCCTGCTGGTATTTATGATTGTTTTGTCGGCGGCCTACCCACATCCAGCGTTTGCGCCGGTGAATCACTTTCTGGTGTATGCGGTGACGGCGATTACGATTTTCTCGGCGTTTCACTATTCGTTCACGACTTCAAGGCGCCTGAGCTCGGCGTAATGCAGCGGGGTGGCCTTGGTCAGACCGGCATGGCGATGGGGCCGCCGGGAGGTAACAGCAGCGCCGGTTCGGTAAGTGATTGGACTTCGTCAACGGTCACGCCTGCGGCCAACTCTCGAAGCAGCAAACCATGTGGCGTCACATCGATGAGCGCCAGCTCCGTGACAATGTGATCGACAACCTCCACGCCGGTAAGGGGCAGCGTGCATTTTTTTAGAATTTTGGGGCGCTTCTCGCGCGTGGCGTGCTCCATGGCGATGAAAACGCGTTTCGCGCCGGCGACCAGGTCCATGGCGCCGCCCATGCCTTTCAACATTTTGCCGGGAATCGCCCAGTTTGCCAGCGTGCCCTGCTCATCGACCTGCAGCGCGCCGAGCACCGTGAGATCGACATGGCCTCCGCGAATCATGGCGAAGGAATCGGCGGAGGAGAAATAACACGTGCCGCGCAACTCCGTGACGGTTTCCTTGCCGGCATTGATCAAATCAGGATCCACCTGGGATTCCAGCGGGTACGGGCCAACGCCGAGCATTCCGTTCTCTGATTGCAGCACCACGTCCATTCCCGCGGGAACATAGTTGGCCACCATGGTGGGCATGCCGATGCCGAGGTTGACATAGAAGCCGTCGCGCAACTCGAGTGCAATGCGGCGCGCGATGCGTTCCCGTTTCTGTTCTTCCGTCAGAGTCATGGGGCTTCCGTTTCCGTCTTCGTCACTTCGGCGTTGAATCTCGTTAAACTTTGCGCGTGGTTCTTTTTTCGATGCGCTTCTCGTGAGCGGCGCCCTGAAAAATCGCATCCACAAAAATTCCCGGCGTGTGGATGGAGTCGGGCTCGAGTTCGCCAAGTTCCGTGAGTTGCTCCACTTCCGCGACGACATAATCCGCCGCGGTGGCCATCATGGGATTGAAATTCCGAGCCGCCTTGCGATACATCAGATTTCCCCAGCGGTCGCCCTTCCAGGCCTTGACGAAAGCAAAATCACCGCGCAAAGCCCGCTCCATAACGTAGGCACGCCCATCGAATTCGCGCGTCTCCTTGCCCTCGGCCACCATCGTTCCGACACCCGTGGGCGTATAGAACGCCGGGATGCCGGCCCCGCCGGCGCGCAGGCGCTCGGCCAGCGTTCCCTGGGGATTCAACTCCACTTCCAATTCCCCGCTGAGCACCATCTTCTCGAATAATTTGTTTTCACCGACGTACGACGAGATCATTTTCCTGACCTGGCCGGTCTGCAACAGCAGGCCGATTCCGAAATCATCGATTCCGGCGTTATTGCTCACGACGGTCAAATTTTTTGTGCCTTTACGGCGCACCGCAGCGATCAAATTTTCCGGAATGCCGCATAACCCGAATCCGCCCATCAATATGGTTGCGCCGTCGCGCAGTTTTTCAATTGCGGCATCGGGCGAGGAAATACGCTTGTCCATCAAGCCTCCGGCAAACAGCGGCCAGTGTAATGCAAAGCGTCGCAATGCCGACAGACGCAATCGTCGAGCAAAGAGACGCGGCTAAAAGCTGCGAAGGAGCTTGTACAATTCATTCGCGGCATCGAAATCGGCTTCCAGTTCGCGGGACGCAAGCCTTTCTCTCAATTCATCCAGCCGGCGGGCGAACAAGTCCAGTGAGGCGGAGAGCACCTCGCGATTGGTCAGGACGATATCCCGCCAGGTGCCGTAGGGGCTGCCCGCCAAGCGCAACGAATCGCGCAGCCCGGACCCCGCCAGAGTAATCGGCAACCCGTTTTCGTCGAGATGATCGTAGAGAAAAGAGGCGAGCGCCACGGCGGCAAGCTGTGGAAGATGAGAGGTCAGCCCTACGGCATAGTCGTGCTGTTGCGCTCCGAGCCACAAAGGCCGTGCGCCGATTTTCCCGATGATTTTCACAAACGCCGCCACCCGGGGATCATTGCCCAGGTCCGCCGCCGTACGCCGCGCTTCGTGAGTTCGCACCGCGGGATTGAGAGTGGCGGACTCAGTTGACTCTTCCGCATCGCTCGACGCCGCGGACTCGCCGATAAAAGCATACGTAGTGTCGCGAAACAAATCCGCATCGGCATGCGCAATCCCAGAGAGTTCCTTGCCGGCCATCGGATGCCCGCCAAGAAAGAGCGCGCCACCGCTTAATGGGAAAAGCTCCTCGGTAGCCTGCAGGATGCGCACCTTGGTACTGCAGGCGTCGGTTACCAGCGCGTGTGGCGCCGCATGGCGCGCAATTTCCGGCAGAACATCCAGCGTGGTGCCAATGGGCAACGCCACGTAAATTAGATCCGCGCTGTAAATCGCGGGCTTCAACTCACCCGAGAAAATTTCATCCGCGGCTCCCGCTGCCCGGGCTCGAGCGGCGACATCCACACGGTCCCACACGGTAATATGCATCCCCTCGGTGTATTTGCGCAGAGCCAGCGCAAAGGAGCCGCCGATAAGGCCGGCGCCGAGAATACTGACGCGATTGATGAGGTGGCCCGTGGACATGAATCAGGCGACGCGGCGGCCGATGGCCGGGGCGATGATGCGCAGCTCGCCCATTAATTGCGCGAACTGTTCGGGATCAAGAGATTGCGCGCCATCGGAGAGCGCGTGATCGGGATCGTTGTGCACTTCGATGAGCAAACCGTCAGCCCCGGCAGCGACGGCGGCACGAGCCATGGGCGCCACTTTGTCGCGCCTTCCGGTACCATGCGAGGGATCGCCCATCATCGGGAGATGCGAAAGTTTCTTGATGACCGGGATGGCCGCGATATCGAATGTATTGCGCGTGTAAGTTTCAAACGTGCGAATGCCCCGTTCGCACAGCACCACATCCGGATTGCCGCCGGCCAGGATGTACTCGGAACTCAGCAGAAGCTCTTCCATGGTGGCGGACATGCCGCGCTTCAGTAAGATGGGCTTGCGCACTTCGCCCAAAGCACGCAGCAGGTGGTAATTCTGCATGTTGCGCGCGCCGACCTGGAGAATATCGACGTATCCCATCATCATCTGAATCTGCGAAGCGTCCATCACCTCGCTTACGCTAAAAAGGCCAAATTTTTCGGCGGCTTCGCGAATGAGTTCCAGTCCTTTTTCGCCCATTCCCTGGAAGGCATATGGTGAGGTGCGCGGCTTGAATGCTCCCGCGCGGAGAATCTTTGCTCCGGATTTCGCGACGCTTTCCGCGATAGCGTAAATCTGTTCGCGCGATTCCACGGAACACGGTCCGGCGGCGACAATCACCTCGTTGCCGCCAATCATCACGCCGCGCCCCAAATCGACGATGGTGCCCTGAGGATTAAATTGCCGGCTCGCCAGCTTGTAAGGCTGCGTGATGCGCATCACTTCACGCACGCCGTCCAGCAACTCAAAATCGCGATGATCGAAATCGCGATGCACGCCGACGGCGCCCAGGACGGTGTGCGACTCCCCGGTGGACCGGTGCACGTTGAAGCCGCTGGCGATCAATCGGTCGATGACGTGTTGAATCTGGGCGTCAGTGGCCCCTTCCTGCATCACGATGACCATGGCCGGATTTACATTCCCTTCTTAAGGCGCATAAAGTTCTCGTCCGCTTCCTGTATCCGGCTAGCTCCCGGAGCCCTTCGTTTCCGCGTTCATGGCCGCGCGTTCCGCGGAGCGCGCTTCATCAATAATGCGCTCGAACAATCGCCGGATGGCCGCATCGGTGAGCGGCCCGGAGTTCGATTGCACGGCGTTTTCCAGCACTTCTTTTTCGCGCTCAGGTTGGTACAACGGCAGATTGGAGGCTTGTTTCAGTTTGCCGATTTCAAGCGCACAGTGCGAGCGTTCATTGAGCAGCTCCACCAGTTTGCGATCGATCTCATCGATGCGGCGCCGCCAATCCTGAAGGTTCACGGAGCCACCTCGCGCCGCGAGAGGCCATGCCGCGCCGCAGTTTTCAAGACGCGGACACGTTCGCGAAGAGCGGCGGAAGCCTCAGCCGGCGTTTTGGCTCGCTCGATTTCGGCCACCAGGGACGAACCGATGACGGCGGCATCGGCCAATCCACCGAGGAGAGAGATATGCCCGGGCTGCGAAATCCCAAAGCCCACCGCGACGGGAAGTTTTGTGAAATGTCTCACACGCCGCACCAGAGCCGGGAGATCTTCCGGCAAGGTGTCCTTGGCCCCGGTGACGCCGGTGCGCGACACAACATATAGAAATCCCGTGGAGCATGCGGCGATGCTATCAAGACGCTCGTCGCTGGAAGTCGGCGCACACAGGAAAATCGTATCCAGGTGGCGCTCTTTCATAATTCGGCGGTACTCCACGGACTCTTCCGGCGAGAGATCGGTCGCGAGCACACCGTCCACGCCGGCATCAGAAGCCGCGGCCGCGAATTTTTCCAGGCCCATTTGGAGAATGGGATTGTAATAGCTGAAAAGCACCAGGGGAATTTGCGAAGCCTTGCGGATGCGCCGCACCAGTTCAATGATTAACGGCAGAGTCGCGCCCGACTTCAGCGCACGCTCCGAAGCGCGCTGGATGGTGGGTCCATCCGCCAGCGGGTCGCTGAACGGAACACCCAGTTCGATGACATCCGCGCCGCCTGCTTCCAGCGCGAGAACAAATTCCAAGGTGGCGTCCAGGGAAGGGTCGCCGGCGGTGATGTACGCGACGATGCCGAGCACGCCCGGGTCACGCAGCGCGGTGAAACTCTTGCCAATTCGGGTGAGGGGCGCGTCACTCATGCTCATCGATATCGGAAAAGCTTAGAGCAGCCGCGAGTAGGTGTCCATGTCCTTGTCGCCGCGGCCGGAAAGATTGAGTATCACGAGATCGTCTTTGTTCAGCGATGGCCGGCGGGCGACCAGACCGGCAAGCGCGTGCGCGGATTCGAGAGCGGGGATAATTCCCTCGGTGCGGCACAGTAAACGTGCAGCGTCCAAGGCGGCGGCATCGGAAATCGCGAAATACTCGGCGCGGTGTTCATCGGCGAGCCAGGCGTGCTCCGGTCCAATGGCCGGATAATCGAGCCCCGCGGAAATCGAGTGCGTAGCGGAAATTTGCCCGTCCTCGTTTTGCAAAACGTAAGTGTAGGTGCCGTGTAGAACTCCGGGACGCGCTCCGCTGTATCCCTGCGCCGCTCCAAGCCGCGCGGCATGTTCACCGGACCCGGTGCCACGACCGCCGGCCTCGATGCCGATCATCTTCACTCCGGCGTCGAGAAGGAAATGATAAAAAAGCCCAATGGCGTTCGAACCGCCGCCAACGCACGCAAAGAGATGCGTGGGCAGCCGCTTCTCGACGGCCAGTATCTGTTCGCGGGCTTCGCGGCCAATCACGGATTGAAAATCACGCACGATGGTCGGATAGGGATGCGCGCCGAGCACGGACCCGAGGAGATAATGCGTGCTGCGCACATTGGTGACCCAGTCGCGCATGGCTTCATTGACGGCATCCTTCAGGGTTCTGCTGCCGGAATCCACGCCGACTACCTGCGCGCCGAGGATGCGCATGCGCGCGACATTCGGCGCCTGGCGCGCCATATCTTCGGTGCCCATATACACGACACACTCGAGGCCCAGTTGTGCCGCAACGGTGGCGGAGGCAACGCCGTGCTGGCCTGCGCCGGTTTCCGCAACAATCCGGGGTTTGCCCATTTTCACCGCCAGCAACCCCTGTCCTATGGCGTTATTGATTTTGTGCGCGCCGGTGTGCAGCAGGTCTTCGCGCTTCAGATAAATTCGCGGGCCGCCGAGTTTCGCGCTGAGGCGCTCCGCGAACTGCAAAGGTGTGGGGCGACCGGCAAAATTCCTGAGCAGGTCATTGAAACGCGCCCGAAAGCCGGCATCGGACTTTGCCGCTTCATAGGCGCGCTCCAGCTCGAACAGAGGAACCATCAGCGTTTCCGGAACGTACCGGCCGCCGTAGGGACCAAAACGACCCGGCGAAAATGCCAGCGATTTAAGAATGGAGCTCATGTGGCGCGCAATTTTTCCACGGGCGCGTTCAACTGCTGGTCCGCGCGTCGTGCTTCGCGGATAAATTCCCGTAATTGGACGTGATCTTTGGCGCCGGGCTTGGATTCCACTCCGCTGGCAACGTCCACACCATATGGACGCACCTGCAGGATCGCGGCGGCCACATTCTCGGCGTTCAATCCACCGGCCAGGATAATGCGGTGGCCGCGAGCCGCCTGTTGCGCGACTCCCCAGTCGGCCAGCCGACCGGTGCCGCCGTACTGGCCCGGCGGCGGATCGGCGGCATCAAACAAAAACCCCGAAGCATCGTGATATTTTTCCAAAACAGCGGCGGAGAAATCAGGCCCGACACGCAGCGCCTTGAATACCGGCGCCACACGGGCCAACCGAGCAACCACATCGGGCGGCTCGTCACCGTGCAATTGGACGGCATCCAGCCCAACGGCTCTGCAAACTTCCAGAATTTCCTCGGGCCCGGAATTCACAAAGACTCCGAAGGCCTCAACGCCGGCGGGGAGTTGCGCGCGGATTTCGGCGGCCCTGGCGACAGAGATATTGCGGGGGCTCCGCGGATAAAAGTTCAGGCCCACGGCATCGGCGCCCGCTTCACAGGCCGATGCGGCGTCAGCCAGATTGGTAATGCCGCAGATTTTCACGCGAGTCATAAATTCAATTCTGCAAACCGCGAGAATTTTTGTCGCTCGCAGCATCCAAGGCGTTGCCATTGTCGCCCGGCATGGCGCGAGTCCCCACAAGCTCCGAAAGCGCGGCGCCCGGATCGGCAGCCAGCATGAGGTACTCGCCAATCAGAAATGCGTCGAACCCTGCGTCGCGCAACTTCATCAGGTCGTCGTGGGAGCGGATGCCGGATTCGCTGATGGCAAGGCAGTCTTCAGGAACTTGATCGATGAGGTCGAACGAGGTTTCGACGCGCACCGCCATGGTCTTCAAATCGCGATTGTTTACGCCGATAATCCGCGCGGAGGCCGCTTGCGCTCGCTCCAACTCCGCGGCCGTGTGTACTTCGACGACCGGCTCCATGCCAATTTCACGCCCAAGTGCGATCAGCTCGCGCAGAAGCGCGTCGTGCAGCGCGGCCACAATCAGCAGGAAGCTGTCGGCGTCATTGGCGCGCGCCTCCCAGACTTGCCATGAATCGAAGATAAAATCCTTGCGGAGAACCGGGAGAGCCACGGCTTTGCGCGCGTCGCGCATATTTTTGAGTGACCCGTGAAAATATTCGGTTTCGGTGAGGACTGAGAGTGCCGCGGCTCCTGCGTGTGAAAGTGTCGTCGCGAGTTCTACGGCGTCAAAAGGCTCGCGAATCACACCACGCGAAGGCGAGGCGGGTTTCAGCTCCGCGATTACATTCAGCCCGTCACGCGACAAGGCCGCAGACAAATCACGGACGGGTGACGCGGCCGCTGCGCCGTATTTCAGCGCGGTCTCCGGCAGCACGCATTTGCGGTGCTCCACTTCAGCGCGGCGAGCCTCCAGAATGCGGTCCAGTGCGGTTCCGGTGTTGGTATAAGCGCTCAAACGGGTAAGTTTGTATGCTAGGTAGCTACAGCAAGCGTGTCAAATCGCGGATGTCAGCGCGCATCTGCTGATTCAGAATACTGCTGACGGACGTGCGGCGTCACTCAATTCCAGAACGGGAGAAACGATGGGATACAAGGAAGCGTATGGGCCACTGCTCGAGGCCATCGTGCGGGAGGGCGACGTGATTGCCATGCGATATTTTCGCGCTGCGGAGACTCGCGTGGACAGAAAAGGCGACGGCTCTCCGGTAACGCAAGCCGACCGCAGCGTCGAAGAAATGGCTCGAGCCAAAGTGGCCGCCAGCGGACTGGCGCTCGACGTACTGGGCGAAGAAATGGGCGGACGCGACATGAAAGCCGCGAACGCCGCCGGGCGCGCGCGCTTGATCATTGATCCCATCGACGGGACCGAGGAATTCTCGCGTGGCATTCCTACGTTCGGAACACTCATTGGCATCGAGCACCAAGGGGAGGTGGTAGCCGGCATGGTGAGTGCTCCCGCGTTGGGCACGCGCTGGTCCGGCTATCGCGGCGAAGGCGCGTTTCGCGATGGCAAACCCATTCAGGTATCCAAGGTGGCGAGGCTCAGCGAATCCATGATTTTCACCACCGGCACCGGGCCAAAGAAAAATGCCGAAGACCGAGCCAAGCTGCGCCGCCTGGCGGACGCCGCGCGGAACAGCCGCACGCTCGGAGGCTTTTGGCAGCACATGCTGGTGGCCGAAGGTGCGATTGAAGCGGCCGTCGACTGGACATCCATGCCCTGGGATCTGGCGCCGCTCGGGTTGATCGTGGAGGAAGCCGGGGGAAAATCGACGAACCTCGATGGAAAGCGAACGATTTACGATGGTCAATTCGTCAGCACCAATGGACACATTCACGATCAGGTTCTGGAACTCTTGAAATGAATCAACAAGCGGCGCTGAAGCGCCTGGAGCGTGAAGTGGTGGCTTGCCGGCTCTGCCCGCGTCTCGTGGAATATCGCGAACGCGTGGCTCGCGAAAAACGCCGCGCCTATCTCGATTGGGAATACTGGGGCAAGCCGGTGCCGGGATTCGGCGACCCGGAGGCAAAGCTACTGATCATCGGCTTGGCCCCCGCCGCACACGGAGGAAATCGCACCGGGCGCGTTTTTACCGGCGACCGCTCCGGGGATTTTCTGTTTGCGGCGCTTTATGAAGCCGGGTTCGCGAACCAGCCAACCTCCGTGCGCTGCAACGATGGCCTTCGCCTGATTGACAGCTACATCACTGCGACGGCGCGTTGCGCTCCCCCAGACAATAAGCCCTTGCCGACCGAAATTATGAACTGCCGCGGATATATGGAGCGCGAAATCGGCATTCTCGAACCACGGGCGGTGCTGGCTCTTGGCCGTATTGCCTGGGACGCCTACCTGGAAATCCTCAAGCGGCGCGGCCTTATCACCTCTCGAGGGCAATATCTATTCGCCCACGGAGCCGAGGCACAACTCCTACCACCTGCACCGCGATTATTCGGTGTCTACCATCCGAGCCAGCAAAACACGCAAACCGGCAAGGTCACGCCGGCGATGTATGCCCAGGTGCTGGCACGAATCAGGAAGTTTCTCGCACGATAAACGTCAGGGTGCCTGGCTAAAGCTGAGGCAAGAACCCTGCATTGCGCCAGGTGAAGAAATAACCTAGGACTACGCGTTTTTCACCCAGGTTGCATCTAATGCTTTACGTCTCAAAGAAATGGCAAATAGATCCGTCTGGGGGAGCTCATGAGGAACAGGATTTCGGCCTACGCAACACTGGCGGCAAACACCATCCTGACCATTTTGCTGGCCGCAACGCTTAACGGCCTCGCCGCCACAGAAAATCGCAAAGCGCTTCCACAGGACAATGCACAAGCGGCGGAGCCACAACCTGCCGACGGGCACAGACACGGCAAACCGGCCGAAACCTACGCCGTCGCACCTGGAACAAAATTTCTGGTCGTCCTGGAGCAGGATCTCACCTCCAAAGACACGCAGGAAAATGCCAAATTTGTAGTCCGGACCGTTGAGCCCCTGGAGGCCGGCAGCGGAATTTACCTCCCTGCCGGCGCAGAAATTCGCGGACACGTAAGCCGCCTCGAATCCGCGGGAACCACTGGCCGCGCGAAAATCTGGCTGACCTTCGACGACATTTATACAAAATTTGGCGCGCTGCCCATCGTGGCCGAAGTCGCCGGCGTTCCGGGAGATCACAGCGTGAAACCCTCGACCCCCAACCAGGAAGGAATGATCGAAGGGCGGAGCAGCACGCAACAGGCTGCGGCGCAATCCGCCGCTGCAGGCGCGGCGAATGGAGCGGTAAAAGGTGTGAAGGACAAGGATAAAAAGGAAGCGGCCGAAGGAGCGGCGCTCGGCGCGTTGACCGCCTACCTGGTTGAATCCGGGCGCGGGCACGAATTGAATCTGCCGAAGGGCGCCAAACTGGAATTGGAGCTGGAAAGAGTCCTGTATCTGCTGAAAGAATAAACGCTGAAATGGATTGTTAGACGCTGCGCGCATGCGCTTACGTGAAGGTAAGCGGTTCTCTGCGTGCGAAGCGCAGAGACCGGCTGAATGAAACGTCACCAAAAACTTGGCAAGCACTAACGGGCTTGTTAAAGTCGAGATGTCCAGTCAAACGGCTGTTCGACTAGCCAAAATCACGATACCCGGAGAGGTTGTACCCATGGGGGAAGAAGCGAAGGGCGCGGTTCGCGCTCTGGATGCCTCAGAGCGCAGGGACCGCGTTCTGATCGTGGAAGACGAAGACAACGCGCGCAAAGGGTACGAACAACTGCTGCAACGCTGGGGCTGCGAAGTTCTGGGCGTCAGCAACGCCGAAGATGCGCTGGCAAAATTTGCGACCTACCAACCCGACGCGCTCATTGCCGACGTTGAACTGCCGGGAATGAATGGCCTGGATTTGCTGAAGCAGCTCGGGCCCGAACTTCACGACGTCCCGGCCATCATCATCACCGGAAAGGGTAGTGAAGAGCGTGCCGTCGCGGCCATTGAAGCGGGGGCTTTCTGGTACATCGAAAAGCCGCTGAAAGGCCCGGTGTTGCGGGCGCTGCTGGATCGCGCGCTGAGCCGTGCGCGTGACGCTCGCCAGCTCGTGGTGCTGCAGCGGCAACTGCGAGAGTCTGGCAGGCTCGGCGATCTCGTGGGGGCTTCCAAACCCATGCAGGACGTGATGCGCCTGGTGGAAATGGCCGCGCCCAGTTCCGCTTCGGTGCTGATCACCGGGGAAACTGGCTCGGGTAAGGAAATTGTCGCGCGCACCATTCACAAGCTTTCTCCACGCGCCAGCGGCCCGTTTGTGGCCATCAATTGTTCGGCCATTCCGGAAACGCTGATGGAGAGCGAGATTTTTGGGCACGAGCGCGGCGCGTTTACGGGCGCTGCCGAAAGGCGCATCGGTTGCTTCGAATTGGCGGACGCCGGCACGCTGCTTCTCGACGAAATTGGAGAAATGCCCGCGCCCACACAGGCAAAATTATTACGTGTTCTGGAGGACCGCAAAGTTCGAAGGCTAGGGAGCAAAAGCGAAACGCCTGTTGATGTGCGCGTCCTTGCGGCCACCAACAAAGACGCGGAACAAGCCGTGGCCAGTGGAGACCTGCGGCAGGATTTATATTTTCGATTGAATGTTTTCCATATTAATCTGCCGCCCCTTCGCGAACACAAGGAAGACGTGCCTTTGCTGGTGGAACACATTCTGCGGGACGTCAACGCGAAGCACGGGAAGCACGTTCGCGGCATCGGCACTGAGGTTCTGGACATTTTCATGGGCCATACCTGGCCCGGCAATATTCGCGAATTGCGCAACGTTCTCGAACGCGCCTCCATCATGTGCGAAAAGGAGTTGATCTCCCGCTCGTGCTTGCCGGAGGAATTCGGCCGCGCCGCCGCAAAGGGTCCAAGCGACCTATCCAGCATCAAATTTCCCGTGGGCACCACTGTGGATGCCATGGAACGCGAGTTAATTCTTCAAACGCTCAGCGCCACTGGAAACAATAAAACGCGCGCCGCCGATCTTCTCGCGATCAGCCTCAAGACCCTTCACAATAAGCTGAAGGAATACGGCTCCGACCGCGCTAGCGCGGAATAAGGATCTCCAATGCAGCTGCGGCTGCGAACAAAACTCACCCTTGTCATGACCGGGCTGGTGCTGCTGGTGGTCGCAGTTTTGTCCGGCGTTTTCCTCGCGCAACTTCTGGGGCAGACTCTGCTGGAGACCGACAAGCGCGCTGCGGATCTAGCTCATCAGGTTTTCGTTCAGGCTCAGCATGCTCTTGCGGATGCTGCGAGCCAGGGGCTTCGCCCTTCCTCGGACGATCCCAACGATATCCACGACTATGTCCGCAGAGCCTTTGAAATTAATCCCGGTTTGCAGGCGCAACTGAAAGCCGCCATCAGCTCGCCGTCCGTCTACGAAGTCTCCATCACCGATGACGCCAGCCTGGTGTTGATCTCCAGCGATGAGTCTCTTCCCGGCAAGACCCGGCCGCGGCGTCCTCCGTTGTCGCAACTGGTGCAGAGCGGTTTCATCCATCAGGTCGAAGTGCTTCGTGGACCGCCTAAAATTTTTGAGTACGACTATCCGTTCAACATGTCCGGAAAGCCTTTCGGCGAAATCCGCGTAGTGCTCTCTTCCGGGCTGTTGCTGAATGAAATTGCGCCCAGCTTGAAAACTTCCGGAACCATCGTATTGCTCGCCCTGTTCATTTCCGCCCTGCTGGCTGCGGTTGTCAGCGGTGCGACCCTCGCGCCCTTGCGCGACATCGCCGCGCAGCTTGATCGCATTTCCGCCGGGCAGTACGATGCGCCCATCGGTAACCCCCGCGTCTTCGGCGGCAGCGGCGATGAGCTCGGCCAGGTCAGCAGGAAAATCTCCCAGGTCGGCCAGCAACTTCGCGGCGTGCACGAAATCTTCAGCACCCTCCGTGAAAACATGAACTCCGTGATGGCTGGACTGGAAGACGGTTTGCTGCTCTTCACGCGCGATGCGCGAGCGGTGATGGTCAGCCCCGCCGCCGAAAAATTCCTTGGTGCGCCCTCCGCAGAATTTCTTGGCCGGAAGGTCACAGAGATTTTTCCCGAAGGGCATCCGCTGCGCGCCGTGTTGCATCTTGACGGAGATGAGCTCAGCGAAGTGGCGGCGGAAACCGAATTGTTGACCGCTGCCGGTTTCAGGCGCGTGGGCGTGAGTGTGCAGGCCATCCAGGAAGGCGGTGAGCGCATGGGCGCCCTGGTCACGCTGCGCGATCTGGACTCGCTGGAAAGCATCAATACTCAATTGCAAGTAAGCGAACGTTTGGCGGCTCTGGGACGTATCACCGCCGGCGTGGCCCACGAAGTGAAAAATCCACTGAACTCCATGCGGCTGTGGCTGGAAAACTTGAAGGAATCGCTGCCCGCCGAGCAGGACAGCGGCGCGCAGCAGGCGGTCACCGTGCTGGACAAGGAAATCGATCGCCTCGACGCGGTGGTCAAACGATTTCTGGATTTCACCCGGCCCATGGAAGTTCGCCTGGAAGCCACGCAACTTTCGCAGTTACTGCCCGAAGTGCTGGAGATCGCGCGCCCCCAGTTGCAGAAGGCTAATATTCAACTGGCGCAATTATTGTCAATTGACGTCCCTGAGGTATATGTGGATCGTGCTTTACTGAAGCAAGCCGTGCTGAATCTGGTGCTGAATGCCGCGGAAGCCATGCCTGATGGCGGTCAATTGCGCCTGGTTCTCAGCCGGCGAGGGGAGATGGCGGAAATTACCGTGGGAGATACCGGCAAAGGCATTCCGCCGGAAAATAAACAGAAAATTTTCCAGTTATTTTTCACCACTCGCCCGGGCGGTAGCGGCATCGGGTTGGCCAGCGCATTCAGAATTGTGCAGCTCCACAACGGTTCGATAGACTTTACTTCGGAAGTCGGTCGTGGCACGACCTTCCGAATTGAGTTGCCTCTTGCAGCTTAAGCAATGATGGTAGACACCGCCCAGCTCGACTCTGCCGCATCGCGCAACCGCGCGTGCCCGCTACTCGTGTGCTGCATTTGCGCTTCGATATTTATCGGCGGATGCGCGGTTCGCAAGAATCCGGCAAACACCTGGCGAGGCGCCAGCGTGGTCCATCCGAAGCTGCCCGCAACGGTCGCGCCGCGTCCTCAGCCGCCTGCCGACGAGACCATCGATCCTGTGCCGGAATTGCGATTGGAATTGCCGCCACCGCCGCCATTCCTGGCCGTGCAGGTTGCTCCCCTCCGGCCGCGCGTGGCCCCGGAGCCAGCTCATGAAGCCAGCGTGTCGAGCAAGCCGGAAGTTCCGGTGATTGCGCCGCAATTAACGCCTGCGGAAACGGATGCCGCGCGTCAGCAGATGGCTTCCAGTTTGAGTATTGCAGAATCCAATCTCGCCCGCTCCAAAGACAGGGCGCTGAACTCCACGCAATCGGATCTTGCTTCGAAAATCAAAGGCTTCATCAGTGACGCGCGCTCCGCCGAACATGATGGCGACTGGATGCGCGCGCGAAGCCTGGCGACCAAAGCCCGTGTCCTGTCTGAGGAACTTGTAGCCTCTTTGTAATTTCTCTCGAAACTTTTTTCCTCACGCATCGTAAGTGCGGTGCCACCGCGACGGCGGCGCCGTGCGTTATCATGGACTCATGCAGACGTTCGATGTAGCGATCGCCGGCGGTGGATTGATCGGGGCCACAGTCGCCTTTGAATTGGCGCAGGCCGGCCTGCGTGTCGCCATTTTCGACCGCCAGCAGCCGGGTGAAGGAGCTTCCTGGGCCGCCGCGGGAATTTTGTCTCCTGCTCCTGAGAATGCCGGAATGATTGCTACTGTCCCCCTGGGCCGCGCAAGCCTGGCGCTCTACCCGGATTTTGTGGGCAGCATCGAAGAACATTCCGGGCTGAACGTCGGCTACCGGCCCAGAGGAACGCTCGAATCAATCTTTTCGAACGATGCGCAGGCAGCGCTCAACACCATCATCGCCTTACATCACGGGCTGGGGCTCAGAGCCGAACCGCTCAGCGCGGAAGATGCCCGCGAAATGGAGCCCGCGCTGAGCAAGGATTTGGAAGCCGCAGTGTTACGGCCGGACGAAGCCTCCGTGGACAATCGTGCTTTGACACGCGCAGTATTCCTGGCTGCGGAACGTGCCGGCGTGACGTTTTTTACTGACCGCCGCGTGACGGGCATTCGCAGAGAAGCTGCGCGCTGCTCCGGCTTGATTTTCGACAACGGAGAAGCAGAAGCCCGCTGGACAATCATCGCTGCCGGTTGCCACTCGGCAGAAATCCAGGACGCGGCAAGCTATGTGCCAGTACGCCCCGCCAAAGGCCAGATGATTGCTCTCCGCGCGAATGACCTCAATGTCGAGAGAGTGTTGTGGTCAGAGAGTGCATATCTGGTTCCGCGCAATGACGGAAGAATCGTCGCTGGCGCGACCGTGGAATATGTCGGTTTTGACACTTCCCTCACCGCTGGCGGACTTCAACAAATTCTGGCTGGCGCACTTGAGTTGGCTCCCGGCTTGGCGAACGCCTCAGTGGAAGAAACCTGGGCAGGATTGCGCCCGGACTCGCCGGATCACCTGCCCATCATCGGGCCTACCGATCTGGAAGGGCTGCTGATCGCCAGTGGACATTTCCGCAGCGGAATTTTGTTGGCCCCGATCACCGCGCGCCTCATTCGTGAATGGATCACCAAGAGCAGCGTCAGTGCGGACTGGGGACGTTTCAGTCCCATGCGCTTCGTTGAAACTGCGAAAGCAACCAACCTCTGAAATCGGCGCGGGAAGTTCGAACGCTGCTGGTCTACTGTTCCCGCCCCGGCGGCGGCGTGATTGGCGAGGAATTGCCTACGTCCGTAAAGCGTATCTGATCCCCTTCCAACGAGAGATCATGTTCCAGCACTACATCCAGCGTGGAGCCTCGCGGCAATTGCGCCTCCGGACCGCGCGTGAGCAAAACCGCGGCCAATCCGGCCAGGCCTCCCGCTCCCGCGCCAATACCGGCGCCCTTGGCACCGCCTGCGATCGCGCCGATGCCGGTTCCCGCGACCGTGGTGGTCGCTACGGTTGCGGCGTCCTTGCCTTTGCCGCCCGGACCGGTAACTTTTCCTTCTGAATCCGTGGTTTCGCCTCCGCCGCTGTCGGCCGTGCGCGGAGCGCCGATCAGATTCACCGTATATCCGTTCGGAAAAATGAGCGTGGTGAGCAGCATGCGAAATTCTCCGCGCCCTTTAATGCGTCCGGGGCGCTTGGAATCCAGGAGTTCGCCGCGAACGTAAGAACCAATGGGAATCACCACGCGATTATTCTGCGTGATGGGAAACGAAGTGCGCAGGTATACCGAATCGCCGGCCTTGGCATTCCTGGTGGAGATGCCATTTTCCAGAACTACCGCCATCCGCGTGCCCGCAGGCACGGTAATTTTCTCAGCGCTTTCGCCATTGCGCGGCGCCGCGGGCTTGGCGGGCCGCGCCACCGGAGGTGGTGCGGAAGTTTGCGGACCGTCGGACTGCTGCGCGAAAGTTTGCGGAAGCAATATCACCATGCCGATGCACAACGCCGCGCCAGAGAAAATCACCGATATAGGGCGGTCAGACGGCCTGCGTTTCATGCGCACCTTCCTGTTGCAATTGTTCCGATGCTACGGCTTGAATCGAGGATGCCCAAAACTCCGTCCCGGGACAAGGCCGTCGTGCCAAATCCCACGTGGTCCCATGATTGACCCGCCAGAGCGCCGCACGCTACGCTGGCGGGATGATGGGGAGGCGTGATGGCTAAATTGGCACTGATCTACGGTATGCGCTTGCTGCCCGAGGATGATCTTGGCGAGGTGCGCGACGCCACGGTGGTTTTGAAAAATGGACGCAGCGCCCGCGTGACCATGCACTTGATCGAAGGCAGCAAGGAAGAAATTGAAGCCACCTTTCGCCAATCCATGGAAGCATTTTTCGAAATGTACCCGGAGATTTAGCCAGGCCAGCGGCCTCGCCGCATAATTGCGTGGCTAGCGATTTCCGAAGTTTTCCGGGTCGGCGTTGGGGTCGCCCAGGCTGTCGTTAATCAATACGGTGGATTGGCCGGTCAGCTCAAAGCGCTTGCGGCATTTGTAACAGGCCAGCAGATCATCCAGCCGGACCATATAGGAACTGGCCTTCGCAAAACGCTTCCGGTCTTCTTCGCCGGCCCCTCGGGGCAGCTCTTTTTTCTTGCGGCAAACTTTCCAACGTACCGGGGCCTCAAATTCCCCCCGGCAACTGGGGCACACCAGCTTTACCTTTCGAACTTCTTCTTTCTCATTATAAAAAGTGCGTTCATCCATAGTTATCGCGCGGGAGACTCACCGCTCGATCGATTGTAACAAATTCAAGGCCCAGGTCACGCCAACGTGGCAGCCAGTACTGTAACGCCTCCACGGTCGCGTGGCGATCACCGTTCAGGAAGCGATGATCGCCATCATGCAGGCATAGAACGTCACCGTTACCCGTACCTTTACGCGTACCTGTACTCGCGGGAGCGTTCTGGCCAGTGGCCGCCGACGCCTGCGCTCTTTTCGCAACGATTTCCATGCGTTTTATGAGCCATGTCGCGGGTTTCGCGCGCCAGTCTCCGGGCAAAACCGACCACATTACCGTGCGCATACCCGTCGCCGCTGCCGCGGACACTACCCAGGGATTGCGCATCCCCCAGGGCGGCCGGAACCATTTCGGCGACGCTCCTGTTGCCAACGACACGGCTTCGTTGCAGCGATTAAGTTCTTCATGAATTTGGGGTGGCGTGCGCCAAAAAAGATTCGAATGCGTGGCGCTATGGTTCGCGACCAGGTGGCCGCGGTCGGCAATCTCCGCAAGCAATGCACCGCACTCGCGCGCAAATCGTCCAATCACGAAGAAAGTAGCCGGGGCTTGGTAGCGATCGAGAAGCTTGAGCAGCTCCGGAGTAATTTTGGGATTGGGACCATCGTCGAAGGTGATGGCCAGCTTGCGCGAGGAATTTGTCCGCCACACCGTGGGGCCAAACAGCTCGGAGCGAGGATTGACGGCGCCGTAAGCCGCGACGGCGGCCGCCGTCACTGCCACTGGCATGGCGATGAGCCATGGATTCACAGGGCCATTGTCGCACGCACGGCGGCAATCGACGGTCGCTGGTAAGCGCCAACCTCAGGATTTCCGCCGGCTAAGCGGGCTTGCGAACGGCCTGTAAATCGATGCCCAATTGCTGGCATTTCTTGTATAAGTGACTGCGCTCCAAACCGAGAGCCCGCGCCACGTTGGTCATGTGGAAGTTGTGCCTGCGAATCTCTGCCAGCAACGTTTCTCGTTCGAACGACTCCGTGCGATCGGCCAGCGTGCCGCTCATTTCCTTTTGGGGGGAATTGCCTGTTCCCTCGGCGCTGGCGCTCATCAATCCAGTAAGAACGGCCCGGACATCTTCAGCGGTGACGGAATCTCCGGAGGAAAGCAGAATGAGCCGCTCCACAACGTTACGCAGCTCGCGCACATTTCCGGGCCAGCTGTAACGCTGCAGCTCCTGCACCGCCGCGCTTTCGAATGTTTTTTCTTTCCAACTGTTTTGCGCCGCGACCTGCGCGGCGAAATGTGCGATGAGCGCGGGAAGATCTTCCTGGCGCTCTCGCAAAGGCGGCAGCCTGAGCGGGAAAACGTAGATGCGGTGAAACAAATCCTGCCGGAATCCGTTGTCCTTTACCAGGCTCTCGAGGTTCCGATGAGTGGCCACCAGGACGCGCACATTTACCTTTATCGGCTGGTCCCCGCCGACCCGCTCCACCTCACCCTCTTCCAGCACGCGCAACAGTTTCGCCTGCATGGCCAGAGGCATATCGCCGATTTCATCCAAAAATAATGTTCCGCCGTCAGCTTGTTCGAATTTTCCAAGGTGCCTGGCCGCCGCTCCGGTGAACGAGCCTTTTTCATGGCCGAATAGCGCGGACTCAATCAGTTCCGCGGGCACGGCCGCGCAATTCAACGTGACGAATGCATTTTCGCGCCGCGGCGATTTCTCGTGAATGGCTCGCGCCACCAGTTCTTTGCCGGTACCCGTCTCGCCCAGTATGCACACGCGCGTCTCACTGGGCGCGACACGATCGATCTCCGCCGCCAATTTTTTCATCGCCGGGCCGACGCCCACGAGTTCGTGCTTGCCCAGCCGGCGCCGTAGTTCCTGATTTTCGCTTTCGAGCCGCGTAAGACGCAGGGCATTTTCAATGGTCAGCAGAAGCTTGTCGGTGGATAGCGGTTTCTCCAGAAAATCCAGTGCGCCAAGCCTGGTAGCCCGCACGGCCATTTCGATATTGCCTTGCCCGGAGATCATGATGATGGGCGTGCGAATGCCGGCGCTTTTCATTTCCTCCAGCAGGTCAATACCGGTTTTGCCGGGCATAACCACGTCGGAGAAAATCAAATCAAAAGAGTCGCTGCGCAGCAATTCCATGGAGCGAGTGGCATTGTCGCAGACGGTTACTTCGTGACCAGCCATTCGAAAGGCGCGCGAGAGCGATGCCAGCGTGTTGGGATCATCATCTATGAGAAGCAAATGGGCCTTGCGTGGCAAAAACGGCTCCTTGGGGCGCTCAGTCCGAAGCCGCGGCCAGTGCCGGGGGTTCTTGTCTGGCTACGGAACCGTCGTCCTGCGTTTGCTCGCGGTCCAGCTGGCGCTGTGGCAACTCGATTCGAATGGTGGTGCCGCGCCCTTCTTCACTCGAGAGCGCAATGGTCCCATGATGATCGCTGATTACAGACTGCACAATCGCAAGGCCCAGCCCGGTTCCCTGCTGCTTCGTGGTGAAATAAGGAGTGAAAAGCCGTTTTGATTCTTCGAGGGTCAGCCCGACCCCGGTATCGGTGAGCTCGATGGCGACTCTTTCGTCGCGATCCGCCGTCCGCAATGTCAGCGTCCCGCCCGCGGGCATGGCATCCAGAGCATTCAACACCAAATTTTGAAATGCCCGATGCAACAATTCCGGATCGGCATCGATTTCGGGTAAATCTTCCTTCAAGAATAGCTCACGTGCGATGGCCGGCTTGCCCACCTCGTTGAAGCGCGCATCAAACAGGCGTAGCGTGTCGCGCAAAGAATCATTCACGTTGATCCGTTCGAATCTGGGCGCAGGCATCTTCGAGAAATCGCTGAATCGCCCCACGATGGAGTTCAGGTTGGCGAGCTCCGCCTTCAAAGTGGCCGTCGATTCGTTAAAAACTTCCATGAACTGGTCCCGATCGAGTTGCTGCGCGCGCTGCAGGTTCTCGACGGTAATTTGCAGCGGAAACAGCGGATTTCGCAGCTCGTGCGCCAGGCGCCGCGCCAGTTCGCGCCAGGCGGCTACGCGCTCCGTTTGCAGCAACCGGTCCTTCTGCACTCCCAGCGTGCGGGTCATGTCATTGAACGCGGTGGCCAGTTGACCGACTTCGTCGTAGGTGCGCACGTCAATTCTCGCGTCCCATCTCCCGGAGGCCACCTCGCGCGCCGCCTCAGCTAATTCTTCCACCGGCCTGGTAATACGCGCCGAGAACCACCAGGTGAGCAGCAACCCGATCAGCAGCGCGCCGGCGCCGACTATGGCGGCGATCACTTCGATGCGCCTGGTCAGCAGCACCAGTTCCCGGCGCGAGCTGCCCACCAGGAGGATCCCCAGCAGTTCATCACTGCGGCCGGTAAGAGGAATGGCGTGAAAGGTTTCCGCGGTGGCAGGATCGGCAGTCCAAGCGATGGTGCCGATCACCGGCTTTTGCGGAAATTTCTGACTCCGCTCGATCAAAGGGATGTATCTGTCCGCGTGCGGTACCGGGCCGTTCGAATCCGTCAGTTCCGCCGGAGCGAAGCCTGGCTCCAGATTTTGATACAGCAGCGTGCGCATGCCCGCGGGCAGAACGAGCGAAGCCAGGAAATTCTGATCCAGCCGGCGGCCCCCAATGATGTAGAAATTCTTGTCGCCCACCGGAAGCGTGCGCACCGCGGTCAGCGATAGCGCCACGCTGTCCGGCAACTCCTCTTTGTTCAGAAAGGCATAGGAATCGCGCCAGTTTTTCCCGGTGACCCACTCGTTCTTGTAGCCAACCCGGGAGGGGTACTGCGCCGAAGAAATCAGCGTTCCATCGGAATTCACGAATTGCACAAAATCGAGACCGTGGTCCTGGGCCGCGCCGGTTCCGTCATGTACATATAAGGATTGGTCCGCATTAGGCCGCGCGAGATCCAAAGCCATGCGCAGGGTGATTTCCGCGTTGGCAATATTCTCCACCTGGCGAACCACCTCTTCCCCGCGTTGCGCAAATTCCTTCTGGAATTGCGCAACGAGCGCCTCGGTTCGCTGCGCGTCCATCTCTTCGAACGCTGTGCGCGTGTAGTGCGTCACCCCATAAGCCACCACGAAGACCGACGCCAGCACCGTCAGCATGAAAACCAGCATGAGTTTGGTACGGAAGCTCACCGGAATTCTCCACCGGGGTTGCGGTTACTGGTTGCGCGCCTGGAGTTTATCTGCACGAAGAAGAAAGCATATCCCGATAACCGCTGAGGTAAAAGAGGCTGAGGCGGATCAACAATCATCGCCGATCCGCTTAGCGAGCGGCCTAGGGACGCCGCGGGGCCCTACGCTGTGCAGCTGCGCTGGTCGTTGGTTGGCCGGAGCCATTCGAATCATCGTCCGCATTACCATTCGCTGCGTTTGCTCCGGAGAACGCCGATCTCAGCACGTCGCTGGCAAAGAAATTCCTGCCGTCCATCGGCACCATCATGATCTGCAATTTATCGGAGAGGCGTTCCGCGATAATTTTCTGAATCAACATCGGATTGGACTTCAGCACCGCCGCTTCGAATTTCATGCGCTCGGAGTCGGCCGCCGCCGTCACACGGATGCGGTTGGCTTCGGCTTCGGAAAGATTCCTCTGGCGTTCGACCTCCGCTCTGCTGTCGATGATCTTGGCCTGCGCCGCCGCTTCCGCATTTTGCAGTGTCGCTTCCTTGCGAGCCTGGGCCTCCAGCTTGGTTTCTTCGATCTGCTTCTGTTTCAGGGGCAGGGTGTATTGCATGGCATCGGACTCCGCCTTGGCCTGCAGCACCCGGACTTGCGCCTGAGCCTCGGCCTGCTTCACAGCTCGCGCCTTTTGCGCTTCCGCTTCCAATTCGGCAATCTTTACTTCTTTGAACTTGATGTCCTGCTCCGTTCCCAGGCGCTCGTCTTCCTGTTCCTTCAGCAACAACCCCTCCAGTCCTTTGGCGTATTCCTCGGGCAACTGCAAATCGCGCAGGAGCACTTCGCGAACCACGATGCCGTCGCTGGCCAGGCGCGCGGTGATCGCTTCCGCGGCTTTCGAACGCAATTCCTCACGTTTCGTGGCAAAAATCTCGCGCGTCATATAGTTCGGGGCAAGTTGCCGGTAGATGGTGGAGACCACCGGCGCGACTACTTGTTCACCCACCAGCTGCGGCAGGTTGGTGTGAATGGAATCCAGCCGCCTTGGGTCCAGCCGATAGCGCACCGAGACCGCCAGCCCGATATTCAGCCCTTCGCGCGCCTGCACGGAGAGCACTTCGCCTTTTGCTTTGTCGCTTTCCGAAGCCAGTGTCGAGTACACCTGTTCGCGGGTGTCGTACAGGGACACGCTATCGATAAGCGGCGTGATGAAATGAATGCCGGGATACAAGGTGCCGGGACGCGCGCCCCAAATTTGGCTGATGCGCACTCCGGCCGCTCCGCCGGGAATGACCATGATGCTCAGTGCCAGCAGCACCGGCAAAACCGCCGCGGCCGCCAGTCGCTGTGCCTGGCGCCAGCGCACCGGTGGGATAGGGCGTGTCGGTTCGGGAATCTCAATTCCCGGCTCACCGCTTTCTTTTCGCCGGATGAGTCGCCGCAATTGCTGTGAAACATAGACGTCGTAGATCACCAGGGCCCCGGCGCTGCCGAACAATCCAACGCCCATCAGCATCAAGAGATATTTCAAAGCCAGCATGGTGGTGCTCCCTTCCTACTGTTTTCCTGCAAGAAAAGCTTGGCGATCGGTGCCTCAGCGGCGGCCCGGATGCGTTCGAATGACTTGCGCGGCGCCAGCAGTGCTGGCGGAATGACTGGCACTCCTGCCGACCGTCGCCGGGCGCATCAATTCGAAGGTCGCGCGCAGCAACAGCCAGTTCACCAGCACTGCGGCGCCGGCGGCGAACATTGTGGTGATCACCAGAATCATGAAGTGAATCAGGTCGGTCATAAGGTCTCCTCGGGCCGAGTAGGCGAACATCACACGGGAGACCAACGGCACGATGTCCACCAATTCCGGAGACGGCAAACAAAAGCCTTACCAGCAACTTGGGCGGGCAGCCTGTGTGGCCAAACACACGGTGTGGGTGGCCCGCCGCACACCAACTGATTTGGCACTGTTCCGAATAAGGGCGTAATCTAGAGTGAGTGAACGAGCTGAGAAATTTGCCGGCACCGGCCTTCTCAGTTCCATGAATCCAACGACCATGCCACTAAGATCAGGCCTCCGCATCGGCAGTATCCTGGGGATTCCCATCTATCTCCACCCCAGCTGGCTGCTGATCTTTGTTCTCATCACCTATTCGCTGGCAATGCAGTTCACGCAGGGCCACCCGCAGTGGAGCCTCGCTCAGCACTGGACCGTGGGCCTGTTAACCAGCCTTCTGTTTTTCGCTTCGGTGATTTTTCACGAGCTTTCACACAGCGTTGTGGCCATGCATTACAAGATTCGGGTAGCTTCCATCACGCTTTTTCTTTTCGGCGGGGTTGCGCGCATCAGCCGTGAGCCTGCGAAAGCCATCCAGGAATTCAACATCGCCATCGCCGGTCCGCTTTCCAGCTATTTTCTCTGTGCATTCTTTTTCGGCCTCACCTTGTTCTCTCCCTACAGCGACGCGCTGGGAGCCTTGGGCCTGTGGCTCGCACAGATTAACTTTGCTCTCGCCACCTTCAACCTATTGCCTGGGTTTCCGCTCGATGGGGGGCGAATCTTTCGAGCGGCGGTGTGGGGAGCGACCAAGGACTTCACCCGCGCCACTCGTATCGCCGGCATCAGCGGCCAGGTGGTGGCCTACGGATTGATTTTAGTGGGCGCGTGGCTTGGTGCCGTGAAGGGTGACTGGCAATCTGGCTTGTGGCTGGCGTTGATTGGCTTTTACCTGCAAAGCGCCGCTCGCGATAGCGTCACCCAAATTGCCATTCGCGAAACTCTGGCCGGCTTGCACGCCTCCGACGTAATGAACAACGAGGTTCCGATCATCAACCGCAACACCACGCTGCAGGAGTACAGCACGGAGGTTTTGAGGACCGGCCGCCGCTGCCATCTGGTAGTGACCGAAGACCGCCTGGTGGGCATGATGAATCTGCAGGCTTTGAACTCCGTGCCTCGCGACGAGTGGGATACCAACTCGATTCAAGCGGTCATGATCCCGCGAGAACGCATCTCGTGGGCCGCTCCCGAAGAGCCGTTATTGCGATTGCTGGAGCGCCTGGTCGCCAGCAACATCAACCAAATGCCGGTGGTAAGCGTATCGGGAGACGATGACGCGCAGGTAATTGGTATGGTCACTCGCGATTCCATCTTGCGCGTGATGCAGACTCGCGCGGAATTGCGCGCTGCGGTACCCGCCAAGTAGCCCCGCCGCCTCTCGCCATTGCAAAACTGTCACTGTTGATTAAGCGCCGCCACGGGAGCAGCCGGATCCGTTTTGGTGGCCCGCCGCGCCTCCAGCCGCACCGGTATGCCGGTTTTAGGCCGCAAGGTGATCGATGCCATCGGTACTACCTGGTGCCCCGGCACCATTTTCAATCGAAAGTGTTGCGCCACCGTAGCAAGCACCAGTGTGGCCTCCATCAGCGCAAACATATTGCCGATGCACTGGCGCGGGCCGCCGCCAAATGGGAAATAAGCGAACCGCGGCAAGCGCTTCAGCAAATCTCCTTCCCATCGCTCAGGACGAAACTCATTCGGCGCGTCATACCATCGGGGATCACGCTGCACTACCCACTGCGCGATGGCCACGCCTGTTCCCGCCGGCACCGGGTACCCTGCGATTTCATGATCTTCGACCGCGAGCCGCGCCATGCCCCACGCCGGGGGATATAGCCGTAACGACTCCGTCAAAACGTGACCGGCATAACGCAAACGCGGCACATCATCCAGTGTCGGCGCCCGGCCCGCGAGCAGTGTGTCCAGTTCCTGGTGTAATTTTCTTTCCACTTCCGGGTTAGCAGACAGTAGCCACCAGGTCCAGGCCAGTAAATTTGCAGTGGTCTCGTATCCGGCCAGGAACAAGGTAAGCGTTTCATCGCGCAATTGCCTGTTGTTCATTCTCGAACCGTCGTCATCCTGCGCCGCCAGCAACATGGACAAGAGGTCCCCTGCGTCGCGTCCCGAAGCGCGGCGCTCCGCGATCATGCGGTAGACAATTTTGTCCAGGCGGCGGACCGCCAGTATGGTTTGAATGTTTCGCGGCGTCGGCAGCCACTTGGGAGTGAAAATCATGCGTCGAAAATCCGAGCTGAAATCGAGCAGCAGCGTGATGGTTCGGCCTATCTCCCTGGCATCGCCGGCCACGTCAGCGTCAAAAAGAGTTTTGCCCACGATCTGCAAGGTGAGTTGCATCATCTCCAGGTGCGCGTCGCACTCCTCGCCATCTTTCCAGCGCTCCAGCATTTGTTCCGTGTATCGCACCATGGTTCCAGCGTAAGAAGCGATGCGTGTGCGATGAAATGCCGGCTGCGCCAGGCGTCTCTGCCGCAACCAGAAATCGCCCTCGCTGGTCAGCAACCCGTTTCCGAAAATCCGTTTGTTGGCCTGCAACGCGCGCCCTTTCGCAAATTTGCGCGGATGATTTACCAGTACGTCTTCGATGTGGTCCGGATGAGAAATCAGGTAGGTACGGTAATGCAGGAAGCGCAAGCCGACGATGTCACCATACTCGCGCGCGGCGTCGGCCAGAAACTTCAGGGGATCGCGGCGAAACGGGCTGAACACTCCATCGAGAGCGCCGCGCTCCGGACCGGGAGGCAATTTCCGAGGAAGCGCCCGTTTCATCTTCGGATGTTAAGCGGCGGGCCAGATGGCGTCAACGCCGGGCAGCTCGCCAGCAGCTCAAATGGTGCCCGCTCGTTCGGCGCGAACGCGAAATGCTCCGGGGCGAGACTTGATGCTGACCTTGGAACCACCCGCAACGATAATTCTCTCCGCCACGCCACTCGGAAAAACCGGCACGAATGTGCTTCGAATGTGCACCGCCCGCGTGAGCCATCCATCTGGAACCTCCAGCGCCACAAAAACCCCGCCTGGCTTCAGCACGCGAAAGATTTCCGCGAAGGCTTGATCCTGCGCTCCGGTCGAGCGCAGGTGATGCAGTACCAGCACGGCGATCACACTCGTAAATGCACCGGCCGCAAACGGCAAAGCGGACCCATCGCCTTGCACCACGTTCGCGGCGTCGTTGTTTGAATGCAGTGCGATACAGAATCTATGGCTGTACTCCAGGCTGGTCACGCGCGTCACCCGTTTAGCCAGTTCGCCTGTGGCTGCGCCGGGTCCCGCGCCGATTTCCAGGACGCTCTCTCCGAGGTTCGTTCCTTCAAGCAGCCATGGCAGGAGCCTGCGAGCGGTAATCCTGCGCCAATACGCGGACGAGCAGAACCAGTTCTCCAGCCTGTTCATGGAAAGAATAGTGGCACAGCAGGGTTACAACATCGCGTGGATTCGCCGCAGCGCGCCGGAAAACTGATCCGCATTGTAAGCAGAGGGATTTTCCAGCTGCTGAAACAATCCGTTGATGGCGCCGCGCACTTCGTCGGCATTTTTGGGCTTGGCTTCCTTGCCATACGCGATGTACAGCGAGTCCACCGCCATAGTGGCCTGCTCCGCGGCGCGCTCGCCCGCCAGTGAGATGGCCTGATCGGCATCGTTCGTGATCTCTTGCAGCATCCGCAGCGCCAGCTCCTGATCGTAGGACATCGCCGCCAGGCGATCCGCCATGCGCTGCGCAATCGGCTCGGCGGACGCCGCCTCCGAGGCCACATTCGCGCGATCGGGGTTCAACGTGCTCATCTGTGTCGCTAGCGCCGTCAAATGCTGCTCCAATTCCTGCGCGGCCCCCGGATCAATTTGTTTTGCCAGCAAACGAAACACCGCGTATCGAGAACTATTCCATGGAGGGTCACCCGGCCGCCGTCCCGGATATTCATGCGCCTGCCGCCAACTGTCTTTTGCCGGCACGAGCGCGTGATGGCATGCAAAACAGGACAGCTCGGAATATTCCGGCCAGATATTTTTGTTGTCGTAGCGTTCGCCTTTGGCTCTCCAGGTCAATCGCTCCAGCGAGGCGCGCAGTTGCACGGCTTGCCCAGCGCTCCAGTCCCGCACACCTGCCCATGCCGCATCGTCCACCGGCTTTCCAGGAGCCGACTCTCGCGGCGTCTTCCAGTGCCGGGGTTCCACCGCCGAAAAAGAATCCAGTTCAAAGAAAAGGTCCGGATGTCCGGCCGCGATCATTTCATGATCGACAAACTTATTTTTTGAACCGAGATGGCATTCCAGGCATTTTTCGGTGCGATGAATTACATTCCGCGTGTCGCTCATTCCCAGTGCGAGCGATTTTTCATGTGTCCACTCCCGCTCCGTGTGCGGCCCCAGCCAGGCTGACGACGGCCCGTGACAATTTTCGCAGGAGACGCCTTCGGCGATCTCGAAGGGGCGTCCACGCTGCGCAGCAGTGGTGTAAAGCGCATGGCACGCCAGGCATTTCGGCGCATCCTCCGCCTTGGAGCCCAGTTTCAAGATGCGCGCCATGCGTTCGCCAATTTCGCCGGTCAACGCCTGATACGCCTTGCTGTGCTTGTCCTTGATAATCCAGGTGGAATATTCGTTTTGCAGGATGCGGCTGCCGGCCACGGGCTTGACGCTACCATGGCAGCTGGTAGCCGCGCAGGATCCCGGCCCGATATATTTGGGCGCCTCTCCCTCCGCTGCGCCCAAAAATCCCGACAGGCCGAATACCGCCAAAAATGAGGCGCAACAAACAATACGCAGGAAGAAATTCGATGATTTAGGCATTCACAGTATTCAGAACATTCACGCCGGCGAACAAGTCTGTTTGCTTATATCGCCAGCCACGCCGGTTCGTCAACGAGCCGCATTGTCTTTTTCGCGGCGTGCCGCTGAAAAGGCAACGAGGCGCTATTTACAGCCGTCGGCCCGCTAAGTAGTATCCAGAGGATTCATCCACTCCACATCGCGCCGTGCGTTGCGTACACCTCGGGGTAACCCATTTGAGACAGGCGCCGTGATCTTCGACGACCTTCGCGCTATCCAGAGTCGTCACGGTTTTCTGCCCAAAGCGGAGCTCGAAGCTCTTTCGCAACGAACGCAAACTCCGCTCTACCAGATTCATAGCGTGGCGAGTTTTTATCCCCATTTTCGCCTGGCGGTTCCGCCCAAAGCCGACCTCCGCATTTGCGCCGATCTCAGTTGCCACCTGAACGGCGCTTCGGAGCTCCGCGGCGCGCTGCAATCTGCCATGGCATCGTCGCGTGCCGAAGACCTGCAGATTCGAGATGTCTCCTGCCTGGGCCGCTGCGATCATGCGCCCGCAATTTCCTTGAACGATCACATTTTCACCGGCGTCACTGCCGCTCGTGCTGAAGCGCTGACCCGTGCCGCGATTCGCGGCGAGAATATCGAAGAAGCGCACCAGCCTTCTCAGCCGGTCCAGTGCAAGTCTGATCCCTACCCGTCCAGTGCCGGCAGGTACGCGGTAACACGTGGCCTCGTCCAGACGCGTGACTGGAACGGCATTCTTGCCGTGCTCAAGGAAGCCGAACTGTGCGGCATGGGGGGCGCCGGCTTCCCCACCAGCGTGAAATGGGATTTGGTGCGCAAGCAGACCGATCCCGTCAAATATGTGGTCTGCAACGCCGACGAAAGCGAGCCGGGCACCATCAAGGATCGCTTCATTCTTACGCACATCCCGCACCTAGTCATCGAAGGGATGATTCTTGCCGGCCTCGTCAGCGGCGCAAAAAGAGGCATCCTCTATATCCGGCACGAATACCACGCGCAGGAAGAAATTCTGCGCACGGAAATCGCCAGATGTTATGCCGAAGGACTGCTTGGCAAAAATATTCTGGGCAGCGCGCTGGATTTCGATCTGGAAGTTTTTGTCAGTCCCGGCGGCTATATTTGCGGCGAAGAGAGCGCGCTCCTCGAAGCTATCGAAGGCCGCCGAGCCGAGCCCCGCAATAAACCACCGTTTCCAGTACAGGCCGGATTGTTTCAAAAGCCCACGATTCTCAATAACGTGGAAACCTTCGCCAATGTCCCGCAAATCCTCGCGCGTGGCGTGGAATGGTTTAAGTCGCAGGGTCAAAACGGCTCGCGGGGACTTAAATTTGTCGGTGTCAGCGGCCACGTCGCCAACCCCGGTATTTTTGAGGTGCCTTCGGGCGTTCCCATGCGTGAAGTTATTTTCAACTATGCCGGCGGTATTCGCGGCGGCGGAAGCCTGAAGGCCTTTGCTCCCTCGGGGCCTTCGTCCGGTTATCTGCCGGCTTCCATGGTGGACGTGCGTTTGGATTTCAAGGCGCTGGCGGACGCCGGCTCCATGTTGGGCTCCGGCGCCATTGTGGTCTGCGACGAAACCACCTGCATGCTGGATATGGCCCTGAACGCGGTGCGTTTCTATCGCAACGAGTCTTGCGGCAAATGTGTGCCCTGCCGTGTCGGCTCGCAAAAAATGGTCGATCTTCTTGCGCGCTGGACCCAGGGCGCGCTGCCGGAATCCCAGTACCGCGCGGACCTGGGCCTGTTGGACGAATTGTCGCAGGCCATGAGTCTCACTTCCATCTGCGGCCTGGGGCAAATTGTTCCCGCACCGATTCAGTCCGTGCTCAAACACTTTCGCGGCGAAATCGACGCACACGTTTTGAATGCTCAATGTCCCAGGGGAATCTGTTTCACAGATGCCTCGCGCTCGGTCGAGACACAACGTGTGGGCATCCGGCCTTGAGCGGCAAATAAATAATGGCTACCACCACCTCACCTCCCGGGCTGATCAGCGTTATCATTGACGGCCGCGCCGTCTCCGTTCCCGCCGGCACGAGTGTGTTTGACGCCGCGCGCGTCAATGGCATCGCCATTCCCACGCTGTGCCATCTGCAAAATGAAATCCCCGTAGGCGTATGCCGCTTGTGTGTTGTCGATACCGGCGCGCGCGTGCTCACCGCTTCGTGCGTGCGGCCCGTCGAGCCCGGAATGAAAATCGAGACGCAATCTCCCAAGGTTCTCGGCGCGCGTAAGACTCTTCTCGAATTGTTGATGGCCGATCATCCTTCGCCCTGCGCGCGCCAGGAAAAATCGCGCGATTGCGAGCTCGAATCCCTTGCGAGAGCTGCGGGAGTCGCCCAACCGCGCTTCGCGAAGCGCACCGTGGCCCGCGGGCTCGACGATTCCTCCCTGGCGATTGCCGTCGATCATGACGCGTGCATTCTCTGCGACCGCTGCATCCGCGGCTGCGATGAAATCAAAAGCAATTTCGTGCTCGGCCGCATGGGTAAGGGTTATTCCGCTGGCATCGCGTTCGATCTCAATGCGCCGATGGGTAATTCCACGTGTATTTCGTGCGGCGAGTGCATGGTCTCCTGCCCCACCGGTGCTCTGACCAACAAGGGAGTTGTGGGCACATCTATCGCCCCGTCCGACGCCGGACAGGGTTTCGAGGCCGAGGAGCTTCTGCAAGTCCCCGTCTTCAAAGGAGTGTCCGGCACGTTTCTGGAGCTCAATCGCGGCGCCATCGTCAAGCGGCGTTACCGCCGGGGCGAAATCATCTGCCGCGAGGGCGAATTCGGTTCCACCGCTTTTTACATCGTCGAGGGTACCGCCAGAGTTTCTATCTCCACGCCCATCGCCCACGTAAAAACTCATGGTGGCGCGAAAGGCTTTTTCAAGCGCCTTACCAGCACGCTCGTCGGCCGTGGCGAAGACCTTCGCGAGGAAGAAACGCGCGATCGCACCATTCCCATCGATGCCTCCGTGGACCTGAATTACGGCAATCCCGTGGCGTCTCTCGGTCCGGGCGATTTATTCGGCGAAATGACCTGCCTGAATTTCTATCCACGCTCTGCCACGGTGCGCGCCGAATCGGACGTCGTGGCTTACGAAATGCTTCGCAACGTGCTCGACATCATGATGAAGAACAAAACTTTTCGCGCGCAGGTCGACGCGCGCTATCGCGAACGCGCCCTGGAAAACCATCTTCGCGGCGTGCCCATGTTTGCGGATCTTTCTCCGGACTTCATCGAGCACCTGAAGGAAAGTGTGGAGCTGCAGCGCTTCGCCCCGGGAGAAGTCATCGCGCGGCAGGGCGATCCCGCCGATTGTTTTTATCTGGTGCGCATCGGCTTCGTGAAGATTTCCGAGAATTACCCGGGCGGCGAGATGGTTCTGGCGTATTTGTCTCGCGGAGACTATTTCGGCGAGATTGGCCTTCTTGGCGGCGGCGTGCGCACCGCGATGTGCACTGCCTTGGATCACGTCGAAGTGGTGCGCATCGGCGGCGATGATTTTCGTCAAATGGTCGCGCGTTTCCCCACGGTTCGAAAAGGACTGGAAGAAGTTGCCGGCGAGCGCCGCCTCGCCAACGAGCAGCGGCTGAAGACCGTCAACAGTGTGCCTCTCGATCAATTTCTTTCACAGGGCTTGATGGAAGCGCAAAGCCTGCTGGTGCTCGATTTGCAGAAATGTACCCGCTGCGACGCCTGCGTCAACGCCTGTGCTGACGCCCACGACGGGGTAACGCGGCTGGTTCGCGATGGCCTGCGTTTTGAGCAGTACCTCATCGCCACCAGTTGCCGCCAGTGTCGCGACCCTCTATGCATGGTCGGCTGCCCGGTGGGCTCGATTCGTCGCCGCAACTCTCTCGAAGTTATCATCGAGGACTGGTGCATCGGCTGTGGCTTGTGCGCGCGTAACTGTCCTTATGGAAATATCAACCTGCATCCCTTCGCGGTCACGAACGAAGAGCCTGGTCATCCCGGCCACACTAAGGCGGTGATGAGGCAGAAGGCCACTTCATGTGATTTGTGCACCAACCTTGAAGAGCCCAGCTGCGTGTACGCCTGTCCCCACGACGCCGCGCATCGCGTCGATCCCAAAACCTTTTTTGCCGACGCTATCGGCCAGTCGTCGGGCAGTTGAATCGGAGCGTTTGACGGATGCGCCTGGACACCACCCAACGCACCTGGGCCATCGCCTCGGCGATTCTTTTCACAGGGTCCGCCCTCACCTATTTCGTCTACGCCCGCAGTTCCGCCCTTGGGGCGCGAGGCGGAAGCCCGCTTAGGCTGACCTTCGGCGTATTGGGATTTTCGTTCATGCTTTTTGCCGCGCTGCTTGGTGCGCGCAAGCGGGTGCCGGTGTGGCGCCTTGGTCGCGCGCAAACTTGGATGCGCGGGCATCTCTGGCTCGGCATGCTCAGCCTGCCCATCATACTTTTTCACGGCGGTTTTCACTTTGGCGGCGCACTGACCCGGCTGCTGATGTGGTTGCTTATTTTCACCGTGGTGAGCGGCCTGTTCGGCGCGGCATTGCAGCATTACATTCCGCGCGTGATGACCGCCGATGTGCCCCTGGAAACCATCTACGACGAAATCGTCCACGTGCGAAATCTGCTTCTCGAAGAGGCCGACCGCTCCATCGAAGGGCTGTGCGGCTCGCTGGGCATTCGCAAAGCTTCCCTGGGAGAAGTGCAGCGCGCCGGAGGCTTTACCGCTATGCGTCCGATGGACACAGGAGTCAAAAGCGGCGCCGCCGTGGCGGCAGCGACAGAAATTTTGCTGCTCACCGACGCGGAAAGTGAGCCGCTCCGGTGTTTCTATCTGAATGAAATGCGCCCTTTCCTGGAGCGCCCCGCCGAGCGCCGCCTGTTACTCGCTGACAGCGGCAGAGCGCAACTCGGGTTCTCGGGGTTGCGCACACTCTTGCCCGCACGCGCCCACGCGACCATCGATGACCTGGAAAGCATCTGCGAAGAGGCTCGCCAGCTCCAGAAACAGCAGCGCCTGCACCGCTGGCTGCATCTCTGGCTGCTCGTGCATATCCCGATTTCGCTGGCATTGATTGTGCTCGGCGCCGTGCATGCGGTCATGTCTTTGAAA
Organism: Candidatus Acidiferrum sp.; assembly: GCA_036496505.1. GTDB lineage: Bacteria > Acidobacteriota > Terriglobia > Acidiferrales > UBA7541 > Acidiferrum. Next base: position 50,952 of record DASXLA010000030.1, on the reverse strand, counting down.
TATTAGAGGATTCGTTTTCAGAAGCGACCGGCGGTTGAAAAAACTACGTGGCCAGAACACGCACCACCAAAAAGCTCGCGCAGCGTATCGATCTCAACTACTTCAAGAGACCGACTCCGCTGAAACGCGCCAAATTCTGGCTCAGCCTCGCGGTGCCGCTGCTCGCCATTCTCTGGATTTCCTGGCACGCCATCCACAAGGACGCCCGTGTTTACAGCAGTGGCCGCATGTCTGAGCCGCACGCCATTCTCGAAAAGGATTGCGCGTCATGCCACGTACAGAAAGCTTCGTTTTTCTCCGCCAAAGCCGATAATCAGGCCTGCTTGTCGTGCCACGACGGCCCGATTCATCACGCAAGCCAAGCCGCCACGCCGGACTGCGCTTCTTGCCACACCGAGCATCGCGGCCGCATCAACATTGCCGCCGTGAGCGAAAAATCTTGCGCCGAGTGTCACGCCGACCTGCATACCTCCGCGGCACCTGCCCACTTCTTCGCACACGTCCGCAGCTTCGCGGACGGCCATCCGGAGTTCGCGGTGTTGCGCGAAGGCCGCGCTGATCATTCCACCATTAAGCTGAATCACTCCATCCACATGAAACCCATTCGCCAGGGACCGACCGGCCCTATCGTCCAATTGGCTTGTTCCGATTGCCACCGGCCCGCCGCCGCAAACGCTTCCTGGACTTACGCGCTTGCCTCTTACCGCCCGTCAAAGAATAGTGCTGCTGCCACTTACGAAGCGAACAAACCGATCCCATTCACGCTGGCCCAGCCCAAGCCCCCAACGGGACGCGAGTTCATGGCCGCGGTTACTTTTACCAACTCCTGCGCCTCCTGTCATCTGCTGTCTTTCGACAAACGTTTCAGCGAAGGCGTTCCGCACGACAAGCCCGAAGTCATTCACGTCTTTCTCAGGAAGAAATTCCAGGACTATGCAGCCGCGCATTCCTCCGAGCTGCACACGGCTCGCGATCCCGATCGCGACTTAACTGGGAGGCCGCGCGCTCCCCGCACGCAATCGTTCACTTCCGCCCAGTGGGTTGCGGATCGTACCTCAGACGCCGAGCAGCTCTTGTGGCGCAAGACTTGTCTGGAATGTCATCAACTTTCGTTCCAACGTGATGGCGAATTGCCGCACGTAGAGCCCGGCGCGAAGAACGCTGCGCAGGATAAGGTTGAGCCAACCGTCCAGTCCGACCACACGCCATTGCCCCATGTCGCCCCTTCCAATGTAACCACCCGATGGATGCCGCATGCCAGATTCGATCACGAAGCACACCGCGCGTTTACCTGCGTCAGTTGCCACGAAAAAGCACTGAACAGCGTGGAATCTTCGGAAGTACAGTTGCCCGGAATTAAGACGTGCCAGACCTGCCACGCTCCCGGCCCCGAGCATGCCGAGTCGCGTTGCTTTGAATGTCACACTTATCACGATTGGTCGAAGCGCAAGGAGATTGCGCCGGGCTTTACTCTTCCACCGCTAAAAAAGGCAGGCAATTAGGATTTGTTGCGGCGACACCGTAGAAGAGCATCTTTGCCTGTGCGAGAAATTGAAAGCCGGGCCACGCGGCTGGAATCCTGATTGGAAGTTTAGGTTTCGTTTTCCCGCGGAAGAATCAGTTTTCTTTATTCTCGTCCGAAGAATTACCAGGGATCGTAAACTGATGCGAGATCTTGCCGTTGTGGCCGTTTTCCTTGCTGTCCTTGGGCCCTTCCTTAACAAGTCCTTCCAGCGTGCTTTGCGAATGCTCGTCGACGGCGCTGACCGCCGCAACCAGGCACGAATAAAGGAAGGCCTTGATGCCCGTGCGGAATTGTTCAGCCGACTGTTCCGCGGCGCGCGATACATCCGATTCCAGGGAACGGCGCCGCACTTCGCACGTCGAGCGGCTCTCGGCATCCAGCGATGCCAACGCGGAACTGGCCTTTTGCGAAGCTTCGGCGATCATGTTGTCGATTTGTGTCTGGAGATGACGCCGAAAATCCTCTACCGCTTCCCCGGCCGCGCTGTGTAACAGCGCTCGAGCTTCCGCGGCACGAGCTTCCATTTGCGCCGAAGCTTCGCGCGCCACCATCTGCTTGTCTTCCATCAGCCGGACGAGATGGCGGTCAGAAACGCGCGTGGCCGCCGATTCGAATTCCTGCGTCGCGCGTTTGATGCTTTCGTCCATGCGCGCCTGAACTTTGGTTTCAAAGGGCGCCAGTTCCAGCTGCGCCGTCTTTTCGCCGGTGTTTCGAGTTTCCGCCAGTTCATGCCGCGCGTCGCCAACCAGTTTTTCGAGCCGCTCCGACATTTCCTGTATCTGCCGATGCTGTTCGTCCTGTCGCTGCGCCCACTGTGTGCGCACTTCCGCCAACCGCGCTTCCAGGCGATTCAGAATGGCCTCTTCCGAAGTACGCACCATGGGCTCTAAGCGCTGCACGGAAACTTCCGTCGTCTGTCGCGTATTGGCGCGATGCAAGTCGTCGATCTTGCTCAGCGCGTTTCGCACCGCTTCGTCAAGTTGCGACGCAATCGCCGATTGTATCGCGTGCTCGGCAGCCTGCTGCAGCTTCGGGCGGACCGACAGGATGAGCTGGTCCGAGGTAATCACGAACCGCTCCGTTTTTGGAGCCCCGGATTGTCTTCCGGATTCGTTGGTCGCTCCAGGCGACGGAACCGCCTGCGGGCCAGCCGCCGCTCCATTCGTTGGCGCACTGGTGCCAGGTTCACGCGGCAGGGTGCCTCCGCTGGCCAAATGCGTGGTGGAATGATCGCCGCCAATCAGTCGCTGCCAGTCCGCGGGCGGCACCGACACACCCCAAACATTCGAAGGATTCTCTAGTTCCACGCCAATTTGAAAAAGGTCCCGAGCCGTGTCCGGACGATTGATGGAGCGCACCTGTGCGCGCATCAGTGGCGATTTCGGCTGGCCGTCGGATTGGATGACTTGAATGCCCACCCACGACCCTACCGGATATTCGTGACGCGAGGGGTAGCGGCAACCGTGTAGGTTCACACTGACCGAAGCAGTCTTTTCCTGGAAGGGTTGGCCCATCCCATTTTTGCCCAAAATGATCAACGTGACCGGATGGTCTACGCGCGTGCTGCGTCTTCCCTCAATCCCCGAATAACGTGCGCTGGTTGCCGTGCTCACACTACTACCTCCGGTCGATGACGTGTGTGTGAAAGCCTACCACCGTCATCGGTGATGGCACAAATGAAACGTGCCCGCGTATGGAACTTTTTCGCAATTGGACAGCCAAACTCCGTCGGGCTAGTACCGCCTTCCTGGGGACCCGGAATTTGGTGCGGTCTTCTACCGCCTAACCGCTAGATTTACTTGCAGTCCGCTATTGGGACGGTGTTGGCGCTTGCGCCGCCTGCGCTTCGTCTGCGCTGAACACCGTCACTTCCACTCGCCGGTTCTTCTCGCGCGCTGCGCGGCCTTTGCCCTCATCCACCGGTTTATCTTCGCCCAGCCCCACGATTTGAATCCGGTAGACCGGCATATTGTGCTGGCTGACCAGATAAGTCTGCACCGCTTCGGCGCGGCGCCTGCTCAGTTCCAGATTGTGCTCCGCCGTACCGGTCTTATCCGTGAAGCCTTGGATCGCCACGAAGTAGCGCTTCAGGCTCCCCACTTGGCTGCTGGACAGCTGATCGAGTTGCTGTTTCGCTTCATCGGTCAGCTTCGCGGAATCAAACTTGAACAGGACCGTGACATTACCCGCCGCTTTGTAGTCGTCGATATTTCCAAGTCTCTGGTTCAGCTCGTTTTGCAGATCGGTGCGCACCTGGTCGGATTTCTTCGACGCCGCATCCGCGCGTCCCAAGGCATCCGTGGCGCGCGTGTCCGCGGACGTGGCTTTTTCATCCGCCGCGCTGATTTTTGGCTCGTCTGTTTCCAGCTCCTTCTGAGTGTTCTTCTGGTTCTTGTCCACTTCGTTGATTTTTGCATTGGCCGGATCGACTTGCTCTGCGACGTATTTTTTCGTCGCGCAGCCCCCCAGCAAGAGCACGCTGGCGATCAGGGTGATTTCAATATGCCGCTTCATGGATTCTCCTCAACGCAAATTTGAACTGGGCGCTTATTAGGCCGAAAAGCGACTTCAATAGGCTGGGATCGTGCGAGCTATAAATTCCGATGGCCGCTTGACCCGGACATCTTACTGGAAACCCGCGAAACTTGCCACCGACGCATCGCCTCGCACCATTTTTTCATTTCGAAGTGATGCGATCGCGAATTTTTTCGTAGCTCGTTTCGGAGATTGCTCCTTTTACTACCACATCATGCTTGTCCTGGTAAGGCCGTCCATCCACAATTCTGCGCGCGTCGCGAGCACCGATTCCCGGTAGTTCCGTAAGTTCACTTTCTGTCGCCACATTGATGTTCACCAGGCGATGTCCACCGCGGTCCCATCCTTGTTTTACTCCTTCGGCCGCCGCCTGCGCCTCATCAGCCGCTTCCTTGGCAGCCGCGCCGATTTTCCGTCCCGCATCTTCAAGTGCAGGCTTCGCGCGTTCTGTAGCCTTGGCTACTTCTTCCCGTGTTTTTTCCTGGCGCTCTCGTTCATCAGAACTTCCGTTCCAGTTGCATCCCGCCAATAAAAACATCACGGCGATTCCAATAAAGGACAACCGTATTGGGCTCTTCTTCATGCGCGCTCCTGCCATCTACAGTGTTCCACTGATAAACCGGCGCTTACGCTTGTGTGATAATTTTTGGCTCATCAATGGCACTAATTAGCCACACAGTTAAGATGCGGTGTTACCATTCGTGGACTGCAAAAACAGGCCAACCTCGACGCCGTCGGCTCCCTGCCTGTCCGCTCTACTAACGTCAATTCTTTCTTATATTTACTGCGTCTCAATTTGCAACAGTCGCAGCTTGGGCGCCTAAAAAGAGCCTTCATTCATCCCGGTGGATGGCATCCCGCATGCACTACTCTCATCGCCGCCAGGGAGGCGTTAATGAATCTCAGATCGACCCTTATTCTCAGTGCTGCACTCTTATTTCTATCGGCGCCTACTTGGGCCGATTCCATGAAGTTCAAATCCACTCCACATCCTGACGCTATTCACTTTATTAGCCAGGGCTCAAACCAATTCGGCCATTCCGACATCAAGTTCTTGGGCTGGTTCAAATCTGAGGGACCGACGCACAAGAATTTCTTCACCTTCAAAGAAGGGCGCTTCGTTCTGTGCCTTCCCTTTGACGGCGACGGATCGAAAGATCCAGACGGCGGCCGCGGCGGCGATCCTGTCAATACCCCTGAACCGGGATCTTCAGCTCTGTTGCTCGTCGGATTGCTCGGCGTGGGTGCATTTGTGCTCCGTCGCAACTCGTCCTTAGTCGGCGCTCAGTAAAACAGCGCGCGGCATACTTTCCGAACTCGTCCTGGCCGCTGGGACGAGTTTGCTTTTTATGAGCCTCCCGGCCTGCGGCTCTCAGTTACCTTCGCTCGTCATAATGAACAAAGGCTTCTTTTCAAAGCTCGCATAATGCGGACGCAACCGCTTGGTGTTGTAATGTTCCTTCACATTCACAACCTTCTTCGTCGAAATCACCGTCTCAATCGGCACGTTGTCGTAGCGTCCGTTTTTCAGCACCACCAGCTTGCCGTGTGTTTTTGCCAGCAATAAATCCAGAGCTAGATTCCCGTAGGCCATTGGCACGATGGAATCGATGGCGTCCGGATCCCCGCAACGCACCAGGTAGCCCAGTTTTTGGTTGATGACGTCCACGGTTTTTCCATTGTTGTACCGCGGCGACAATTCTTTTAGTTTTTCCGACACCAGGTCGCCAATGCCTCCCAGTTTTTTGTGACCGAACGCATCCGCGGTTTCGTGTTCGAAAATCATTTCCCCGCCTTCGAACATCGCGCCTTCCGAAACGATCACCGTGGAATACCGGCTGGGATTCTTCCGGCGGTCCGCGCTCAGCAATTCCGCAAGCTGCTCGATATTAAATTTGTGCTCCGGGATCACGCAACGATTGGCGGCTCCCGCCATGGTCGGGAGCATCGCGCTGTAGCCCGCGTAACGTCCGAATACTTCCAGCACCATGAATCGTTCGTGCGATCCCGCGGAGGTTCGCAAATCGTTGGTCATATGAATCGTGCGGGTGACGCAGGTGCTGAACCCGATGCAATAATCCGTGCCGGGCACATCGTTATCCATCGTTTTGGGAATGCCAATCACATTGAAGCCTTCCTGGTGCAGGCGCACCCCGTAACTCAGCGTGTCGTCTCCCCCGATGGGAATCAGATATTCAACGCCCAGCCATTCCAGGTTTTTCAGCACTTCCGGAGTCAAGTCGTTCTTGTCCGCCGCAAAGGAGTCTTTCAGATGGTCGGGCACATTGGATTTGCTCACTCGGCTGGGATTCGTGCGCGAGGAGTGCAGAAATGTTCCACCGGTGCGTCCCGCGCGGTTCACGATCTCTTCCGTCAATAGCTGATAGCTTTCGGAATTATCGTGATTGTGGTCGCGCACCATTTCCACCAGACCGGCCCATCCGCGGCGAAAGCCGATGACCTGGTAGCCCTCGCGAAGAGCGCGAAACGTGACGCCCCGAATCGCCGGATTCAATCCCGGAACGTCACCGCCTCCGGTAAGAATGCCGATCACGCCCTTTTTGGTATTGATGTTCGCCATGACAAATTTCCTCACGATCCATGCTGGTGCCGCGCATGAAATGAATAGCAATTATGTACAGCAAATCCCGAGAACGCCAATCTTGAATGGGCCGCTCGCAAATGCCTTGTGCTCGGGCGCCCAGAAAGACGTCTTGTTGGAAGGGGGGACAGCCGAGAGGCCCGAGTCCGCTGGACAACGGCTACGACGCAGGGAGAGCGGAGTTTCCCGCTATGCTCTGGTCAGCTTTTCTTGCTGAAGATTCCTGCAAGCGGTGCGAATGTCTTCTTGTTTTTCCCGCGAACCCTCGCCAGCCGTTGGCGTGCCAGCACGTGACCCGGATCAATTTCAAGAATCTTGGAATAAAGTGGCTCGGCTCGCCACGGCAATTTCATCATTTCGTATAGTTCGCCGAACTGCAGATACGCGCCCGCGTTCCACTGGTCCAGCTCAATGGCCTTTTCGAAATGTTCCGCCGCTTCGCGGCGCAGATACGGCATGGTAGCCATGCAGGCCGCCAGCGACACGCGATATTTGGCCACCTCCGGGGCGTGACTCACACACTTGCGCAGCCAGAAAATCGCGCCTGCAATATTCTCATCCCGCTGGCAGTTCGCCGCCAGCTTCATGCACTCTTCCACCGTCTCCTGGCTTTCGCTTTGCCGGTGAATCAGCTTGCGATCGTACGCGCCGCGCTTCTTCTCATCGCTCAGGATATTGTGGGCTTCGGTAATCGCTCCCATCAATTTTTGTAACGGGGCCGCCCATTCGGGCCGGTCCATGTGGCGATCCGGATGAAATTTACGCGCCAGCGCATAAAAGCCTTTCTTGATATCGCGACCGCTGGCATCTGAAGTCACCCCCAGAAGCTGGTAGTGGTTGCTTTTTTCCGAAAGCGACAAGTATCGCTGAAGTTCTCTTCCAGAAATTTCGTCGGCGCGGGCCGCCTCCTCCATACCCGCCGCGGCCTCGCCGGTTGCCTGCTCATGAATCGCCGGTTCGCCGGTCACCGGCCCATCCTCCTGCTCGTTGGTTTGCCGTCCAGGTTCCGAAGTGGCGGATGAATTTGCCGCAGGCTCCTGGGTCGATGCCGTTGTTTGCCGGGAAGCGGATCCAGCGGCAGAGGCGGATGATGGCGTGGCGTCCTGTGCCGGCACTTCCCCAGCGCCCGCCTTTGTCTCTTCCGGAAAGAATTCCTCTTGAAGGTTTCCAGCTTCAATCTGGGTCTTTAAAAACTGGTTTAAGCGGGACCGATCTTCCCCGCGCATATGTACAAACTTCACGCCCATCCCTTTGCCCGGCATCGAATTGCACACCGCCGCTCGCGCGCGCACTTGCATGCCGGTGGACACCTCGAACAGCAGCTCGAGCATCGAGCCCTTTGTCGGTGGTTCGGCAGTATTCAGGAACAAGCCGCCGAGAGCCATCGTCCCCATGCGGCAAACGCCCTGCTGGCTGCCTGAACGCCAGGCCACAATCATGCCTTTGGGCGGGTAGACACGCGGGTGACTTCGTCGGTTTTGGCGCGCTGTGCTAATGGGCTCGGACCTTAGCTTTCCAGCCTATCGTCCAAACGGCCCTCTTGCCTCAATCCTGAAGTTTGGAGTTGACCAAAACACAATCGTCCGCGAGGCCAGTACCTCCCGCCGAGGCCAGGGACCCTTCAACTTCGCGAAAACGCCAACCGCTTGCCGCAACAATCGCAACAATATGGACCAGTTGGGTTGGGCGCCGTAGGTTGTGCGCCGTGCATCCCGTGGAGTTGGGCTAGCTGCCTTCTTTGAGTTTCTTGAGCGCGCCTTGGAATTGCGGGAGCATGAATTTGCGGTTTTCGGGGGCGTTCGCGATAGCGATCTCCCAATTCTCGATAGCGTTGGCTTTGTCGCCGAGCGCGGTATAGGCCCGGGCGAGGTCGAGGTAAGTCCAAAACTTTTCTTCAGGATGGCGCTGCAGGTTGAGTTGGAAAACCTTGACGGCGCGACCAGCCCGGGATCCTCGCAGCAGGCCGGCGCCATAGAAGTGTATTCGGAACATAGCGACGTCCGGCAGTGTTAGAGCTTTATCCATGACGGCGTCGGCCTCCGGGCTGCGTCCCAACGCGTCCAGGACGGCTGCTTTGGTAGATAGCGTCGAGAAATCCTCGACCCCGATCGTGGCTCCGCGAAACGGCTCGTGAATGGCCTTTTCCGCCCACACCAGCCCTTCTTCCAGATTGATTTTGTTATCGGCACAGAATTGCGCGGCGGTCTGCCAGTTTTGGTAATTGAAGCCAGGCCAGCTCAGAAGGTCTTCGCGCATCTGGTCAACGTAGAGCTGGTTGATGTTTGGAACTTCGATTTTGAAGGGTACGCGCTTTTTCTCCCACTGGAGGTACGCGACGGCGGAAGCGGGCCGACGCTCGTCGAAGCCGAACGTCATGAATTCAGTGTACGGGGCATCGACGGGATCTACAGGGATACGTAGCACGTCGTCCTTGGGATCGTATTGGAAGCTGCCCCAGCCTTTGGCCGCCTTGGAAAAAATCCAGGTCCACGGGCCGGACCTTTCCACATCGAGAAAAAGTCCGTACGTGCCGGCCTTCAGGTCTTTTCCTTCCACTCTGACGTCATGCGAGACGCTGATCGTGGTGGTTTCGTTGGCGCCTACCCGCCAGGGCGCGGCGTGAGACGGTCCGAAACCTGGATCCGGGAAGCCATAGTTGATGAGTTCGCCCCAGATGTGGCCGGTGCGGTCGGCGCCGCCACCGCCATGCACGTTTGGGGAGTGATAGTCGATGTTGATTTTCACCAGGCCGATCCATTGCGAGACTTCGGCGCGCTCGTTGTCGCCGTTGGGTGGTGTCGCGAGTTCGGAGTGCACTTGCGACCGTGCAATTTGGAAGGGACCGCAAGCCACCAGAAGCAAAAGAAGCGATTTGAAAGTTTTCATCGGACACCTCGTGAAACCCGGTCGTTGTTGGATTTGGACGGGAGAAGCAGCGGGAAGATAGCCAAACAGTTGGCACCTATCAACGGCGAGAACCCAGACTCCTGCGAGTACATTTCACGCAAGTGTTGCGTCGACCATCTGAGCCGGCACGCGTAATCGGACGAGGGCCCGCGCCCCGCCATTGTTGCAGCGCCCGCTCAATTGACTGCGCCGCCCCGCTTTTCCAGTAATTCGCCCAGCCAATCTTCCAGCAGGCCTTGAAACAATGATTTTACTTCTCGAAAAGCGATTCCCATTCCAATGTCGGGTTGCGTGTACACCACCATCGCCGTGGCGGCAAAAATCTGACCCTGGTTCATTATCTTGACCGCTAAACTCGTCCCGGTCGCCAGCGGTGTAGGCGTTTGCACGAAACAACCATATCGGCTCAACTCCGTCACGTTGGCCACTTCCACTGTGCCATCCGCGGTAATCTCCGCGGAGGCTTTGCATCGAAATCTAGGTACCCGACGAGCCATTCGAGCGCTCCCTAAAAAGTCATCTGGCTTCCGTGTTCATCCACATCCTCGTCAAACGCCATCAGAATCATCCCCGGCCCGAATGTCACAAGATTTCCATCTGCATCCTCACAGGTGTCCTCGTGTGAAAGGCACAGCACTTCGGGGTTCCGTCTTAATATAATCCTTCCATGGAGAGCTTCCAATGTCCCTGAGCATCGAGAGTGCCACCACCCTCCTCGCCGTCTTCGACGTCCCTGTATCCATTGCGTTTTACCGCGACGCCTTGGATTTGAGGTGACCAATACCTCGAAGCCTTTCACCGATGCCAGGGATGACTTCGGTTGGGCCATGCTGCGCCTCAATGGTGTGGGATTGATGCTCAACAATATGTACGAAAACAACATTCGCCCCTCGCAGCCTGACCAGGCTCGTGTCGCTTCCCATGCAGACACCATAATCTATTTCGCCTGCCGGGACGTTGACGGCGCCTACACTGCCCTGAGAGCCCAGAGGATTGCCGCAAGCGAACCCCGGATTGCATATTACGGAATGAAGCAAACCTATGTGACCGATCCCGATGGCTACAAACTATGTTTTCAATGGCCGGTCAGTTCGGACTGATCCGATAAATCCTCAAACTACCCGCAAGCGTTGAGCTTTATTCGGCGGGCCGGGTAAATGCCGTTAATCCAGTTCGAATAACGGAAATACAGCGTTGCAAAGATGGCCCTTACACCCAAGTAGCGGTGGGCCGGCCTGATCGTGGCCGCCGGAGTCGCCCTTTTTGGGCCGCTGGAGTCCTCTGCTCAAATGGCCCTTTGCAGCATTGAACAGAAACCCGTTACGGGCCCGTGGCGCCCGAAGGGTCTGCCGACGACGCGGTATCCGCGTCCAGTTCCCACATCGCAGCGGTGTCCGCGGGGCTGTAGCAGTTGCCGTTCTGGTGATACCCGGTGGGGCAGCGCGCGGTGAACTCTTTGCGCCGGGGAGACTGTGCGAATTGCCACGCCTCCGCGTAGGAAACGCCGCTTGCCCGGGGGGTCTGAGCCGTTGCGGAGAAGGAGCAGCCGGGAGATGGCGGGCAAGCGTCGTTGTACACAAAAAAGGCAAATTCGCGGTCCCCGGCGTGTGCGCGAATGTCGTCGGCGGTCAAAATAGTTATGCCGCCCGATTCCTTCGCCGGCATTCCTGAGCAATAAACTCCGGCGCGATAACCATTGCGTGCCAGGGCATCGTTCCAGGCGTGAAGATACGCGTGGTAGGCGCTCGACAGGCGGCCACCCTCTTCCACGTCAAGAAAAATGATGGTGTGCTCGGGGAAGCCTTCTTTTTTTGCGGCTGACGCGGCGGCTTGAGCATCGAGGAGTCCCTTGGCCGGTCCATCGGACGCTCTTTTGAATTCGCGGCTATCGCGGCCGCGGTACAAAACCAGAAAACCAAAGCCCAGGTGGCGCAGAAAATCGCGCTTGGCAATCCATGTGGTGGTTTTTTCTCTCGGCGGAGGCCCCAGCCAATAACCGGTGAACGCGAATGTTTTTCGCAGCGTCGTGAACGCGTCGTCGCCGGGATAGATATCGCGATCGAAGCCCAGGTACGCGGTTTGCGATGGCGAAATGGCTTGTGGCCCGTGGCCCCGGGCGATGAAGGCCAGCGGAATGGCGGCGAAGCTAAGTGCAGCCGCCGAAAAAAGAAGAAAGGATCGCTTCACAAGAGGTTCCAGCGACAGCATGCCAGAACGCCATCGAGGGCGCTAGCCTTCGCGGAGTTTGTGGCCGGCTAAATTACCGAGGCCATCGTAAGCGGCGTACTTGTAGGCCTCGCTCAGGGTGGGATAGTTGAAGACCTGCTCGATGAATTCGTCGATGGTCAAGCCGTTGTCGAGGACCATCATGCCGATGTGAATCAGTTCCGTGGCGTTTTCGCCGATGATGCTGACCCCCAGAAGCTTTTTGTCGTCCCGCGCGAAGATCAGCTTCAGCAGCCCGCTGGTGTCGCCGGCAATGTGCCCGCGCGCGTTATTGGCGTAGTGCGCGCGGCCCACGACGTAGTCGATGTTTTTTTCCTTGCAAGATGCTTCCGTCTCTCCTGCCGCGGAAATTTCCGGAATGGTGTAGATGCCCATGGGCAGCAGCGACGCGACGCGCTGTTTGTACTTGAGCCCGAAGGCGTGGCACACCGCCACGCGGCCCTGTTCCATCGAGGTGGAAGCCAGCGCTGGGAAGCCGATGACGTCTCCCGCGGCGTAAATGTTGGGGACGCTGGTGCGATAGTTCTCGTCGACGGGAATGTAGCCACGATCGTTGATGCTGAGGCCGGCGTTTTGCAGTTCGAGGCCGTCTACCGCCGCGCGGCGTCCGGCGGCAAAGAGGGCCGCTTCGGTTTCCAGCACGCGGCCGCTTTTCATGGTCAGGCACGAAGAGGCATCGGAGTTTTCCACTTTCACCGGGCGTTCGTTGAACCAGAACTGCATGCCCAGTCCCGCCAGGCGTTCGCGAAGGCGCCCGGAAATTTCCGTGTCGAGAAAAGGGAGCAGGCAGTCGCGGCCGTCGACGAGGGTGACGGCCACGCCGAGAGCCATGAAAATCGAGGCATACTCGCAGCCGATCACGCCGCCGCCGATCACCGCGAGGCTTTTGGGGATGCGCTCCATCTGGAGAAAAGTGTCGGAGTCAAAAGTGTGCACATCATCGAATGCAATTTCCGGCGGCCGATGAGGTTTCGAGCCCGTGGAAATCAAAATAATTTCACCGCGCAGTCGCCGGGGCTCATCCGCACCGCTAACCGTCACGGTGTGCTCATCTTCGAAGGCCGCCTGGCCGCTGACCAGCTCGATCTGGTGCAAGGCCAGGTTCTTAAGGATGCGATGACGCTCCATGTCCACGACTTCGCGCTCGTGGTGCATGAAATCGTGCACCGTCAGATTGTCCTTCAGGGAGTAATCGATGCCGTAAAGGCCGCGTTGCTTCAAGCCTGAGAAATAAAGTGCGGACTCGCGCAGGGTTTTGCTGGGCACCGTGCCGGTATTGATGCAGCTGCCGCCGGTATGCTCCGCGCGTTCCACCACCGCGACGCGTTTGCCAAAGTACGCTGCCTGGGCGCCGGCTTTTTCTCCCGCAGGACCGCAGCCGATGACGATCAGGTCAAAATCTTCGTGGGACGACACAAGACTCCTCCGTTGCGGATAGTCTGCGGATCAAAGGTTCTACGAATGTATGTGGTAAATTTTAAGGTACGAAAGGCGCGGGCACGGAAACATTCTTCAAAGCCTGTGCCGAATCGTTCTGCGAAAAATCCGGCCGTGGATGCGCCTCTTTCTCCCACGGTGCGGGTTTGCGGCGCGGGGCACGCTATCCCCACGGTTTCAGCGCGTGCTATTCTTTGTTCGCCGCGTCGCCGGTGCGGCTGTGGCGAAATTGGCATACGCGGTGGGCTTAAAATCCACTGGGGTTTTCCCCGTTGTCGGTTCGAGTCCGACCAGCCGCACCATTTCCTGGTGAATTTCTAAAAACGCTCTTGGAACCTCGGAAAGGGACCTCCGTAGCGCTCTTGGCGTACCTTCGGGGGTCGTGCGCCAGCAAGTGCTTTGTTTGGGTCGTAGTACCAGGACTTTTACTTAATTGAATATTCACTTACATGGGCAAAAAGGGTTGAATAGGCAATTCAAGTAAATGGAGGCTCATCCACGCGAACCATGGCGAAAGCTGCGCCCTTCCTGTCGAATTACAAATCTCAATTCGTTGGATCGCGTGGAAATTTGAAATACGGAAGCCGAACTCCGCGAATCATGATCTCGTCGGCGCGAATCTTTGACGGCGCCTGAAATCCCGCCGCCCCTCCGGAGGTCACAAAATCGTCCTGATCGACGCCATCGCCGCTGACGCCCAATCCTCCAATCAAAACTCCGTTGCGATACAAGCCGGTGCTTCCGGGGAAAAACACAATCCCGCTGTTGTTGCCGCTGGATAACCCGCCGCCCAATCCCTGCGAGCACGGATTCACCGTATCGTTCATAAACAGATTGAAGAACGGCCCGGCATTGGAGTTGTCAATTCCCGGTGGAAAAAACGGTTGTGCGCCAAAGCTGATGGTGCGGTTCGTCACCGCCGTCGCGCTCGGCACCTGGTTCAGGTCCTCGCCACTGCGCTGGCTGCTGTTGAAGTACACCATGTCCCGCGCCTTGGTGGCCGCCACATCGATGCTGAAAACCGTGGCGTCCGTCATGCGCCGCAGAGCAATGACATTTCCATCCAGGTCCGCGATAGCAATCGCCATCCGCGCGCGCGATCCCAGCGGCAGCCGAATGGAAGCTCGCGTCTGATTTGCGGTGGCTTCCGCGGCGTCCAGAACCTGCATCGCCTCGGCCTGGCTCAGTCCGCCATTCGACGGATCCGGATTGATGCTCTGGTGCGGCCCCACCAAGTCGCCTTCCGGCGGCGCTTGTCCCGCTTGCGGGCTTACCACATAGCTTCCGGTGAAAGTGCCGGCGCCGACGGACGAAGGCCGCGTGGTTTGATTGATTGCCGGCAGTGCGACTCCGCCAAGAAATACTTCGCCCGGAGCAGGCAGCGGATTGGGCAACGGAGAAAATCCGCTCGCGAGAGCACCTGAATACGCGGTGAATTCCGCCACGTCCGGCGCGACTCCCGCAACGCCAATTCCTCCCACCAGGACCGCGCCCTTGTAAATCGGAATTCCGCCGGGATTCACCGCGTTGGCGTCGCTGTCGAGCACGTCAGCTTTCCCGGTAACGATTCCACTTCCCGGGCCGCCGCCCAGCGCCGTGGAGGGATGAATTCCGCGCATCTCCAGTTCCGCCGATAAAGGACAGCCGCGATTGGTGTTTTCAATGCCGTATAAATCGGCGTTCTGAGTATCTGAAACCCCCGGAGGAAAATGCACGCCACTAATGAAACGCACCGTCCGGCTGGTGAGCGGCGCCTGGTCGTTGCTGAAAAATGCTCCGGTGCGTGCCAGCCCTACCGCCAGGTCATCGGTGCTCACCTGCGTGCTGAAATTCCCGGTGGCCGTCAGCGGCGCGTTCGGTTTGCGATACAGCGCCAGAACGTTGCCCGCGCGATCCACCAAGGCGATCACCGCCGTCGGCGGCGAAGTGGCAACCGCTGCCGCATGCACAATGCTGTCCACATCGCTGGTGGTCAGCGTCGCCGAGGACGGGGTAACTGCAACCGGTGGCGAGACGACGCTCGAGCTGCCCCCTCCACAGCCCACCAACAACAGGGAAAGCACCACCGCCAGTATCACCGCAAGGGCAATGCTGAACGCCAGCGCGTTCCGCCGCCGCCGGTGCGCGTGCCGCGAGAGAATCGGTTTTGTCAGCTTATGTCTTGGCATGTGGGGACACTCAAAGTCGTATCACAGCCCTTTGCTGGCGCTCAATCACTTCCCAATCGGTAGGCGGCCAAATGATGAATGCCCGGCGCGCCGGTCTAGAGCCAAATGTTTCGTTATCCGACTGTCCGCATCACGCGCCAAAAACTGTTGCCCATCGCTCGCGCTTGTTGTTATGTAGATGCCGTTCTCGTGTCCTTGGCCTACCCCGTGCAGGACAAAAACGCGATGGCCCCCACTCCGGGGCGAACCCGATCCGTTTTGGCTGCTGCACTGTGTTGCGCTGCGAGCTTTTTCTTCACCGTCCCCTTTGGCCAATCCGCAACCCTCGTGCGCTCACAACTTCCGCAGCCGGACGCGCAAGCCCAGGTAAAGCAGTCTCGCGAGCCGGCTCCAGCCATTCGCATCCCGCGGCAACAGGCGCAAAACACTGCCGCCCTGGATGGCGTGGTGAGTTCCAGTCCGACGGCTGCCGGAGCTTCCACTCCGGTCCCCGGCGCCCAAATCACCATTCGCAATCAGGCCACCGGACAGTCCTTCCACTCCATGACAAACGGCGAAGGATTATTCCGCATCTTTCCACTGACCCCGGGCCGGTATCAATTGGATGCGGCCGCCGAGGGGTACAGCGCCTTCTCTCTCGCTGATCTCGTGCTGCAAGGCAACGAAGTAGTAACCCTGGAGATTTCGCTTGTTCCTACCGGATCCGCGCAAGCCGCGTCTCGCCTGCCCCGCTTGCCGGAATTGGGGCCTGCGCCTGCCGCCGGTTCGCCGGTCACATTCGGAAGCTATCGTGAGTTTCGCCACCGCCTCGATTCCGATCCGGCCTACATTCAGGAGCTGGCGCCGGATTATTTGCCGCCGGTCGCGGATGTCTACAACTCCGTTCCCAACCGCTGGGCGCTTTCGCAACCCGACTATCGCCGCTATCCGCAAAAAGGCGAGTACATCTACACGCATTCCCACTGGTACGACCCGTTCAATCGCAATCGCTTCAAAGGCGACGAACCCATCTGGCCCGCCCTGCTTGGCCAGCAGACCTTTCTCAACATCACAGCCACGGCCGAATCATTTTTTGATGGCCGCCGCGTCCCTTCGCCCAGCAATGTAAGCGCGGCCCGCGCCGGCAGCAGCGATTTTTTTGGACGCGGCGAGCAGGCCTTCTTCGATCAAACCTTCCGCTTGGCCTTTGACCTTTTTCATGGCGACGCGTCCTTCAAGCCGGTGGACTGGCGCATTCGCATCACGCCGGAGATCAGCCTGAACGACCTCGACGTCCGAGAACGGGGCATCGTCAGTCCCGACGTGCGCCACGGCACGAACCGCTTTGACACTCACGTGGGTCTCCAGGAAGCCTTCGTGGAGGTGAAGCTTGCCGACCTCAGCCCTAATTACGATTTCATTTCCGTGCGCGCAGGCATCCAGCAGTTCAACGCCGACTTTCGCGGGTTTCTTTTCGTGGACGAAGAGCCGGCCCTGCGCATTTTCGGGAATCTGCGCAGCGATCGGCTGGAGTACAACGCCGCATATTTCGATTTTCTCGAAAAAGATACCAACAGCGGCTTGAACACCACTTTTGACCGCCGCCACCAGCAGGTGGTCCTCGGCAATATCTATCTCCAGGATTTTTTCTTTCCCGGCTACACCGCGGAATTCGTCGGCGCCTACAACAAAGACGATCCCAGTCTGCACTACGACGACAACGGTTTCCTGGTGCGCCCCGCGCCCATCGGCAACGTCATCAATCAAGGACTCGGGCCCATCCTGCATGGCATTCGCGTGGGATATTTTGGCTGGCTCGGCAGCGGGCACATCGGGCGAATCAATTTGACGCACGCGTTCTACCAGGCCTTTGGCGAAGACCCCTTCAATCCCATCGCCGGACGCCCGGTCACCGTCAACGCGCAGATGGCCGCGGTGGAGTTGTCTTACGATCACGACTGGATTCGTTACCGCGTTTCTACTTTTTATACTTCCGGCGACGCCAATCCACGCGACGGGCGGGCGCGCGGCTTCGATTCCATCGTGGACCTGCCCAATTTTGCCGGCGGCCTGTTCAGCTTCTGGAATCGCGAAGCCATTCGCCTGACCGGCTCTGGCGTCTTACTTACCTCGCCGGGGAGCCTGATTCCCGCGTTGCGCGCCAATAAAGAAGAGGGCCAGGCAAATTTTGTGAACCCGGGAATTTTCCTCGCAAATGCCGGAGCTGATTTCGATATCACTCCCAAGCTGAAAGGTTTTGCGAATCTTAATTTTCTGCGTTTTGAGCGCACCGAGCCGCTGGAAGACCTGTTATTTGAGTTCCCCATCCGCCACACGATTGGCGCGGACTTAGGTTTGGGCGTCGAATATCGTCCGCCGCTTTCAGAAAATATTGTTCTCACCGCGGGCGCCTCGGCTTTGCAGCCCGGCCAGGGTTTTAAGGATATCTACACGGGCAGAACACTTTTTTCATTGTTTGGATCGGTGAAATTTACATTTTGAGAAATTCCTTCAAACACGGCGTCCGGCATTTCGCGTGGCGCGAGGCAGGCGCCCGGCGGCATGGCCGCGCGACTCTACTTTCCCTTGCGGCCATCTTCATTGCCGTTCTGCTGTGGTTCCCTATTCACGCCGCGACGGCTTCCGCTCCGCAGCAAAGTTCCTCGTCGCCCGGAACCTCGCTGGCTGGCCAGTCCCGGGAAGAAGCTGAGCGCAAGTCCGCAGGATGCGTGTCCTGCCACACCGCTACTGACGAACCGACGATGCACCCCACCAAAACGGTTCAACTCGCCTGTAGCGATTGTCACGGCGGCGATTCTTCCATCATTGTTCCCGATGGAACGGCGCCGAATTCGGCCGCCTATCTCGCGGCCAAACAAAAAGCCCATGTGCAGCCCAAAAATGGCGCGTTCAGAAATCGTTCTGCAATTCCTGAAAGGGCTTTCACTCTTTGGCTCGCGGAATCCTACGAATATATAAAATTTGTGAACCCCGGCGATTTACGCGTCGCTCCCGAAACCTGCGGCTCGGCCGGCTGCCATGCCAGCGAGACTCGCGCCGTTTCCACCAGCATGATGACGCACTCCGGGATGCTCTGGGGCGCGGCGCTTTACAACAACGGGGCCTACCCCAGCAAAAATACCCGCTTCGGGGAAAGCTATGACCGCAACGGCAAGCCGCAATCCATCAAGACGTTTCCCCGTCCATCGCCGGAAGAGACCCGCGCCAAAGGCGTCCTTCCGGAGCTTGATCCTCTTTATCGCTGGGAAACTTCGCAGCCCGGCAACGTGCTGCGCGTATTCGAGCGCGGCGGCCGCAAAAAAAGCGAAATCGGCAATCCCCTACCGGATGAGGACCCCGGCAAACCTGAGGACCGGTTGAGCGACCGTGGTTTTGGCACGGAACTTCGCACCGATCCGGTGTTCCTCGGTCTCCAAAAAACCCGCCTTCTCGATCCAGTGATGTCGCTGCCCGGCACGAACGATCATCCCGGCGACTACCGCGCCAGTGGCTGCTCCTCCTGCCACGTAATTTACGCCAACGATCGTGATCCCTTGCACTCCGGCGAATACGCGAAATTCGGCCACTCCGGAATGAGCGCTTCCCTCGATCCCACCATTCCCAAAAACGAAGCCGGCCATCCCATCAAGCACTCCTTCACCCGCTCCATCCCCTCAAGCCAGTGCATGATTTGCCATATCCATCCCGGAACGAACATGGTCACGACTTATTTCGGGCTGACCTGGTGGGATAACGAAATCGATGGCAGCCACATGTACCCGCCCGAACAACGCGCGCCGACCGATGAACAGCGCTATCAATCCCTCATGCGCAATCCCGAGGCCGCGGCAGCCCGCGGTCTATGGAGTGACGAGAAATTCCTCGAACAGGTCGGCAGCCCGGAATTTAATTCCAGACTCAACACCACGCAGTTCGCGGACTTTCACGGACATGGCTGGGTGTTCCGCGCCGTCTTCCGCCACGACCGCAAAGGCAACTGGCTCGACAAAGACGGCAAGCCCATCGCCTTCGAAGACCCGGCTCGCTTTTCCAAAGCCGTGCACTTGGCCGATATCCATCTCGAAAAAGGCATGCAGTGCAACGATTGCCACTTCGCGCAGGACAATCACGGCAACGGAAAAATTTATGGCGAACCGCGCGCCGCCGTGGAAATCGATTGCATCGACTGTCACGGCACTATCCGGCAGAAGGCCACGCTGCTCACCTCGGGCCCCGCCGCTCCGGTAAATTTCTCCGCTACTGGAAACGTCCGCCGTTATGAGGCCGGCCATCATCTCGATACGCTGCGAACACCCTGGGGATTGCGCCGCTTTGAATGGCAGGGCGACGCCTTGATTCAGCGCTCCATGTCCGAAGAACACAAGGAATGGGAAGTCGTGCAGACCGCCGACACCGTGACTCCCGGCAACGCGCACTTCAGCGAAAAATCGCTGCGCGCCAAGCTGATGAACAAAGATGGCGCGGTCGACACCGCCATGCCGCAGGACGACACTCACCTGGCGCATGGCAACAGCAGCATGACCTGCTATTCGTGCCACACGTCCTGGACGCCCACGTGCTTTGGCTGCCATCTGCAGATGACCGCCGACGCGCGCAAGCCCATGCTGCACAACGAAGGATTGCTGACCCGCAACTACACCAGCTACAACTTCCAGGTTCTGCGCGACGATATTTATATGCTCGCGGTGGACGGCACCGTGACCGGCCATCGCATCGCGCCGGCGCGCTCGAGTTGCGCCGTACTGGTCAGTTCGCAAAACGCCAATCGTGAATGGCTGTACTACACGCAGCAAACCATTTCGGCCGAGGGCTTCTCCGGCCAGGCTTACAGCACTTTCGTTCCGCACACGGTGCGCGGAAAAGAAACGAAAGAATGCAGCGACTGTCACGTGTCTTCCGCGAATGACAACAATGCCTGGATGGCGCAACTCCTCCTGCAAGGCACCAACTTCATGAACTTCATCGGCCGCTACGTTTATGTGGCGACCGGAACAGGCGGATTTGAAGCCATCGCCGTTGCGGAACACGACGAGCCTGAGGCCGTTTTTGGCAGCGATTTGCAACGCATTGCGTATCCCGAAAATTACAGGAAATTCGTCGCCGGTGATCGCGCGCTCAAGGCCGCGGCCACGCACGCCGGCCACATCTTCGACATCCAGGCACGCGGCGAATATGCCTACACCGCGAACGGGCCGGGCGGCTTGCGCGTCTACGACATCGCCAACATCGACAACAAGGGGTTTTCCGAGCGCGTGGTGACCGCGCCCGTTTCACCCATCGGCCAGCGTTTCTACGTCCCCACAAAGAATGCGGTTGCGGTCGCTTCTCCATCCACCCTGGCTATCGATCCGCTGCGGCAGCGCCTGCCGGAAAACGAGGAGCAGGCCATTCACTTGTTGTACGGATTTCTCTACGTCGCCGATAAAGAGGAAGGCCTGGTGGTCATCGGCAATCCCGACCTGAAGGCCAAGAGTCCCGGCGTGGAAACGCTGCTCGACGGGAACCCCGCCAACAACTTTCTCAAACGCGCGCTGGCTTTCAATCCCGGTGGCGTGCTCACCGGGGCACAGCGCATGACCATCGCGGGAACATTCGCCTACATCCTCACGGACAAAGCCCTCGTGGTCGTCGATTTGAATCATCCGCTGGCCCCGCGCGTCACCGCGACCATCGGCGCGCCAGTTTTGGACCAACCCACAGGAATCGCGGTGCAATTCCGCTACGCTTTTGTCGTCGACCGCCAGGGCCTGAAAGCTTTAGATGTGACCGACCTGGCGCAACCCAAACCCGTTGGCGGCGCAGTCGTGCCGTTGACGGACGCGCGCAACATTTGCGTCGCGCGCACCTATGCCTATGTTTCCGCAGGCAAACAAGGCCTCGCGATCATCGATGTCGAAAAACCTGACGCTCCCAGGCTCGATCAGATTTTCAATGCCGGCGGCCAACTGAACGACGTCAACGACGTAAAAATCGGCATGGTGGCGGCCAGCGCGTACGCCTTTGTCGCCGACGGCAGAAACGGGCTGCGCGTCCTGGAGATTGTTTCTCCCTGGGACGACCCCGGGCACTTCTCGGGCTTTAGCCCGCGCCCCACGCCCAAACTGATCGCCACAGCCCGCACCCACGGTCCGGCACTCGCCATTTCCAAAGGCATCGATCGGGACCGCGCCGTCGACGAGTCCGGCAACCAGCTCGCGGTGTTTGGCCGCCGCGGCGCGCGCCCCTTGAATGAGGCCGAAATACAGGCTTTATACCTCCACTCGGGCACCGGTATCCCGTACACGGTCAGTGACTCGACGAATACACCTCCCCTGCAATCTCATCGATGAAGGGCCTTCAGCCCCCTGTGGAAAAGTTGGCGATAGGGGTCTCTGAACCTCTCTGAGGCGCCATCAGGAACTCTGTAGGCGGCTCTCCTTGGTCTTCGCCTTAGATTCGCCATGCGCAACGATGAGAGAGCCTAATCCTGCCGGCAATCGAGGCACAACGATCTGTTCATCTCCCATTCATCTCCATTACTTTGTATCGTTTACACTTGCCAAGCATCAAATGAACAGACCGGCCAGTGTCAATCTTTTTACGCATAGCACCTATCGGAATTATTCGTGACGGTAGCCCGGAGGAATGAAGCTATCCTTGCAATGTAGTCATCGGCCCGGTGCGAGACGGAGTGGCCGCAAGACGATTTGAAGGAGTACCAGGACATGCTCAAACGATACCTTTTAGCGAGCGATTTCGACCAAACGCTCAGTTTTAACGACTCAGGCGTGGTCCTGAGCGAACTTATCGGATTCCATGGCTTCCACGACAAGGTCGTGGGCCTCTCGAATATGAACTTGGTCCAGCAGGGCGCCGAGCTCAGCTACCTGATCCTGCACGACCCGGAGTTCCGGCACGTCCGCCGGGAGCACCTCATCGAGACCGGCAAAAGCATCCGCCTGAAACATAACGTGGCGCTGTTCGCGCAATCGCTCGAAAACTTGGCGGAAGGCTATGACTTTCATTTCAATGTGATTTCCGCCGCGCCGCAGGAGATTATCCAGTCCGCACTCGAAGGCATAGTTCCCGTCGACCGCATTTTCGGCACCCGCTTCCGTTACAACGAGAACACCGGGGAAGTAGACTCCATCATTCGCGCCACCGCCGGCTGGGGAAAGATCACCGTTCTTGAGGAAATCCGCGCCTCGCTCGGCATCAGCCACGACAACATCATCTACATGGGCGATGGCAGCTCCGATCTTCCGGTAATGATGCACGTCAACCAGCACGACGGCTTGACCATCGCCGTCTCGGAAGCCAAGTTCATCACTCGCGTGGCGCGCCGCACGGTTCTCAGCGACAACACCATGAGCGTGCTCGTTCCCCTGCTGGAAGAAGTGCTGCGGTGGGATTCCATCAAAATTCGGCGCTACTTTACGGCCAATGGCCTGATGCTGCGCGAGTGGGATAAGACGCGCACCGATATGCTGACCATTCAGGAGTCTTCCGAGAACGTTGCCGCCAACGCCATCGCCGCACATTAAGATTCGGCCCGCGGCTCCGCAGGGCTTA
This sequence comes from Candidatus Acidiferrum sp., assembly GCA_036496505.1. Classification (GTDB taxonomy): domain Bacteria; phylum Acidobacteriota; class Terriglobia; order Acidiferrales; family UBA7541; genus Acidiferrum. The sequence goes on along the minus strand of DASXLA010000030.1, from coordinate 28,001 downwards.
AAGTAGACAGCGGCCGGACCACCGAAGCTCCCCTATCCGCCATTATTTTGTCACCCATCTGTAACTCTGTTTTGTCGTAGAATTCCCGCAGTTAAATTCTGGGTCAAAGCATCAAATATTTGCCTCAGAACGCGCGGGAGTTCAAGAAACCGCCACGGGAGCTGGAGTGAGCGAGCCTAATCTCGACCAATTAAGTATCAATACGATCCGGACGTTATCGATGGACGCGGTGCAGGCCGCCAATTCCGGCCATCCCGGCACGCCCATGGCGCTTGCGCCGGTGGCTTACACCCTTTGGCAGAAATATTTGCGATATGACCCGAAGGATCCCGTCTGGGCCAATCGCGACCGCTTCGTTCTCTCCAACGGCCACGCGTCGATGCTGCTTTATTCGCTGTTGCATCTGGCACAGGTAAAAGCGGTCGACGAAAACAATCAGGTAATCGCTGCTCCCGCGCTGACGCTCGACGACATCAAGCACTTTCGGCAGATCGACAGCAAGACGCCCGGCCATCCCGAGTATCGGCTCACCAGTGGCGTGGAAACCACCACCGGTCCCTTGGGCCAAGGCGTAGCGACCAGCGTGGGCATGGCCATGGCGCGATGGTGGCTGGCTTCCTATTTCAACAAGCCTCGATTCGAATTGTTCAATTACAACGTGTACGCGATCTGCGGCGATGGCGACATGATGGAGGGCATTTCCGGAGAAGCCGCTTCACTCGCCGGCCATCATAAACTTTCCAACCTCTGCTGGCTGTACGACAACAATCACATCACCATTGAAGGCAACACCAGCCTGGCATTCAGTGAGGATGTGGCCACGCGCTTCAAGGGTTATGGCTGGAACGTAGAGCACGTCACTGACGCCAACGACACCGTCGCGCTGTCAAAAGCGCTGGATGTTTTCCTGCAAACGAACGATAGACCGACGCTGATTATCGTCGACAGCCACATCGGATACGGTTCTCCTCACCGGCAGGACACCAGGGAAGCGCACGGCGAGGCCCTGGGAGCGGAAGAGGTAGCGCTCACCAAGAAATTCTACGGCTGGCCGGACGAGAAATTCCTGGTGCCGGACGGCGTGTATGACCAGTTCAAGAACGGCATCGGCAAGCGCGGCGGAGAGGTTCGCGATGCGTGGATGAAACAATTCGAGGCCTACAAGGGCGAGTTCACGCAACTGGCCGGTGACCTGCACAAAATGCTGTCTCGCGAATTGCCCAACGGATGGGACAAGGACCTTCCGGTGTTTCCCGCGGACCCCAAGGGCCTGGCGACGCGCGACTCCAACGGCAAGGTCATCAATATTTTGGCGAAAAATGTTCCCTGGCTCATGGGCGGCGCCGCCGATCTCTATCCCTCGACGAAAACCCGGTTGACCTTTGATGGAGCCGGTGATTTTGAAGCCGCTAGCCGCTCCGGCCGCAACATGCACTTTGGCATTCGGGAGCATGCCATGGCGGCCATCTCCAACGGTTTGTCGCTCTGCGACATTCGTCCGTTCGCGTCCACGTTTTTCATCTTTACCGATTATTGCAAGCCGGCCATCCGCTTGAGCGCCATCATGGAATTGCCGGTCATCTATATTTTCACGCACGATTCCATCGGCGTAGGCGAAGACGGCCCGACGCATCAACCCATCGAACATCTGATTGCCCTGCGCGCCGTGCCGGGACTCACACTATTCCGCCCTGCCGATGGCAACGAAGTGGTGGAGGCCTGGCGCGTCATCATGCAGCTAAAAAAAGAACCCGCGGTGCTGGTTCTCACGCGGCAAGCGCTTCCAACTATCGATCGGAGCAAATACGCCTCCGCCGCGGGCGTGGCCAAAGGCGCCTACATCCTCGCCGAGGCCCAGGGAGGCAAGCCCGAAGCGATTCTCATGGGCACAGGCAGCGAAGTTTCGCTTTGCCTCTCCGCCTACGAAACTCTTACGAGCCAGGGCGTGAAGGTTCGGGTCGTGAGCATGCCCTCGTGGGATATTTTCGAACATCAATCGCGCGAGTATCGCGACAGCGTGCTGCTGCCGGAGGTAACTGCCCGGGTTTCTGTCGAACAAGCCTCGATTCTGGGTTGGGACCGCTATGTGGGGTCCAAAGGCAAAATCATCGGCATGCATACTTTTGGAGCCAGCGCGCCGCTGAAGGACCTTCAGAAGAAATTTGGGTTCGAGCCTGACAAAGTTGTCTCGGCAGTAAAAGAAGTCTTGGGAAGGTGAGCCGCAATGAAAGTCGTAATCGGTTCTGACCACGCGGGCTTCCAGATGAAGGTGGCCATGGGCGACGTGTTGCGATCCCTGGGCCAGGAGGTGCTGGACGTCGGCGCCTTCAATGAAAACCCCTCGGACTATCCGGATTTTGCCGAAGCCGTGGGCCGCGCCGTTTTAGATGGAAAAGCGGAACGGGGAGTACTTATCTGCGGCAGCGGCGTGGGCGCGAGCGTGGCCGCAAATAAGCTGATTGGCATTCGAGCCGCCGTGTGCCACGACACCTATTCCGCTCACCAGGGCGTCGAACACGACGACATGAACGTTTTGGTGCTGGGCTCGCGCGTCATCGGCGTGAAACTGGCGGAAGACCTCGTGAAAGCGTTCCTCGCCGCGAAATTCACTCGTGAAGACCGTCACGTGAGACGCCTGAACAAAATAAAAGTATTGGAATCTAAATGCATCGCTCGCGGCTCGGCTGGTTAATCCATCGTGCGTCGCGTCGCGCATCGCAGGCGTACAATAAGAGTTGAAAGAGAAGGAGAATCGCAATGACCACCTCAGTAAGCATCACCGGTTCCGAAACCGGCAAGGCCGGCAAAAATTCCCTGAAGGGACTTCTCGATTTTGGGCAGTCACCGTGGATGGACTACATCCGCAGAGACCTGCTGACCGGAGGCGAGCTCAAGAGACTGATTCACGACGATGGCCTGCGCGGGATGACGTCCAATCCCTCGATTTTCGCGAAAGCCATCTCCAGCAGTAAGGACTATTCCGATATTTTGAATTCGCCCGAGGCCAAGAAGCTCAACGCCACCCAGGTGTACGAAAAAATCGCGGTGCGCGACGTACAGGATGCCGCGGACATTTTTCGTCCGGTCTATGAAGAAAGCCGCACGCGGGACGGCTACGTCAGCCTGGAAGTCTCTCCCACGCTGGCCCGCGAACGCGACAAAACTCTGGAAGAAGCGCGGCGCTTTTGGAAAATGGTGAACCGCCCCAATGTCATGATCAAGGTGCCGGGCACGCAGGAATGCATACCGGCAATTCGCCAGTTGCTGGAAGAAGGCATCAACATCAACATCACCCTGCTCTTCGCGCAGTCCGCTTACGAACAGGTGGCTGAAGCGTTCATCGCCGCCCTCGAAGCGCGCGCCGCCAAAGGCCAGGACATTACGCATATCGCCAGCGTCGCCAGTTTCTTCGTCAGCCGCATCGACACCCTGGCGGACAGTCTCATCGACGACAAACTGAAATCGGCTTCTGATCCGCAGCAGAAAGCTTTGCTGGAAAGCCTGAAAGGCAAAGTGGCCATCGCCAATGCCAAGGTTACCTACAGGAAATACCAGGAGCTTTTCGGCAGTCCGCGTTGGAAGGCGCTGGCTGCAAAAGGGGCGCAAACACAGCGGCTGCTGTGGGCCAGTACCAGCACCAAAAACAAGGCCTATCGCGACGTCATTTACGTGGAAGAACTCATTGGCGCCGACACCGTGGATACCATTCCGCCGGCCACCTTCGATGCTTTCCGCGACCACGGCAAGCTTCGCGCCAGCCTGACCGAAAATGTCGACCAGGCCGTCAAGACCATGGCCGACCTGGAGAAAGCCGGCTTGTCCATGAAGCAAATCACCGACAAGCTCCTCGTCGACGGCATCAAACTTTTTGCCGACTCGTTCGCCGAGTTGCTGGAGGCCACCGGCAAGTCCGCTGGCGCGCACGCGTGAGTGTGAATCGGCAGAACTACAAACTGCCGGACTCCTTCTCCGGGCCGTTCGCGGCCGCCCGTGACGACTGGAAGAAAAACGAAAAGGTTCGGCGACTGTGGCAGAGCGACGCCTCTCTCTGGACGGGCACCGATGAGAACAAGTGGCTGGGCTGGCTGAGCATCACGGATGAGCAGCTCTCGCACATTTCGGCCTTGCAGGAAATTGCCGCCGACATTCAAAAGGCCGGCTTCCGGCATGCTCTGCTTCTGGGCATGGGCGGCTCCAGCCTGTGTCCGGAGGTAATGCGCTTCACCTTTGGTAAAATTGAGGGCCGTCCCGAACTTCACGTACTCGATTCGACCGATCCCGCTCAAATCAAGGCCATCGAAAGCAAAATCGATCTGAGCAGCACGGTTTGCATCGTCTCCAGCAAATCCGGAAGCACGCTGGAACCCAACATCTACAAGCAATATTTCTTCGAGCGCATTAAAGAAAAAGTCGGCGCGGAAAAAGTGGGAAGCTGCTTCATCGCCATCACCGACCCCGGCTCGAAGATGCAGGAAGTTGCCGAGCGCGATAAATTCCGCAAGGTATTCATGGGCGTGCCGAGCATCGGAGGCCGATATTCCGCGCTTTCAAATTTCGGCATGGTTCCCGCGACCATCATGGGCGTTGACGTCTCCAAATTTCTCAACAGCACCGCTGAAATGGTGAGGGCGTGTGGCGCCGGGGTAGCCGCGGACTCCAATCCAGGCGCGGTGCTGGGCATGATCATGGGAGTGGCCGCCAACCTCGGCCGCGATAAATTAACCATCGCCGCTTCGCCGGGAATTTCCGATCTGGGCGCGTGGCTGGAACAGTTGATCGCCGAATCCACCGGCAAAGTGGGCAAAGGCATCATCCCTGTCGACCGCGAGCCGCTCGCGAAGCCCGCTATCTACGGCAGTGATCGCGTGTTTGCTTATTTGCGCCTGGAAACCGCTCCCAATAAATCCCAGGATGCCGCCATCGATGCCCTGGAAGCCGCCGGCAACCCGGTGGTGCGCATCGCCGTTGAAAATATTTATAACCTCGGCCAGGAATTCTTTCGCTGGGAAATCGCCACCGCGGTCGCCGGCGCGATCATCGGCATCAACGCGTTCAATCAGCCCGACGTCGAAGCCAGCAAAATCGAAACAAAAAAACTGACCAGCGAGTATGAAAAAACCGGGCAGCTCCCTCCGGAGACGCCCTTCTTTGAAGGCGAGGGCGTCAAACTTTACGCCGATGAAAAAAATACCGCGGCCCTCAAAGGCAAAAAGAACCTGGGCGACGTTTTGAAAAGCCATCTCGACCGGCTGCATGCCGGCGATTACTTCGCGGTGCTGGGCTACGTCACCATGAACGAGGCTAATGGGAAGGCCATGCAAGGCATCCGCCTGGCGGTCCGCGACAACAAAAAAGTTGCCACCGTTCTGGGATTCGGTCCGCGCTTCCTGCACTCCACCGGTCAAGCGTACAAAGGCGGCCCCAATAGCGGCGTCTTCCTGCAGATCACCTGCGATGACGCTGTGGATCTTCCCGTCCCGGGACAAAGATATTCGTTTGGCACCGTAAAGGCCGCGCAGGCTCGCGGCGATTTTGCGGTGCTCGCCGAGCGCGGCCGCCGGGCATTGCGCGTGCACCTCGGCAAAGACGTGGCCGCCGGCCTGGCCACATTAACAAAAGCGGTGAAGCAGGCCATCGCTTAAACAACGGTTCACATCGCTGGAAGCAATTTTCGCGGAGGATGGAAGATGCAGCTTGGGATGATCGGACTCGGCAGAATGGGCGCCAATATGGTGCGCCGGCTCCAAAAAAATGGCCATCAGTGCGTGGTGTACGATCGCAGTCCCGCTTCCGTGAAACAACTCTCCGGAGAAGGCGCTACCGGCAGCAATTCTCTCGACGAGCTCGTCAAGAAACTCAATAAGCCGCGGGCCGTCTGGCTGATGGTTCCCGCGGGTGTGGTGGACGCCACGCTTCACGATCTCACCGCGAAGCTCGAGAGCGGCGACATCATCATCGACGGAGGAAACTCCTACTACATCGACGATATACGCCGCGCAAAGGAATTGTCCGCGAAGGGCCTGCACTACGTGGACGTTGGCACCAGCGGCGGCGTCTGGGGACTGGAGCGCGGCTACTGCCAGATGATTGGCGGCGAAATTGACGTGGTCAAGCATCTCGACCCCATTTTCAAAACGCTTGCTCCGGGACGTGGAAACATCGATCGCACCCCCGGCCGGGAAAAAGCCACGGGAACCGCCGAAGAGGGCTATCTCCATTGTGGGCCGTCCGGCGCGGGCCATTTCGTGAAGATGGTGCACAACGGAATCGAGTACGGCTTGATGGCCGCGTACGCGGAAGGGCTCAATATCCTGAAGCACGCCAACGTCGGCAAAGCTCACCGCGAAACCGATGCGGAGACCGCGCCATTGCGCGATGCCGAGCACTATCAATACGACTTCAATCTCGCGGATGTAACCGAAGTGTGGCGCCGCGGCAGCGTGGTAGCCTCGTGGCTGCTCGATCTGACCGCCATTTCGCTTCTGGATAAGCCCAACCTCGAGGGCTTTTCAGGCCGGGTCTCCGATTCCGGAGAGGGCCGCTGGACCATCGTGGCCGCCATTGAGTCCACTACACCGGCGCCGGTGTTGAGCGCCGCGCTGTACCAGCGTTTTTCGTCGCAGGGCGAAGACGATTTCGCCGCGAAACTTTTGTCCGCGATGCGTTTTCAATTCGGCGGGCACATCGAGAAAAAATCCGGGCATTAGTTTTCTGGTCTTTGCCGGTGGATGGCCACCAAAAAGGCAGGGTCACTCATGAGTTCGAATCATCTGGTTCCTAAGCCCGTAGGCGCGCCCTGCGTGATGGTGATATTCGGCGCCAGCGGCGATCTTACCAAGCGCAAACTGATACCCGCGCTTTGCAATCTCGCGAGTGATGGCCTGCTCTCCAAACAATTCGCCATCGTGGGTTTTGCCACCAACGACTACACCACCGAATCATTCCGCAAAATGTTGACGGAAGAAATTCCCAAGTATTCGTCCACGCCCATCGATCAGAAACTGTGGAACTGGTTTACGGAACGCATCTATTACATCAAGGCGGATTTTCAGGATGCCCAGGCGTACCAGCGGCTGAAAGAGCAAATCGTCGAGGTCGACAAGCAGCACAATACCTTGGGCAACAAGTTTTTCTACCTGGCGGTGGCGCCCAGGTTTTTCTCCCCTATCACCAAGCAACTGGGCGACGCGGGACTTACCAAGGAAGAAAACAGCTCCTGGGCCCGGGTCATCGTGGAAAAACCGTTTGGCCACGATCTGGAGTCCGCGAAACAGTTGAACCACGACTTGAAGCAGGTGCTCACCGAAAAACAGATTTATCGCATCGACCACTATCTGGGAAAAGAAACGGTGCAGAACGTGATGGTGTTCCGCTTTTCCAACAACATCATCGAGCCGCTCTGGAACCGCAACTATGTCGACCACGTGCAGATCACCGCGGCGGAAACCGTGGGCGTGGAGCATCGTGGCGGATTTTACGAAACCGCCGGCGCGCTTCGCGACATGGTGCCCAACCACCTTTTTCAGCTGCTCACCATGACCGCCATGGAGCCGCCGATCTCGTTCGATGCCGATGAAGTACGCAACAAACAGGCTGAGGTTCTTCACGCCATCCAGCCCTACGGCCCTGAAGAAGTCCTCACCAACATGGTTCGCGGACAATATGGCGAAGGCGCCGTCGACGGTCAGCGCGTGGTCGGCTATCGCAGCGAGCCGGACGTCGCTCCCGGCTCCAACACCGAAACTTTCGTGGCCTTGAAGCTGCAGATCGACAACTGGCGATGGGCCGGCGTTCCTTTTTATCTGCGCACCGGCAAGCGCCTGGCGCAGCGCGAGACGGAAATTGTGATTCAATTCCGGCGCACTCCCTTCGTGCTGTTTCGCAACACCTCCGTGCGTAATCTCGAAACCAACCGCCTGGTGATTCACATCCAACCTGACGAAGGCATCTCGCTCAGTTTCGGCGCCAAAGTTCCCGGCTCGGTCATGAAACTCGGCCTGGTCAACATGGATTTCGATTACTCCACGTACTTCGGCTCCGAGCACAGCACCGGATACGAGCGACTGCTGCGCGATTGCATGGCCGGCGACGCCACGTTATTTCAACGCGCGGACATGGTGGAAGCCGGTTGGAGCGTCATTCAGCCGATCCTGGACGTCTGGCACGCTTTGCCCGCGCGCGATTTTCCTAACTACGCTGCGGGATCGTGGGGTCCGGCCGAAGCGGCGGAATTACTGGAGCGCGACGGGCGCGAATGGCGTAACGCCGATGATCAGGGCCTCGGCCGCCGCAGCCGTGTTACCGCCGGAGACCACGTGGGAATCGCCTGATGGCTGGAAATTCGCGACGGGAAATTCGTATTCTGAAGGACGGCGCGACCATCGCGCGGCGCGCCGCGCAAAAATTTATCGACGTGGCGCAATCCGCCGTGAATTGCAGCGGCTCCTTTTCGGTTGCGCTTGCCGGAGGCTCGACGCCGAAAATACTTTATACTTTGCTGGCCACCGATGCTGACCTGCGCGCCAAGGTTCCCTGGGATAAAATGCACTTATTCTTCGGCGACGAACGCCACGTTGGGCCGGATGACGCGCAAAGCAATTTCAAAATGGCCTCGGACACCATGATCAGCAAAGCGGCCTTGAAACCCGAGCAGGTTCATCGCATCAAAGGGGAGTATCCCGCGGCGCAGCAGGCTGCGCAGGAATATGAGCAGGAGCTGCGCGCGCATTTCCAGCTCAACGGTTCGGCGATGCCTCGCTTCGATCTGCTTCTCGCGGGCATGGGCGACGAGGGCCACACGCTTTCGCTGTTCCCAGGCACCAAGGCTCTGCATCCCGAGAGCCGCACCGTGATGCACAACTGGGTGGGCAAACTTTTCACCGAGCGCATCACCTTGACGGCCCCGGCGGCCAACAACGCCGCAACAATTCTTTTTATGGTCACAGGGAAAGAGAAAGCCCTGGCACTGAAAGGCGTCCTGGAAGGGCCTTACGAGCCGGAACAGTTGCCCTCACAATTACTGCAACCAACCAATGGAGAATTGCTGTGGCTCGTCGACCAGGCCGCGGGCAACCTGCTTTCCAGCGGCATTCGAGAATAAAGAGGAGATAGTATGGCCACCACCGTCAGTAGCGGAAAAATTGAAACGTACCTGGGGGCCAAAGCGGAATTCCTGCTGGGCTTCAAATCACCGAAAATTTCGAAAGACCGCCTGCATTTGCCCGGCCCGGACTTCGTCGATCGTGTCTGGTCCGTTTCCAATCGCAACATTCGCGTGCTCACCAACCTTCAGCGTTTGTTCGGCCGCGGCCGCCTGGCCAACACCGGTTACATGTCCATTCTTCCCGTCGACCAGGGCATCGAGCACTCCGCCGCGGCGAGTTTCGCGAAAAATCCCGAGTACTTTGACGCCGAAAATATCGTGAAACTGGCCATGGAAGGCGATTGCAACGCCGTGGCCTCCACCTTTGGCGTCCTCGGAGCGGTCGCGCGCAAATACGCCCACAAAATTCCCTTCATCGTAAAAATGAACCATAACGAATTGCTGACGTACCCCAACAAGTCCGATCAGATTTTCTTTGGCACCGTCAAGGAAGCTCATGACATGGGCGCTGCGGCCGTCGGCGCCACCATTTACTTCGGATCAGAACAAAGCGATCGCCAGATTATTGAAGTCAGCAAGGCTTTCGCGGAGGCCCACGACCTGGGCATGGCCACGGTTCTGTGGTGCTATCTCCGGAACCCGGCCTTCAAGAAAGACAAGGATTATCATCTGTCCGCGGACCTCACCGGACAGGCCAACCATCTGGGGGTCACCATTCAGGCCGACATCATCAAGCAGAAGCTCCCGGAAAATAATGGCGGCTACGCTGCGCTCAACATGGGCGACTCCAGCTACGGCAAATTCGACAAGCGCATCTACACCGACCTGGCCAGCGACCATCCCATCGATCTGTGCCGTTATCAGGTGGCCAACTGCTACATGGGCCGCTCCGGCTTGATCAATAGCGGCGGAGCTTCCGGCGCCAACGATTTCGAGGAAGCGGTCACCACCGCGGTTATTAACAAGCGCGCCGGCGGCGTCGGGCTGATCTCCGGCAGAAAAGCGTTCCAGCGCCCCATGAAAGAAGGCGTGCAGTTGTTGAACGCCATCCAGGACGTTTATCTCAGCCCGGATGTTACCGTCGCCTGAACACCGCGGCTGGAATTCAACCGCGGTAATCTTCGGCCGGTTGTACAGCGTCGCGGGACCGGCATTTTCGGCTTAGACAATTCATCCGCGTTTTTCATCTGCGGTCAACGAAGATTCCTTAGTCATGAGCGTGCGCATTTCCAGGAGAGTCCAGTGTCCAACCGCTTACAAGGGAAAGTAGTCGCCATCACCGGAGGCAATCAGGGCATCGGCCTGGGAATCGCACAACGATTCCTGCAGGAAGGCGCCGCGGTTTCCATCTGCTACCTATCCGATAAACCGGGCACCGACGCCATCGTCGCTGGATTCCAGGCCAACGGCGCAAAGGCCCTGGCCATTCAAGCCGATGTCTCCAAGCTCGCCGATGGCCAGCGCTTCGTGGCCGAAACCGCCAAGCAGCTCGGTGAAATTGACGTGCTCATCAACAACGCCGGCGTCGAACGCCGCGCCAGTTTCTGGGATGTGACCGAAGCCGACTACGATTTCGTCCTGAACGTCAATCTCAAGGGCCTTTTCTTCATCACCCAGGCATTCGTGAAACATCAGATGCAAGCCAAGGCCGGCGGCAAGGTTATTAACCTCAGTTCCGTGCATGAAGAATTGCCGTTTCCGCATTTCTCCACGTACTGCGCCAGTAAAGGCGGCGTAAAAATGCTGACGCGCGATCTCGCCATCGAGCTGGCGCCTCTGGGCATCACGATCAACTCCATCGCGCCCGGCGCCATTGAAACGCCCATCAACAAAACCTTGTTGAACGATCCCGCAAAATTGAACGCCCTGCTTGCGAATATTCCGCTGAAACGGCTTGGAAAACCCGGCGATGTGGCTTCCGTGGCCCTGTTTCTGGCCTCCGACGAATCTAGCTATATCACCGGCACAACTGTTTTTGTCGATGGCGGCCTGCTTTGGAATTATCAGGAACAGTAATTCACGCGGAACAGGAACGGCTTTTACACTGCAAGCGTCATTGCAAATTTGAAAACCATTAGCAGACCAAATTCACATGCCGAACATAACCAACAAGAGCGCAACAAACACCATTCGCCTCGTCATCGCCGACGTTGATGGCACGCTCGTCACGCAGGAAAAAATTCTCACCGAGCGCGCCGCGCAATCCGTCTTCGATCTGCGCGCTGCGGGCATCAAGTTTGCCGTCACCAGCGGCCGCCCTCCGCGCGGCATGGCCATGCTGGTCGATCCCTTGAAGCTCGATGAGCCGCTCGCGGCCTTCAACGGCGGAGTTCTCACGCAGCCGGACCTGACCACCATCGTCCACGAAAATTTTCTGGCGCGGGCCATGGTGGAAAAAGTGATCAAAATCATTCTCGACCATAAACTCGACGTCTGGCTTTACACCGGCCAGGACTGGTATGTGCGCGATGTCAACGCGCCGCACGTCGCGCGTGAACAATGGACGGTCAAGTTTCCGCCCAAGGTGGTTCCAAACTTCGAAGGCTTGCTGAAAGATGTCGCAAAAGTCGTCGGCGTCAGCGACGACCTGGACGCCGTGCAGCAGTGCGAAAAAGACGCGCAAGACGCCTGCGGCGATCAAGCTTCCGCCGCGCGTTCGCAGCCCTACTACCTTGACGTCACCCACCCGAAGGCCAACAAAGGCGAAGTAGTGCTGACCATGTCGCAGCTTCTAAAAGTGCCGGTGGAGCAGATCGCCACCATCGGCGATATGCCCAATGACGTGCTGATGTTCAAGAAAAGCGGCGTCAGCATCGCCATGGGCAACGCCAGCCCGGAGGTGCAAAAATCCGCGACCTACGTTACGGGCTCAAATGAGAAGGAAGGGTTTGCCGACGCGATGGAAAAATTCATCCTGCATAAGCAACAATGACCCATCGCCCTAAGCGCGCGTCAATGTGGCGTTCTTCGCAGCTTCCAGAAGCTTACTGACATTTTCTTTCACGTTCCCGCCGCCAAACACCGCATTGCCCGCCACCAGCAGTTCCGCTCCAGCTCGCACCACATCCGCGACGGTATCCAGAGCCACGCCGCCATCCACTTCAATCCTGAAGTTCAATCCTCGCAAGGCCCGCGTCTCCGCCAGCGCTTCGATCTTGCGCAACGCTCCGCGAATAAATTTTTGGCCGCCAAAGCCCGGGTTCACCGACATCACCAGCACGTGATGAACGATATCCAACACTTCGTCGAGCATCTCCACAGGAGTCGCCGGATTGATCACCACTCCGCCTTTGCAACCGTGCGATTCAATCAGGTGCAGCGTGCGGTCCAGATGCACGCAGGCTTCCTGGTGCACGGAAATCCAGCTCGCGCCTGCTTCGGCAAACGCCGGAATCATCTCATCGGGCCTTTCAATCATTAAATGGCAATCGAAAATCGCATCGGGAATCGCTTTGCGGAGCGATTTCACCACGGGAGGCCCGATGGTGATGTTCGGCACAAAATGCCCGTCCATCACGTCGACATGCAGAAGCGTGCCGCCGGCTTCCAGCGCCGCCTTGGCCTCCACGCCCAACTGCGCGAAATTAGCGGACAGTATCGACGGTGCCAGCTCGATTTTCGGCAAACCTCACCTCCGGTATTCGCGACTCTTCAGATTATACGCACAACGCGACGCCCGCCTTACCAGCGCACCGTGCGTTTTTCTCGGCTGCTCAACTGCGCCAACTCCAACACCCGCATCACCTGCAACGCGTATTCCGGCTGTATCGCCAGCTCGGCCTTCCCCAAAATCGCGTCGCGCACATTGGCGTAGTAATCCCGGTAATCGCCCGAAGCCGACGGCACGCTCCGCCGCACCACTTCGTCGTTCTCCACCGTGGTGAGCACACCCCAATCTTCCTCCGGCTCTTCTCCCCACGCTCCGCTCTCCGGGATATAGCCTCTCCGCAAATTCATTTCCTGCGGGTCAAAGGTTTGCTTCACGAATGCCCCGCGCGTTCCGTGCAGGACGAATCGCGGGCGTTGCGCGGCGGCCAGCATCGTGGAACGCAGAACTGCGCGCATGCCGTGCGGATAGTGCAACATCACCTCGAAAGCGTCGTCCACCACTGCGGCGTCGCGCTCCACCCGGACATCCGCCGTCACCGCTTCCGGAATTCCAAACAGCGCCAGCGCATGATCGATGAGGTGCGGGGCAAGATCGAACAAAATTCCGGCGCCTGGCACGCGGCGTTCACGCCACGCCCCGGCCTTGAGCTGCGGTCGAAAGCGGTCGTAATTTGTTTCAAACCGCGCGATTCTTCCCAGCGTACCTTCCGCAACCAGCCGCCGAATCGCCTGAAAGTCCCCGTCGTACCTTCGGTTTTGATAAACGGTAATCAGCCGTCCAAGGTGTTTCGCCAAAGCGACCAGCTCTTCCGCTTCCTCCAGCGTGGTGGCAAACGGCTTGTCCACCACCACGTCGCGCCCTGCCTCCAGGCAAGCTCGCGCCAGGGGCGCATGCGTGTCGTTTGGTGTGGCGACGACCACCAGTTGAATCTCGCGGATCGCCAGAAGCTCCTCAACGCTGCGCACCACGCGCACATCCGGATATTTCTCGGCTGCTTCATTTCCCCCGCGCTGCACAATCGCCGCCAACCGCAGGCCGGGCGTCGCGTGGATCACCTGCGCATGAAATGCGCGCCCCGCCAGACCAAACCCGATCACTCCCACGTCAATCATGGTCGCCATCTTTCATCCGCAGCCCGCGTGGCAAACCCACATGTGCGGACCGGAAATTGCCGCCGGCCTGTGCCGGTTGCTCGCGGCTGAAATCCCGCATTGCGTGCATCCTCCGTCTCGCTCAAAATGACCCCGCGCAATGCTTCCCGACCGCACCGTCAGTGAAACTCACTCCCCGCGATTTGTCCACGCCGCACTGTTCGCAGGCTTTATCGTTACCGGCATGGTATGCACGCTGCTTGGTCCAGTCCTCCCGGTTTTCATCGGCAGATGGAACCTCAATGACAGCCAGGCCGGGTTATTCTTCACCACCCAGTTCGGAGGTTCGGTCGTAGGCGTGGGCCTCTCCAGCTTTCTGCTCGCCGCGAGAGGTTATCGCCACGCATTGGTTCTGGGATTCTTGCTGATGGCCGCGGGTGTCGCCGGTCTTAATACTCCCAACGAACATGCCGCGCTCCTGGCCACCGCCGCATTCGGCCTGGGCTTCGGCGTAGCCATCCCCGCGACCAATCTTTGCGTCGCGGAAATCTCCGGCCCGCGCCGTTCCGCGGCTCTGAACATTCTAAATATGGCCTGGGGCATCGGCGCAATCCTCTGCCCCATTCTTATTCTCGCCGGACTCAAGGTGAATCGATTTTCTGAAGCTACGTTCGCCATTGCCCTGGCTGCTTTTCTGCTCAGCATTTTGTTCTGGGCCATGAAGTTCCAGGACAAAAAACAACCCGCCAATCCGTCCGCCGAACAGGCAGCGCAAGTCAGCGACGCCGACGTTCATCCCCTTCACGTGCCGGTTGCGCTCGCGATTCTCTTCTATCTTTACATCGGCACGGAGAGCGGCATCTCCGGATGGGCCGCGGAACAGGCTCTTCGCGCCGGCACTGGCAGCTCGTCGACTCTCGCTCCCATGTTTTTCTGGGCGGGTTTGTTGTCCGGCCGCGGAATTTGCGCCGCATTTCTATCTCGCGTCAAAGAAAACCTGCTCGTGATTTCCGGCCTGCTGTTATCGGCGTTGGGAACCACGTGCCTGCTGCTGGCCTCCACCCGCTGGCTGATTGCTTTTGGTGTGGTCTTCGCCGGCCTAGGGCTGGCGGGGATTTACCCCATGTTCATCGCCTGGCTCTCCAAATGGTATGGTGAGCGCGCACGGCGCCTTGGCGGCGTCATGTTTTCTCTCGCGGCATTGGGCGGCGCCACGGTTCCGTGGATTGTCGGCGTGGTCTCGCAAAAATCGCACAGCTTGCGCGTCGGCTTGCTGGTGCCGCTCGCCGGTTGTTTCGCCATGATGGTCCTGGTGACCGTCTTGCGTCGCCGCATCGCCGCCTGAGGTATTCTTTCTCCGTGCCGCCCGTACAGAAGCAGAAACTCCCATCGCAGCGCTCGCCGACCACCGGTCTGCTTTTCGGGTTGATCATCACCCTCGCCGCCGTTTTGGCCTACGCCTCGTACATCACCGTGCAGCTCTCCGGACTGCGCCGCCTGCAGAGCGACATGGTCGACCGCAACCGCAAAGATTCCCTGCAACTTCTGCGCATCCAGAATGATTTGAACTCCATCGCCCTCGCCATGCGCGACATGCTGGACGCCGCGGAGCCCTACCCTCTTACCGCCTGGTCCGCGCAGTTCGATCGCATTCATGACGACCTCGATGCCGGGCTCAAACTGGAAGAGACCCTTGCCGGCGCCAATCGCACGCCCGAACAACGTCTCTTTCTCAACCAATCCGTCGCGCAGTTCTGGGACGCCGTCCATCGCATGTTCGCTCTCGCGGAAGACCACAAGGAAAACGAGGCGCGTGAACAGATTCGCCTCACGCTTCAGGCGCGCCAGCAGGCCTTGAGCACCGCGGTTTCGCGCCTGCTGGTCGAAAATAACGAAGGCGAAGAACAGGCGGCCGCGCGCATCACGCAGATTTACGACAGCGTGCAGCGCCAGCTTTATCTCTTCCTTGCCGCCACGCTGGTGGCTATCGCTCTTACCAGCCTCTATCTCATTCGCGCCAATCGCCAGATATTCGCGCGCCTCGCGGAGCTCTCCGAACAACGCAGCGATCTCGCGCAAAAATTAATCTCCACGCAGGAATCCACCCTGCGGCACATCTCCCGGGAGCTCCACGACGAATTCGGGCAGGTCCTTACCGCCATTGGCGCGATGCTCGGGCGCGCCGGCAATCAGGCTCCCCAAGGCTCGCCCCTGCGCGAGGATCTCCAGGAGGTGCGCGAAATCGCGCAATCCACGCTGAACAATATTCGCAGCCTCTCACAGGCCCTGCACCCCGTCCTGCTCGAAGAAGCCGGTCTCGAGAGCACCCTGGACTGGTATATTCCTACGGTGGAACGGCAAACAGGCATTCGCCTGCACTACGAAAAATCCGGTCAGCCTTTTCCCATCGAGACCGGCGCCGGCGTCCATCTCTATCGCATTATTCAGGAGGCGCTGAACAATGTGAGCCGTCACGCCGACGCTCCCGAAGCCTGGATTCGCCTTAAATTTCTGCCTCAGGAATTGGAGCTGGAAGTGGAAGATCACGGCAAAGGGTTCGTCGGCGCACCCGCCGGCCCGGATGGCCATGGCGCAAACATTCCTCGCGGCATCGGTTTGGTGGCCATGCGCGAGCGCGCCGAACTGATCGGCGGAACTCTCAATATCTCGCGCCCGGCGCAGGGCGGCACCCTGGTGTGCCTCAAAATTCCCCTGGAAAACCTTCAACCGCATGCCGCGTAAAATCACCGTGCTCCTCGTTGATGATCATGCCCTGGTGCGCCGCGGTTTTCGCCGCATGCTGGAAGACGACGCGGAAATCTCCGTGGTCGCCGAAGCCAGCGACGGCCCCGAGGCCGTGCGCATTGCTCTGCAGTTGCGTCCGCAGGTCATTGTGATGGACTGCGCGTTGCCCGAATTCAACGGCATCGAAGCGACGCGCCGCATTCGCAGGGAATTTCCCACCGTCGAAATTCTGATGTTGAGCATGCACTCCGAGGAAACTCTGGTGCGCCAGGCTCTCGAGGCGGGCGCGCGCGGTTATGTGCTGAAAAATGCCATGGACCTCGACCTCGTAAGCGCCGTGAAAACGGTGGCTGGGGGCAGACCCGTCTTGGACCCGCAGGTCTCGCAGTCCGTCGCCACTCTCAAAGGCGAGCGCGGATCGGGACTCACGGCGCGCGAGTTGGAAATTCTTCAACACATCGTTGCCGGTAAATCCAACAAGGAAATCGCCGTCGATTTAGGGCTCAGCTCCAACACCGTGGCCGTGCACCGCGCCAATATCATGGACGCGCTAGGCGTTCACAAGACCGCCGAGCTGGTCGTCTACGCCATCCGCAACGGCCTGGTCAACCTTCCATGAAGCGCCGCGATTTTCTCGCGGCTGCGGCCGCCTTCACCGCCGGCGCCGCGTTCGAACCGCGCAAAGCCTTTGCCGTGCCAAGTGCGCCACTCGGTTTCCGCTTCGCTGACGTCACCGCCGCTGCCGGCATTCAGTTTCAACACAACAGCGGAGCTTTCGGCGGCAAGTTCCTCCCCGAAACGCTGGGCTCCGGCTGCGCCTTCCTCGATTTCGACAACGATGGCTGGCAAGACATTTTGCTCGTCAACGGGATGGACTGGCCCGGACACAAGCAGCAAAAATCCACACTGCGTCTCTACCGCAACAATCGCAATGGCACCTTCACCGACGTTACTCGCGCCGCGGGCCTCGACATTGAGATGTACGGCATGGGCGTGGCTGTCGGTGATTACAATAACGATGGCTTCCCCGATATTTTTCTGAGCTGCGTTGGCCAGAGCCGCCTCTTCCGCAATAATGGCAACGGCAAATTTACTGAAGTCACCCGCTCCGCAGGCCTGCAGGGCCGCCAGGCTTTCAGCACTTCCGCGCTGTGGATCGATTACGATCGCGACGGGCTGCTCGACCTGTTTGTCTGCAACTACGTTCGCTGGTCACCGGAGCACGACGTTTTCTGCAGCCTCGATGGCACCCACAAATCCTATTGCACCCCGGAAGCCTATCGCGGCGACACCTGCTGGCTGTTTCACAATCGTGGCGACGGTACTTTTGAAGACGTCACCGCCACCAGCGGTGTCTTCGACAGCAGCTCGAAATCCCTCGGCGTGGCGATGTTCGACTACGATCAGGACGGCTGGCCCGACCTGCTCGTGGCCAACGACACGCAGCCGAATAAGCTCTACCACAATCTGCGCAACGGAAAATTCAAGGACGTCGCCGTCGAAGCCGGCTTGGCCTTTAGCAGCGAGGGCAAAGCCCGCGCCGGAATGGGCGTGGACACCGGCGATTTCGACAACTCCGGCCGCGCCGGCATCGCCATCACGAATTTCGATAACGAGAAAATCGGCCTGTACCGCGCCGTCTCCGCAACCTCCTACGACGACATCGCGCAACAGGCAGGCATCGGCGGCCCATCCAAAAATACTCTGGGCTTCGGGTGCGCCTTCCTCGATGTGAACCTCGACGGCCTGCTCGATCTCGCCGTCGCCAACGGTCACATCGACGAAACCGTGCGCAATATTCGAGGCAACGTCGGTTATGCCCAGGCGCCGCATCTTTTTCTCAATGACGGCCACGACAAATTTCGCGACGTGGCCGCCGAAGTGGGCGGCGGCTTCGAAAAGTCAAAGGTGGGGCGCGGGCTGGCTTATGCGGACTTCGACCGCGACGGCGACCTCGACATTCTGTTAACCACCAATAACGGCCCCGCCTATCTCTTCCGCAACGATCAATCCTCCGGCAACCGCAGCATCCGCTTCCGCCTCATCGGCACGAAATCCAACCGCGACGCCATCGGCGCGAATGTGCGCATTTTCTACGAAGGCCAATCGCAATCGCGCCTGGTACACGGCGGCTCCAGCTATCTTTCTCAATCCGAGCTGCCGGTCACTTTCGGGCTCGGCAAACGCGACAAGATCGGCCGCGTAACCATCGACTGGCCCAGTGGTAAGTCCGAAGAGTACAAATCCCTCAACACCGGCCGTTCCTACGATTGCACCGAGTCTCAAGGGATTAAACCGGCCGATTAAACCGGCCGCTGGTTCTGGGGCAACTTCACACAGCTTGGAGGAGCGGCTTCGTCGGTCGGCCCTCATGCTGCCAATTTGACCGTTGCGCCTGGCCTGCTACCTGGGCGAAAATTGGTGTTCCCGCCGGGCTTTTAGAGTCCTCGAGAGGCGCAAGCGGACGTCCCCTGGTAAACTGCGCGATTTAGAAGGGCAAGCCATGACGCAACATGTTGGTGAACTGAATCCGCCCACAAGACTGATGCTGACACCAGGTCCGTCTTCCGTCGACCCGCGCGTTTACCGCGCCATGGCGACGCCGCTGGTTGGCCACCTGGATCCCTGGTTCAAGACCTGCATGGACGAGACGCAGCTTTTGCTCCGGCAGATTTTTCAGACGGAAAATCGCCTGACCATGCCGTTATCGGCATCGGGCTCCGGCGGAATCGAAGCGTCCGTGCTGAACACCCTCGAACAGGGTGACGAAGGCATCGTGGCGGTCAACGGCCTCTTCTCTGATCGCATGTATGAAATTGCCCAGCGAGCCTCCTCCAAGGTGACCAAGGTAGAAGCCCCCTACGGCCAGGTCGTCGATCCCGAAGACGTTCGGCGCGCCGGCAAGGGCAAAAAAATAAAAATCGTGGGGCTGGCTCAGGGCGAAACCTCTTCGGGGGTTCTGACGCAGCTCGCGGACTTTCGCAAAGTGGCCGACGAATTGGGAGCGCTGCTGGTGGTGGACACCGTGGCCTCGCTGGCAGCGGTGCCGCTGCACGTCGATCACGAGCGCGTGGACATCTGCTTCAGCGGAACCCAGAAGGCCATCAGCGCGCCACCGGGCATGTCGCCCATTACCGTAAGTGCCCGCGGCGAAGAAGTGTTGCGTAACCGCAAGACCAAAGTGCAAAGCTGGTATTTCGATTTGACCACGGCCATGAATTATTGGGGCAAGGAGCGGCTGTATCACCATACACCGCCGATCAGCTTGATTTATGGATTGCGCGAAGCCATGCGCATCGTGATGGAAGAAGGACTCGAGGCTCGCTGGGAAAGGCACCGCACGAATCAATTGGCTTTGATCGCCGGCCTGGAAGCCATGGGACTCGAGATGCTCGTAAAGAATTCGGCGGAGCGGCTACCCACGGTTACCGCGGTGATGATTCCCAAAGGAATCGATGACGCGCGCGTGCGCAACCAGCTGCTCGATGAATTCAACATTGAAATCGCCGGCGGCTTGGGTCCGCTCAAGGGTAAAATCTGGCGCGTGGGGCTGATGGGGCACTGCAGCCAGAAACCTAACGTGCTGTTATTCCTCGCGGCGCTGGAAAAAACGTTGCTGGAGATGGGATTCCGTGCGCCGGCGGGTGCGGGAGTGGCGGCGGCGATTCGAAATTACACCCAGGTGGAAACTGCCGCGGCGGCGCGCTAGCGTGCTGCAACGGGCCCGTGGCCGCTGGCCGCGTTCGCAAACACCTGTTTGACTCATCAAGAGCAAAGAGACGCCAAATTCGGGAGAATGCGTGACCACACGTCCGGTACTGGCAAACGCAGGCGCGATGAAGGAATTCGTTGGCGCCTTTGATGTGGCCTCGAAACTGACCGGGCATCTTTATCACTGCCGGTTCTCATACCTGTGGAACGGCATCGCCACCCGCCATAGCGACACCATCGACACCAAGTTTTTTGTCGACGGCGAGGTCGTGATGGTGGGCCTCGCGCACACCGCCTTCGTAAAATTCCGCGACCGCAGCGGCCGCGACTTGACCGACCGTGAAGCCAGCTTCATCGCCGCGGATTTTTTGCGGGAAAGACTGGAAGAGGAAGATGTGCGTCCCGTTTACGATGTGACCCACGAAGACGTTTCGCGGCTGATTGAACAGGTCGGCATCAAGTAATTCCCCCCAAAATGCGGCAGAATAGACCGCAATGAAGACGCTCCCGGTTATGACCACCACGACCAGCGAACGCCTGACGACGGTGCTCTCGTATGGCGCGCTGATCCTGCTTGGTTACGTAATGTTTCTCATCTTCGAGCCCTTCCTTGTGCCGCTGACCTGGTCGGCGGTGCTGGCGATTTTTTTCTATCCGGTGCATGAACGCCTGGCAAAACGCATGCGTCCGACCTGGGCCGCGATGATAAGCACCCTGGGCGTGACGCTGTTGCTGATCGTTCCCACTCTGGTGGTTCTGTCCTATACGGCAAAACAAGCTCTCGATGCTACTGCCCGGTTGCAGACCGCGCTGTTGAATCCGCAGCGCGAACTTCCCGCCGAAGTGGTCGCCAGGGTACAGGCGGAGCTTCCCGCGGCGTGGCAGGGAACGGATTTCTCGGAGCCGTTGCGGCAAGCCGCGGAGAAGATTGCAAGTTTCTTGGCGGGGAAATTCGGCGCGCTGGTAAAGAATCTGGTGAGTTTCTTTGTAGCGTTATTCATCCTGGTATTCGCGTTATTTTTCATGTTCCGCGACGGGCCTGCGGCCGTGCGGGCTGTTAAGCACTTGTTCCCTTTCGACCGCTCCATTCAGGAAGAAATGGTGCTGGAGTCCAAGGAATTGATTTTTGCGAGCGTTGCGGTGGGACTGCTGGTAGCCGGAATTCAGGGGCTGCTCGGCGGAACGGCATTTGCCATCGCGGGAATTCACACCCCGATTTTCTGGGGCGTGGTCATCGCCTTTTTTTCGTTGGTTCCGGTGGTAGGCTCGGCGATGATTTGGCTACCTACGGCCCTTTGGCTGGGCTTCAGCGGCCACTGGGGCAAAGCGGTTGTCATCATGGCAATTTGCGGCGGCGTGGCGGGAATTGCCGACAACATCGTGAGGCCCTTGCTGCTGCGCAATCGCACCCAGTTGAATGAGTTGCTTTTGTTCATCGGAGTGCTCGGAGGCTTGTCTGTTTTCGGATTGCTTGGGCTGGTCGTCGGGCCGGCCATTGTGGCCGCGGGCATTGGGGTGTTTCGCGTGCACATGCTGCACCGCGAGGATTTGGCGGCGGCGCGCACCAATGAATTGCTTGTGCCTCACGTTGAAAGCCCGTAACCGAGTGCTCAACGGCGCGGCCAAATTGCAGCGAGCGCACCTATGCGTGTGTTAGAGTACCCCGCTCGATGAGTTCCAGGAACAATATCAAGACGGCGCCGGCGCACGCGGAATTGCCGCCCGCAAAGCTGCGGTGGCGCTGCGACCTTGCCCGCATCCCGTTTGAAACCACGGCGCAGGCCGAGTTGCGCGAAGGCTTTATCGGGCAGGAACGTGCCTTGCGCGCCCTGAAAATGGGCGTGGAGCTTACCGCGCCCGGATACAACGTCTTTGTGTGCGGATTGGCGGGCACCAGTCGCGGCGGCACCATCGCCAGCATGATTGAAAAGCTGCACCCTCGCACCAAGCAATCCCTGGACCGCTGCTACGTCAATAATTTCAAGATTGCCGACCGTCCGCGGCTTTTGTCCCTGGCGCGCGGTCAGGCCAACGGATTTAAAAAAGACATGCAGGCCGGCATCGATTTTCTCCGCCGCCGTATTCCCCAGGTCTTCGAAGGCGAGCCGTTCCAGCGGCAGAAGGGGCGCATCGTGGAGCGCTTTACCGTGCGCGAGAAAGAGTTGATGGATGATTTCACGCGCCGCATCGCGCGCGAGCAATTCGCCCTGGGGCATATGCAGGTGGGTGCCGTGGCTCTGCCGGAGATTTTTCCGGTGTTGGAAGGGCAGATGGTGCCCATCGAAGACATTTCCAAAATGGTGCACGAAGGCAAACTGGAAGCGCCGGTGGCCGAAACCATAGAGCGCAAATACGAGCAGTTCCGGCAGGAATTCACCGTGGTGTACCGGAAAACTCTCACGCTTTCGCGCGAGCTGGCCAGCGAACTGAGCTACCTCGAGCAGGAAGCCGCCTCCGTGCTGGTCGATGGCACCATCGAAGAACTAAAAGAAAAATATCCGGGCACCGGCGTTGCGGATTATCTCGAAGAGGTTCGTCATCATCTTCTGGATAACCTCGGGCCGTTCAAGGAACGAGAAGGGGAAAGCGAGGCGGAAGGCACTGGCGCAGAGCCTCCCGATGGTTTGCCCAAGCTGCCGGGTTTGCCGGAGCGCGATCCTTTCCGCGTTTACGGCGTGAACGTGATTCTCGCCCATGGAGATGAAGATATTTCTCCGGTAATTTTTGAAACCACTCCGACCTACGCGAATCTCTTCGGCACCATTCAGCGCGCCTACGACACCCGCGGTGGATGGGCCAGCGATTTCATGGATTTGCGTGGCGGCTCTCTGCTGCGCGCCGATGGCGGCTTCCTGATCATGTATTCGATGGAAGCCATTTCCGAGACGGGCGTGTGGCGCGCCTTGAAGCGCACCCTGAATCACAGCCGCCTGGAAATTCAGCCGTTGGAAATGTTTTATCCCTTCGGCGGCAGCGCCTTGAAACCGGAAGCCGTGCAGTTGGACGTGAAGGTAATTCTGATTGGGGACCGGGAGTTGTACGAAGTGCTGTACCACCATGAAGAGGACTTTCGCAAAATCTTCAAGGTGCGCGTGGAGTTTGACGAAGAGATGCACATGAGCGATGGCGTCATCGCCGAATATGCCGGGCGTCTGCGCTCGCTGTGTGAAAAGGAAAATTTGTGGCCTTTCGACCGCGGCGCTTTCGCCGCCATGCTGGAATTCGGCGTGAGGCAGGCCGGACGCCGCAATAAAGTCACCGCGCGCTTTGTGGACATGGCCGACCTCGCGCGCGAAGCCCATTACGCTGCCGCGGCAGCCGCCGAAACGGTGGTGCGCGCGGCACACGTCCGCAGCGCGCTGGCTTCCAAAATCGAGCGCCATAACCTCATCGAAACCCGCGTGCGCGAGATGATCGAGGAAGGCACCTTGCTCGTGGACGTCTGCGGCGAACGCGTCGGCCAGGTGAACGGATTGAGCGTATTGGAGATTGGCGGCTATTCCTTCGGAAAGCCCGTGCGCATTACCGCTTCCGCTGCGCTGGGAAAAGTGGGACTCATCAATATCGAGCGCGAAGCGAATCTCAGCGGACGGTTTCACGATAAGGGCGTGCACATTATTTCCGGATTTTTGCGCACCCGCTTCGCGCAGGATACGCCCCTCTCCCTCGCCGCGAGCATTTGCTTCGAACAATCCTATTCCGGTGTGGACGGCGACAGCGCCAGCTCCACGGAAGTGTATGCGCTGCTTTCAGCGCTGTCCGGCTTGCCGCTGCGCCAGGACATCGCCGTGACCGGATCGATGAATCAGCAGGGCGACATTCAAGCCATTGGCGGAGTGAACGAAAAAATCGAAGGCTATTTCGATGTGTGCCGGATTCAGAGCCTCACCGGCAAACAAGGCGTGCTGATTCCCGCGTCCAACGTGGAAGACCTGATGTTGCGCGAAGACATTCTGGACGCGGTGGCGGCCGGAAAGTTCCATATCTGGCCGGTGGAAAAAGTGGAGCAAGGCGTCGAGATTCTGACGGGTAGAGCCGCGGGGGAGCGCATCGCGCAAGGAAAATTCGAAGATGGCACGGTCTTCGCCCTGGTGGACGAAAGATTGCGGGCCATGGCGGCTACCATGAAAGATTATCAGTAGACTCCAGTTTCGAGTCCCACCGCGGGCGTGAAGCCTTCAGCGATTTGCCGGTGGCGGCGCAAGATAAGCATGGCGGTAATCGACGTGGTAAGAAGATTCTGGGGCGCTCGCTCCAGGCGTCACCCGCACTTCCAGCGAATGGATCACGCCATCCTCCTCCGGCGGAGCAAAAGCTAGGCTGAATTCGTGGCGCACGTTTTGTGCGATCTGCTCGAAGATTCGAGACAGCTCCTTGGAGTTCTCCGGAAAATATGCTTTCCCTCCGGTAGTTTCCGCGATTTGGCGTAAGAGCATATCCGCTTCGGCGAATTCTTCCTCGGTCACCGCGGCTTTTGGCGAGAGCCCCTTCTTTTTATAGGCGGGCGCGGGGTTTCGCAGGTTGCCGGTTAGAGAAACCGCCAGAATCCGCACGTCGGTGGTCTTCAATCTCAGAAGCAAATCCTGAATCTGCTTCACCGTCGACGTGTCCACTCCCGTGGAAAGCAGCACGATGCTTTTCTTGCCCTGCACGGCCGCAAGCCAGTCGAGCACCTTGGAAAGGCTCGCCGATAAATTCAGAGACCCGAAGCCGAGATTGAAGCTGAGTTCATCGAGAGCCGCGCCGGCGGATTGTTTGTCGGTGGTGAAATCAAGCAAACCTTGCGGTGCGTCGGCATACTTCACCACCGCCACACGGTCATCGGGTGAAAGTCCGGCTAAAAACGCTCGAGCCGCCTGCAGGTGCCCGCCTTCGAGAAGATAGACGGCAGGCCCGGCTTCAATGAGCATCAGCGCCTGGGCGGGCTCTTCCACCGCGAGGAAATCCGTGATCGGCTGTTCAATGCCGTTGTCGAAGATATGAAAATCCTCTCGCCGCAACCCTTCGACAAATTTACCCGTCGAATCGCTGACGGATACGCCGACATTCACGCGATTGACGCTGACGCGAATGGTCGGCGACTGCTGCGGCTCTTTGGGTTGCTCCGCGCTCGGGGGTTCCTGGGCTTGTGACCTTGCCGAAGGAGTCGGCACCAGAAAAAGCGCCGCTAAAATGGCAAGCAATCGCGCGTGATGCGAATTCATCTACCCGGCTTACTCAATCCACTCATCGAAGTGCAAACCCTGCGCATCCTTCCACGAGGCGCTCGATGCCATGTGCAGGTGTCGCGCGAAAACGTCGGGGCTGACGTCCAGCATCCACGAGGGAGTCGGCGCAGCATCGGATTTCGTTCCGCCTTGCGTCCGTTTCGCCGCAGCCGGTTTGTTGGCTTCGGCGATCAGGCGAGTCCGGACTGCCTGCCAATCCACTTTTCGAAAGTCGAAGTAACCGAAGCCGTTGATGGTTGCGGGGAATAAGGCGCGTGCCGATTGAAATCCCGGTGTGGTAGCCAGCCCGGCTGAGGCGATCTGCGTCCGCTTGGCGAGCAGTTCGCGAACGCTTTCGAGGCGCGGAGCGGCCACCAGGTAGTCCGGTGTCGCCGCCACATGATAAAAGTTCCAGCCTGCCGAGCCGGCCGCGGTCTGCGAGCCGCCGACGGAAATCTTCATGAAGGTGGTTTCGCCTTCGCTGCGTTCGGAAGTGATGCGCTCGCCCAGCACGGTGTGAAGCAGTTTGATCGTGTCGGGTTTGTTGCGAATGCCCAGCAGATAAAGTTGCTTCTTGCTGTCCAGGTCCGGGCTGATCTGCAGCGACGCGAATTCTCCGCTGAATAGCGCCAGCGCGCTGCTCAGAGACTGGCCAAGTTTGGCTTGGGCCATCATCTCCAGCATATCGACGTTCCCTTGGCGGCCCGGCGGCAGCACCGCGGTCGCCACGCGTTTAATCAAGTCGTAGATGCCGGTTAAATTGATTTGCGTGTCGCTGTAGGAGATGGCGTCCGCGGGAATCAGGCTCAAAGCCGGCGGCGCCGCCGCCCCTTGGCCCCAGATATCAAACAGGCCGCCTGCGGACGTATCGCCGAGAGCAACGCCCTGTACCCGGGTTTTGGAGCCTTCAAGTAGCACGTGGCCCGCAAT
Source organism: Candidatus Acidiferrum sp. (assembly GCA_036496505.1). Lineage (GTDB taxonomy): Bacteria > Acidobacteriota > Terriglobia > Acidiferrales > UBA7541 > Acidiferrum. Next base: position 1,604 of record DASXLA010000030.1, on the reverse strand, counting down.
CGAATGAATGGCCTCCAGTTTCATCGCCTCGATGACCGGGAGCATTCGAAAACCGCCGGCGGTGGACTCCGTCGCCAGGCTCTCGAGATCCGGGACACGCAGAAAAAATTCGATCTGCCCGGAACCGAGAACGGATTGCGCCTCCTTGTATGCCTTGGAATCGGTCAGTGCGCCCGCGCTCGCTGGCTTTCCGTTCAGCCGGTTGAGAATCTCCTCCAGAACGGCCGTCTCGTTGGCGCTGATGGCATATTTGCCGTGTTCCACCCAGTACGTAACGCCCGTTTTGCGCTGCACCTTCAGCACCGGCACGTCGGCGATAGTGATCTGCGAAATTTCCGGAGCCTCCTTCTCGTTGGCGCGCAAAGCAAGCACCGCCTTGGAAAGAATGGCTTCCTTTCCAGTGCGGTCGTAAATAAAAAATAAGCCCTTCCGGGGCGCGGGTTTGCTCGCCGATGGATTCGCGGACACCACGAACTCTTTTTTATGAGGATCGCTCAGATACCCCAGCACAAAGGGGTTCTCCAGCAGCGAAGCGTATTCTTCCAGTTTCTCGCGTGTCAGGTGTGTCTCCCTGGCTTTCCCTGCGGCCGATTTTTCTTCGGAGTTCTTCAGCAGCGCCTTGGCCAGCGAGGAGCGAACCGGCGCGAACCCCGGGTCATTCCAGAGCGCCGCGATGGAATTCGATTTCCGGAGCTCCGCGCTCGGCTGGCCTCGCCAGATAAAATAAAACGTAGTGTTTGCGGGCATCTGCGCCGGTTCCAGCGGAGATTGCGCCGGGAGCGCCTGCGCAAAGAGAGTGAACACAATGGCCGACAGGAAATACCGTACACCGCTGGTGTTCATGAAGACTCCTAAACCATAGGAAAGAAAAACGACGTAGCACTATTGTGAAGGAAAAACAGAAACCCTGCCTCGACGAAAACTGCGGATCACGAGGCAGGGTTTCAGAAAAGTACCCGTAGCGTTTTGGCTAAATTACGGCTTGGAAGCGGAAGCCGAAGGGGCCGGAGCAGCGGTAGCGGCTGGAGGCGTGCCACCACCCTCCTTCGGTGTGGCCAGATAACCGCTCGCCTGGTTCTTGCCTACGTCGAACACCACGATTTCGTAAGGGGCCATGCGCGATGCCCCTTTCACGTAGAACTGCACCGGTTCGCCGGCGGTCTTATCTTTCTTTTCGATGGAGCGGTCATCGGCAAAAACCGTCATCGTATATTTGCCCTTTTTCTGGTCGGTCTTGTTCAAGGTCATCTGCACCGGGCCGACCCGCTGAGGCGTCTTGGATTTTGTAAGTTTGAACTCGTAATAATTGCGATCGCCACGCCGCCGTAGCTCCTCGAGATCATCCCGATTGTGCGCGATCAGGCCGCTCATCACTCCCATGTCGCCGGTAGCCCGCTCGAGCTTGCTCTTGGTAGCTTCCAGGTCGGTCTTGGTGCTTTCGATATCTTTTTTCGCGCCGGTTACGTCCGTCGCGACCGCGCCAATTTTTTCTTCGCTTTCCTGCTTCACCTGGGTTAGCTGTGAAGTCAGCTTCTGATCCGCGGCCACCTGATCCTTGCGAATCGATTCAGAACGGCTGCGCGCCTGCGCCAACTCCGACCGCG
>DASXLA010000029.1:0-15887 GCA_036496505.1 Candidatus Acidiferrum sp. | reverse complement strand
CAAGGCGGACTGGGCTTCGTTCAGCCAAAAGACAAGCCCATTGCTGGTCTCGACAAAAAAGTGGAACGGACGGCCCTGGAAGCGGCGCGGCGCAAGTTCTCGCCGGAATTCATGAACCGCCTGGACAAGGTGGTGGTGTTTCACCCGCTGCAACGGGAACAGCTCGAGGAAGTTTTGCAAATCGAGTTGGGCAACGTACAGCGCCGCGTGCTGGAGACCGCTAAGGGGCAATTTCTGTTTCGCGTCACCAGCGCCGGGCGTGATTTTCTTCTGCGTGAAGGCACCGACCAGCGATACGGCGCACGTCACCTGAAACGAGCCATCGAACGCCACGTGGTGTATCCGCTGGCAAATTTGCTGGCCACGGAGCAGGTGCAGTTGGGCGACCTGGTTCGCGTGGATTGGGACGGCGAACACAATTTGCTGACATTCGTTCGCGAAGGCGAGGGCGCGCTGGTCAACAACGCGCCTCCACTGGTCGCGCGCGCGGCAGCGGCGGACGAATTGCGAGACGGCAAATCCGTAAACGCCCCTGCCGAAGTGGTGGCAGAGCCGCGAAAATCGCGAGCCGCGTTGCCCGCGGCGACACCCGCGACCGCGCCGCAAGGCCGCAAGAAACACGACCGCTGAGACGCACGCCAGATTGGGGCACGGACAGATCGCGGCGCGAAAGAATCGCGCAAAAGTGCCGATTTTTGTCGCGCGCGGATAGACACAAAGTGGTTCATTCCTCTCAGTTTGGCCTCCGATGAAACACCGTCTCAGCGCGTGAGACGGCCGCAGCCGCCTCGATAAACATATCTCACTGAAGACGCTAGGCTTACACACTCAAGCGCCTGAACTGGCGATTGGCACTTCCCATGCTCTATCTCAAGAAAGTGCAGACGTGAGACTTCCGTCGTCTTTCTCGGGATGGGAAGGCGAAGAAGGACTGGGGATAATGAGAGCTGCCGTTCGCCATCAACTCGATCCGTCAATTCGCAGCACGGATACTCGCGATTTCGAAACTACATTGCGCTCGAAGATTGTTGGACAGTCCGAAGGCGTTCAGTCGCTGGTCGATATGTACCAGGTTTTCTGCGCTGGATTGAACTCGCCGGGACGTCCGGTAGGCAATTTACTTTTTCTGGGGCCGACCGGTTCCGGCAAAACACGCATTGTGGAAGCGGCCGCGGAGATATTGTTTGGGGAACCGCGCGCGATCATCAAGGTGGATTGCGCCGAATTTCAGCATTCGCACGAGATTGCCAAGCTGATCGGCTCACCTCCGGGATATCTCGGGCACCGCGAGACGCACCCGCTGATTACACAGGAAGCGCTGGCCGCAAGCCACACAGACAAGCTGAAGCTTTCCTTCCTGCTGTTCGACGAGATTGAAAAGGCCTCGGATGCGCTGTGGCAGTTGTTGCTGGGAATCCTGGATAAAGCGACCTTGACATTGGGCGACAACCGGCGCGTGGACCTCTCACAAACGGTGATTTTCCTGACCTCGAATCTGGGCGGCGGAGAAATCACCGAGATGATGAATGGCGGCATGGGATTTATCCAGCCGACCGATAAACCGGTCAACACGCTGAATGACAAGATCGAGCGCACCGCGTTGGAAGCGGCGCGCCGCAAGTTTTCGCCGGAATTCATGAACCGCCTGGACAAAGTGGTGGTGTTTCATCCGCTGAAGAGGAGCCAGTTGGAAGAAGTTCTGGAGATCGAACTGGAGCACGTGCAGAAACGGGTGTTGCAGACCGCCAAGGGGCAATTTTTATTCCGCGTTACTGGCGCCGGCCGCGAATTTCTGCTGCAGGAAGGCACGGATCAACGGTACGGCGCGCGGCACCTGAAGCGCGCGATTGAGCGGCACGTGGTCTATCCATTGGCAAATTTGCTGGCAACGGATCAGGTGCAACTTGGCGACCTGGTGTGCATCGATTCGAACAAGGAACAGAACGGCCTGACGTTTGTGCGCGAGGGTGAGAACCTGGCGATGCCTGCGCGAAGATCCGAGCCTGCTCCCGCCACGCGTTCCACGCCTGCGCGCAACGGCCGGACGGTGGAAGCTCCATCGGTGGCAGTCGGACCGGAACAGATGCCGCGCATGGCGCGCTAAACGCTCCAAACCAATCGCATCCTTTGCCCGGGAAGATTTTTCTTCCCGGGCGTTCTGTTTCTGGGATTCAAAGTTGACTGCAGCGCGCTAGTCGGCGGCTTCGGAGTGGCCGGGTTCCGGCTTCCAGCGGAGAATCGGCTTACGCGCGGCGCCTACCTCATCCAGCCGGCCCACCCGCGTGGAATGCGGCGCGGTCTTCACGATTTGCGGATTGGATGAAGCCTCTTTGGCGATGGCCTTCATGGCGTCGATAAACAAATCGCATTCTTCCTTCGATTCCGATTCGGTCGGCTCGATCATCAAGGCGCCGGGCACGATCAGCGGAAACGCAGTGGTGTACGGATGAAAGCCGTAGTCGATCAGGCGCTTGGCGATGTCCATGGTGTTGACGCCGTTCTTTTTCTGGATGGCGTCGCTGAAGACGACTTCGTGCATGGAAGGCAGAGAATAGGGCAAGTCAAAGATCCCTTCCAGTTTTTTGCGGATGTAGGTGGCGTTCAGCACGGCGTCTTCCGTGGCCTGCCGTACCCCAGAGCCGTAAGCGAGAATGTAAGCCAGGGCGCGGACCAGTACGCCGAAATTTCCCGAAAAAGCTTTCACCCGTCCGATGGATTCCGGCCGGACATTTTCAAGCGCGAGTCGGCCGTCTTCCTTTTCAACCAGAACCGGGACGGGGCGAAAGGGTTCCAGAATTTTTTTCATCGCTACCGGCCCGGCTCCCGGGCCGCCGCCACCATGCGGCGTGGAAAAAGTCTTGTGCAGGTTGAGGTGCATCACATCCACGCCCAGGTCGCCGGGTCGGGTTATGCCCGTCAGCGCGTTCATGTTGGCGCCATCCATGTAGAGCAACGCGCCCCGCTGGTGGAGAATATCGGCAATCTCGGCGATGCGCGGCTCAAAAATCCCCAGCGTCGAAGGATTGGTGATCATCAGGGCGGCGACATCATCGGTTACCAGGTCGCGAAGTTTTTCGACATCGATCTGGCCGTGAGATTCGGACTTGATATTTTCGACCTGATAGCCGGCGATGACCGCGGTAGCGGGATTGGTGCCATGAGCGGAATCGGGAATTAGAACCTTTTTGCGTGGGTTGCCCTGCTTTTCCAGGTAGGCGCGGATGAGCAGCAGGCCGGTCAGTTCTCCCTGCGCGCCGGCGGCGGGCTGCAAGGTGATGGAGTCCATGCCGGTGATTTCGAGAAGGCAGTCCTCGAGGAGTTTTATGATTTTGAGGCAGCCCTGCGAAAGTTCATGAGGTTGATACGGGTGCTCCGTGGCGATGCCCTCCAGGCGGGCTACAAACTCATTCACGCGCGGATTGTATTTCATGGTGCAGGACCCCAGCGGGTACATGCCAAGATCGATAGCGTAATTCCAGGTAGAAAGACGGGTGAAGTGACGCAGGACTTCTATCTCGCTGACTTCGGGAAATCCCGTCACCCCTTCGTGGCGATAGTGCTTGCCCAGAGCTTCCGCGGGGTCTGCGGCCGGTACGTCGAGCGGAGGAAGTTCGAAGGCGCGCTTGCCAGGGAAGGACTTCTCAAAAATCAGCCCCTCGTTCTGGCTCACGTGGCGTGAAGCTTTTTTGAAATTCTCGGTCAATGGATTCGATCCTTCTTTGGTTGAAATTGTTCGAAAGGCGCCGGAGTCGTTAAAGCGGCTGCTCCAGGGCGTGACGCAAGGCGCCGGCGAAACGTTCAATCTCGGCACGGGTAATGGTTTCGGTAACGCACACCAGGGCGTGCTTGGTAAGGTCCGGATAAGCAGCGCCAAGAACAAATGGGCCGATAATTTTGTCACGCAAGAGTTGGGCATTCACCAGCCGGACGGAACGCGGCAGTTCTATCGTGAATTCATTGAAGAAGGGCGCATCGAAAGCGCGGCGGACGCCGGGAATTTTCTCGAGCTCCGCCAGAGCGAAGCGGGCTTTCGAGAGATTCTGGTGGGCCATCTCGCGCAGTCCTTCTTTGCCCAGCAGGGTCAAATGAGTGGTGGCGGCCAGCGCGCACAGCGCCTGATTGGTGCAGATGTTCGAAGTGGCTTTCTCGCGGCGTATATGTTGCTCGCGGGTGGCGAGCGTGAGGACGAAGCCGCGGCGGCCATGGGAATCGGTGGTTTGACCCACCAGGCGGCCGGGCATTTGCCTGACAAACTTGTCGCGCGAGGCGATGACGCCTACATACGGACCGCCATAACTGGGAGGCAGTCCAAAACTCTGGCCCTCCAGGGCGACGACATCGGCATCGGAAGGCGGGCTGACGAGTCCCAGGGAGACCGCTTCGGTAATGGATACAACCAGCAAGGCGCCGGATTTGTGAACGAGATTCGAAAGCTCGGCGAGAGGCTCGATGACCCCCAAAAAATTGGGAGACTGCACGAGAACGGCGGCCACATCGTCTTTCAGTCTGGATTGCAGCGCCCGGGCATCGACGGTGCCATGCGAATTCATGGGAAGCTCTTCGACGCGCAAGCCGGAGTTTTTCGCGTAGGTTTGCAATACCGCGCGATATTCGGGATGTACGGAACGCGCGACGAGGACGAGGCGCCGCGAAGTGAGCCTTTCGGCCATCAGAACAGCTTCGGTTGCGGCGGTGGAGCCGTCGTACATGGAAGCGTTGGCAACTTCCTGGCCGGTGAGCTGGCACATGAGGGTTTGAAACTCAAAGATGGATTGCAGAGTGCCTTGGCTGATTTCGGCCTGATAGGGAGTGTAAGAGGTTAGAAATTCTCCGCGCTGGATGATGGTGTCGGTGATGACCGAGCGCAAATGATTGTAGATTCCAGCGCCCAGAAAGCTGGTGTAACCCAGGGAATTCTCAGCGGCGCGGGCCTTGAAGTATTGGATGATTTCCGCTTCAGAAAGAGGCGCCGGAAGGTTCAAGGGCTTCTTGAGGCGGTAGCGTTCCGGAATGCTGCTGAAAAGCTCGTCAGCCGTTTTGCAACCGACCACGGCCAACATTTCCTTGCGTTCCGCAGGACTCTTCGGGAGATAGCGCATCAGGCGGAAGCTTCCTTGTTCTTCTCCGCGATGAAAGCTTCATAGGCTTTGACGTCCATGAGCTTGTCGAGCTCCGCTTGGTCGGAGAGGGTCATGCGGATTAACCAGGCGGAATTGTGAGGGTCAGTATTCAGCTTTTCGGGAGTGGCCTCAAGATCGGCGTTGGCTTCGACGACCTCGCCGGAGACCGGAGCGTAAATCTCGCTCACGGCCTTGACGGACTCGACGGTGCCAAAGGATTTTCCCGCGCCAATTTTGGCGCCGGGCTTGGGCAGCTCGACGAAGACCACGTCACCAAGCTCGTGCTGCGCATAGTCGGTGATGCCGACGGTGCCAACGCCGTCTTTCACGTTGATCCATTCATGTTGCTTGGTGTAGCGATAGGTCGCTGGATAAGCCATGAGTCCTCCCGTTTGTCGCTCAGGCGTTGCTGCTGGAGTGCTGCGCCGCCGGTGTCTTAGCGCGCTTGTAGAACGGCGTGGCAACGACCTGGGCCTTACATTTCTGATTACGAATTTCCACGTAGACAATTGTTCCAAGCGCGGACATCGCGGGAGGAACGTAAGCCAAAGCAATGTTTTTGCCCAACGTTGGCGATGGGGAGCCGCTGGTAATTACCCCGACCGGCTCGCCTTGTTCATTCAAACACCGATACTCATCCCGCGCGATGCCTCGATCCATCATCTCGAGACCAACCAGCGTGCGCGTGAGCCCGGCGTCCTTGGCGCGCTGAAGTTCGGCACGGCCGACGAAGGCTCCTTTATCCATTTTACAGTAACGGTCGAGTCCCGCTTCCCAGACATTGATTTTGTCGCTGATTTCGTGGCCATAGAGTGCCATTTTTGCTTCGAGGCGCAGGGTGTTGCGGGAGCCCAGGCCACACGGCAGGACGCCGAATTCTCGTCCGGCCTCCATCACCTTGGCCCAGACGGCTTCGCTGGTGGCGACATCCGACGGCACATAGATTTCGAAACCGTCTTCGCCGGTGTATCCCGTGCGAGCGATCAAAGTATTTGGCAGGCCGCAGACCACGCTGTGCGTAAACCAGTAGTTCTTGATCTGGCCAAGATTGGCGTCCGTAAGTTTCTGCAGCACGTCGACGGCGCGCGGCCCCTGAATAGCCAGTTGCGTATAGGAATCGCTCAACTCCTCGACCTTGCAATCGAATGCGCGGGTATTTTCGCGCACCCAGTTGATGTCTTTTTCGCGCGTGCCGGCATTGATGACCAGAAGAAAATCGTCCTCGCCCAGGCGATGCACGATGACATCATCCACAAAAGTGCCCGCGGGGTAGAGCATGGCCGAATATTGCGCCTGGCCCACGGCGAGCTTTGAAGCGTCATTCATGGTGATGTGCTGCACGGCCTCCAAAGCGCCGGGAGTCTTGCCGGTGCCAACACGGATATCGCCCATGTGACTTACATCAAAGACGCCAACGCTGGAACGGACGGCCTTGTGTTCGGCAACCAGCCCGCCGGTGGAAGGATATTCCACGGGCATATCCCACCCCCCAAAATTGACCATTTTCGCGCCCAGGCGACGATGGACGGCGTTCAGGGGCGTCTTGCGCAGTTCGGAGGCAATGGAAGAGTCGACGGGATTACTCCGCTTGATAGGGCAGAAAAAATGATACTAGCATGCACCCCATGGCGCGTCAAAAAAGACGCGGTGAGGGCAGTGGGTCATGTTGCAAACTGGCCCATTACTCATCGAAACAAACTACGCTTTCATTTCAAATTCACCCACTGTCCCCGGTGTGCGTGCGGGAAGGAATGCTGCCGTTTGCTGCAACCGGCTGGTTCGAGCGCCTTGCCGCATCATCCCGTGGTCAGGTAGAGTTTCCCAAGAGGCTCCCATGCGCGCTCAAGTGCTATGCATCCAGTGTGACAAGCCGGAAGAGCAGTGCACGTGTGAGAAGTACTGCACCATCTGCCAAGGCCAACTCGGGGTGCGGCTATGTATGGACGGACTGTATTATTGTCCGGACTGCAGGGAAGCCTGCGACGTGTCTGTTGCGGAAAACCGTGGCCACTGAAACCCAAAGAATAGCGATGCAGTTGGATGCGGACCGGCGGCTTGCGGCTGCGGCGGGAGGAGTAGGCCGGTATTTCGCGGATGCCGCGGGCCTGGCAAGTAACGTTGTTTCCGATCTGCAATCAGCCATTGTGGGAGTTTGCAACCGCGAGATTGCACACCTGCACCCGCCGAGCGAGCGGCTGCAGGTAACGTTGACGAGATCGGCAGACCGCATTGAGGTGGTGGTGAGCCGGCACGCGGGCGACGGGTCCGGCACAAACCCGGAACCGCAGGGAAAGCTCGCTGGAGTGGACAGCGTGCAGGTCGAGAGACAAGTGGACGTGGTGCGGACGCGCTTGACGAAATTCGTGAGCGAATCGGCGTCCGGCGATTAGCGGCTGCGCAGACCGCTACAGTAGTCAAATTCCAGACACATCACATCTTGAATGCAAAGGTATTGTGGCGGATGAGCGAGGTCACTTGATCGTTGCTCAGCGTCATGGTCAGGATTACGCGGTCTCCCGAGGGCGAAACGCGAGCCTGGTCAAGCAATTTCGCCATTTCCGGATTGTCCTGCTGCGCCTGATACCGTTTGTACAGGAAACCGGCGGAGAGTAATTGCGCAAGAGTGTTGGCGTCTTCGGTCGATCCGCAGATAGCCTGAAATTTTCCATCGAGCGCGCTGCTGGCATCCACGCTGATAATCATATTGTGCATGCGGGTGACGAGCTTGGCGGCTTCGGGAAACTGTTCAACTTCCGGAGCGAGCTGTTGCATGGCGAGCCGGGTGTAAGCGGGGTTGAGTACGGCCCAAACCGTGCCGGTGCCGTTGGCGTCGTTGATTAGGGGATAGAACTGGTCGTTGCGCAGCAGGCCTTCTTCGCCGCCGAAGCGCACTTCAATCATTTTTTCGAGTTGCTTGCGATGTCCAAAGGCCGCGGTGCTCGAATCAATGAACAAAAAGAACAAATCGTTGGGGCCGGCGCCGGTGCCGAAAGCATAGAGCGTGTAGCCACGTGATTTGAAGGTCGGTAATTTTTGCTGTTTGAAATAGGACTCGGTGGTGCCCGGATTGTAGTTGCCAAGAGCCACGCCCACGATTTGCTCTCCGGTAGGCACGGCAGCCGAGCCGGTGTTTTCGGTTTTGGCGGTCACGCCTTCCGCTACCAGCCCCCAGGCCAGTTCCTCGACTTGCGAATTGGGGTCGACGCCCGCGGATGCCAGGAACTTTTCGAATTGCTTGAAGCGGTCGGGCAAGAGCTGTTCCTGCAATTGAGGAAACCACGGAAGAGTGCGGGCCTTTTTGAGGTCGGCGTAAGCAAATTCACCAATGTCTTTCGGGAAAAGGGCGATGGTATCGGCGGTAAGACGGCCTGCGCGGGCCGGTTTGGGGAAAGCAAAACACAACGCGACGATTACGGCGAGTGCGAAGATTCGGGCGATCCCGTTCAAAGCGCCGACATTTGCAGTTTTTTGTGAGTTCATCCGCGGATCCATTGGTGTATTCCTTTCGAACGGCAAACCGATTCCGGTGGTAACGCTCTCAGGCGGCGGGACTGTTTTCCAGGCGTCCCCGCAGCGAGGCCACCGAGCTTTTCATCTGCGAGACATACGCCGCGTCTTGCAAGCTGTCCAGATTGATCTCGACATTCGCCAGAGAGCCGCGCGCACCGGCAGCGGCCATGAACCGTGCTACCTGCAAGTCTGAACGCATGGATGCGGCGGCGATAGCTTGCAGTTGTCCCAGTTGTTCGAAAAGTGCAACTGTCACATCGGCCACCTGCAGAGGAGCTTCGGTGGCACCGCGAGTCGCCGCCTGAATGGCTTGGTCGCGGAGTTTGCTCTCGTTCGCGTCGCCTTGCGGCAATTTAAATGCATCCATGACAGCATCAAAGGCTTCGGCGTCGCGGTCGATGGCTTTCGTGAGGTCGTCGGTGGTGCGGCGCAAGCGGTCGAGCGCGTCCGAGAGCTGCACGACAAAGGCGGCCTGCGATTTCTTTTTTCGCGACAGGCCCGCGACCATTTGTCCGAGAGCGCCCGCCAAGGCGCCGGCGAAAGCGGAGACACTGCCGCCGCCGGGCGTGGCCGATGGCGCGGCAACAGCGTCGAGAAATGGGCGAGCCAAGCTGGCAAACTTGCCCTCCGCCGCCAGGGTTTCCGGAAGCGCGCCGGACAAAGCGGTTTGCAGGCGATTCTCGAGGACCTGCGTGGGAGAAAAGTCTTCCAGTTGCAGGAAGAAATCCGCTGCCATCTCAAGGGCCTTTTTAGGAACCAGCCCGACAATTTCGCTGCCGACGGGCGCTGCGCCGTAGCGCTCGGCTTCGCGTTTGACCATTTCGTAGACACGATGCATCGGGGTGGATTCAAAGTCGGTGAGATTGATGGAGACCTGCGCGAGATTCCGGGCTTTGAGCGCCACGCCCATGGATTTCACGTAACGCAGACCGCCGGAGGAGAAGCGGATCGCTTTGGCGATTTTGTTGGCGATGGAAATGTCGGAAGTATTGAGGTTGACGTTGTAGGCGATCAAGAATTTGCGGGCGCCGACGATGGTGGTTCCGGCGGTGGGATGGAGCTTCGGTTCGCCAACGTCGGGCTCGCGATCATGATTTCGCTTGATGTCCTCGCGCAAACCTTCGAACTGACCGCGGCGAACATTTTCAAGATTTACGCGGTCCGGCCGCGATGCCGCCGCTTCATAGAAAAAAACGGGGATGCGGTAACGCTTCCAGATTTCGTTGCCCACGCGCCGCGCGACAGCGATGCAGTCTTCCAGGGTCACGCCTTCGATGGGAATGAAGGGCACCACGTCGGTGGCGCCTACGCGAGGATGGGCGCCCTGGTGAGCGGTCAGGTCAATTAATGAAGCGGCTTTGCCTACGCCAAGAAGGGCGGCTTCGGCGACGGCATCGGGTTCGCCGGCGAGGGTTATGACACAACGGTTGTGGTCGCCGTCCATCTCGCGATCGAGGACGTAAACACCCGGAACATCGCTCATGGCGGCGACTATGGCGTCGACTTTTGCGGGATCGCGGCCTTCTGAAAAATTAGGAACACACTCGATCAATCGGGTCATGTCTGATTTTTCCGTGTGACGCTGTGAGTCGTTCAGGTGGCGCTGACTGCTGCCGCTCGGGAATAAATCACTTTTCCGCGCTTGATGGTGGTGTGACAGGTGTTCATCCCAAAATAATAGGGAATTTCGCGGTAGTCAGCCACATCGAAGATGGAAAGGTCGGCTTGCTTGCCAACTTGCAGCGAACCGATCTGGTTGTGGCGGCGCAGGGAGTACGCGGCATTGATGGTGGCCGCGGTGATGGCTTCCGCCGGGGTCATGCGCAACTGCGTACAGGCGAGGGAAAGAATCATCGGCATACTCACGGTGGGACTCGTGCCGGGATTGTAGTCGGTGGCCAAGGCGACGATGGCTCCCGCGTCGATCAACCGGCGCGCGGGGGCGTACTGCCTGAGGCCCAGGTGAAAATCGCATCCGGGCAGAAGCGTGGCGACGGTGTTGGATTTCGCCAAGGCGCGGATGTCCGCGGCATTTATTTTTTCCAGATGATCACAACTGGCGGCCTCAAGTTTGACGGCCAGTTGTGCTCCACCGGTGCGGGAAAGCTGTTCCGCGTGCATGCGGGGAATGAGGCCGTGCAGCTTCCCGGCCTCGAGAATTTGCCTGGACTGCTCGAGATTGAAGGCGTGACGTTCGCAGAAAACATCGCAGAATTCGGCGAGCCTTTGCGCGGCGATTTCCGGAAGCAGCTTGTCGACCAAAAGCGAAATGTAGGCACGCTCGTCCGAAGGTTTCTTGCGGAATTCAGCGGGAACGACGTGTGCGCCGAGAAAAGTGGAGACGATATCCAGCGGCTGGAGCGCGGACAACTCCTTGTGCAAGTTGAGAATTTTCAGTTCGCTGAGCAGATCGAGACCGTAGCCGCTTTTTGCTTCCACGGTGGTTGTGCCGTACGCGGCAAAATGCTGGAGGGAACGGAGCGCGCGTTGCCGAAGCGTTTCCACAGTGGCGGCGCGCAGCTTTGAAACGGAGTTAAGAATGCCGCCGCCGTGTCGGGCAATTTCCTCGTAACTTGCCCCCTGAATCCGCAGTTCATATTCCTCGGCGCGGCTGGCGGCGTGGACCAGATGAGTGTGCGAATCCACAAAGCCGGGCAGGACGACGCGGCCGGCGGCATCAAATTTGTGAGCCTGGCGAGAGAGGGGATGAGCTTCGACGTGGTCTCGAGAACCGACAGCCACGATGAAGCCATCGCGCATGAGCAGCGCGCCATTTTTTACGATGCCGAGGTCGGCAAGGGCTTTGCCACGGCGCGGGCCACGACCGCGAATGGTCAGCAGTTGAGAAGCGCCTGCAATGAGGGTGGTGTCGTTCAACTCTCCAGTATTATGCAGGAGGAGCAGAGGGCGTGACAGGAGTTATGGACCGTCCCGCCTTCTGCCGAAGAGCTGATCAACGTTATGCGGTGGCGGACTTGCCCCGATATGCAGGGACGAAGACTTCCTGCACGAACGTTTCGAGTGACGTAGGGGTAGTGTTGACCGGAGAGCGCGGTTCCTGATGGACCACGAGGCCTTCGTTGGCGCCGCGATACATTTCCACCAGCGACGCCGCGGATTTGGCCGGAACACCCATGCTGGTCAAGGCCTGCTGGACCTGGTCGTAAGAAAATTGCACGTAGGGCAGATCAGGTTTGCCAATGGCTTTGCCGATGATGACGGTTGATTCTTGCAGCGTGACGTCGCGTGGGCCCAGCAACTCCCGGATCTGTTTGCCGGCGAAGTCAAGGTTGAGTAGGCGCTGCGCAGCGTATTCACCGATGTCTCGAGCGGCGATCTGCGGGACGGGGACATCGGGCCGCCAGCCGGTTCCCAGAACGCCCATGATCTTTATGGTGGGAATGGCCATCAAGTGATTTTCCATGAAGAATCCGGCACGCAGATACAAGACGTTCAGGGAGCTGATGCGATTCAGTTTTTCCTCGAACGAGTGCAGACCGGCGATGGGGCCTGTGCCTGAGGGTGCTTGAGCGCCGATGCTGCTCAGCACCACGGCGTATTGCAGCTTGGATTTTTCCACGGCGGCAGCAATGGACTCGCCCATGATTTCCTGATCTCTCCGATAGTCTTCTGACGTGAGGGAAGGCGGAATCATGAGGAACGCAGCTCGAGCGCCGGAGAGGGGCTCGGCAAGCGAAACCCTGTCCATTACGTCGACCGAGAAGGCTTCCGCGCCCTTATTCGCGAGCGCGCTTAATGTTTCAACCTTGCGACCCAGGACGCGAATTTTCTCGCCCTGCAGTAAAAGTTTGTTGGCGATTACCGAACCGACATGCCCTGTTGCTCCAAAAATGACATACATCGTAATCCTCCTAACTTCTGTTTATTAGGATGTCGATGCGCGGAGGTTGGGTATCCCGGATAAGGAGGAAAAGTGGATTTAGAGCATCGGAATTTTCAGGCCGGTCTTTTTTGCGAAGGCCGTGGCGTCCGCATAGCCGGCGTCGGCATGACGAGCCACGCCTATCCCGGGATCATTGGTGAGTACGCGTTCGATACGCTGGGCCATTTCCCTGGTGCCATCGGCAACGGTGACCTGGCCGGAATGCTGAGAGTAGCCGATGCCGACTCCGCCGCCATTGTGAATCGAGACCCACGAGGCGCCGCTGGCGGTATTCAGCAAGGCGTTGAGTAGAGGCCAGTCGGCGACCGCGTCGGAGCCGTCGAGCATGCCTTCGGTTTCACGATAAGGGGAGGCGACGGAGCCGCAATCGAGATGGTCGCGGCCGATGACGATGGGAGCTTTCAGCTCGCCGCGCGCGACGAGATCGTTTAGAGCCAGGCCAAACTTATCTCTTTCCCCATAACCCAGCCAACAGATGCGCGACGGGAGACCCTGGAAACGCACACGCTTTTGGGCGAGCTTGATCCAGCGGCTCAGATGCTCGTCGCGAGGAAACATCTCGAGGACCAATTGATCGGTGCGGGCAATATCGGAAGGTTCGCCGGAGAGGGCTGCCCACCGGAAGGGACCCTTGCCTTCACAAAACAACGGGCGAATATAGGCCGGCACAAATCCGGGAAAATCGTACGCATTTTTGAGGCCCTGCTCGAAAGCAAATGTGCGGATGTTATTTCCGTAATCGAAGGTAATCGCGCCAAGGTTTTGTAAATCAAGCATGCCCTGAACATGCGCGGCCATCGCGGCGAGAGATTTTTTGACGTAGTCGTCGGGACTTTTTTGGCGAAGTTCGGCGGCGGCGCTCAGGCTCATGCCATTGGGCACGTATCCATTGAGGGGATCGTGCGCGCTGGTCTGGTCGGTGAGAACGTCAGGAACGACGCCGCGGCGAGCGAGCTCAGGAATAATATCAGCGCAATTTCCCACCAGCCCGACGGAAGTGGCCTCGCGTTTGCGCACCGCGTTTTTGAGGATGCGCAGCGCTTCGACCAGATTCGTGACCATCACGTCGCAATAGCCGGTCTTGACGCGGCGTTTGATGCGTTCGGGATCGACATCGACGCCCAGAAACGCCGCTCCATTCATGCTGGCGGCCAGCGGTTGCGCGCCACCCATCCCGCCCATGCCGCCGGTGACCACCAGCTTGCCGGCCAAATCTCCGCCAAAATGTTTTCTGGCCACCGCCGCGAAGGTTTCGAAGGTACCCTGCAAGATTCCCTGCGTGCCGATATAAATCCAGCTGCCCGCGGTCATCTGGCCGTACATCATCAGGCCGGCGCGGTCCAGTTCGTTGAAGCGTTCCCAATTATTCCAGTGGCCAACGAGGTTGGAGTTGCAGAGCAATACGCGAGGGGCGTACTCGTGGGTGCGAAAGACGCCGACGGGTTTGCCAGATTGAACGAGGAGGGTTTCGTCTGCAGCCAAGGATTTTAGGGAGGCAACGATGGCGTGGAAGCATTCCCAATTGCGAGCAGCTTTGCCGGTACCGCCATAGACCACCAGATCCGCGGGCTTTTCGGCAACCTCGGGGTCGAGATTGTTCATCAACATGCGAAGAGCGGCTTCCTGTTGCCAACCCTTGCAGGAGAGGGTGGTTCCACGCGGGGATCTGAAGGGGCCCTGATCGACAGAGCTGAGGACCGTAGAGGAAGGAGAAAGTGGGGCCATAAAAGCTCAGCGCCCATACTATCGTAGCGCACGGGCGTTTGCACAGGTTGCAGGAAGAATGGGGTCGTTCAAACACCAGAAACGCGTCGCGCCGTGGAACGTGCAATTGCACGGGGTAATTGGCTAGAGTACAGTCGAAACACCAATGAATTACGGAACGCTTCCCTCCAATTTTCTAAACGCCGTCGACCGGTTGCCAAATCCGCGAGCCCAGATGTTCCGGCAGACGAGCCGCTGGGAAGCGATTTCTTCAAGCGAATTGTTACGGCGAGTCGCGGGGCTTTCCAGCGCACTGGTCGAGTTGGGAGTGAAAGCCGGAGATCGCGTGGGGATTTTCTCCGCGAATCGTCCGGAGTGGCATGCCGCGGACTTCGCCATCACCGGAGCCGGCGGCGTCAGCGTCCCCGTTTATTTCAACGAGTCGCCACAACGGATGACGTACATCCTGAATCATTCGGAGGCAAGAATTGTGTTCGTGTCCGGAGCGAGTCAGTTGCAGAAATTGCTGGGCTGCCGTTCGGAGCTAGTGGGCGTGGAGCATATTGTGGCGGCAGATGCCGGGACGGAGCGTCCGGCGGAGTGCCTTCGTTACGAAACGCTGGTGGCCGGCGCGGGTGGAGCGGATATTTCGTCGTACCGGATGCGCGCGTCCCAGGTGGCGCCCGGACAGTTAGCCTCATTGATTTATACCTCGGGCACCACGGGAGAGCCCAAGGGGGTGATGCTGACGCACAACAATTTTTGTTCGAACGTAACGGACACGCACAAAGAATTGCAGTTTGATGCAGCGACTGATGTGGCTTTGTCTTTTTTGCCGCTGGCGCACGTCTATGGGCGAATGATCGACTACTGTTACCTGTTTCACGGCGTGACCGTGGCTTACGTGGAAACCGTCGAGCAGATTTCGCAGGCGATGCTGGAGCTGCACCCGACAATCATGGCGGCCGTGCCGCGAGTGTTCGAAAAAATTTACACCCGCATCGTGGAGCAGGGAAGCAAAGCAAAAGGTGTGAGGCGAAAGTTGTTCGATTGGGCTATGAACGTGGCGAACGCGTCCGCGAAATGGCGGTGCGGCGAAAAAGAAGCGCCGCTGGGGACCAAGGTAAAGTGGGCACTGGCCGACCGGCTGGTGTATTCAAAGATCCGGCAAGGCACCGGCGGCCGACTGCGGCTGGTATTTTCCGGGGGCGCACCTCTCTCGAAAAACCTCACGGAATTTTTTTGGACCATCGGCGTCCCCATCTATCAGGGTTATGGCTTGACGGAGACATCTCCGGTGTTGAGTTCGAACTATCCGCGAAATCGAGCCGGAAGCTCCGGCAAGGCAATCGCGAATGTGGAAATTAAAATCGCGGATGACGGAGAAATCGTGGTACGCGGGCCTTGCGTGATGTCGGGATACTTCAAGAACCCGGAAGCGACGCGCGAAGTGTTGAGCGTAGACGGGTGGTTTCGCACCGGGGATATCGGTTACGTGGATGCGGACGGCTATCTGTTCATTACCGATCGAAAGAAAGACCTGATCAAGACGGCGGCGGGGAAATTCGTTGCGCCGCAGCCGATTGAAAACCTGCTGAAGAGCAGCCCATATCTGCTGAACGCCATGGTTGTGGGTGATGAGCGCAAAT
>DASXLA010000028.1:0-1657 GCA_036496505.1 Candidatus Acidiferrum sp. | reverse complement strand
CCGGCGCGGTCAGCACCGATGTGCTTGGGATAAACGATCTTGGCGTGTTTACTGGCGGGTTTGATGACGGCAGCGGGATCTTCCAGGGGTTCGTCAGCGCTGGCGGAACCATAACGTCGTTTAGCGTCCCCGCAGCTATCTCGACCTTTGCTTACGAGATCAATAATTCAAAGCAGTTGGTGGTGGGATACTATATAGACAGCTCAGGAATCCTTCACGGCTACTACCGGGATACCAATGGGGCGCTGCACTTCCCGATCGATCCTTCGGGCTCCGTTGCGACAATCCTGTTTGGAGATAACAATAGGAACTGGGTGGTGGGCAGATATGCGGACAGCTCAGGCGTGACTCATGGACTCTTCTTTGTCCCGCCAAACAATTTCTTCACTTTCGATGGTCCTGGGTCAACCTTTACATCGCTAAACGGAATCAATGACCAGGGATTGATCTGTGGTCGTTACGTCGATGCTTCCGGCATTTCCCACGGATTCATAGCTCGCGTCATAGGCACACCGCCGACAAAAGCGGCGGGCACGGAAATGAAGGCGTTCGATTCCCGGTCGCTGGTCACGCCGCTCAACCCGTCGCCCTCGGCGTGGGGAGGTGCAATGCCGGCGCGTTGAGTTGAGCATCGGGTGGGTTGCGTATCGCCTTCGATGGAAGCAGCTCTGCGGCGGCTGCGATACTTGCGGCTGTGATGGCGAGCAAAACGAATAAGGCGCCGGGGCGCATAGGCCTAACGAGAAGTAGACGAAGATTCGCAAAAAACCACGAAGATTTCTTCGTCTAATTCTGGATTGGAAGTTGAGGGGCAAATCATTTACGGTCGCGGGAAATTGGAACGGATTACAAGGCAAACCGCTGTTGCCAGCAAGCCTAAATTACTCGAGTAGCTTCGCACTTTCATGCGAACGCGCGGCGCTATAGTTGCGCACCGAGCAGGTTATCTGGACTGGATTCGGCGGTTCATTCTATTCCACCGCAAGCGGCATCCGCGGGACATGGGCGAGCCGGAGATTGTCGAATTCTTAACTTTTCCCGCCATGAAGCAGAATGTTTCGGCTTCTACTCAAAATCAGACGCTGCCTTCGAGCCGGTTTGCTTACGTGATCGCGTGACCGCGAAGGCGCGTTCGCTCTGCCAAACGTTGGACGCGCGGCGGTGCGCCACCGAAGGATTCGCTATCACGCACGCACCGGTACGCTGGCGGTGCGCTCGAGTTTTCCCCAGCTGACCCAGGCGCCTTTGATGGCGCGCAGGATTGCTTTCCACACGCAGTAACTGAGCATCGGTCGATAGACCAGGCGCATTGGCAGGATGCGCCAGGCGCGAATAAGCGGCTCGCGCTCCAGCATGCAAGCGAGCGTGGCAAGCAGCACGTCCATCGCCAGGAATATTAGGATGAATGGCAGCACTGCGGTCCAGACACCAAATGGCAATGACGCCAGCAGGAACAAATCCACCATCGGCGTGATGGCCACGAGAATGATTTGGAAAAACCAGATGCTGGGCAAACTGAACCAGCCGAGAGCGCGATAGTTCCAGTTGAACACCATGTCGCGATGTTTCCAGAGACATTGCAGTGTGCCGTAAGCCCACCGGGAACGTTGTCGCGCGAGCGTGGCCACCGTCTCGGGCGCTTCCGTCCACGCGATCG
>DASXLA010000027.1:0-35110 GCA_036496505.1 Candidatus Acidiferrum sp. | reverse complement strand
AATCTCTTTTCGGCACCGACGGCATTCGCGGCGTTCCCGGCACACCTCCGCTGGACGATGCCACTCTTTTTGCCACCGGACATGCCCTCGGCGCCTATCTCCACCGCCGGCATTCCGTCGCGCGCGCGCTTATCGGCATGGACACGCGCGAATCGGGACCGCACATTGCCGCGGTTTTGGCCGCGGGGCTTGCAAAAGCCGGTGCCTCGGTAGCCTTCGCCGGGGTCATTACCACGCCGGGAGTCGCGTGCCTCGTTCGCCAGAATGATTTTGAAGCCGGCGTGGTCATCTCCGCTTCTCATAATCCGTTTCAGGATAATGGCGTAAAGCTTTTCTCGCACGCGGGCATGAAATTCCCCGATGCCACGGAAGAAGCCCTGGAAACGGATATTCTCGCTCTCCGTGAAAAGATCAAGTCGCCCGTTTCCGCGCCGCTCCTGGTGGCCAATGAATCGTTGGACGCCGAATATTTGACCTATCTGCGCGGCCGGGTGATTTCAGGCGCGAAGCTCGACGGCTTGCGGATCGTTCTCGATTGTGCCAACGGCGCAGCCTACAAGCTCGGCCCTGAGCTGTTTCGCTCTCTTGGGGCGGAAGTGATCGCCATCGGCGTTTCTCCGGATGGACGCAATATCAATGCCGGCTGCGGCTCGCTTCATCTGGAAGCGCTCCGCGAATCCGTTCTCGCGCAACGCGCCACGCTTGGAGTGGCCTTCGATGGCGACGCCGATCGCGCCCTCTTTGCCTGCCCCGATGGACAAATCGTCAATGGTGACGGCGTGATGCTCGCCGCCGCGCGTTTCCTGACCTCCCGAAACCAATTGAAAGGCGCTCGGGTCGTCGGAACCTCCATGTCCAACCTCGGCCTGGAGCGTGTGCTGGCCCGCGAAAATATCACTCTGGCCCGCGCCGATGTCGGCGATCGCTACGTTCTCGAAGAAATGCTGCGCAGCGGTAGCGTTCTCGGAGGCGAACAGTCCGGCCATATTATTTTTCTGGACGACAGCCCGGCCGGCGATGGCCTGCTCACCGCCGTGAAAATTGCCTCGCTCGTTTCCCTGCACGGCGGGCTCGCGGAATTGATTGCCGGTTTGAAAGATTACCCGCAAATTATCGTGAACGTAAAAGTCCGTTCCAAGCCCCCGCTGGATTCTCTGCCTGAGGTTTCCCGCGCGCTCACCGACGCGCAGTCCGCTCTCGGCGAGTCCGGGCGCATCGTTCTTCGCTACTCCGGCACCGAGCCTCTCGCGCGCGTCATGGTGGAGGCTGAGCATGACTCCGATGTACAGCGCTTCAGTAAGTCACTCGCCGACGCCTTGCGCGCGTCCATCGGCGCCTGAAATCCGGCTCTCCCATTCTTCGCCCGTCTGTCTCCGAGAAGAACACCTCCAGGGAGACGATGCTTCTGCCGTTCCTGCAGATCGAAACCAGCGCATCTGCCGTAACTTCTAGAAAACGCAATATCGATATTCTTTTTGCCCTGGATTTCAGCAAACTCCCAAACAACATAGGTGGCGCTGAAAATCTGTGAGATTTTGTAGATATTTAACATTCAGATTTGTGTCCCGATGCTCGTACAATACCGTAACCGTCTTGTTTTCAATTTATTCCGTGGGTTATTCCGTCCTGGTCTTTGCTGGCACATCACTTGCTCTTCTCTCCGCAACATTAAAAAAGATTGGCTTCCCGGGGTGGCCGGATCCGAACCTCGACTCGGTGTCCGGTTTTGGGGCGTCAATTCAGAAAAGGGGGCTTGCACCAGCCCCCTTTTTCATTTTTGGCCTCCCGCTCCTTCCAAATCCGCTCTTCTCGAATCCATGGCAAAGCTTGATCTAAGCTTCCGAGCTTCGTGCGACTGGCCATGATTTTGAGCCGCCTCTCGTATTCCCGGAACTGTATCTGCAAAATTGGAGAGTAAAAAAGAGAGCGGCCGGTGGGGGCACCGGCCGCTCGGGCGTGGGGATGGAGGGAAATGCAATCCGAAGCTAGCTTGGTTGTTCAGTCGTGATGCTGCGCTCGCGAGCAGCAGGCACGACACTAACTCCCGATTACAATTACGATTCTGCCTTCAGGCTTTGTACGCGTCGATGGTCCGCCGGTCCCATCGCACCCGGTACTTCGCGCACCGGCCTTACAGTACCGCTGAACAAGTACTTTGGTAACCTTGGCCGCGCCTCGCCGGCTGTATCCCGATGTCGTGCGTTCGATCTTCGACTTTCTGGTATCAGGTCTCCCGTCTCTAGTATTCTTTCCACTTCATGCATGACCTTACCTATTTTCGTGAACACCTCGATTTCTTCGCCGCAATGGCTGCCCGGCGTGGAACCGTTCTCGATCTTGAATCCTTCCGCGCGCTCGACAAGGAACGCCGCGAACTCATCACCAAAAACGAGCAGCGCAAAGCTCAGCGCAACAAAGCCAGCGAAGAAATCGCGCGCCTCAAAAAAGAAAAACAGTCCGCCGACGCCATCATCGCCGAAATGAAGCAGGTTTCCGAGCTCATCAAGCAGTCCGATGAGCGCATCGCCGAACTCGACGACACACAACGTCAACTCCTGCTCACCATTCCCAACGTGCCGCATTCCAGCGTTCCGGTGGGCTCCAGTGCGGCCGACAATGTGGAAGTGCGCCGCTGGGGCACCCCGCCCAGGTATGACTTCACCCCGCGCCCTCACTGGGAAGTCGGCGAACGCGCCGGCATTCTCGATCTATCCGCCGCCGCCAAAATCACCGGCGCGCGTTTCGCGGTGTACAAAAGCTGGGGCGCCCGGCTGGAGCGCGCGCTGGCCAATTTTTTTCTAGACGTGCACACCCGCGAACACGGCTACACCGAGATTCTTCCGCCCTTCCTGGTAAACAGCGCATCGCTCACCGGTTCCGGGCAGCTGCCCAAGTTCGCCGCCGATCTGTTCAAGGTTCAGGACACGGACTTCTGGCTGACTCCCACATCGGAAGTCGAACTTCATAATCTTTATCGCGATGAAACTCTGCCCGAAGACCGGCTTCCCATTTTTGTCACCGCCTGGACCGCCTGTTTCCGTTCCGAAGCCGGCGCGGCGGGCAAAGACACCCGGGGCATCCTGCGCCAGCACCAGTTTCAAAAGGTGGAGCTTTTCAAATTCACGCGCCCCGACAAAAGCTACGAGGAACACGAAGCACTGGTGCGCGATGCGGAAAACATCCTGCAGAAACTTGGGCTGCACTACCGCACGGTGTTGCTGTGCACCGGCGATATGGGTTTTGCTTCCGCGAAGACCTACGACATCGAAGTTTGGCTGCCCTCCGCCAATGAATTCCGCGAAATTTCGTCCTGTTCGAATTGCGAAGCGTTCCAATCGCGGCGCGCCGGCATCCGTTTCAAGCCCTCCGGCGGAGGCAAGAGTGAATTTGTGCACACGCTCAACGGTTCGGGCCTGGCGGTGGGCCGCACCTGGATCGCCATCGTCGAGAATTACCAACAGGCCGACGGCTCCATCCTGATCCCGGATGTGCTGCGCCCATACATGGGCATCGACCGAATTCCGTCCTCGGAGATACCAAAGGGTTAGGTCGGGATAACTCGCCCCTCCAACCTTCAGAACGCTGACAAGTTACTCAAAATGCATATCTTACGGCCCGCAGCAACCCTCCATAAGCACACCGGCCCCCTCCTCCCCAGCCCGCAACTTATTGAATTCACTCCTTTTCGTTTGACGCGCCCTTTTCACCTTGCATACACTCGCCTCACCGCGTGCCATCGCGAGTTTCCCGGCATCGTCCGCTTAGGGAATTCCTCAGCATTGATGGAACTGGCTTTCACCTGTACCTTGTATCGACGGGTATCGACGCAAGACGCGCTGAAGTGAAACGTTATGATCTTTCTTTCTCGCTTGATCAGGTTCTTGTTCTGGGTAGTGGTGGTCTCGTGGGGTGTCCGCGCCGTGGGTCGATTTATATCCAGCATGTTGCAGCCTCCACGCTCGGCTGATCCCGTGGATTCTGCTCACGCTCCACATGCGGCTCCCGGTGCGCGGCTTCTCGTCCGCGATCCTGTTTGTGGCGTGCACCTCGCGGAAGTCCTCGCCATTCCTCTTCGACAAAATGGCGAGCTGTTGCATTTCTGTTCGCCGGCCTGTCGCGACACCTATTTAAGCTCGTCGCGGAAATTGGCGGCGAATGCATAAAGTAACGAAAATTCCCTTTCACCTGAATTTTAAAGCAGCGTTCTGACGAAACCGACTTGACGAAAGGACCCGAGCCGATGGCCACGGTCGCAAAGCCCACAGCCCCGACAAGACAGATTGGCGCACCTCCCATGGTGCCGCGCATCGCACCGCGCGAGGACCTGAATCCTTTTCGCATTGCCCAGATTCAATTCGACATGGCGGCGGAATTTCTGAAACTGGATCCCGGCCTGCGTCAGATTTTGCGAACTCCCAAGCGCATTCTGGAAGTGTCCATTCCCACGAAAATGGACAACGGCCAGGTGAAAGTTCTTACCGGCTACCGTGTGCAGCACAATATCTCCCGGGGCCCCAGCAAAGGTGGCGTCCGTTTTCATCCCAACGTCACGCTGGACGAAATAAAAGCTTTGGCTGCCGGGATGACCTGGAAAACCGCGGCCGTCAACGTTCCTTTCGGCGGCTCGCAAGGCGGCGTGAACTGCGACCCCAAGCGAATGTCCAAGAGTGAGCTGGAGCGCGTAACGCGTCGTTATGCCAGTGAAATTCTGCCGCTCATCGGGCCGAACATGGACATTCCCGCGCCGGACGTCTACACCGACGCGCAGATCATGGCCTGGATGATGGACACCTACGCGATGACCGTGGGGCATTCCGCGCACGGCGTGGTGACCGGCAAGCCCGTGTCCGTCGGCGGTTCCATCGGCCGCGAAGAAGCCATGGCGCGCGGGTTGGTCGCCGTGGTGGAAGAAGCCTGCAAGCTCAAGAAAATTCCGTTGCGCGGCGCCACCGTCGCCATTCAGGGCTTTGGCCACTCCGGCGCTACCGTGGCGCGAATCTTTGCGGAAAAGAAAGCCAAGATCGTCGCGCTCAGCGATACTCGCGGGGGCGTCACCAATTCGCGCGGCATTGATCCTCTCAAGGCCTTCCGCTACAAGGAGCGTTCCGGCACGGTCGTCGGCATGCCCGGCGCGTCACGCACCACCAACGACGAATTGCTCACCATGAAGTGCGACATCCTGGTGCCCGCGGCCCTGGAAAACGTCATCACCCTCAACAACGCCGAGGCCATCAAGGCGCGCATCGTCGCCGAAGCCGCCAATGGACCCACCACTCCGCACGCGGACGAAATCCTGGCGCGCCGCGGAATCACCGTGCTGCCGGACATCCTCGCCAACGCCGGCGGCGTAACCATCAGCTATTTTGAATGGGTGCAAAATCAGCAGGGCCTCGTGTGGGACGCGGACGAAGTCAATGCTCGCCTGCAAAAAACCATCGTGCGTGCTTTTCACGAAATGGTGGAGACCATGCGCAAGCATCACGTTCCGCCGCGCGCCGGCGCCATGATTCTTGCCGTCAGCCGCGTCGCCGAGGCCACACTTGTGCGCGGCCTCTTCCCATAAAAAATGTTTCGATCCTGAACACTCACCATCGCCCGACGGAAGTTTCGGACCGTCTCCATTTTTTCACAAATTTTTTCTTGCACACCGCACTTCGCACGCGTACATTCGCAGTTGCCGGCACGTTTTTGGTCATTTCTCCAGGAACGGGCCGGCAATTTTTGATTGACGCGAATTTGTGGCGCTGATTTCTGAAGAAATTTGGAATCGCGGCACACGAGATCAGTTTTTGCGCGCTCGCTCTAATAGCGCGCGGGGATTAAGCAAGAAAAATGTCTAACCACATGAATATGGCTCCGCCTCTGTTATTGACCATCGCCGGATTTGACCCTTGCTGCGGTGCGGGCATTGCCGCGGATTTGAAAACCTTCGCCGCTCATGGCTGTTACGGCGTCGCGGCCATCACTTCGCTGACGGTGCAGAGCACCGAAGGTGTGCAGGCGGTTCACAACACCCCCAGCGCCGAGTTGCGCGAACAACTGGAAGCGCTGGCCAAGGATTGCGACATCTCCGCGGTGAAGATCGGCATGCTCGGCAATCGCGGCAACGCCGCGGTCGTCGCTGAATTTCTGGATACCTACAAGTTCGCGCACATTGTCCACGACCCGGTCATGAAATCATCCAGCGGTGCGGAGCTCCTGGACGCCGCCGGAATCAAGTATGTCGCGACCGAACTGCTGAAGCGCTCGAGCGTCATCACTCCGAACGTTCCTGAGGCGGAAGTTCTGACCGGGCTCGCCATCAAGTCCATCGCTGACATGGAGACCGCCGCAAAAAAAATCGTGGAGATGGGTGCCCGCGCCGTAGTCGTCAAGGGCGGCCACATGGAGCGCGCCGTCGACATCCTCTTTGACGGCGAAAATCTCACTCCGCTCGGCGGCGAAAAAGTGAAAGCCGACAACAATCATGGAACCGGATGCACGTTTGCATCGGCCATTGCCGCGCTGCTTGCTTCCGGCCGCTCGCTGACGGAGGCGGCCATGCTCGCCAAGGCCTACGTCACCAAGGCCATCGAAAAGGGCTACCCCATCGGAAAAGGCCGCATTCCCCTCGATCACTTTTATCGCTTGCGCGCCGAGCCGCCCGCGCGCGGTATCCACGAGGTTCCGCAGCACGGCATGCATCCCGCCGCCGAACCTACGGCCCACTGATTTTTTTTTCCGCGGGGAACTTACCTCTTCCACACCACGTTGCCGGCGACAATCGTCGCCATCGGCGCGCCTTTGAAGTGGCGTCCATCGAACGGTGAGTTGCGGGATTTGCTCGCCGACTCTTTCACCTTGTACGTCCATTCATGATCGGTCGAAAAAATGGTGAGGTCCGCCATTTCTCCCACGCCCAGCTTGCGTTCCATTCCCAACACCCGCGCCGGTCCGCTCGTGAATAACTCCACCATGCGCATCAGCGAGATGCGTCCGCTGTGCACCAGCTCCAGCGCCAAGCCCAGCGCCGTCTCAAATCCCAGAATACCGAATGGCGCGCGATCAAACTCCACCTCCTTCAACGCCGGCTCGTGCGGCGCATGATCCGTCGCGATGGCGTCAACCGTACCGTCCTCGAGCCCGGCCAGCAGCGCCTCGCGATCTTCCCGCGCCGCCAGCGGCGGATTCATCTTGAAGCGCGAGTCGTATTGCACGTCCTCATCGATCAAGGTGAAGTGGTGGGGCGTAACCTCGCAACTTACTTTCAAGCCGCGCTGCTTGGCCCCGCGAACCAGCTCCAGCGAAGCGCGCGCTGACAAATGCGCGATGTGCAGCCGCGCGCCGGTTAACTCCGCCAGTTGAACATCCCGCGCCACGCACACCGATTCCGCCGCGGCAGGCATACCCCGCAGCCCGAGCCGTGTGGAGGTGACTCCTTCGCGCATCACCGCGCCATGCGCCAGCGAAATATCTTCGGCGTGTTCAATCACCGCCAGGTTCATCGACTGGCAATAATCCATCACCTGCCGCGCAAGCTTTGCCGTCGCAATCGGCCGCCCGTCATCCGACACCGCCACGATGCCCGCTTCTTTCATCGCCGCAATTTCCGCGATGTTTTCGCCCTTGCTTCCCACCGAGGCCGCGCCGATGGGCCATACCCGCACGCTGCCCGTCGACTTTGCGCGGTCCACGATAAATCGCGTCACCGAGGCATTGTCGTTCACCGGCTTGGTATTCGGCATGCAGCACACCGCGGTAAATCCGCCGCGCGCCGCTGCGCGTGTGCCGGTCTCGATGCTTTCCGAAGACTCCTGCCCCGGTTCGCGCAGGTGCACATGCATGTCGATGAATCCGGGCGCAACAATCAATCCGCTGGCATCGAAGACTTCCGCATCTTTCCCCCGCGTGATTTTCCCCGGCGCTCCTGTCTCCGCGATCTTTTCTCCGTCCAGTAGGATGTCTCGCGGTTCATCAATTTTCCCGGCGGGATCCAGGACGCGCCCGTTTTTAATCAGCAGCATGCGTGGATTCCTTTTTCTGGGGGGCCGAAACTCGTCCGCTGGACTCGTCATCCGCCACCGGATTGCCGCCCTCTTCCGTCGAGCCAGACATCAGCAGGAACAGCAGCGCCATGCGCACCGCAATCCCGTTGGTAACCTGCTCCAGCACGCACGACTGCGCTCCGTCCGCGACTTCCGGCGAAATTTCCACGCCGCGATTCATGGGACCGGGATGCAGGATAATGGCTTCCGGATTCGCGCGCCGCAGCCGCTCGGCATTCAACTGGTACATCAGGATATATTCTTCCGCCGAAAGCGTCGGCTCGTACATGCGCTCCGTCTGCACCCGCAGCACCAGGATCACGTCCGCGCCTTCCAGCCCTTCCTCGATGCGCGCGACGCGGCGGATCACCGTGCCCGGCGCGCCAATTTTCTCCAGTTCTTTCGGCACCCACATGGCCGGTCCGCACAAGGTGAACTGGCAGCCGAATTTCCCGAGCAGGTGAATGTTGGATCGCGCCACCCGGCTGTGTTGAATGTCGCCCAGAATGGTCACTTTCAGATTTTCGATCGAGCCGCGCCGGTCTCTGATGGTCAAGGCATCCAGCAAACCCTGCGAAGGATGCTCGTGCGTGCCGTCTCCCGCATTGATCACCGGGATGTCCAGGTTGTGGGCCACGAAGTCCGCCGCTCCGGAGGCTGCGTGACGCATCACTAGGCAATCCGGCTTCATGGCGTTCAGCGTGTACACCGTATCCAGAAGCGATTCGCCTTTTTTCAAGCTCGATGCTTCCGCCTGCAAATTCATCGTATCCGCGCCCAGGCGCGATGCCGCCGTATTGAAACTGATGCGCGTGCGCGTGGAATTCTCAAAAAACGCCAGCGCCACGGTCTTGCCGCGCAGTGTGGCCAATTTTTTGAGGGGATGCCGCTGAATTTCCTGGAAAAGTTTGCTTTGGTCCAGCAGAAAAGTTAATTCGTCCGCGCTGAGCGGTTCGAGGGCTAGTAGATCGCGAAAGCGGTAGGTCACATCGTCACTTGGAGCTGCCGGCCAAACTTCCTCGCTCGCAAAGGTCGCAAGCGAAGACGGCTTGATTCCACTTGTGTGAAACTTTCTATAATTCCGTGCGATCGACGAGCACCACCCGCTCTTCCTCGTCGATTTCGCGCAGCCGCACTTCCACAATTTCCGTGTCGCTGGTTTGCACGCTGCGCCCCACGTACTGCGCCTCGATGGGCATTTCGCGGTGGCCCCGGTCGATCAGCACGCACAACGAAACCCGCTTTGGCCGTCCCAGGTCAAACAATCCGTTCATCGCCGCGCGAATCGTCCGGCCGGTGTACAACACATCATCCACCAGCACCAGGTCCATGTTATCCACGCCAAACGAAATATCCGAGGATTGCAGCACCGCGTGCGAGGCTACTTTCGAAAGATCGTCGCGGTACAGGGTAATGTCCAGCGTGCCCACCGGCACTTCCACGCCATCGATCCCGCGCATCGCTTTGGCGATTCGCTGGGCCAGCGGCACGCCGCGGCGCCGCACTCCGATTAACGCGAGGTGCTTGGTGCCGCCAGACTTCTCCACAATTTCGTGCGCCAGCCGCTGAATGGTGCGGTCGATTTCCGACGGAGACATCAGTTGCGACTTCTCAACAATTCGCATGCTTCGCGTAATCCTATCACTGCTGGCCGCGAACCGGCCAATCGAACCGTCGGGCGGGCTGGATACCACTCTGGTTGCCACTTTGAATGTTAAATTGGATGTTAGACTGCCCAGTCATTCGAGAGGAGCATTTTATCGTGAACCTGGGAACGCTGGCGGTGCGGATCTCTGCAAAAAAAAACGCCCACGCGCCCTTACTTCTGGTGTTTCTCGCCGTTTTCGTTTTGGCCGTGCCGGCCCCGGCGCAACAATCTTCTCCGCGAACATCGGCGGAGATAAAAACCCCCTCCAGCCCTGCGCGCCCGAAGCTCGTGGTCATACTGGTTGTTGATCAGATGCGCGGCGATTATATCGACAGATTTCAACATCAATGGAGCGGCGGCCTGAAGCGCCTCGTCAACGAAGGCGCATGGTTCCACGACGCGGCCTACCCCTACGCCAACACGGAAACATGCGTGGGGCATGCGACCATTTCCACCGGCGCTCTACCGGCCACTCACGGCCTGGTCACCAATGAATGGTGGGATCGCGAGCAGCAGAAGGAAGTGACCTGCACTTCGGATCCCGCGGTTAAGAACATCCCCTACGCTTCCACTGCGGCGGCGGCCCCCGCGCCTCCCTCTTCGCCTGGAGATAGCGCCGCCAGGATGCTCGTGCCTTCATTTGCCGACGAATTAAAATTTCAGGGAGGGGCGGGATCGCGCATCGTAACCATGTCGTTGAAAGCGCGCGCGGCGATTACCTTGGCGGGACATCAGGGCGACGCGGTGACGTGGTTCGATGGCGCCACCGGTGGCTGGATCACCTCCAGCGCGTATCCCCAGGTTCCGTTCATCGCCGAATTTGTGAAAGCTCACCCTGTCGCCGCTGACTTCGGCAAGACCTGGACTCCTCTTCTGCCGGATTCAGAATACATGTATGAAAAAATCGCCGCCGGGGCCGACCCTCCTCCGGGCTACGGCGCGGCTTTCCCTCACCCTTTACGCGGAACTGCCGTCAGCAAGGGCCCCGATCCGGCGTTTTATTTCCAATGGGCTACTAGTCCATTCGCGGAAACATATCTCGCGCAAATGGCCGAAGCTGCGGTGGATCAGCTGCGTCTCGGCCAAGGCGCCGCCACCGATTTTCTTGGGGTGAGCTTTTCTTCCGTCGATTACGTGGGGCATACCTTTGGTCCGGGCAGTTGGGAACTGCAGGATGAACTGGCCCGCCTGGACCGCGACTTGGCTGTATTTTTTGCGCATTTGGACAAAACCGTGGGCCGTGGAAACTATGTTGTGGCCTTCAGTGCCGACCACGGTGTCGCGCCCATACCCGAAGAGTTGCGCAAAATTGGCATCGACGCCGGCCGCCTGAATCTTGCCGAAGTAAAATCGCGCATCGAGCAGGCGCTCAATCCTTTTCACTATGCAAAACCGTCGGTTGCGGACGTTGGCGGCGCCGATGTGTACTTCACTCCGGACACCTATTCCAAACTGAAAGCTGACCTGCGCGCTCTGCAGGCGGTTCTCGATGCCATCCAAGGCGTGCCCGGAGTCTTGAAAGTGTACCAATCCGAAGAAGTGGAAGGGCGGCCCGCCACACAAAACCCCATCCGTTCCGCGGAAGCCGCGGGATTCTTTAAACGGCGCAGCGGCGATTTGCTCATCGTTCCGAAACCATATTGGATCTGGGATTACTCGCAACCCGGCACGCCAGTCCGCGGCGGCACTTCTCACGGCAGCCCGTATTACTACGATCAGCGCGTGCCGGTGCTTCTGATGGGCTGGGGAATTCGTCCTGGAGAATATTTTGAATCGGCCACACCCGCGGACATTGCGGTTACGCTCGCCACTCTCTGCGGCATCACCCTGGCCGTAAGCGATGGTCGCACCCTGCGGGAAGCTCTCGATGCCTCCGGCGCTGCGGCAAATCCTGCTCGCCAATAAAAAAGGATTTACAGGCAGGCTCTTTTCACGAACTGGAAATTCGCGCCCTCTTCTGCTCTTCGTGCTATCCTGCCCGCGATGTGACTTCAGCTGGTCCTGTCGATCTCAGCGTAAACCTCGGCGCTCTGCGCCTGCGCAATCCCATTATTGCTGCCAGCGGTACCTTCGGTTACGGCGTCGAGTTTGCTCACCTCGTCAATCTGAGCAAAATCGGCGGCTTCGTTACTAAAGGGCTTTCCCTCACTCCGCTACAAGGTTCTCCTCCTCCCCGCCTTTGCGAAACTCCTTCCGGTATGTTGAACGCCGTCGGCCTCCAAAATATCGGGGTTCGGGCGTTCGTGGCGGAAAAACTTCCGCTAATAAGAAACTACGATACGTTGGCGTTCGCCAATGTCTTCGGGTATTCACCTGAGGAATATGCCGAGGTCATCCGCATCCTGGAAGACGCGCCGGGACTGGCCGGTTACGAGCTGAATATTTCCTGCCCCAACGTAAAGCAGGGCGGCATCCAATTTGGGAGCGATCCCAACCTCATTTCTCAAGTTGTGGGAATCGCAAAGAAGGTGGCGACGGCGAGGCCGCTTTGGGTTAAGCTCTCGCCGCTCGTTACGGATATTAGGGTTATAGCCCAGGCGGCACAGGATGCCGGGGCGGACGCGCTAACCATCGCCAATACCTACCCGGCGATGGCTCTCGATCCCGCCACTGGTAAGTCCCGGATAGGGTGCCAGACGGGCGGACTTTCGGGGCCGGCAATCCGTCCGATTACCCTCCGATTGGTGTGGGAGGCGTCTAAGGTTGTGGGTATTCCGATCATCGGTTTGGGAGGGATAGAAACGGTGGGCGATGTGCTTCAATACTTGGCAGTAGGTGCTTCAGCAGTTCAGGTAGGCACAGCTACCTTTGTCAGACCGGCCGCCACCGAGCGGCTCTTCGAGGGACTTCAGAAGAGAGTATTATATTCTAAGTCTAGGAATATAAAGGATTTAACTGATAGTTTGGTACCAAAGTTGAATTGACCGAACGCGGCTAGGCTGATACACTTTTCGGTATGATGTTGCGCAAAAGACACAACTCGATACGACCTATCCAGCTCCTCTGGGCTGCTTTGCTCTGGGTGCCGGTCATGTTCCTGGCCGCCCAGTCCATCGACGCCCCGTTGGTCGCCCGTTCCAACGAGCCGGTGAAACCTATCAAGACCTGGGTTGGCAACGCCAGTTGGTATGGCGACGATTTTGACGGCCGTAAGACCGCCAACGGGGAGGAGTTCGACTCCGAGGCCCTTACCGCCGCCCACCCAACCCTGCCTTTCGGGTCTATCGTGCGCGTCGTCAATCCCCGAAACCATAAGTTCGAGGTGGTGCGCATCAATGACCGCGGTCCTTACCAGGAAGGGCGCGAAATTGATGTATCCTATCGCGTAGCACGCAAAATCGGCCTGACCAAAACCGGAGTAAGCAAGGTCCGGCTCGAACTGATGCAGCTTCCGCAGCAGCCCTAGGCTCCGGCTGGAAAGTCGGGGCCACAAAACGTGACCTTTGACGCCCATCCGCGAAGCAGCCTGATCGTCGCCCTCGACTTCGATTCGTTACCCACCGCGCTGAAGTTTGCCAGGCAGATCGCCCCGCTCGTGGGCATGTTCAAAATCGGCAGCCAGCTCTTTACCGCCGCCGGACCGGCAGCCGTCAAAGAAATCTCCGCCCTGGGCGTCGGCATTTTTCTCGACCTGAAATTTCACGACATTCCCAACACCGTGGCGGGATCAGTTCTGTGCGCCGCGTCGTTGCCTGGCGTCGAGCTGCTCAACGTGCACGCGCTGGGCGGCGCGGCCATGCTGCAGGCGGCGGTACAAGCGATCAGCGCCGGCGTCGCCATGGGCGCCGACCGGCCGCGCCTGCTTGCTGTCACCGTCTTGACCAGCATGAATGACAAGTCCTTGCGAGAAGTTGGCGTGGTCGGACCAGCGCGAGATCGCGTGACCCGGCTCGCTCGCCTGGCACAAAAATCCGGAGTGGATGGCGTGGTTGCATCGGTACAGGAAGCGCGCGCGATTCGTAAAGCGTGCGGGCGCGAATTTCTGATCGTCACGCCGGGTGTCCGCCCCAAAGAGAAGTCTGTTTCAGCGAAGAGCGACGACCAGGCGCGCACCGCCACTCCCACCGAAGCCATTCGAGCGGGAGCGGACTTCATCGTGGTGGGCCGCCCCATACTTGCAGCCAGCGATCCCAGCGCGGCCATCGCCGCCATCGTGGAAGAAATCGCCACGGCAAAATAACGCCTAAAATCGTCACTGGGAATTTTACCGCGCACTTTCCTTGACCACGGTGCTGGCCGCCGATAAGCTGGATCTTCTCCTTCCAGGTGACGAGATACATGAACCAGATTCACGTTACATTGCCCGACGGCAAAGTTCAGGAAGTGCCCAAGGGCACCACTCCGGCCGAGATCGCGCGCAAAATATCTCCACGCCTGGCCGATGCCGCCCTCGTCGCGCGCGTCACTGCCGGGAACGGCGTACCTGATGCCAACGCCTCCGAGGCCGGCGAGCTGATTGACCTGCGCCGTCCGCTCGATCACGACGTCCGGCTGCAAATCCTCACCGACAAGGACCCCGACGCGCTGTACGTTTTCCGCCATTCCGCCGCGCACCTGCTGGCCGCCGCGGTTACGGAGCTTTTCCCCGACGTGAAACTGGGCATCGGCCCGCCGATCGATACCGGATTTTTCTACGAATTTCTACGCGCGGAGCCCTTCACCCAGGAAGACCTGGTGAAAATCGAGGCCAAGATGCGCCAGTTGGCCGCGCAGGATTTGCCCAACGAGCGCAAGCTGCTGCCCAAGCCCGAAGCTCTCGAGCTGTACAGAAAAACCAATCAGACGTTCAAGTGCGAGCTGGTGGAAGAAAAAGCCACCGAGCCGATGGTCTCTTTCTACACCACCGGAAAATTTATCGATTTCTGCCGCGGTCCGCACATTCCTTCCACCAAGCGCATCACCGCCTTCAAATTGATGAACGTCGCGGGCGCCTACTGGAAAGGCCAGGAAGGCAATCCGCAGCTGCAGCGCATTTACGCCGCCGCGTTTTACACCCAGAAAGAACTCGACGAATATCTTCACCGCCTGGAAGAAGCCAAGCGCCGCGACCATCGCAAGCTCGGCACGGAGCTTGACCTCTTCAGCATCCAGGAGGAAGCCGGGCCGGGGCTGATTTTCTGGCATCCCAAGGGCGGGCTGATTCGCAAAATCATCGAGGACTGGCTGCGCGACGAACTTTTGCGCCGCGGCTATGATCTGGTTTACACCCCGCACATCATGCTTCTGGACCTCTGGAAGACCAGCGGGCACACCGGATATTACCGGGACAACATGTTCCAGCCGGTGGAAGTCGAAAAGGCCGATTACCAGTTAAAGCCCATGAATTGCCCCGGCCACATTCTCATCTACAAGGCCAGGATGAAAAGTTATCGCGATTTGCCGGTGCGCCTCGCGGAGCTTGGCACCGTTTACCGCTATGAACGCAGCGGCGTGCTGCACGGGCTGCTGCGCGTGCGCGGCTTTACACAGGACGACGCGCACATTTTCTGCATGCCGTCGCAGATCGAAAGCGAAGTGGAGGCTTGCGTCGATTTTGCTTTTGCGGTGATGAAAACTTTTGGCTTCGACAAATTTGAGGTGGAGCTCTCCGATTGGGATTCCGCGCATCCGGAAAACTACGCCGGCAAGCCCGAAGATTGGCACCGCGCCACCGCCGCACTCGCCGCCACCATGACGCGCATGAACGTGCCGTTCAAAACGATGTCGGGCGAAGCGGCATTCTACGGCCCGAAGATTGACATCAAACTGATCGACGCCATCGGCCGGCCCTGGCAGTTGACCACCGTGCAGTTTGATTTTAATCTGCCCGCGCGCTTCGGCCTGGAATTCATCGGCGAAGACGGCGCCAAGCATGAGCCCTTGATGGTTCACCGCGCGTTGCTCGGCTCAGTCGAACGTTTCTTCGGCATCCTGATCGAGCACTACGCTGGAGCCTTTCCGCTGTGGCTCGCGCCGGTGCAGGTGGCGGTGTGCCCGGTCAGCGAGAAAGTTGCCGATTACTCCAAACACGTTACCGAAACGTTGAAGCGCCACGGCCTGCGGGTGCACCTCGACGACCGCAACGAAAAACTGCCCGCCAAGATTCGCGATGCGCAGTTGCAGAAAATTCCCTACATGCTGGTGGTCGGCCCCAAGGAATCGGAGGCCGGCACCGTCTCCGTCCGTCACCGTAGCAAAGGCGACCTCGGCCCCAGACCGCTGCCGGAAGTTATCGAGTCGCTGAAACAGGAAGTGGAGCAAAAATCGGGTTCGTAGTTACCCTCTAGCCAGGCCCGTCCTTGCCGACGGCGGCGAAGGTTCTGTCTTTTTTACGCGCTGTATTTTGTGTCGAAAAACCTAGTGATGGCTGAGACGGGCCGCTCCGCATCGTTTTACGATTTCGCTGGACCGTTTTCTTTAATTGGTTTTATCCCATTGGCATCTGGTTCAACGTACACCGTTTCGGGCCTAAGTGCTCCCGGCTTCCCGAGTCATCGACTCGCTGCGAATAAGTGGGTTGCAACGTAACTAACTGTTTAACCTGCGCCTTGCAGGATATGACACCTGGACTTGTCCCGTTTTGGCACGCCCCGGTAAAATTAGAAGTTACGATGCCTGGTTTGGGCTTCCAGACCTGAGAGTCGTCAAGACCTCTTAACGCGCCCCGGTGACCGTCCCTCTCCTGTGCCGCGGAGAACCCAATATGCTCCGTTCACGATTTCTAAAAGAGCTGGTCGCCTTGTCCACCCTGGCCGGCGTCTACTTTGTCGCCGGGAAGCTGGGGCTGCAGCTCGCGTCGATACATGCCAGCGCCACGGCCGTCTGGCCTTGCACCGGAATCGCGCTGGCAACATTCCTGATTCTCGGTTATCGCGCCTGGCCGGCGATCTTTACGGGGGCGTTCCTGGTGAACATCACCACCGCGGGGTCGTTGGCCACCTCCATCGGCATCGCCACCGGAAATACGCTCGAAGGCGTAGTGGGGTGCTACCTGATCAGCCGTTTTGCGGGCGGCCGGCACGTATTCGAACGCGCGCAGGACATTTTCAAATTTGGCTTGCTGGCGGCAATGGTAAGCACCACGGTCTCGGCCACCATCGGCGTAAGCACGCTGGTGCTGGGCGGAATCGCGGAGCTGACGAAGTACGGCTCCATCTGGTGTACCTGGTGGCTGGGCGATGCGGTGGGGGCCATCGTGGTCACGCCGGTTCTGCTGTTGTGGCACGAGAATCCGCGCGTGAATTGGACACGAGAGAAAATGATCGAGCTCTCGTCATTATTTCTCGGTCTATCGTTCACCGGCTGGATCATATTCGGCGGGCGCTTTCACTCCACGCTGAAAAATTATCCGCTGGAATACCTTTGCACCCCTTTTCTGATCTGGGCGGCGTTCCGGTAT
The DNA here is from genome assembly GCA_036496505.1 of Candidatus Acidiferrum sp. Taxonomy (GTDB): domain Bacteria; phylum Acidobacteriota; class Terriglobia; order Acidiferrales; family UBA7541; genus Acidiferrum. The sequence continues at coordinate 18,060 of DASXLA010000027.1, read as the reverse complement.
GGCCGCCGCAACGCGGCCACGGCAATTTTTGTTTTGTCGGCCATCGCAACGTGGGGGACGTTGCACGGTTTTGGCCCGTTTTCAACCGATTCTCAAAACACCTCGCTTCTGCTGCTGCAGGCGTTCATCGGCATTACCGCCCTGGCGGTTCTGGCGCTGGCCGCCGAAGCCACGGCGCACAAGCGCGCCGAGGAGCACGTGCGCCAGCTGGCCATCACGGATGCGCTGACTGGACTCGCCAACTACCGGCGGCTCCTCGACACGCTGGATTTCGAAATCAAACGATACGGACGCATCGGAAGGTCCTTTGCCGTGCTGCTGATCGACCTGGATGGATTAAAAAAACTCAACGACGCTCACGGTCACGTGGTAGGAAGCCGCGCGCTGTGCCGTCTGGCAGAGACTCTTCGGGTTCATTGTCGCGAAATTGACACCGCGGCGCGTTACGGAGGAGACGAATTTGTGCTGGTGCTGCCCGAAACGGAGATGGAAGCGGCGCTGTGCGTCGCCCAACGAATCTCCGAGCGTGTAAGCAACGACGGCGAATCGCCCGCTATTTCCGTCAGTGCCGGCGTGGCAGTGTTCCCGCAGGATGGCCGCAGCATCGATGGGCTGTTGGGGGCCGCCGACAACGCGCTGTACCGCCAGAAGTCCTCTTCCAAAGGCGAATCGCGATTGCGCCAGCGTTGAGGTTTGTCAGGCGTTGACGTCGTTGCCAGATTGCCGCGACGCCGTTTTCAACCATTCGAAATTGAAGTCAGATTCAGCGGCGTTTTTCAGCCTTGTCCCGTGACCGCGCGTGCGTGCTATACTTTGAAGCCCGTCCCATAGCACTTTTGTGCTATGAGGTTCGGGCTTATTTTTCGGGCCTGTGGTTTCCGTCCCCACAGCAGCTCCTCAGGATTAGGGGGAAATATCGCAGAACGTACTTTCCGGCAGAGCGACCGCATCCGCGTGAATGAACGCATCCGGGCGCGTGAAATCCGGGTTATCGATGAAGAAGGCGGCCAGCTGGGCGTCATGCAGCCGTTCGAAGCCATAAAAATGGCGAAGGAAAAAGGTTTGGACTTGGTGGAAATCTCGCCCACCGCCGATCCGCCGGTTTGCAAGATCACCGATTACGGCAAATATCTTTACCAGGCCAACAAAAAAGCGCACGAACAGCGCAAAAGCAGCCGCGGCTCGCAGCTCAAGGAAGTGAAATTTCGCCCGGCTACCGCGGAACACGATTATCAGGTTCGCAAGAATCAGATCATCCGCTTCCTGGGAGAAGGCCACAAGGTTCGCGCCATGATTTTTCATCGTGGCCGGGAAATGGCGCACCAGGAAGTCGGCCGCGCGAAGATGACCCGCTTACTGGGCGAAATCGGCGAAAATGGCCAGGTCGAGACCATGCCGCGCATGGAAGGCAATGTTTTAGTGGCGTTGTTGGCGCCCAAAAAAGGCGCTCCCGCGAGCAAGCCCGCGGGACAGCCGGCTAACGCGCAGCAATCTCAGTAAAAACGCGCCGGACAACGGCGCTCCGTAAAAAGAATTTGAAGTGAGAGGATTTTCGAGATGCCCAGAAATCGTTCCAACCCCAAGATGAAGTTGAAGACTCACCGGGGCGCCAAGAAACGCTTCAAGGTGACCGCCACCGGGAAGATTCTTCGCATGCATTCGGGTAAGCGCCACCTGCTCGGAACCAAGGCGCCGGGCCGCATGCGCAAGCTGAAGAAGCTCACGCTGGTGAACGCCGCGGACAAGGCGAACGTGAAGCTGCTGCTTCCGTACGCTTAGCCTGAGGTCAGGCCAAAAGATTTCAGCTTCAATTCATCGAAGCTGAAGCCGTTGCAACAAAAAGCCGGGCGCAAGCCCGCACGTCGTTTCGCTCATCGCGGAGCGACATCGAGCCAGGCAGCGCTTCACGGGTGCCTGCCGGCCGATCAGCCGCAAATGCTTTCGCCTCGCGGCGAGGCAGCACGCGGCAGTAATTCATACCGGAGACAAACCCGTTGCCGCACGCGTGTTCCCGCGCGTTCGCGCAACCTTTTGCCTCCCGATTTTTTAAGGAGAAACCCAGATGGCACGCGTTAAACGCGGCACCAAGCGCCGTGCGCGGCGTAAGAAGTATCTCAAGCGCACCAAGGGCTTTTTTCTCACCAAGAGCAAGCTGTACCAGTCGGCGCAGGAAGCCGCCAATCGCGCGGACCGCTATGCGTTTCGCGACCGGCGCGTCAAGAAGCGCCAGTATCGGCGCTTGTGGATTCAGCGCATCGGCGCGGCGGCGCGATTGAACGGGATCACCTACGGCCAGCTGATTCATGGCCTCAAGGCTGCCGGCGTGGATCTGGATCGCAAGATTCTGGCGGACATGGCGGTGAAGGATGCCGCGGCGTTCACCGTGCTTGCGGAGCAGGCCAAAGCGGCCGCTCCGCCTCAAAAGAAAAAGAAAAGCGCGTAGTATTTTCTTTGCGCAAAGCGCATCTCTGCCGCCTGTCAATTTGCGGGCGGCGGATGATCGTTTTGAGCCACACTAGCGATCCATGAGTCCTGCCGACAATATCGCCGCGCAAAAGCTCGCTGACCTCGGCGTCGCGCAGCCTGGAGAGGTCGCGCCGCTCTTCGTGCAGGTGCGCTCGCGCTTCGACGGCGAATCCACGCAGGTGCAAAATGAAGAGTCCTGGAAGCATTTCCGCGATGCGTGGCTCGGGCGCAAATCCGGGGTGCTTACGCAGATTACCGACAACTGGTTGAAGCCCGCTGCGCCCGCTCTGAAACCGGCCGTGGGCGCGGCATTGAATCAATTGCGCGCGCACGTGGAATCCAAAATCGAAGAGTTGCGCGCCATGGCTGAATCCGGCGCTGCGTCTTCGGCGTTGAACCGTGAGCGCGTCGACCTTTCTCTGCCCGGCGTCGTGCGCCCGGTGGGCTCCCGTCACCTAATTCGGCAGGTCTTCCAGGAAATCGAAGATATTTTTGTCTCCATCGGCTTTTCCGTCGCGGAAGGCCCGGAGATCGAAACGCCCTACTACAATTTCGAGGCGCTCAATATTCCCGAATTCCACCCGGTGCGCGATGACATGGACACTTTTTATCTGGAGCTGCCGCCCTCGCCCGGAAAATCCGTGGGCAACAGCCTGCTGTTGCGCACCCACACCTCGCCGGTGCAAATCCGCACCATGGAAAAAACGCGGCCGCCGGTGCGCGTGATCGTACCCGGGAAGGTCTACCGCCGCGACAATCCGGATGCGACGCATTCCTTTATGTTTCACCAGATTGAAGGGCTGGCCGTCGATAGCGACATTACTTTTTGCGATTTCACCGGCACCATCGAGTATTTCGTGAAGCAGTTCTTCGGCGCCGGAGTAAAAACACGATTCCGTCCGAGCTACTTTCCGTTTACCGAACCGTCGGTGGAGTTCGACGCGACGTGCGTGTTCTGCGGCGGAAAAGGCACGAATGCTTCCGGCGGGACCTGTTCGAAGTGCAAGGGATCCGGGTGGATCGAGCTTTTCGGCGCCGGCATGGTGGATCCCGCGGTGTACGGCTTCGTGAATTACGATCCTAAAAAGGTTAGCGGCTTTGCCTTCGGCATCGGGATCGACCGGCTGGCCATGCTGAAATACGGCATCGACGACATTCAGGTGTTCTTTCAGAACGATGTGCGTTTTTTGCGGCAATTTCCATGAGTGGGGCGTCTCGCAGCGTGACGTTTACGGATTCCAAAAATCGCTTTTCGAATCGCGTGGCCGATTATCTGCGCTACCGGCCGCGTTATCCGGCGGGGGTGCTCGAGCTTCTGCAGCGGCACTGCCTGCTTTCTCCTTCCCAGGCGATCGCGGACATCGGTTCGGGTACGGGATTTCTCACTGAGCTTTTTCTGAAAAATGGCAACGCCGTGTTCGGCGTGGAGCCCAACAAGGAAATGCGCGAAGCCGGAGAGGATTATCTCGCGGCCTATCCGCGCTTCACCAGTGTCGAAGGATCGGCGGAAGCCACGACACTCGACGATTCCAGCGTCAGCTTTGTGACTGCCGGGCAGGCTTTCCACTGGTTCGATGCGCAACCCACGCGCCGCGAATTTTCGCGCATCCTGCGGCCGCATGGATGGGTCGCCATCGTGTGGAATGATCGCAGCACGGCGGAATCACTATTCGCCCAGGCTTACGAAGAGCTGCTGGTGCGCTTCGGCACGGATTACACTCGAGTCAAAGACTCCTATCCGCAACACGACGATATTCGCGCGTTCTTCGACCACGACAACTTTCTCACGCGTGAAATTCCCAACCACCAGATTTTTGATCTCGCGGGATTGCGCGGACGACTGCGCAGCAGTTCCTACGCGCCGGCAGAAGGCCAAGCGAATTTCGCTCCGATGATGGCGGAACTCGATCGCCTGTTCGCCACGCACCAACACGATAATCACGTGCGCATGGACTTTTCGACCTGGGTGTATCTCGGTCAACTGGATCCGGGCGGTAAATCCTCGTGAAAGTCGTCTACAAATGGCTGCAGGATTTTGTGGCCATCAGCGCTTCGCCGGAGGAGCTCGCTTCACGTCTCGCGCTATCGGGCACGAACGTTGGCGGCGTGGAAAATGGTGCTCACGGCGCGGTGATCGACGCCGAAGTCACTTCCAATCGCCCCGATTGCCTCAGCCATTACGGCATCGCGCGCGAAGTCGGCGCTCTTTACAAACTTCCTCTAAAACCCGTTTCGCCCAAGCCTGTGGAATCCCAGGTGAAAGTTTCCGGCGCCGCAAAAGTGGAAATTCGTTCGCCGGAACTGTGCGGCCGTTTCACCGCGCGGGTGATTCGTGGGGTGAAAATCCAGCCTTCGCCCGCGTGGCTCAAAGACCGGCTGGAAGCCAGCGGCGTGGCCAGCATCAATAATGTCGTGGACGTTTCCAACTACGTGATGCTGGAGCTTGGCCACCCACTCCATACCTTCGATTACGATAAATTGCGCGACCACTCCATCGTCGTGCGGGCCGCGACGAAAGAAAAACTCAAGACCCTCGATGGCCTGGAGCGCCAGCTCGATCCCGGCACTTGTGTGATCTGTGACGGCGACGGCTCGGGAGTGGTGGGCATTGGCGGCATTATGGGCGGCGCCGATACGGAAATCTCTTTCTCCACGAAAAATGTTTTGATCGAGTGCGCGTGGTTCGACCCCATCGCCATTCGGCGCGCCACTCGCGCCCTCAAGCTGCACACCGAGGCCTCCACGCGTTTTGCGCGCGGGGCCGACCCGGAAATGGCGGAAGTGGCTTCGCGCCGCTGTGCCGAATTGATTTTGCAGCTCGCCGGCGGGGAATTGCTTGCGGGGGTTGTGGACATTTATCCCGGCAAGCGGGCGCCCGCAAAGATTCAGGTCACACGCGCCGAACTTTTACGCGTGATGGGCGCCGACGTTCCGGACAAGGAAATTGAATCCATACTCGGTGCGCTCGGCTTCGCTCCAGTGCGCGTCGATCAGCAACGCGGCACAGCCGGCTCGATCCTCGCTGTGTGGGAATGCACGCAACCTTCCTGGCGCGCGGAAGTATCCCGCGAGATCGATCTCATCGAAGAAATCGCGCGCATCTACGGATTCGATAAGTTTCCGCCGCGCTTGCCTGCCGCTCGCCAAGGCGCCGCGCGGCTTCCGCATTACGAAGCGGAAATGCGTGTCCGCGAACGATTGATCGGCTTGGGTTATCGCGAAATTCTGACCATCCCGCACGTCGACGAACAGCGTGATCTGCTGTTCCGCCCCGCTGGAGTGCAACCGGCTCGGCTTGTCAATCCGCTTTCCGAGGAAGCCGGGGTGCTTCGCTCCACCGGAACCGTCAGCATGGCTGCGGCGCTGGAATGGAATCTGAATCACGGCCAGCGCAACGTGCGCCTTTTCGAAATCGGCCATCACTATCGCTTGAATGGCGCGCAGCCCGTGGAAACTCGCGTGCTCACCATGGGCGCCACCGGCGCCGCTCGCGAAAAAGGTTTGTACGACTCCGAGCGCGATTATTCCTTCGCCGATTTGAAGGGCGACCTCGATAATCTTGGGTCGCTGGCCGGCGGCCTGCGTTGGGAAGAGACCGCCACAGAATGGCTGGATCCCGCACGGCGGGCGGCGATCTTTCTGAACGCCGAACCGCTTGGAGTCGCCGGACATCTTTCCAGGCGCGTCGGGGAGCGCCTGAAATTACGGCAGGATATTTTCTTTGCGGAAATAAATCTCGGTCCGTTTTATTGCTCTTTCTACGGCGTCAAAAATTCCCGGCGCTACCAACCCATCCCGCGTTTTCCGGCGGTCGAGCGCGATTTCTCGTTGTTGCTTTCCGAGGGAACGAAATTTTCCGATGTTGCGAAGTGCATTTCATCCTTAAACATTCCCGAAATCGTGTCCATCGAAACGGCCGACTTGTTCCGCGGCAAAAATGTCCCGGCGGGCAAATATTCACTCCTGGTGAAAATCGCTTTGCAAAGCCGCGAAGGGACCTTGACGGACGGGCAGATCAGCGACATCTGCTCGCGTATCGTGACCGCGTTGGAAAAGACGGTCGGCGCCCAACTGCGTACTGCTTAGTACCGTACCTTTTATACAACGGCCTTAACCGTGCCATGCCGTCCCCTACTCAGTGTGTTATCTTGGCCGAGCCACCCTCACCGGGGAACGGTTTTTATGCGTATGCCTGTCAAAGCACAAATTTTTGGCCAGATGTACACCATTCATGGAGATTTGGACGAAGCCTACGTGATGAAACTGGCCGACTTCGTGGATGAAAAGATGCGCGCCGTGGCCCGCGCCACTTCCACGGTGGACACGCAGCGAGTGGCAGTGCTCGCAGCCTTGGCAATCGCCGACGAGTTGCACGGCGCCCAGCGCGACGTGGATGACCGCGAGCTGCTCATGCGTGAACAAGCGGAGCGTTGTCTCACGCTGGTCGAACGCGCCCTGAAGCAAACCGCCTGAGCGCCACCGTCCGCCTGCCAAAACAAAATACCGCTACTGCGACCACGAAGTCGGAGTGCGATCCCAACGGTGTTTGCGCAGCTCCGCATACAGCTCTCCGGGCAAAGGCCCGCGATCGCTGGCGGCAAGATTCGTTTCCACGTGACGGCGTTTGCGCATTCCCGGAATGATGGTACTGACATCCGGATGATTCAAAATGAATCGCAGCGCCATTTCCGGCATGCTCAGGCCCTCGCGCAGCAACGGCTTCAACGCATCGGCATGCTCCACGCTTTGATTCAGATTTTCCGCCACGAAATAGGTATTGCGCCAATCGCCTTTTGGCCATTTGCTCTCACGTGTCAGTGTGCCTGCCAGTGTTCCTTCATCGAAGGGCACCCTGGCGATCACCGCAACATTTTTTTCCCGGCAGGCCGGAAATAACTCGTCCTCGGGATTCTGGTCGAAAATATTGTAGATAACCTGCACCGCGTCGATGAGGCCGGACTTCACCGCGCGCACCCCGTTCCACGGCTCCCAGCGATTCAGGCTGATACCCACCGCGCGTACTTCGCCGCCGGTGCGCATCTTGTCGATGGCCTTCAACAGGCGGTCATCATCGAGCCAATGATCTTCCCAGGTGTGAAACTGCATCAGGTCCAGCTTCGAAACGCCAATGTTCTGCAGGCTCTTGTGCACGTACTCTTCGATGTAGTCCGGCGGGTAAGATTCGTCCAGCGTAAACTCCCTTCGCGACGGCCAGCGGCGATTCTTCGGCGGAATTTTGGTCGCGGCATAAAGTGTCTTGTGTGGATTGGCGCGAATAATTTTCCCCAACAAGGTTTCGCTGTGCCCGTCCCCGTAAGCCCAGGCGGTATCAAAAAAATTGCAGCCCAGGTCCACCGCGTGCTGCAGCGACTCAAGCGACTCCTGATCCTCCGACCCGGTCCAGCCGGCCATGCCCCACATGCCGTAGCCAATCTCGCTCACATTCCATCCCGCACGCCCAAATCGCCGGTAGTTCATGAAGGTCCTTTCCTCGAAGGTCCCACGAGGTCCACACATTATAGCCATCACAGGATGGCACATCAGAATCACGCCGAATTTCTTTGACTCCGGCCTCTCCCGTGTACAAAATCCCGGTTGCTAAGATTCCTGGAGCAATCATGATTCAAACCAAGCCGTGGTTCGCTTTATCCGTTCTCGCGCTCTTGAGCGCCGCTCTCGTGCTCAGGGCGCATACCGGCGTGCCACCCGCTCCCGATGACGCCACCTATGACCTTGTCATCGCCAACGGCCATGTCATGGATCCCGAATCCGGCCTGGATGCCGTACGCAATGTTGGCATCACCGCGGGAAAAGTCCTCGCAATTTCCACGGAACCGCTGAAGGCCAAAACCACTCTCGACGCCAAAGGCCTGGTGGTCGCGCCCGGCTTTATCGATCTCCACGAACATGGCCAGGAGCCTCGTAACTATCAGTTTCAGGCTCATGATGGCGTTACTACTTCGTTGGAGCTGGAAGTCGGCACCGCCGGCGTGGACTCGTGGTACGACGCTCGCGAAGGCAAGTCCCTCATCAACTTCGGCGTCAGCATCGGCCACATCCCGGTGCGCATGAAAGTCATGAACGACCCCGGGAAATTTCTCCCCGTCGGCCCTGCCGCGCACCGGCAAGCCACTCCTGCTCAATTGGCCCAGATCGAAAATCAGATTCACGACGGGTTGCAGCGCGGCGCGCTGGCCGTGGGCATGGGCATCAACTACACGGAAGCGGCGACGCACGACGAAATTGTGGATTTATTTCGCATCGCCGCCGAACAGAAAGCCAGCGTGCATGTCCACGTTCGTTACGCGGGGATGCAAGAGCCTGAGACCGGCCTGGTGGGCATTGAAGAAGTCATCGCCGCCGCCGCTGCCACCGGCGCTCCGCTGCACATCGTGCACATCACCAGCATGGGTTTGAAAAACACCCCGGAACTGCTCGCCGTGATCAAAGGCGCGCAAAAGCACGGGCTCGACGTCACCACCGAATGCTATCCGTACATCGCCGCCAGCACCCGTCTCGAATCCGCCATTTTCGATCCCGGCTGGCAGGAGCGCCAGGGCATTACCTTCAAAGACCTGCAGTGGAGCGCCACCGGCGAGCGCCTCACCGCGGAAACGTTCGATAAATTCCGCAAGCAGGGCGGATCGGTGGTCATCTTTTCAATCCCCGACGAAGCCGCTCGCGCAGCCGTCGCCGATCCCATGGTCATGATCGCCAGCGATGGCATGCCCGGCGTCGACCCCAAAATGCATCCGCGCGGGCAGGGCACTTTCTCGCGGGTGCTTGGCCACTACGTCCGTGAAGAAAAAGCCCTCGACCTCATGACTGCTTTGCGCAAAATGACCCTGATGCCCGCGCAACGCCTGCAAAATCGCGCCCCCGCCTTCAAAGATAAAGGCCGCATCCGCGTGGGCGCCGACGCGGACATCACCGTCTTCGATCCCCAGCGCATCATCGACAAAGCCACCTTTGAAAATCCCCTGCAATACTCCGAAGGCATCCAGTTTGTGCTGGTTAACGGCACGCCAGTGCTGCTGAACGGCCAAGTCGTCGACGGCGTCTTTCCCGGTCGCCCCGCGCGCGCCGCGCTATCTCAGTAAACAAGCCGTTTCGTCGCAGATAACTGCCGGCTCCAGGGAACAAACTCGCGCCCGCCTCGTATCTCACAGTGAAACAACTCGATACGCAATACGCTCATACATTTGGGGGCTTCCATGATGACTTTCTGGCAGGACGTTCGCTACGGCCTGCGCATGCTGCTGAAGAATCCCGGATTCGCCGCCATCGCCATCCTCACTCTGGCGCTCGGCATCGGCGCGAAAACCGCGCTTTTTTCCGTGGTCAACGGGGTGCTTCTGAACCCCCTACCATTTCCCGAGCCCGACCAGCTTTACGCCGTTTACTACAAGACTCCCGCTTATGGCTCCGGCTCCATCTCGTATCCGAATTTCCTCGACTGGCAAAAGCAAAATCATTCCTTTTCCGCGCTCGGCGCCTTTCGCTCCGAAGACGTGAATCTAACCGGCGCAGGCGAGCCGGAACGCTTGCACGGCCACATGATTTCCGCGGAGTTTTTTTCCGCGCTGGGCATTCGCCCGATCCTGGGCCGCAATTTTCGTCCCGAAGAGGATCAGATGGGCGCCGGCCCGGTGGCCATTATTGGCGATGGACTGTGGAAACGAAAATTCGGATTGTCGTCCGACGTCGTGGGCAAGAGCATTGCGTTGAATGGTGAAAACTATACGATCGTTGGCGTTTTCCCCGGACGCCTGCCGATCTTCAGCGCCAGCGACGTCTACACTCCCGTCGGCCAGTGGGACGACCCTACCTTTCGCGACCGTCGCGTAGGCATGGGCTTGAATGGAGTCGGCCGGTTAAAACCCGGCGTTTCCTTCGCGCAGGCGCGTGCGGACATGGATTCTGTGGCGGAAAACCTGTCCGCTGCCTACCCTGACGCCGACAAGGGCACGGGTATCACGCTCGTCCCGCTGAAGAAAGATATCGTCGGTGAAGTTCGCGGCGTGCTTCTGGTCCTGCTGGGCGCGGTCACTTTTGTTTTGCTCATTGCCTGCGCGAATGTCGCCAATCTTCTCCTCGCGCGCTCCACCAGCCGTTCCCGCGAGTTCGCCATTCGCTCGGCCATCGGTGCGAGCCCGAGCCGGGTTATTCGTCAACTTCTGACTGAGAGCGTGCTTCTTGGCATCGTCGGTGGAGGAATCGGTCTGTTGCTCGCCAAGTGGGGAACCCGCGCAATTCTCGCCGCCCTGCCGGATGCCTTGCCGCGTGCCGGGGAAATCCATCTGGACTGGCATGTGCTCCTGTTCACCGCGGGCATCTCGATCATCACCGGAGTGGTTTTTGGCCTGGCGCCTGCCTTTAAGGCTCTCCAGGCGGACATGCATGAAACTTTGAAAGAAGGCGGCCGGGGCTCCAGCGGCGCGCGTCACCGCACGCAAACCCTGTTCGTGATCGTGGAAGTTGCCATGGCACTCGTTCTCCTGGTCGGCGCCGGCCTTATGATTCGCAGCCTGGTGGCGCTGGCAAAAATCGATCCGGGCTTTGATGCGCGCAACGTCGTTTCTTTCAACACTTCGCTGAATTCCACCAAGAACGTCAACGCCTCGCAATTGCGCAGCAAGTATCGCGAAAGCCTTCGCCAATTGGAGGCTGTGCCGGGAGTCGAATCCGCCTCTCTGATCGCGGGCTCCTTGCCGATGACCGGCGATTCCGAGATCCCCTTCTGGGTTGAAGGCCAACCGAAGCCCGCAAATGAAAACGAAATGCCTTTTGCCCTGTTCTATTGTGTCAATCCCAGTTACCCCTCCGTCATGCACATTCCTCTCGAGCGCGGCCGCTTTTTTACCGAGCAGGACGACGAACATTCCGCCGCCGTCATCGTGATCGACACTAACTTCGCGCGTAAATATTTCCCGAACGAGAATCCCGTCGGCAAACACCTCAACATCGGCCTTTTTGACATTCAGCCGGAAATCGTCGGTGTCGTGGGCCACGTGGAGCACTGGGGACTCGGCGCCAAGGGCCACGAAAATCTGCAGGTGCAGGTTTATCTTCCGGTATGGCAGGTGCCGGATAAATTCTGGTCGCTTCTCGCGAACGGCAACGGTTATATCGTCCGCACAGCCGGTTCGCCGGTGGGCCTCGCGGACGGCATTCGCCAGGCGGTGGAGAAAACCGACAATACCGCGGCTGTCTATGGAATCACGCCCATGCACGACATCGTCTCTGGCTCCATCTCCACGCAACGCCTGACCATGCTTCTTCTTGGAATTTTTGCCGCGCTGGCGCTCACGCTCTCCGCCATCGGCATCTACGGCGTGATTTCCTATCTCACCGGACAACGCATTCACGAAATCGGCGTGCGCATGGCGCTGGGCGCCTCCAGCGGCGACGTTCTGCGCATGGTGCTAGGCGAAGGTCTACGCACCACGCTGATTGGCGTGAGTGTCGGCACCGTTGCCGCCATCGGCCTGACGCACCTGATTGCCCAGGTAATTTACGGTGTGGGCGCCACCGACCCCCTCACCTTCGTGGGCGTGGCCCTCTTGCTCATCGGTGTAGCCGTCTTGGCCTGCTACATTCCCGCGCGCCGGGCCATGCGAGTGGATCCGATGATCGCCCTGCGCTACGAGTGAGGCGTCTCCGGACGAACTGCCGCCGGAGCCTCATTGGCTCTTGTTGCCCGCGAATGTGGAGGAGTATGCTTCCTGCGCTGAAAAAGCCTGTAAGAAGGGAAGATAAAATGAACCGCGTACGATTTGCTCTGTTGTTCACCATGGCATTGCTTTTCGCATTCACCGCCAACGCACAGGAGGCCAAACCCGCTGACACCGCCCCCATCGCCAACCCTGTCAGCACCTTCGTCAAACAACAACTCACACGCAGTTCCAAAAATATGGTCGCCGCTGCCGAATCCATGCCCGCCGACAAATACAGTTTCAAGCCCACCCCCGAAATGAGCACCTTCGGCCATCTCAGTATGCACATCATCGAAACCAATAACGGCCTGTGCTCCAAAATCTCCGGCAAGGACGCGACGGATTCCGTGAAGTACTCCGAGACCGATCCCAAGGACAAGCTGGTTTCCGGCATCAAGGCTTCGTTCGAGTTTTGCAGCACCGCTCTCGCCGGCGTTGACGACTCCAAGCTCAGCGATCCCCTGTCGCTTTTCGGCGGCCACTTCCAGACTTCCCGCGCAGGCGCCCTGATCGCGCTGAGCGGCAGCTGGAACGACCACTACGGCGAGCAAGCCATGTATCTGCGCCTGAGCGGAATTCTGCCGCCCACCGCGCAGCCTAAGAAGTAAGTATTTCGTCTGCTGGAGTCGAGGCGCGCGCTTCGGCAAATTCACCGCGCGCCTTGCGGCGCCAGCTTGCGCCGGGATTTCGTCTAGAAATGAAATCCCAACTGTACGGTCTCCGAGCGTGGGCTGACAAAGTGCGTTCCGCTGAATGTAGACAGGAAATTGAAGAGCGCTTCCTTGTTGGTCAGGTTGATGACCGTGAAGCGCAAACTCCACTTGTAACGGTCGCCGTGGAAAAGATCGTCGTCCCCGACGCTTAAGTCAAACAAGTGGCGCGGAGCGATTCGCGGCGGATTCTTGTCGTCGTTTTCCGTGCCGTCCGCGGGAATCGTGAGCCGGGTGGCTCCGCGCGGCGTGCCTGCCGGGCAGCTGGTCAACGGCGCGTTCAGTGTCGCGAACGTCGCGCCGCAGAACAATCCGATCGCGGCCTGCTCATCGCCATCCAGTGATAATGCCGTCGCATAATCGGGCACCGACCCGGCCACGAGTCCGCTGTCATACCGCCAGTTGAAGCCTACCCACGGGAGGCGCTTCCACGGCTGATATTGCAGGTGTGTCGTCTGATTGAATTTTTCGTCGTGGTCGATGCGAAAAACCGACCCGCCTTGCCCCACGGTCACTCCCAGCCCTCCTACTTGCGGGGGGAAATAACGCGCCGCCACGCTGGACATCACCACCAGCGCGGTCAGTCCGTGAAAGTTTGGCATGCTCGCGCGCACCAGGAATCCCGGAATCTTGGAATTGTGCCAGTCGATCGGGAAGGTGATGGGCGTGTTTCCCAGCACGCTGAAGTCATACGCGTTGTGGGTGTATTTCCAGATGTATTCGCCGTCCAGCACGAGGTATTTTCCGAAGGCCTGTTCCAATCCCCCGTGAAATTCGTTGCGGTATCCCGCCGGGGAGTTCGCCGGTATGCACGGAATCAAGGCCGCAATCACGCTCACATCGCAACCGTTGGTGGCGATGATCAGATTTTCGTTGAACGGCGTCTCCAGGGTTCGCGCATACGAAATGCGCAGCACCGTGTTGGTTGGTTTAAAGTTGTAGGCGATTCCAAGTCGCGGTTCCGCCTGGCTGGCTTGCGACAATCCGTTGTACACATCCCCGCGGATTCCCAGGTTGAAGGACCAGTTTCCTTTGGTGATCGTATCCTGCACGTAGAGCGAAAGCTCTTTTATGTCCGCGTGCCCGCGAAACGTAAAAAGTCCGCCGCCGCGTGTCAGATCGATGGGCAGTAGCGTGGTGCATGGCGCGGTCAACGCCGCACCGCCCACGAAGCACGGCGCGCCGCCGGCATCGGTCAGCGAGGGAAGCAGGCTAGGATCGATAATCCCCAGGCTGTCGTTTTCGTTGAGGAAAGTGTGCTGGTAGGTGATGCCCGCCTTGATGTTGTGCATTCCCTTTACATAGGAAATGTCGGAGCGCACTCCGGCGTTGGTTAAATTGCGGCCCTGGGTGATCGTTTCGGAATTGATGGGCCCGAGATCCGCAAAGGGGTCATTGCTGGGATAGTAGTTGTACTGGTCCCGGCGCACATAGGCGCCCAGTGTGAAGACCGCGGTGTTATTGATCAGGCGCGTCCACGTGGGAGCGATATTGAACGACTGAATTTGCGAGCGCTGGTCCGTGTTGCCCACATTATTTCCGTCGGGATCGATGACATTCAAATTGTCGTAGGTGTTCGGCGTCTGAAACCACGAACGGGTGTACTGGAAATTGGAGTGAATGGTGTCTTTCGAGTTGAGCTGGAAATCCACGCGATCAAATAAATTTTCTTCGTTCCCTTTATCGTGGATCGCCGTGAATTCCGGGGGATCCAGGAATCGCCCGGTGTTCAGTCCGCTGGCTGCGATGAAGTTGCCCCACTTCTGGCCGCCATACGCAAGGTTGAACTCCGAATTCACCGTGCCGAAGCTTCCGTAGGAAGTGGACACGCTTCCTGTCGGTGTAGTTACGCCCAGCCCCGAGCGCGTCGTCACCTTGATCACCAGGCTAGTCTTGTCCCCAAACTCCGCCGGCGGCGCGCCAGAAATCACTTCCAGCGACTGAATGGAATCGGCGGGAATCTGGTTGGAGAACACTTTGCTGGTTTGATCGGAAATCTCCTGGCCATCGACGGAAAATGAATTCTGCGCGTGGTCTCCCAACCCGTGCATGTTCCCATTGGAGTCCGCGGCCACACCTGGCGAGGTGAGGGTCACCAGCGACGTTACCGATGACGATGCGCTTTCCAGCGGAAGTTTGTCGATTAACGCCTGGTCCACGTCCGTGTGGAAAGTGGATTGCGTCTCAATCAGGTCTCCTCCATTAGCCTCCACGGTGACGCTGGTTGCGGCCGTGCCAATTTTCAAGGCAATCTGCACTGTGGCCGGCACCGTTGAGCGCACGTCGACGTCCTGCGTTAGCGGCTGAAACCCGTCCGCGGTCACTACCAGGTGATACGGATTGAAAGGCAAATTCGTAAATCGGAAATTCCCGTCCGATCCCGTCACTGCCGAACGCTGCAAACCGCTTACGGGATTTGAAATTTCCACGGTTGCGTTCGCCACGGAAGCGCCCGAAGGGTCCTTGACGCTTCCTTCGATGGACCCGGAATTCCCCGTTTGCCCAAACGCGTGGGGCGCATGCAGCAAAATGCCCAAAGCCAACAATAGAAGCGCAATTCGTCTCGACAACATTTTCCATTCCTTTGCGACCTTGGCCAGGTCGACGTGCACGACGTTGATGTGCTTCATGGCCCGCCTGGAAATATGGCGGTGCGCCGCTGCCTTGGCGGCAGAGCAGCGCGACGAGGGCCCTGGATTGTTTTTTAGTTGTTCTTAAGCGGCCGGAGGAGCGCGGGAAGGAGAACCGTTAGCAAAAAAATCTTTGTGAACCTGAACGTCGAGCTCGAGGACGTTGCCATTCGCTGCCAGGCTCTCGTCCAGTAGAAACGCATTGATCGCCGGCGCCGAACCCATGTGGGCAACATGGCAGACCTGACAAGCACCCTCGTTTCGGCCCTTTTCGTGGTCGTGAACCACGATTTGCACGAGAAACAGCAACATGCAGCAGGCCAGCGCCATCGCCAGCGTTCTGGCGAGGTAATTCCTCGAATTTGGCTTGCTACGCATTGGTGAAGAATATGTTTCCAAAGAAATCTGTCAGAATCAACCTCAAAATGCCGATATTCAGCATTCGCGAACAGGCGGTTACTAAGACGGATCGTCAGACGACATGGTTAGCGCCTCTGAATTCATTGCACTTAGGCCGCTGATTTTTGCCACTAAATGGCGCTAATCCGCCCTCGCCTCATAATTCCTGGCCTGCCGCAATTCCGGTCGGTCGGCAGCCGGGTCCGCGATCTCCAGCAACTTCGCATAGTACCGCCGGGCGGAGTCCGATTCTCCCATGGCCTGGCTCGCTTCGGCCGCGCCCAGCACGGCATCAAAGCGGTTCGGCGACTCCACCAGCACCGCCTTGTACGCCTCCACCGCTTCGCTGGGCTTCTTGAGCTCCATCAACAGATCGCCAAGCATTTCGCGCGCAGGCATCATCGTAGACTCCACGCCTTTCTTGTCTTCGCGGTCCGCCGCCGTGCGTAACATGCTTGTGGCCCGCGCGGTATCTCCCTGGGCGTATGCCAGCCAGGCCTCCGCTTCGCTCAGGTCTGTGGCCTTCTCGGCGGAAACCTCATAGCCCGACGCTTTGTTCTCCCCTTCGCGCTGCGCGACGATCTCCGTCAGTTTGTTCACGTCGTTTCGCGCCGACACCAGGTCCCCACTGCGCGCCGCTCCGATGGCCCGCGCCCAATACGTCGAATCCTGCCAGGTCGCGCGCACCTGTGGAATTGGCAGGGCGGCGGCCTCTTTCCACTCGTGCAACTCGATGGCGTTTCGCGCCTCCACGATCGCGCGGTGGTTCAGTCTTTCTTCCTCGTCCGAGCCTGGAACGGTCATCTCCTCGTGTGACAATGCCAGCGCCTTGGCTTTTTGCCCGCTTTGCAGGTAGGCGTAATCCAGATAGTCCATGGCGTGGGTCTGGTAATGCGCTGGGGATTGGTGCATTTCCGAGGCGTGCGCAGCCGCAGCGGTGGCCGCGATATTCGAAGCGATGGACTCCTGCCACAATCCCAGGCGCGTAAATATGTGCGACGGCATATGCAGCGCGTGCGAGGAATCCGGCGCAATCTTTGCGTACGCGCGTGCCGCCGCCAGCCCCTCGGGCGCCAATTCCGGCCGGTCCGTCGCGTGAATCAGATAGTGCGCTACGCCCGGACTATCGGGGTGCTCCCTGAAGAGTGGCTGCAATATGGCAATTGCCTTTCTACGATTGGCCATTACGTCCACGTCTTCGTCTGCCAGTGAAACCAGCGACAACGCGTAGAACGCGCTGGCTTCCACGTCCTCCGGCGATTGCGCGTGCAATCGCGCCAACGCTTCCGAATAGGCCATGGTGCGTTGCACATGCGAGCGCTTGGGGTCGCCCTCGTAGAACGCTGCCGCCGCGGCAATGTACCCACGCTCGCGCGCCGTCGGGGCGCCCAGCTTCTGCGCCTGCTCGATGCTCGCCAAACCTTCCTCCAGTGTGTGCTTCTGCGGAAAGTCCCAAAGCTGGTGGTACAGCGCCATGGATTTTCCCCACTGCGCCATCGCGCAATTCTCATCCAGTTCCGCGGCGGCCTTAAAGGCGTTTTCCGACTCGCGGTACTGGAAGGAGTGCAGCAGCGCCACGCCCTTCACCAGCGCCGGCTGGGCCTCAGGCTTGCAGCTATTCGGGAAGCTGACATGGCCGAGTTGCTCGGAAGTGGTACTGGCTGAAGTGCCGGTGTTAGAAGCAGCGGTGCTAGCCGAAGCGGTGCTGGCCGAAGTGATCCTTGAAAAACCGGGGGTTCCAGTGAGAAAAAGAGCTCCACCCATCACTGCGCATAAAGATAATCCGATGAATGCCTGGCTGCCTGCCCCGATGAATACCTTGCTGCTTCTTCCGCTGAATGACCTGCTGCTTGTTGCGCGCACGGAAACCTCACTTTTCGCCTTCACGCCATTCTAGCAAAGGCCGTGTCAGCCGGCTGCCGGGTCGAACACGGTCCGGGTCAATTCATGGTAATGAGTGAAGTGGGGATGAAAGCGAGGACCGGCCTTGCGCGGATCGGTGTACGCCCGAGAACCCTAGTCCGTATTCGAGTAAATGGGCCGTGTCTACCTTCATGCTTCATGTCCCTGCCTGCCTCGGCAGGTGAACCTGCGGCAGGCAGGCGCTTTTTTGCAATGTAGATAGAAAGTATTGAAAAC
>DASXLA010000026.1:0-16631 GCA_036496505.1 Candidatus Acidiferrum sp. | reverse complement strand
GAGGAAAGCCACGCGATGACGGGCGATATCGTCCAGCAACTCGAAGAACGTGAAGGTTTCGAACAAAAATATGAAGACCGCCATAATGAGCAGAAAGTACAGAATGAAGCGGCGAAGAATGTAGATGTCGAGCAGCCGCGGGATGCTGCCGCCGGTAGTCGAACTGGAATCACCGTTCTGCGCGCCATTGTTGCCGCTACCCAAGGCGCGAACCGCGGCAGTGCGGGCGCGTGCTTTGCGGCGAAGCAGGCGCAGACGCGTTTTGATGAAACCGGTGGGGTGCAACCAGCGGCCCTCGCCGCGAAACTGCTCCATGCGCGGCAGCAGCGCGACCCCGAATGCTGCGAGCACCAGATTGGCAATCCAGATTCCGAGCGAGGGAGGGACGAGTCCTTGGCGCGCGAGTCCCGCGCCGGTGATGAAGAGCAGGTAGTAACCGGCAATCATGGCGACAGCGATGAGGAACCCGGCCGCGCGGCCGCCGCGGCGTGGCTGTGCGCCGAGAGGAACAGCCACCAGGGCGAAAACCAAACACGCGACGGGAAATGCCAGACGGCGATAGAGTTCCACCCGGGCTTCGAGCCAGCCGGGGCCGCGATCGGAAATCAGGCTGCGTACAGAGCGTTCCGGATTGCTGATCTGGCGCTGCGTAGCGGGGATGAGGTTGTTGACCTCGATGGGCCAATCGCTTTGACCAAAGGCGGTGACGGAATAGCGCTCAGGGTGGTCGCGATAAAACTCGTGAGTGGTTCCGCCCTCAAGATGCAGCTCTAGCTTGCCCTCGGCAGGTTCGGGAATTACAATCGCGCGTTCGGCAAGGGTGAGCCGGGAGCCATTCTCGGCGCCAGTTTCCGCCAGGAACACACCATGCCAAAGGGTTCCACTGGCGGCCACATCAGAAATGTAAAGTATTAGTTGAGGAAATCGCTCGTCAAAGACTCGCGGTTGCACCTGAAACGAGACTTGCGAAGCGATGAGTTTTGCCTCGATGGAACGGAAGGTCTGCAGCGCCAGGGGCGAGAGCCAGAGAGTCATGAGGAAGGTGACGAGCATGCCGCCGACCGCGAGGACGCCCACGGGGAGAAGGATGCGGCGGCGACCGATACCAAGGGCGGTTAGAGCGATGATTTCGCTATCGGTGGCCATGCGGCCGAGGCCGAGAAGGACTCCAATGAGTACCGCCATGGGGATGGTGAAGGTGAAGACGGCAGGAAAGATGCAAAGAAACAGCTTGAGAATCTGGGCGGCGGAGCCGGTGTGGCGGACGAAGAGCTCGGTGAGACGGATGAGTTGAGGAACGAAGAAAACAAAGGTGAAGACGATGAGTCCGAGAAGCGCGTGACGAAAAACTTCGCGGACGATGTAACGGTCCAATATGCGCATGATGCGAACGGTGAGTGTAGCACGCCAAGAAGTGTGAGACAGGAGCGGGACCGGCAATGAACAGAGTGAACCTGGTGGTGTTATGGCACATGCACCAGCCGCAGTATCGCGATCCGGAGACGGAGCGATACGTGTTGCCGTGGACGCGGCTGCACGCGACCAAAGATTATTTTGGAATGGTCAAAGTACTGGAGGAGTTCCCGAATTTCCACGCGACGTTCAATGTGGTGCCGGCGCTGGGAATGCAGCTGGAGGAATACGCGAGCGGAAAATTCAACGAGCCGTGGTTCACGCTGGCTTTCAAAAATGCGGATTTGCTGACGCGGGAAGACAAGGCGGAAATACTGGAGCGCGCCTTCCAGGTGAATCACGAACGCTTGATGTCACGCTGGAAGCGCTTCGAGGAACTGTTTGAATGGTCGCGGCCGGCGGATGGCGCGCAGGCGCTGGTGACCTTCACGGCGAGAGACTGGCGGGATCTGCAGATACTTTCGCAACTGGCGTGGATGGAAGAAACGTGGCTGGAAAAAGACGAAGTGGTAAACATGCTGGCGTCCAAGGGAAGAGATTTTTCGGAAATTGATAAAGAGAATTTGAAGGCCAAGGAAGTGGAACTGCTGCGCATGGTCCTACCAGCTTATCGCGATGCGGCGCAGCGCGGACAAGTGGAGTTGAGCACCACACCTTTCTATCATCCGATTTTGCCGCTGCTGTGCGATTCGGATATTGCCCGGGTGGCAAATCCATCGACACCGCTGCCGCGCCGCGCTTTCCGGCGTCCGGAAGATGCGCGAGAGCAAATGCGGCGGGCGCGCGAATATCACGAGCGGGTATTTGGAAAGAAGCCCGCGGGATTGTGGCCTTCGGAGGGCTCCGTATCGGACCAGGCTTTGACCATCGCCGCGGAAGAGGGATTCAAATGGTTCGGCACGGATGAAGGAGTGCTGGGGCGCACGCTGAATGTGGGGTTTTTTCGCGATGCCACGGGCATCCCCTCGAGCGCGGAAAAATTGTACAAGCCGTGGCGCGTGCAAACGGCGGGCGGAGGAATTACCGGATTATTTCGCGACCATCATTTGTCAGACCTGATCGGATTTGTCTACAGCCGCATGGATTCGAAAGCGGCGGCTGCGGACCTGCATGAGCGGTTGCGGTTCCTGGGAGAACGGGTGCAGGGCGCGCAGCCACTGACGATTTGTATTTTTCTGGATGGCGAAAATGCCTGGGAGTATTACCCCGGGAACGGGCGGGAATTCTTGCGGGAATTTTACGGACGGGTAGCGAGTGACGCGGATTTCCGCGCGTTAACGGCGTCGGAAGCCATTGCAGCGGCCAAAGAAGTACCGGTAACTCCGGGAATCTTTCCAGCGTCATGGATCAATGCGAATTTCGATGTGTGGATCGGGCACCAAGAGGACGTGGCCGCCTGGGAATTGTTGTGGGACGCGCGGGACGCGTATGCACGCGCGGCGCAATCGGGCAAGGAGGGCCACGCGGATGCGCCATCGGCAACGGCTTTAAGCGCGGCGTACGAATCACTGCTGGCCGCGGAGGGCAGCGACTGGTGCTGGTGGTTCGGGCCGGAACACAGCACCGCGAACGACGCGGAATTCGATGCGCTGTTTCGCAAACATTTGACCAGCGTGTACCTGGCTTTGGGGCGTGTGCCGCCGGAGGAATTGGCGGCGCCCATCAAGCGCAAACCGGAACATGCGCTGCAACTTCCGCCGACGGGCTTTGTGAACGTTCGGGTGGATGGGCGCGATAGCTCTTATTTTGAATGGCTGGGCGCGGGATTATATTCGCCGGAGCGGCGCGGCGGTTCAATGCATGGGCGTGTTTTTTATCTGCGTGAACTGCGCTACGGATTTGAGGAAGAGCGCTTTTGCGTGCGCGTGGATTTGTTTCCAGAGGTGCTCGCCGAACTGGGGGATCCCGAATTTCGCATTACTATCGGCGGCGCGGAGGAAGTGACGGTAGTGGTGAAACTGGAGCGCGGGCATCTGCGGGAGTTTGCGGTGGAGACCAGGAATCTTTGTTTGATGAATCCTGGGAGTATTGCGGAAGTGTCCTTCGAACGAATTCTGGAAGTAGCGTTGCGCCGCGAGGCTGTGGACATTGCCGGGAAGACCCATCTGCGGTTGGGCGTGGCGCTGTGGCATGGTGGATTGCCGGTGGACGTGTTGCCCGCGTCGGCGTTTCTGGATGTGAGTTTGGGAGAGGAACATTCGGCTTGGGCGCTGCAGGAGAAGGCGGATGAGATGCTTGGTGAGATAACGAGTTGATGCACCCGGGTCGTGAACCAAACTCGCTGGCTGAATTGTTTCCCGCACCATCGGTGTACCTCGAAAGGCGAGCCCATCATTGATGCCGTGCATGGCAACGTCGCCCACGTGGAGGTGCTGTACCGAGATGAAATACGCGAGAACTGCTGATGATTTTTCCTGACTGAGCTAAGAACGCCTCGATACGACCAGAACAATGCACTTCTAGAAAAGTTTGACGGCCAGGTCGGAGGGGTGTGGGCCGACGGGGATCATCGTGACAAGGAAATTTGTGCGCACGCGGATGACGGCGATGTCTCCCGAACCTTGATCGACCGCGAGCAGGAGATTTTCCTCGGGATCGAAGCGCAGTGCCGTGGGAGATTGGCCGGCGGGAACGGGGAAGCCTTTGCTCGGGTCGCGGTCGAGGCGGCGGTCGACGATATCAACGGGAATGATGCGATTTGCCGCGGTGTCAGAGACGTACATCAAGCTGGCATCGGCGCTGAGCACCGCACGCGTGGGCGCGGAACCCAACTCCATGAAATCGCCGACCTCGTGCGAGGCGGTGTTGATGACCTGGAGTCCGTGAGCTTCGGGAGAGATGACGTAGAGTTCGCCGCCGTCGGGCTTGAGCAACATCTGCGACGGGCGCCCGGCGAGCAGGAGATGCGTGAGTAGAACGCCACGGTGAAGATCGACCACGGAAATGCGCGCTTCGCTGGAACCGCGCACGAAGGCCACGGAATTGTCGCCAAGGATGGCGATGTCTTCTGGGCGGGTGACGACCGGAACGGTAGCGCGAAGGGCGAGAGTGGTGGCGTCGTGAATGGAGATGGTGTTGTCGCCGCGATTGGCGACGACGAGAGTTTTGCCGTCGGGGGTGACCCTGGCAAGGACCGGTTCGCGGCCGGCTTTCGCGGAGCCGAGAATCGAGCGTGTGCGGCAATCGACAGCGAGGACGGTGTTGTTGCCAGAGGTGGTGACGTAGGCGCGCGTTCCGTCGGGCGAGAAGTCGATTGCGTAGGGAACGGGTCCTATGGGAATGCGCGCAACAATCTGATTGCTGCGGGTGTCGAGAATCCAGACAAATCCGCCGGAGGTGCTTACACCCCAGATCTCCGGGCGTGCTGGGTGTTCGCGGACGCCCGAAACGTCGGGGGCGATTGGCACGCGGGCGATGGCGTGGAGGTTTACGAGGTCGACGACGGTGAGGGAGCCGTCTGCGGTGGTCACGTAGGCGTTGAGCCGGAGGCCGGGGCGAAGAAAGGAAGGCCGGTGTTCGAATAGCAGCAGGATCAAGGCAGCAAGGAAGAGAATAGCCAGAAGAGAGATGACGCGATAGTTGCGGGGACGGGGCATGGTTACAGACTCGAGGTTCGAGGGTTGAGGTTCGAACGAGAGCGGGGCATCAGTTGATTTCGCGGTGGAGGACGGCGGCGATTTGGCGGACTTCGGCAACGAGCTCGGTGAATTCACTGGGGAGGATCGATTGCATGCCGTCGGAGAGGGCCTGGTCGGGGGCGTGGTGAACTTCGATGAGCAGGCCGTCGGCTCCCACGGCGGCCGCGGCGCGCGACAGCGGGAGAACTTTGTGGCGTTTGCCGGTGCCGTGACTGGGATCGACGAGAATGGGCAGGTGGCTGCGTTTTTTCACCGCGGGGACGACGGTGAGGTCCAGGGTGTTGCGGGAGTGATCGGCGAAGGTACGCACTCCGCGTTCGCAGAGCATGACGTTGTAGTTCCCCTCGCTCAAGATGTATTCGGCGGCCATAAGAAATTCGTCGAGAGTGGCGGACATGCCCCGTTTTAGCAGGATGGGCTTTTTGGCGCGGCCGGCGCGTTTGAGGAGAGAGAAATTCTGCATGTTGCGGGCGCCAATCTGGATGACGTCGGCATATTCTTCCACGAGGTCGAGGCTTTCGTTGTCGATGGCTTCGGTAACGATGCCGAGGCCGTAGTGTTTACGGACCTGGGCCAGAATCTTGAGGCCCTCTTCGCCGAGTCCCTGAAAACTGTAAGGAGAGGTGCGGGGCTTGTAGGCGCCGCCGCGGAAAAGTTTGACGCCGGCCTTTTTTACGCCTTCAGCGGTGGCGAGGCATTGCTCTTCGGTTTCGACCGCGCAGGGGCCGCCGACGAGGCCGACGTGAGTGCCCCCGAAGAGGACGTCGCCGCTGGGGGTGGGGATGCGGAGGACGGAGTCTTCCTCTTTGGCGTCGCGGCTCACAAGTTTGTACGGCTTGCTGACCGGGATGCATTCGATTACGCCGGGAAGGGATTCGAGGACGCCGAGATCGACGGCGCCTTTGTTGCCGGTGATGCCGATGGCGGTCCTCAGGGCTCCGGGGATGGGGTGAGCTTTGAGGCCGAGCGATTCGATGCGTTCGCAGACGGCGCGAACTTGCTGCTCGGTGGCGTGGGACTGCATGACGACTAACATCGAAGGGGCTCCGGGCTTCGTTTGCGGAACATGGAAGTGTAGCTGTTGCGATGCAGGCGGAGCAAATGATCGGAGTTGATTTTGCGGAGAAGTCTACGCGAAAAAGGGGGAGTTTCTACCCTGAAAAAGCCGGAGTGAGCCGCAGCGCCTTACTCATTCGAACCGAGGAGCCAGCGGGTCATGCCCTTGGGCAGGAAGCCGAGCCGGGCGGTGCCGCCGAGTGCGTTGGTGAGGCGAAAGGCGGTTCCTACGATGAATGCCAGAACGCAACCAGAGCAGGTAATGATAACGGGAATGGACATGTCGGCTACCGAGCCTCCATGGGTTCATGGTACTCCCCGGGAGGGCACGGCTCAAGAAAAACGTCGCCAGAGTCGCTCTAGGCATGAACTGACCGGCCAGTCCGGTGAGAAAGGGCGGCATGGACGCGTGTGTTAGAATAGTTAGTTTATGAGTGAGCGAAATTTTACGTTGAGCATCCCCGCGCATCCCGTCAAAGGCCTGTCGGAATTTGACCCGGAGGACGAATACCGACCGGAACCTGAGCCGGAGCCGGTGCCCCCGGCGTGGCTGGATGGCAGCACGCGCATTGGAATTCACACCTCCATTGCGGGAGGACACCGCAACGCGCTGGAAACGGCACGCAAACTTGGGTGCAACGCGCTGCAGATCTTTTCGTCCAGCCCGCGGATGTGGCAGAGCGGGTCCGGGCGGATTGCGGACGTGGATGCGCGGGAGTTTCGGCGGCTGCGGGCGGAGTCCGGGCTTGGCCCCCTGGTCGTTCACGCGAATTACCTCATTAATCTGGCGTCGCCGCAGCCGATGTTGCGGGTGCGATCCATCCAGGCGTTTCACGACGAGATTGTGCGCGGAGTTTCGCTGGGGGCGGATTTTCTGGTAGTGCATCCAGGAAACCGCGGCGAAGCCACGTGCGCGCAAGCGGTGGCGACGGTGATCGAGTCGCTGAAGCAGGCCTCCAAGCGCGCGCCGATGGGCGGGATGCGGATTCTGCTGGAAAACACCGCGGGCATGGGCACGTGCCTGAGCTCGCGGCTGGAAGAGATGGCGGATATTCTGGCGGGACTTTCCGGGTTTCCCGTAGAGGTGTGCCTGGATACGGCTCACCTGTTTGCCGCCGGTTATGACCTTCGCAGCGGGGAAGGACTGGCTTCCACAATTTCGCAGATTGAAAACACCGTCGGGCTGGAACGCGTCCCGGTGATGCACATAAATGATTCAAAGATTGCGCTGGGCGGGCGCGTCGACCGGCACGAGCATATCGGGAAGGGAAAAATTGGGACGGAAGCGTTCCGGCGGATTTTGACGCACCCGCGGCTGGGCGCGAAGTCCCCGGAGGGATTGGCGGGGCGGGCATTTATCCTGGAGACGCCCATTGATAATCCCGGAGATGACCGGCGGAATGTGGCAGCGTTGTGGGAGTTGGCGGGACTGGCGGAGAGCGCGCCTGCGGTGGAGAAGGGTTTTTCAATGTTGACGGCGGCATTGAAGAAAAAGATGGATGTGCACAGGGCCATTGAGAAGAGAAATGCGGCAGCCGTCGCGTTGACGAATGTTGCTCCGCGCTCAACTGGCGCCAAAGTCGTGTCTATCGCGAAAAAGCCCGCGACGAAGACGCCCACGAAGAAAACCACCGCGAAAAACAGAACCGGGAAAAACAAGGCAGGCGCAGCGAAGCGGAACAGGGGATAGCGAAGAGTGGCGGAATACAACCCACAAGCGATCGAAGCGAAATGGCAAAAACGTTGGGAAGATGCGCGGGTATTCGAGACGGAAGCGGACTCGTCGAAGCCCAAGTATTACGTGCTGGAGATGCTGCCGTATCCCTCGGGCACCATGCACATGGGGCACATGCGCAATTACACCATCGGAGATGTGGTGGCGCGGGTGAAACGCATGCGCGGATTCAACGTGCTGCACCCCATGGGCTGGGACGCTTTTGGCCTGCCCGCGGAAAACGCCGCCATTCAAAATAATACTCACCCCAGAGTCTGGACCAATAACAACATTGCGGAATTTCAACGAGTGCTGCGGCGCTTTGGCTTCAGCTTTGACTGGCGGCGGGAAATTTCCACCTGCGAGCCCGAATATTACCGCTGGAACCAGTGGTTTTTCCTGCGCATGTGGGAGCGTGGGCTGGCGTACCGCAAAAAGAGCCGCGTGAACTGGTGCCCCAAATGCTGCACGGTGCTAGCCAACGAACAGGTGGTGAACGGTTACTGCTGGCGGCATGAAGACACGCTGGTCGAGACGCGCGAGATCGAGCAATGGTTTTTGAAAACCACGCAGTATGCGGAGCAACTGCTGGACGATCTGAAAACGCTGGAAGGTGGCTGGCCGGATCGCGTCATTACCATGCAGCGCAACTGGATCGGAAAATCGTCGGGAGCGAAAGTCAGGTTCGCGGTAGCGGACCTGGTGGATGGAGCGGCGGGCGCATCCATCGAAGTGTTCACCACACGCATCGATACAATTTATGGAGCGAGCGCGCTGATCCTGGCGCCCGCGCACCCGCTGGTCACGAAACTACTTGCGGGCTCGAGCGAAGAGGTCGCGGGCCGCGCAAAGCTGCAGGAGATGCGCGCCAGTTCGGTGAAGGCCGAGGAACTGGAGACGGCGGACAAAGTCGGATTCTTCACCGGCCGGTACGCGCTGAATCCTTTCAGCGGCACAAAGATTCCGGTTTGGGTGGGGAACTTTGTGCTGATGGAGTACGGAACTGGTGGAGTGATGTGTGTTCCCGCGCATGATGAGCGGGATTTTGAGTTCGCGACGAAATACCGGCTGGCCATTCCGATTGTGGTGCAGCCCAAAGATGGCGAGCAATTGGGTGCGGAGAAATTGAAGGAAGCGTACACCGAATACGGAGTTAGCGTGAACTCAGGGCCGTACAGCGGGCTGAGCACCGAAGAGGCCATGGCCCGCATGTCCGCGGATGCGGAAGCCCAGGGTTTTGGAAAGCGCGAGACGGTATTTCGGCTGAAGGACTGGGGAATTTCGCGGCAGAGGTATTGGGGTACGCCGATTCCGGTCATTTACTGCCCGAATGATGGAATAGTGGCGGTGCCGGATGCGGACCTGCCGGTGCTGCTGCCGACGAATCCGAAATTAACGGGCATGGGCGAATCGCCGCTGGCGGCCACTCCGGAATTTGTAAACGTGAGATGCCCGAAGTGCGGAGGAGATGCGCGGCGGGAAACGGACACGATGGACACCTTCGTGGATTCTTCGTGGTATTTCTACCGCTATTGCGATCCGCACAACGATAAGGCGCCGTACGATAAACACAAAGTGGAATACTGGTTTCCGATTGACCAGTACATCGGCGGAATCACGCACGCGATTCTGCACCTGCTGTATTCGCGGTTCTGGTGCAAGGTGATGCGGGATCTTGGACTGGTGACGCACAGCGAACCGATTGCGCGACTGTTCACGCAGGGCATGGTGCAAAAGGGCGGCGTGGCCATGTCAAAATCCAGGGGCAACGTGGTCGGCGCGGAAGATATGGCCAATAAATACGGAGCGGATACCGGAAGGCTATACACGCTGTTCGCGGCGCCACCGGAAAAAGATCTGGAGTGGAGTGAAGAAAGTATCGAAGGGTCCTGGAGATTCCTGAATCGCGTGTACCGGTTGGTCGAGCGGCACGCGCATGCCGTGCGTGGCGTGAAGAGTGTAAGCGCGGATGGGGCACAGAAACGAACGACGGCGGAGTCTGCCAAGGAGAAGCAACTCCTGCGCAAGACGCACCAGACGCTGCGCCGCGTGACGCTGGACTTCGAGACGCGCTGGCATTTTAACGCGGCCATCGCGTTAATCATGGAGTTGACGAACGAGATTCATGCGCTCGAGCCGCTGGACGATGGCGTGCGGCCAGAGGTGCAGAAAGATGTGTTGGAACTGCTGACGCTGATGCTGGCCCCCATGACTCCGCACATTGCCGCGGAAATGTGGGAAATGCTGGGGCACGAAGAAGGGCAATGGATGGCGGCGTGGCCGGCGTTTGACGCCGAGCTAGCGCGCGAAACGGAAGTAGAAATTGTGGTGCAGGTCAACGGACGCGTGCGCGGGAAGCTGAGAGTTCCGGCGGGAATGCCCGAGGAACAGATTATTCCCCTGGCGGTGGCGGAGCCGGGCGTGGCGCCGCACATCGAGAAAAAGCGCGTCGTGAAACATATTGTGGTGGCCGACAAACTCATTAACCTGGTGGTGGCCTGATGGCCAGCGCAGCAAAGCCGGTGCACGAACAGGGAGGCAGGATGGAAGCGGAGCGCGGCGGCGTAGTGGTGCTCGATTTTGGCGGGCAGTACACGCAACTGATTGCCCGGCGCATCCGCGAACAGCAAGTGTTCTCCTCCATTCTGCCGTGCAACACCACCATGGAAGAGATGATGAAGCTGGAGCCCGTGGGAGTTGTGCTTTCCGGCGGCCCCAGTTCGGTGTACGACCCGGAAGCCCCGAAGTGTGACGCCAAATTGCTGGCGCTGGGCGTGCCCGTGCTGGGGATTTGTTACGGCATGCAATGGATTACGCACACCCTCGGTGGAAAAGTGGAGCGCGCCGAACGCAGGGAATACGGGCGAGCGCAACTGCATCTGGATAAAGAGTGCGCCCAGGGTTCGCATTTGTTCACAGGCGTGGCCCCGTCACTGCGGGTGTGGAACAGCCACGGCGATCACGTGATGAAGTTGCCCAATGGATTCCGTACCGTCGGGCGGACGGCCAACGCAGTGGCGGCGGTGGAAGATCCGGAGCGAAAGATTTACGCCGTGGAGTTTCATCCGGAAGTCAATCACACCGAGCAGGGCACGGAGATCCTGCGAAACTTCTTATTCCGCGTGTGCAAAGCCGAAAAGAAATGGAGCGGAGCCGCGTTCATCGAAGAGACCGTGGAAGCCATCCGCAAGAAGGCTGGGCCCACCAGCAAAGTGATTTGCGCCTTGAGCGGGGGAGTGGACTCCACCGTGGCGGCCGCACTGGTGCATCGCGCCATCGGCGACCGCTTGACCAACATCTTCGTGAACACCGGAATGCTGCGCAAAAACGAGTTTGCCGAAACGCTGGAAATGCTGCGCGAACGGCTGGGCCTGCGGGTGATCGGCATCGACGCATCGGATCGCTTTCTGGAGCGACTGGAAGGCGTGAGCGATCCGGAAATCAAGCGCAAACGTATTGGCGCGGAGTTTATCGCCGTGTTCGCGGAAGAAGCGCAGCGCCTGCAACGCGAAGAAGCTCACGGCGACATCGGATTCCTGGTGCAAGGAACGCTTTATCCCGACGTGATTGAATCGATTTCGGTGCGCGGGCCGTCCGCGACCATCAAGACGCATCATAACGTGGGTGGATTGCCGGAGAATATGCCGTTTGCGCTGATCGAGCCTCTACGGGATTTGTTTAAGGATGAAGTGCGGCGAATCGGTAAGGAGTTGGGCTTGCCGGAAGAGATTTTAGTGAAACATCCGTTTCCGGGGCCAGGGTTAGCGGTTCGGTTACTAGGAGAAATAACTCGGGCACAGTTGTTGACGCTTCAGGAAGCGGATGCCGTGGTGGTGGAAGAGATTCGCCGCGCGGGATGGTACGAAAAAGTGTGGCAGGCGTTCGCCGTGTTGCTGCCAGTCCGCAGTGTGGGAGTGATGGGCGACGGCCGGACCTACGGGCTGACCGTGGCGGTGCGGGTGGTGCAGAGCGATGACGCTATGACTGCGGACTGGGTGAGATTGCCGGGGGATGTGTTGGAACGAATTTCGACGCGCATCGTCAATGAAGTGCCCGGAGTGACCCGGGTGGTTTACGACATCAGCTCGAAGCCGCCGAGCACCATCGAGTGGGAATAGGAACACGCGAAGAGCTTTGCTGCCTGGGCTCTTTTGCACGCGGCTATCGAGGAGAATAAATTCGACACCAAGGCCGCGCTAGGCAAAACAAGAAGTTGAAGGCCGCGCTGGGCACGCGGCTTTCACTCCGAGAAAAACTATCACCGACCGCCGCTACCGGAAGCGTAGGTCTAGCGATTGGCCATTTTCTGGACCATGTACAGAATCAGCTTGCGGTCTTCTTCCTCGACTTTGCTGAGAAGACGGCGAAGCTTATTCAGGAAACGGGCTTCTTTCCCCACGCTGCCCCACGCGATATCGTCAGACGATTTACGCTTGGGCAGGTTGGGAAGTTGGGGTGGCTCTTCTCCATCATAGAAGAGTTGGTAGAGTGGGCACTCGAGAGCACGAGCCAGCTTTTCCAACGTTTCGATGGCCGGAACGGTATGGCCATTTTCAACGCGGGAGATATAACAACGAAGCAAGCCAGTTCGCTTTTCGATGTCGCCCTGGGAGAGTTTCTTTTCCTCGCGCATTACACGGAGGCGGTCGCCAATAATCATGGCGGCATTATTCCATTGAGTAAATGATTAGGCAAGTAGAAAGTTGTTACTCATAGGTACTGAAACGTTTGATGCGTTACGCAATCCATTTCAGCAACCGGCCCGTAACCAAAATGGCATGGCACACGTCCCAAAACTAGCCCCGCTTGACCCCGGCCCCAGGCGCGCCTCTGCCGCCAAGGAGCGGGACCTCGGGAAGAGCGGTGCGACTCCGCCCTCCAGAGGCGGGTCCTATGACCGGGAATTGGTGCGTCGCGCGCAGGCCAACGATAAGGACGCCTACGAAGAACTGGTCAAGCGGCACCAGCAACGGGTATTTGCAGTGGCCGGCGGGATTTTGCGCCGGCATGAAGATATTGAAGACATCGCACAGCAGGTATTCGTGAAGGCGTATTTTTCGCTGAAGCGCTTTGATGGGCGCGCGGCATTCAGCACCTGGCTGTACAGAATTACACTGAACGAATGTTGGGACCTGCTGCGCAAGAAGAAGGTCCGGCCCCTGCTGTACGAATCGGATTTGAGCGAAGAGCAGGCACAGCGGGTGGCAGATGCGGAATCGGACGGCACCGGGCCGGATATCCGGCAGCGACTGGAGACGCAGCAGCGCGTGGACCGGCTGCTGGAGGGGTTGGACAAGCGCGACAGGTTGATGCTGGTGTTGAAAGAAGTGGAGGGGTTTTCCATCGAAGAAATTGCCGAAGTGCTGGAACTGAACGCCAACACCGTGAAGGTGCGGCTGTTTCGGGCACGGCGGCGGGTAGTGAAAGCGGCAGGAGAGGCAGAGAAACGCGGGAAGTAAGATTTCGAGAATTGAGAGAGAGCATCGGTGTGAACGCGGCAATTCACCAGCCGCGGGGAGGCTCGAACATGTGGGACCTGTGGCGAAACGAGAAGCGGCTGTGCGTGCAATACCGGGAGGCGTTGGAAGATTTGAGCCCCGGTTTGGATGAAGCGGCCGCGCAAGCGGACTTGAAGAATAATTTACCGGCGGAAGTGTTGGGCCACGCGGAGAAATGCGATTCATGCGAAGAGGCCGCACTGAATTTTTGGGAATCGCGAAATCTGGTGGCGATACCGTCCCAGGCGGCGCGCGTTGAATTGCGAGGGGAATCGGCGCCGTGGTTTGAGAAACAAGTGATGGCGAAAATTCTGGAACGGGAGACGGAAGGCCGCCGGGCGCAGATGGAATGGAGCGGCGCTGTGACCAAACTGGCTTCGCGGCTGGCGTGGAGTTCCGCGCTGGTTCTGCTGGTGGGCGCCACGTGGCTGTACGTTCCCAATGGGCCCGATGGACAAAATGGACCCGACGTGACCCGGCAAACATCCAGCGCTGTGCAGCCCGGCGAATCCGGAACGCACTATCTATTTGAGAGCGGGAGCGCGACTCCGAATGTCGAGGATGCGCTGGCGGGACCCGCAGAAAGGTAAAGATGGCAGAAAATTCTGCAGCACAGAAAGCCGCCCTGTGGGTTGGCCTGGTTTTCCTGTTGGGAGTGGCGCTTGGCGGGCTGGGTGGATACGTGTTCGCGCACCAGAAATACGCGGTGACCAACGCCGCGGTGGCGACTCCTACCACGGACTCCGCGCGGCGCGCGCAAAAGATCCAGGATCTGACCAGGCTGGCGAACTTGACGCCCGAACAGAGCCAACAGGTGGATGGAATTATCGCGGATATTCAGGCGCAGATGAAGGTGGTGCGCAAGACTACCGATCCGCAGGTGAATGAGATACGCCAGAAGGGACGCGAGCGGATACGCGCGATCCTTACGGCGGATCAACGGCCGAAATTTGAGGAATTTATTAGCAAGCTGGATGAAGAACGGAAACGCAACGCGCAGTAGCTCGGCGCAGGTGGCGCGGAGGCCGCTTCACCCGGCGCTGGGAACCAGCAAAAACTGTTGCGTGACAAGTGGCCTCTGACCGGTATGGGCTCAGGGATTATTGAATCTTTCAGAAGTAACTGCACTTAACATTGCAAACCTTTGAGCCCCGAGAATTGAAACGACTCTGCTTCACGGCACGCATTGACCGCCGTGGCTTGCCCCTAGTAAAGTTTTTCCTTGCAGCCGCAATCCCTCCTAAAAACGGAGAACAATATGTGGGCGCGGGTCATGCTTGCCACGGGCGTCGTTTGTCTTGCGATGGTGAACTGCGTAGCTTTGCGGGCGCAAACGGTCCAAGACGAGACCGCCAGGCCGGATAACGCCGCGCAGGCAACGGGCGCCGCAGGGGAAACAGCAAACCCGGCGAAGGTCTCTGTCGAGGTGGTGTTCGCGGCAGGGAATCAGTTTATCGACTCTGCCAAGGCCGCGTGCCAGGATTTTCATAGCGACAAATTGCAGGATTGCTTTGCGCACGAGATGCAAAAGGCCAATGCCTCGCCGATGGCGGTGGCCTTCACGCAGCAATTGGGCGAGCCGGGGTTTGTGCGGGATTATAAAGTCGCTGGGGCCGTGGACATTGCCTACGTCGTTTATCCCTACCGCGCGAATGAGAATGAATCATGCCTGATTGTCAACGGTGATCCGGCGATCGTCGATGTGGACAACCACAAACTGCTAGAAACGGATGCGCTCAAGCACAATGCGGCCTATATCCGGCTGGCCAAGACCCACAGGCAGATTTCGCTGTGGCCCGGCGATCGCTATGCCACCGACACTCCGGACGTGGAGATGGGCGCGAACGCCGGCGCGCACATCGTGGTGAACTATCGGTTGAGGGAGCAATGTCACGCGTGCGCGGTGTTGGGCCATGCGTGGTACGCGTTTGATTTCGATCCTACAGGTAAGTTCGAGGGTGCCAGGCTGTTTGCGGTATCGCTGGCGCGTGCGCAGGCGGCGCCAGCTCGCGATGCGCGTAAGACCATTGCGCTGGAAGCTGGGCAGGAGGTGACCATTGCCCTGCCGGTGAAGAGCGGAACATCGGTGGAGTGGATGTTATCGAAGGCGCTGGATAGCAGCAAAGTGCGCCTCATCGAGCACAGCCATGTTGCGCCACCCACCAAAAGTGGCGGCCCGGGTAGGGAGGAGTTGTGGAAATTCGCCGCCTTTCGCGCGGGGACGACGGACATCGAGTTTCAGCGAATGGGGGCGAGCGGAACCGAGGCAGGGAAGCCGGTGAGGTTTAAAGTGGTGGTGGGTACCGGCTCGGGAGTTCACCCGGCGAGTAAGCCATAGGCGTTGCCGTTTTTTAGGCGGAACAGCTCTGTGGTTCGAATCGAGAAAATCTAGAACGGGATGTCTTCGTCCGAGATTTCCGGGCCGCTCGGCGCACTCGAGCCGCCGAAGGGATCATCTGCCGGGGCCGCATGGCCTTCGAAGTCGTCGGAGTGGCGTCCACCGCCGCCTGCGGCTCCCGCGCCTGCCCCGGCGCCCGCACTGGCAGCCGCGCCATCGCCCCGTCCGCCAAGCATGCGGAAATTGGTGGCGACAATTTCAAAGCTCGTGCGTTTTTGCCCTTCCTTATCCTGCCACTCGCGCGACTGGATGCGCCCTTCGAGATAAATCAGCGAGCCCTTTTTCAAGTATTGCTGCGCGATCTCCGCCTGCTTGGCCCACACCACAATCTTGTGCCATTCGGTGCGTTTCTGGCGCTCCCCGTTGCGGTCCTTATACGTTTCATCCGTGGCGATGGAGAAATTGGCCACTGCCTGCCCGCCGCCGGTGTAGCGCGTCTCGGGATCGCGGCCCAAACGCCCCACAAGAATCACTTTATTTACTGACATGGAAGTCCTCTTCGAACGCGAAGATAGCACGCGCTGGCGCAAAAGGGAAATGCAGCCGCCACAGCGACATTCTCACCGAAACCTGCCGCTCCATCTAGATACAAGGGATCTCTCTTCGATCTATCGCGCAAGCCTCTCAAAGCCGGCCGCGCCCGTACTCACGTTGAATCGCTGGGTTTGCGCCGGGAAGTGAGGCGGTCGAAATCGGCGGCGGGATCGTTGGGATTGCGGAGATGTTGGGGAAGAAAACGGTTGCGGGCGGCTAGTCTCATACCGATGACGCTATTGGGAGTGAAGCCGTAGAACGGGATGGCGGGTGGATTTGGAGGTGGAGGGGGAGGTGGCGCGGAGGAAGCGGGTTTAGCTTTTTCCGGCGTGGTTTTCTGTGGGTCATTTTCTGGCGGATGGCTGTTGGGCGTGTCCATG
>DASXLA010000025.1:0-65908 GCA_036496505.1 Candidatus Acidiferrum sp. | reverse complement strand
CGGGGATCGAGGGCAACTGGATCCCGATCGTCGAGCAGGCGGAGGAAGACTGGGACCGGACCATTGATATTAATTTGAAGGGCGTGTGGCTGTGCCTGAAGTATGAGATACGGCAGATGCTGAAGCAGGGCGGCGGCGGGGCGATTGTGAACATGGCGTCGGTGGCGGGGCTGATCGGCTCGGCGGGGGCGGCGACGTATTGCGCGAGCAAACATGGGGTGATGGGACTGACGAAGAGCGCGGCGCTGGAAAGCGCGCGCAGCGGGATCCGCATCAATGTGGTTTGCCCGGCGGTGATCGAGACGGCGATGGCGGAGCGGATTTTTGGGGAGCCGGAAGTAAACAAGTTTGCGCTGGGGCTGCATCCCATGTGGCGATTTGGAAAGGCCGGGGAGGTGGCCGAAGCGGTGGTGTGGATGTGCTCGGAGCGCGCGTCGTTTATGACGGGGCAGTCGATTGTGCTGGATGGGGGAATGCTGGCGGGGCCGAACCCGCCGCGCTAGGAGTGGCGGGTAGCTTCGAGGCGCGCATTTTAATGGCTTGAATGCATTTCGATGCGGGCTAGGCGGATTGGAAGCCTTCGGCGGCGGCAGCAGCGGTCGGATACAAGCTGACGATTTTGTTCACGCTGGTCAGGTATAAGGTATCCAGCACCATACCCTGCGCGCCGGCGATATGCAGGGAGCCGCCGGCCTTTTTCAGTTTGGCGTGGCACATCATTAAGATGCCGATGCCGGAGCTGTCTAGAAAAGTGATCCCGGTCAAATCAAAAATTACTTTTTTGTGATTTTCCTTGAGCAGGTCGGCGAGCGCCCATTCGATGCGCTGGCTGTCGCTACCCATGGCGATGCGGCCCGCCATTTCGAGAAGCACGATGTCTGGTGCGATGTCCTTGCGCTGGACGCTGAGAATCATGGCGGCTCCGTTGAATCGCAAACTGCGACAAGCGAGATTATGGATTAAGAGGCGCGGTCACAATTTCTGTGATGGCGCAAAACATAGGCCAGCCATGCGGCAGTGTCAATCTCAAATGCGCAATGGCAGTGATGAGGGAATCGCAAGGCAGGGCGGCCCAGGTCTCGACAGCGACCAGTGACCCGGCGGGAATTTTGGAGTCGCGGCGCGGCAGTGACGAACAGCGGCGGCTTCGTGTTATCTTCAATCTCCGCATGGATAAGACTCGCGAAATTGTGCTGGGCGCGCTGCGGCTGGGCGGCGCGAATCCGCTGTTTCTGATTGCCGGGCCGTGCGTGATCGAGAGCGAGGCGCACGCTTGCGCCATGGCAGAGAAGATTGCGCGAATCGCCGGCGATCGCGGCGTGCCTTATATTTTTAAAGCTTCCTATGACAAAGCCAACCGCTCTTCGGTGAAGGGGTTTCGCGGGCCGGGACTGAAGGAGGGCCTGCGCATCCTGGGGAAAATCAAGGTGGAGTTCAAGGTGCCGGTGCTCACGGATATTCACGAGAGCGCGCAGGCGGGCCCCGCCGCAGAAGTGTGCGATGTGCTGCAGATACCGGCGTTTTTGTCGCGGCAGACGGATTTGCTGCTGGCGGCGGCAAAGACCGGGCGGATTATCAATGTAAAGAAAGCGCAGTTTCTCTCTCCCTGGGATATGAGCAACGTGGTAGAGAAAATTTCGAGCGCGGGAAACGACAAGATTGTTTTAACGGAGCGCGGGGCGTCGTTTGGTTACAACAACCTGGTGGTGGACATGCGCTCCTTTGCGGTGCTGAAGAAGACGGGCTACCCGGTGGTGTATGACGTGACGCATTCGGTGCAGTTGCCGGGGGGCCAAGGACACGGGAGCGGCGGGCAGCCGGAATATATTGAGACGCTGGCGCGCGCGGGCGTGGCGGCGGGGATCGACGGAATATTTCTCGAGACGCATGACCAGCCGAGCGCGGCGCTTTCCGACGGCGCCAACGCTTTGCCGCTGGCACAGCTCGATTCCCTGCTGGCGAAGTTGCAGCAGGTGGCGCAGTTGGTGAGAAGCTGGGGAGCGCAATGAGTCTCGACACCGCGCGGCGCGTGCTGAAAATCGAAGCGCAGGCGATTCAGGATGTGCTGGAGCGGCTGGACGGCAGCTTCGAGAAGGCCGTGGACGTGTTATTTGCGTGCAAGGGACGGGTGGTGGTCAGCGGGATGGGCAAGTCCGGACTGATCGGGCGAAAAATTTCGGCGACATTTTCGAG
Source organism: Candidatus Acidiferrum sp. (assembly GCA_036496505.1). GTDB lineage: Bacteria > Acidobacteriota > Terriglobia > Acidiferrales > UBA7541 > Acidiferrum. Next base: position 63,715 of record DASXLA010000025.1, on the reverse strand, counting down.
CACCGGCACGCCTTCATTTTTCCTGCATCCGGCGGAAGCGCTGCACGGAGACCTGGGAATGCTGGCACGCGGGGACGCGCTGCTGGCGGTGTCTTATGGCGGCGAGACCGAGGAAATTATCCGGCTGCTGGAGGCGTTGAAGCGGCTGGAGATGTCGCTGGTGACCTTGACGGGCAAGACGGAATCGACGCTGGCGGAAGCCAGCGACGTGGTGCTGGATGTGAGCGTGAAAGAAGAGGCTTGCTCGCTGAACCTGGCACCGACGGCCAGTACCACGGTGGCGATGGCGGTGGGAGATGCGCTGGCAGTGGCGCTGCTCGAGAGGCGCGGCTTTCGCCATGATGATTTTGCGGCGCTGCACCCTGCGGGGCGGCTGGGGAATAAATTATTGCGCGTTGAGCATCTGATGCATGCGGGCGACGCGCTGCCACGCGTTTCGGCGGAGACGGTGATGCCCGACGTGTTTCACGAGATGAGCAAGAAGGGTCTGGGAATGACCACGGTCATCGAAGCGGACGGAAGGCTGGCCGGGATTTTGACGGATGGCGATCTGCGGCGCCTGATGGAAAAGCACCGCGGCGCGACGCTGGAGATGACTGCCGGGGCCTGCATGACGCGCGGGACGCAAACAATTGGCCCGCATGTGCTGGCCAGCGAGGCGCTGAATTTGATGGAGAAGCGAAAAATCACGTCGATTGTGGTGGTGGACGAAGCAAAAGCGGTGCTGGGCGTGGTGCATCTGCACGACTTGTGGACATTAGAGTTGATGTAGTGGCCGATGTAGGGGAGCTGATGTAGCGCTCGAAGCGACAATTTTATTGCAAAGACGTACCGAACCAGGAACAGGCGGAGGAATACGAGTTGGCCAAAGCGGGCAAGAAAATACCGGCGCAGGTGGCGAAACGCGCGAGGCAGATTACCGTTTTTCTGATGGATGTCGATGGCACAATTACCAATGGAAGCGTATCGCTACTTTCCATGCCGGATGGCTCGGCGCAAGAAATTAAAACTTTTGATGCCCACGATGGGCAAGGGCTGAGCCTGGCGCACACCGCGGGGATCCGCACCGGAGTGATTACCGGGCGGGAAAGCGCGGCGCTGCGGCGACGCGCCGAGGAGCTGAAAATTGAGTTCGTGTACGAAAAGCAGCCGCAGAAGATCGCCGCGTTTGAGGAAATCCTGAAGAAGACCGGCGCGAGCGCGGCGATGGTGGCGTACCTGGGCGACGATTTGCCAGACATCACGGTGATGCGGCGGGTGGGGTTGGCGGTGGCGGTGGGCGATGCCGCGCCGGAGGTCAAGCGCGTGGCGCATCACGTTACCAAAGCCATCGGCGGGAAAGGCGCGGCGCGCGAAGTGGTTGAGCTAATCCTGAAGAGCAAAGGGATCTGGAACGAGATGATCGATAAGGCGCGAGCGTAGGATTGCAGCGCCGTATTTTCGGCTTGAGCACAGGCGAAAGAGGCCCCGATGTTGCATGCATGGCACGACGTTTCTCCCGGCAAAGATTTGCCGCGCGATTTTCAGGCGGTGATTGAGATACCGCTGGGGTCCAACGTGAAATATGAGTTGGACAAAGCTACGGGACTGCTGAGGGTGGACCGCATCATTCACTCGGCGGTGTACTACCCGGCGAATTATGGATTCATCCCGCAGACTTATGCGGAGGATGACGATCCCCTGGACGTGCTGGTGCTGTGCCAGGAAGCGGTGCAGCCACTGGCGCTGATTCAGGCGCGGGCCATCGGGCTGATGACCATGATCGATTCGGGGGCGAGCGACGACAAAGTGATCGCGGTGGCGACGAATGATCCGGAGTTCAACAGCTATGTGGAGGCGCGAGATTTGCCGCCGCACCGGTTGCTGGTGCTGAAAAGGTTTTTCTCGGACTACAAGCAACTGGAAGGCAAGCAGGTGCAGGTGGAAGACATCCGCCCGGCCTATGCGGCGATTACGGTGATTGAAAAGGCGCTGGCGCGATATAAGACCGAACGAGAGAGACTGCTGGCGCATGCCGGGCGTGCGACGCGGTCATCCTTGCCGAAAGGGCCCAAGGATTCCATTAATGAGTGACAGAGAGCGATTTTGCGATTTTGTCTGAAACTGCGCGGCGCTGACGCTGAAAAAACCCCCGGATAACCAATTCAAACGATCCGCAGCGACCTGGAGCGCCGCACGGCGGTTGCGGATATAATTTTATTTCGTGAAACGCGACCGAACTCACCGCGCAAATAGCCCGGGCAGGCCCGCTCAACGGAATGTGGGGCTGGCGCGAGCGATTTCAAAGCTGGGGTATTGCTCGCGCAGCCGCGCGGCGGAGTTGATTCGCGCCGGACAGGTACGCATCAACGGGGTGGTGCGGAAAAACGCGGAAGCGCCGGTGCATCTGGGCAAAGACCGCCTGGAGATCAATGGGCAGAGTGTCGCGCAAAGCAAGAAATTGTATCTGATGTTCAACAAGCCGCGCGGGGTGGTGACGACGGCCAGCGATGAACGCGGGCGAGAAACAATTTATGAATACCTTGACAGGAATCTGACGTGGGTTGCTCCGGTCGGAAGGCTGGACAAAGGCAGTGAAGGGCTTTTGTTGATTACCAACGATTCGGAGTGGGCGGCAAAGATCAGCTCGCCAGCATCCTATGTGGACAAAACCTATCATGTGCAATTGTCCGCGCAGGCCACTGAGGAAATGATGGAATCGCTCACGCAGGGATTCAGGGTCAAGGATGGCGAATTTCTGCGAGTGAAAAATGCGCAACTGCTGCGGCGCGGCGAGCGCAACTGCTGGGTGGAAATCGTCCTGGACGAAGGAAAAAACCGGCAACTCCGGCGGATGTTCGAGAGCCTGGGCGTGAATGTTCTCCGATTGGTTCGCGTGGCGATCGGCGCACTGCAACTGGGAGACCTGCCGAAGGGCGAAAGCCGCGCGCTGGGCCCCGAGGAAACCGTGTTGCTGTTTACGAAAACCGGCGCCGTTTAAGGTGTAATCCGGCAAGCCCGGGAAGCATCTTAGTTGAAGTCAGTTAATGGGTCGCGCGTCCAGCCCGGCCGCACAAAAAAATCACAAACGAATGGGTTTCAAGGCGTTTGGCTAAGGTAAGGTTAGGTAGTACAGATTTCCTTCTAATGCGGGAGTTTCATGGCAATGAATATCTGGACGGGAAGAATACGGAATGCGCTGGAGATGCGGATGAGCCGGGGAATCAAGAGCGGAGCGGCGCCGATGTCGCTGGCGGTGCTGGCGGCGCTGATGTGTTTTGCGCCGCGGGCATCGTACGCGGATGGAGCGGCGGCATTTGATCTTTCCGGGCCGCGCGTGGAGATGAAAGTGATGCGCGCGGGCAAGACACTGCCGATCGCGAACGTGCCGAATCTGCAGACCGGCGACCGGCTTTGGATTCATCCGGATTTCCCCGATTCACAATCGGTCCATTTTCTGGTGGTCGTCGCCTTTCTGCGGGGCGCCACGAATCCACCGCCGGAAAACTGGTTCACGAGAGCGGAGGCGTGGAATAAGGGTGTACGCGAGGAGGGTTTTTTTGTGACGGTGCCGCAGGGCGCGCAGCAGGCGCTGCTGTTTCTGGCCCCGGAGACGGGCGGGGATTACGGATCGCTGCGAGCATCGGTGCGCGGAAAGCCCGGCGTATTTGTGCGCGCTTCGCAGGATTTGAACCAGGCCAGCCTGGATCGCTCGCGGCTGGATCAATACATGCAGGAAGTGCGGGAGAGCGCGGGCATGGATGCGAAGCAACTGCACGATCGCTCCGTACTGCTGGCGCGGACGCTGAATATTCGACTGGAGATGCAGTGCTTCGACAAGCCGCTGGAGCAGCAGCCGTCGTGCCTGATGCAAAACAGCGACCAGAAGGTGTTGGATGACGGGCACAGCCAATCGATGGTTGCGGCGCTGACTTCCGGCCCTTCGACGGATTTAATCGGAGTAGCGAGCACCACGTCGCTGGCTGGCGGCGGGTCATACAGCCCGTATGTTGGAGTCGTGGTGGACCTGGCGAAAATCATGGAGAGTTTTCGCAGCCCGGAATATCAATACATTCCGGCGCTGGCGCTGCCGAAGCAGGAAGAATTGAATCTGCGGCTGAACAATCCCCCGTCGTTTCGCAAACCCAAATCGGTGATCGTGGTCGGGCTGCCTGCCGTGGAAGCGGCTCAGTTGCCGCCATTGCGTCCAGTGCATCCGGGCGACATTTTTTGCCTCGACAAACCCGGGCTGGTGCTGCCAGTGGAGGGAGCGCCGCTGGTTTTTTCGACGGACATCGGGCATCACTTTACGCTGGAGTTTAAGGACAAAGCCGGCGCGGAAGTGAATCTTCCGGCCAAGGCGGACGCGGTGCACGGCGGGTTTGTGATCGACACGAAGGAATTAAAAGGCCGGGAGACCGAGGCGGATTTCACCGCAACGCTGCGCGGCTCGTGGGGATTCGAGATCTATGAAGGACCGCGCTTTGATTTGAAAAGCTCGCGCTTGAGCAAGTGGAACGTTACGCCCGCGGAACAGAGCGCGCTCGTGGTGGGGCGCGACGACACCTTGCATGTGCAATCGGCCTGCGCCACGTGCGTGGAAAAGGTGAGCTTCAAAAATGAAAAAGGAGCGGAGCTGAAGACCACGTGGAAAATCGTGAAGCCGGATACGCTGGAAGTGCAGGTGGCGCTGAAAGACGAAAAGCCCGGCACGGTGACCATGGCGGTGGAGCAATTCGGGATGGCCAAAGGCGAAGAGGTTCCGCTGCACACGTACTCGGAAGCAGCGCACCTGGAGCATTTCACCATCAATTCCGGCGACCACCAGGGAATTTTGCGGGGGACGCGGCTTGATGAAGTGGACAGCGTGGAGCTGAAGGGCGTGAAATTCTCGCCGGCGAAATTGTCGCGGGCGAACGAGAAAGATGAATTGCGGGTGGCGGCGCCGGGCGGCCCGCAGGTGAACACCTGGCTGCCCGATGAAAAATTGGTGGCGCATGTGGCGCTGAAAGATGCGCGAGTGCTGGATCTGCAGACCACCGTGGAAGCGCCGCGGCCAAAGGTCACGCTGATGAGCAAGAACGTGCAGCCGGGGCCGACGCCGACTTCGCTGCGCTTCGGGAATCAGGACGAGCTGCCGCAGGATGCGCGCCTGTCCTTTTTTTTGAAGTCGGTGATTCCGGAAAAGTTTGCGCATTCGGAAAAAATTGAAGTGGCCACCATGGATGAGGCATTTCACGCGATGCTGAGCGTCGCGGACGGCAACCTGGTTTTGCAGGATGCGGAAAATGTGCTGGCGACGCTGGACCCGCTGAAAAGTTTTGGGGCTTCGGCGTTTGGGCCGTTACAGTTCCGGCCGCTGGACGCGGACGGAACGAAGGGTGACTGGCAACCGCTGGTAAGCTTGGTGCGTTTGCCGACGCTGAAGGAAATTCGTTGCCCGGACAGCCCGGACAAGCAGTGCAGATTGAGCGGAACGAATCTGTTTTTGATTGACTCGGTGGCGTCGGATCCACAGTTTAAGGTTACGACTCCGGTGCCGGCGGGATTCATGGAGTCCAGCATGAGCGTGCCGCGACCGAATGGCACGCTGCTGTACATCAAGTTGCGAGACGATCCCGCGACGGTGAATATGCTGGTGCTTCCGGTGCTGCCGGAAGAACGCTAGAGCCGGCATGCAGCGGCTCTTACAGAACAAGACCGCCTGATATTTCCTCAGACGAAACAATCTGCTCATGGTTGCCTCAGAAAACGGGCAACTCGCGGCAGGCCTACGCAAAATCTTATTAATGACCAGGCGCAAAAGGCGCACGCGTGACGCTCGGGTTTTTACGCAATCAGTGCGCTGCGTTGGTGCGGGTGTGGGCGGAGCGCGCGGGGAGCGGTGGCACGGTGACCGGATGGTGAATGCGAGCCGGGGCCGGCGGCTGATTTGAAAATTGCAGGCGCATGGTGGGATCGCCGAAGAGAATCCAGGTGCGGCGGACGTCGGGGTCGGTCACGCCAGTCTTCGCGGCAAGGATGGACGCGCCCAGCGACAACGACGGATTTTGCGCGATGTTAGTAAGCACGGCCTGGTTCAAGAAGGATTGCGGTTGCGCATCGGTGAAACCCGAAGAGGCCCAGACGGCCACAGCGCCGCCGGTGGGCGACAAAATCAGGGATTCGGCGAGGCTCTGGGTGTAGACGTCCTGGAAAAATCCATTGAGACAATCCATGAGGAGGAATACCGGCAGACGCTGGCCGTTGGCGAGGGTGGAGGCGGCAGAGTTGTCGAGAAAGTCTGCAAAGGACCATTGTTCCGTGGACCCGTGGCCATTGTAATTGACGATGAGCGAGCCGTTGTTGAGGCCGGCGAGAATCTGCTCACGAACGGCGTCGGGATCCTGGCCGTCGGCAAGAATTTTGTTGACGGTTAACGTGGACTGCAATGTGGCTGCGGCCGAATTGGCGGAAGTGGAGAAATTCGCACCGATGTTGTTGTCGGCCACGACCAGCGCCTGCTGGTTCCATGTTCCCGCGTAGGAGCCCTGCTCATAATCGACGATTTTCTTGACCATTAACGCGGCTTCTTCCGCGGTTCGCGCGGGCAAGCGCCCGGTGGGAATGCCGGCGAATCCGGTGGCCTGAAAATCGCTGAACCAGTCGTCGGAAGCGGTCTTGAAAGCGGCGGTTTCAATGATGCGCGTGGGCACGAGATCAAAATCGCCAAAGCCCAGATAATTTCGCGGATCGAGAGAAGCGTCTCCCACCAGCAGCAGTCCCTGTGGCTTGTGATTCTGCGACGACGCCAGTTGGAGAAATTTCTGAATGGCGTAGGGGCTGCGCTCGCCAAAATTGAAGGCGTCGAAGAGTTGATCGATGGTGACGATGGAAACCTGGTGATGCTGCGATTCGCGCAGATTTTTGAGCGGAGTGAGACTGTCGACGAAGTCAGGATCGCTGATGTAAATCAGGTCGGCGTTATCGGGGCGCGCAGCGAGCGTGCTGGGCGCGTGGTAGGTCAAGGCGGACGGAGCAGAAATCTGGCTATCTGCGAAAGCCAGCAAGGTGTGCTCGGACGGCGAGCCGGGGCGCAGGGCGGCGACGATCGAATAGGTGGAACCTTCGCGCTCGACGGTTCCGGTGAGCTGCGTGACCGCGAGCGGATCCGTGATGTCGAACAAATGAATCTGTGAACTGGTGAAGCCGGCGATGTGCACGACGGAACTGGCCTGCGCAGTGGCCCGCAACCAGTCTTGATCCGCGACGTAGGTATGCGGGTAGTGGAGCGCGATGGACTGCACCACGCTGACGTCGTTGTCGCCATTGAGCGCGGTCAACTCGACGGTGTTCACGCCTTCCTGAAGCAAGCTGGAATCAATCGGGAAAGTATTGGTGACGTTGAGCTGGCCGTTGAAGTCCATTTCGCCGATGGAGGCGCCGTTAAAACTGACGGAGACGCGATGGGCTTGCTGGTCGGTGGCGCCTTGCAAGGTGATGTCCACGCTGACGGGCAGCGCGGAACTCGTAGCATGACTGGCGACGGTGAGCAGCTCGTCGGCGGGCTGCGAAGTGACGGCATCGCCGAAGAAATTGTCCTTGTCTTCGCCGTTGAGCAAGGTGGCGAAGTAGGTGGTGCGATCTTCGCGAACCACGGTGAAGAGGAAGCCTTGCGAATTGTCGCTGGAGCTGGAGCCTGTTGAGGGAAGCGCGGCGATGCGCTTGCCGGGCCTGGTGCCTTTCACCAGCCAGTAAACGCGCGTGTCGGAAAAAGGCGTGTCGATGCCGGTGCCATAAAATTCGATGCTGTCGTTGGTGCCGAGCGGACCTGCGCCGCGGCCGGAAATCAGCATGGGCTGCTCGAGGCCTTCGGCGTAAAGCTGCAGGGTGCGCGCGTCGGCGTCCGGCTCGAGGCCGGCGGCAACGAGAGCGGAGCGCGTGACGCGATACCAGCCTTCGGCGCGCACGTTGATCTTTACGGCGGGAACACCATCGAGCGAAGCGCGGAACTCGCCGGGAAGCAGCTTGGCAATGGTGGGCCTGGGCATGACCACGGCGCGACCCGGCAGGGCGTTGTTCACTCCGACTGCCTGCGCGGCGGAGGCGCTGAGCTGGTTGAGCTGCGTGATTAACACGGAATTTGTGGTGCGCGAAGCAGCGTGGGTGGCGCGAGGAATGGACACGGCGGAAGCTTCGACGTTTATCGGGCCGTGCAACGTGCGCATGCCATTGAGGTCCACGTCCTCGAGCAGATAAGAGGATTGCGCAGTGCCCGCGGGATCGATCCACTGGTACGTTTTTGCGCCGTGCTGCGGTTTGCCGCCGCGGATGAAGAGCGCCGCGCCGGCAATGATCGAAGGATTCACACGACGGCGGCCGGTGGCGTCCTCGCGATACACGTTAAAGCCGAGGTTGCGAATTTCTTCGCGGGTGCGCCATTCGAGAACCACGCCCTGCGGGCCACTGCCGCCATTTCCTGAAGAGGCGGTGCCCGACCAGGGATGGGCGTGAAGGTAAATCAACTCGACGACATTGGGCGAAGCAATGGTGGAAGAGAAGGAAGCGCTGTTGTTGCTGTTGTCGGGATCGGGCGTGGTCGCAGAGCTGACCGAGGCGGTGTTGACGGCGTAACTGGCGGAGCTAGTGGTGGTGGCGGTGGCGTTGATGGTGATGTTGACGATCTGGCCGTTGCTCATGGTGCCGATGGTGCAGGTGACGGTGCTGCCGGCGAAGGCGCAGGTGCCCTGCGTGGACGAAGACGATTGATACGTGACGGCGCTGGGCAGCGTGTCGGTCATGGTGACGCTGCTGGCGGAAGCCGGGCCGTTATTCGAAACGCTGATGGAATAAACCAGAGTGTTGCCCTGGTTGACGGGATCGGGCGAGGCGGTTTTGGTGATGGAAAGATCCGCCTGCGCAGGCGAAGTGACGGTGGTGTTGGTAGTGGCGGTATTGTTCGAAGAGGTCGGGTCGGTGATGGCGGAACCGACGGTGATGGAATTGGAGATGACCGTGCCAGCCGTGGTTCCCGCCGTAACGGTGAGAATGAAAGTGAAGGTGGCGTTGGTGTTGGCGCTCACCGAGGGATTGGAACAGCTGACGGTTGAAGCGTTGACAACGCAGGCCCAGCCGGATGGAACGGTGTCGGAGGAAAAGGTGGTATTGGCCGGAATGTTGATGACGGCGGTGGCAGTGGTGGCCGTGGCCGGGCCATTGTTGGTGACGACCGCGGTGTAGGTGATGTTGGAGCCGGCGAGCACCGAATTGGGAGTGGCCGACAAGGTTACGGCCATGTCCGCCTGGCCGGCGACTGCGACGGTGGCATTGACGGTGGCGCTGTTGTTGGAGGCGTTCGAATCGGCGATGGCTGAAGAACCCATATCCGTATCGGTGATGATGGTGCCGGCGACGGTTCCAGAATTTACCTTTACGACCAGCGAAAAACTGCCAGACGATCCCGAATTCAGAGAAGCGATGGTGCAACTTACGTTGCCGGTGCCGTTGACCGCGGGCGTGGAACAACTCCAGCCACCCGGAACGGAAAGAGACTGAAAGGTGGTGTTGGTGGGAATGGCTTCGGTAAAGGAAACGGTTGTAGCGGTAGACGGCCCGTTGTTCACGAGCGACTGGGTGTAGGTAATGTTCGTCCCAGGCGCTACGGTGCTAAGCGATTCAGCGTTGGTGACGGCGATATCCGCGGAGGCCGGAGCGGCGACGAGCGTGTTTACGGTGGCGGTGTTATTGGACAAATTGGTGTCGTTCACGCCGGAACTGACGGAATCGGTGTCGCTGATGGTGGTGCCGGGAATGGTGGCAGAGGCGACTTGAACGACGAGAGTGAAGGTCGAGAGAGTGCTCTGCGCGTTCGAAGGCAAAGTGCAGGAAATATTTCCGGTGCCGCCGACGGCAGGAGTAGTGCAGGTCCATCCGCTGGGCACCGCCAAAGAAACAAATGTGGTGTTGGATGGAACAGCTTCGCTGAACACCACGTTCAGAGCTGACTGCGGGCCGTTGTTGTTCACCGTCTGCGTGTAGGTGATATTGCCACCGGGGATGACCGGGTTGGGCGAGCCTGAATTGGTGACCACCAAATCAGCGATGGAACACTGCGCGCCAGGGTGATTGCCGGGCGTCTGCGTAAATCCTGAAGGACCCAGATTGGTGATGGCGATGCCGTCGCCAAGGCCAGGAGTGGCGCCGTAGGAATCGCGGATGGTTGTCGACGTGCCATTCGCTCCCGCGGAAACGCTCGCGGCAGCAGGGACACTGGAAGTCAGGATTACGCCGCCCCCAGCACCTCCGCCAGGTCCATGACGATTTCCGGGATAGGTGCCGCCCGGAGCCGAGGTGAGCCAGGTGTGGCCGCCATTTCCTCCGTTGGCGCTGAGGGTCGCACCGGAAATTCCGCCAGAAAGGGCCATTAATTCGATGGAGCCACCGGCTCCGCCACCGCCCCCACCGTCGTTCTGGACGTCGAGAGCCGATTGGCCGTTGGCGGTGATGGTGCCGGTACCCACAATCGAGCCGGCATGAATAATGATGATGCCGCCGCCCGCCGCGCCGCTGCTGTTAATGCCTGCGGGATTACTATTGGTAGGATCGGCGGTTCCGTTGTTGGTGGTACCCGCACCGCCGCCGCCGCCCATGATGAGACTACTGATGGAGCCGGGAAATGCAGCGCCGCCAAAACCGTTGCCGAGAGACGCGGTGTTCCAGGCATAGCCGCCGTTGCCGCCGCCGCTGCCGTTGCCGCCACCACCGCCGCCGGAATTCTCGGTGTTACCCGCGGGGTCCGCATCGGTGCCGCCACCGCCCGCGTTGGCTGGAGCGCCGCGAGCATAGCTGCCGTTTGGCAGGCCCTCTACGCCGGTATTGGTGAGAGCGGAGAGCGTGGCGTTCGCGATATATGTCGGTGTGCCGGCAATTCCCTCCCCTTTCGAACCGTTGGCCGCAAAGGTGGAAAGCGTGATGTAGTCCGTCTGCGAGCCGCCCGAGCCGCCGCCTGTAAGGTTGCGGCCTGCACCGCCACGGAAACCCAGACCGTCGGCGTTGACCGTGCCGCCCAGAGTAAGTTGACCGGAGATGTCCAGAACGAGCACACCGCCGACGGTTCCGTTCCAGGCAATGGGCACGAGAGATGAACTCAAGGTGGCCGTTTGAAATTGCGGAACGCGGATGACCTGGAAAGCACGCTGGCCCTGCACTCCCGCAGAGTAGGCCGCTTCGGTGTAGGTGTTCAGAAGGCCGCCACTTGGTCCGGCTCCGGAAAAAGTCAAAGCGCCGCCTGCGGTGGAAAGTGAACTGGTGGCAGTGATGAATTCGTGGCGGCCGGAGCTGTTGGCGTTCGAATATCCGGTGGCGGGATCGCCCGCGGTGCCGTCGCCGTAGGCGCCGGTATTGGTGGAATTGATGGCAGCATCCTGCATCTGAATGATCAAAAGCAAATCGCCGACAGCAATGGGAGTGGCGGAACCGGCTGCGGCGCTGAGCGTAACGGTTTTCGTGCCGGGAGTGAGCACCACCGCCGCGCTGGGCGCGTAATAAGTGTTCACATTCCCAGTCAACGTGCCGCCGTCGCCATTCTTCGCCGGGGTGGCGCAGGAAAGAGGTTGCACGAACGTAAGCAAGGTGGCGGTGTTATTCGAAGGAAAAGGATCGGTGACGCTCGAGGCAGCGGTTGCGGTATCAGACAGCGAGACCGAAGTCGAGGGAGCGGTGACGGTAATGGTAGCGGTGGCAGTGGCGCCGGCGGTGAGAGTGCCGAGCGCGCAGGTAACCACACCAGCCGACTGCGAGCAGCTGCCTTGCGTGGCGGTGGCGGATACATAGGTAACGGTGGCCGGCAGTGTGTCGGAGATGGTGGCGCTGGTGGCATCCGCGACGCCGAGGTTTTGCACCGCGACGGTGTAGGTCAAGGGACTCGACACGAAAACGGGGGCAGGGCTGGCCGAGAGCGTGAGCTGCAGGTCCGCATCACCGGTGATGCCTACGAGTTCAGTAGCGGTGGAAGTGTTATTGGTGGCTACGGGGTCACTGGTGGTATTGGAGGTGACGCTGGCTACGTTTTGAATAACGGTTTCCGCCGCAGTGGAGGAGTTGACTTGCAAGGTGACAACGAACGTTGCGGTGCCAGCGTTGGCGAGGCTGGTGTCGAGACAACTTATCTTTGTGGTGCCCCCAACGGCGGGGATGGTGCAGGTCCAGCCGGTTGGAAGCGTGCCGATGGATTGAAACGTGGTATTCGCCGGAATGTTTTCGTAGTAGACCACGTTTTGAGAAGCGTTGGGCCCGTTGTTGGCGACCAAGATGGTGTAGACAACATTGGTGCCCGCGGCGACGACTGGAGCGGAAGCCGTTTGCGAAATGGCCAGATCGGCGGGGGCGGAAACGGTTACGGAAGTGGTGGCGGTGTTGTTGGCGGTGTTGGTATCACCGGTGGTGGAGGCGATGTTGGCCGAGGCGGAGATGGTGCTGAGATCGGAGGCGCTGGAAGTGACGAGCACAGCGACGGTGAAAGTTGCGGTGCCGGCATTGGCGAGGTTCGAACCGTCCGTGCAGGTGATGGTTCCAGTGCCGCCGACGGCGGGCGTGGTGCAGGTCCAGCCGGAGGTGGCCGTGGCGGATTGAAAAGTAGTATTGGCCGGTGTGGCTTGGGTGAAGACCGGGAGGCTGGCGGCAATTGGGCCGTTATTGGTGACGGTGTTTGTATAGGTAATGGTGCCGCCCGGAGAGACGGTCGTAGGAGTGCGCGTCTCGGTGATGGAGAGGTCCGTAGCCGAAACGGTGACCGTGCTGGTGGCGGTGTTGGGCGTCGTGGGATCGAAAGTGGTGGAGGTGACCGAAGCGGATCCACTGATCACGGTGCCGTTGGCGGTTCCGGCGTCAACGGTCACAACCAACGTGAATGTTCCGGTGCTTCCATTTGCTAAGGCTGATCCGTCAGTACACGTCACCGTGCCGGTCGTACCTGCAGTGGGCGTGGTGCACGTCCAGCCGGATGCGGCGGCGATTGATGTGAATGTGGTGTTGGTGGGCGTGGTCTGCGTCCATACCGGCGCGCTGGCGGGAGAGGCGCCGTTGTTGGTGACGACCACGGTGTAAGAAATCGCTCCGCCGGGGGTTGTGGATGAGGAGCCCGGCGTTTCGGAGATGGCCAGATCAGCCGAGAGCACCGTGACGGAGCTGGTGCCGGTGTTATTCCCTGGAGTGGGATCCGTGGTAGTGGAGCTGACCGTGACGGATCCAGAAATTGTGGTGTTGCCGGGTGTCGCCGAACCCACAGCGACCACCAACGTGAATGTTCGGCTCGCCGTGCTCGTTCCGGTCGCGAGATTGCTGCCATCGGTACAAGTTACGTTGCCTGTGCCGTTGACGGCGGGGTTGGTACACGTCCAACCGGACGGCGGAGTGACCGATTGAAAGGTCGTACTGGTGGGCGTCGCCTGAACCCATTTTGGAGTAACCGCAGTATTCGGACCGTTGTTGGTGACGACGATTGTGTAGGTGATATTGCCGCCGGGAGAAACGGTGCCCGAACCAGGAGTTTCCGTGACGGTGAGGTCGGCAGAAATGGCCGCTTTAATAGGGGCGGAGGCCACCAGACAGATCAACAACAAAAGCGCAACGGGAAAAAGAGACTTGAGAAGCCGCGCGGTGCCATTCCAGAAAGCCAGCTTGGCGTGGTACACGAAGGAATTTGCTTGTGCGGCGGCGCGGGGAGTGAGGCCGTCGGCGGATTTGCTACGTCCGCGACGTTCGATAGTAACAATTTTCCCCAGTGCGAACGCGACCGGCGGATCATTTTCCTGGCCGGAGTCTCCACGGGTGACCAGCTCGCGGGTGATTTTGTTTTTCCGCACCACACGATGGGCTTTCAGACTCTGTTGCTCTTCCGTCAGCAACACATCGCCCTGGCGTATTCCCGCGAAGGATACAGGCGCCAGGACAAGCGCGTCGTTTTCAAGGATGTTGGGCTGCATGCTGGCGCCGTGCGCGCGGAAGCGCACGCGAAAGCCGCGCGAGAGAAGCTCCTGGCAGAGCGCGGTGAATTTGCGCGAGTCGCGGCGCGTGTGAGTTTCAATCGCGCGCATGGCGAATGGCCTCCACGGCGCTGAGTTCAGGAACAAAGCGAAAAATATTGCAGGGAATGTCGTGCGCGATCCGCTCGATGAAGCCCAGAGCGAACTCCAACCCTTCCGCGCAATGGCGCGGAACAAAACTTCGCGCAAACAGTTCGGCGGCGGCCACCCCGGGCGAAATGGCGAGTAGTTCGTTGCGCCCATACTGTTCGAGAAAATAAATATTCGTGACCGGCGCGCATTGCGGCGAGGAGATGCCCGCGTCGCCATGCCAGGGCGTTCCGTACATCCAAATTTTTTCCGCTTGTGGGCGAAGGACGATGCGGTCATCGCTGAGAATGCGAATGCCCGGCTGCTTCAGCCACAAGCGCGCGCTGGTGCTCTTTCCCGCGCCGGAATGGCCCAGGAAAAGATGCCCGCGACCGGCCTCATCCAGGATGCCTACGGCGTGAACTTCCAGGCCCTGGCCGCGGGCGAGGCGGTGAATCATCAGAACTTCATCGAGGGGATACTCGAGCGGATAAATGGGCTGATCGTCGTGAAAGAAAAGGCGGGACAGGAGAACATGCCCGGCCTTGAAATCGCGATCGAACCACGCGCTCTTGTACGGTGTTTCGCCGGGAAAACTCCGCTGAAAATTGAAGCGGTAGCCGTCGGGCTGTTTTACGCGCTCTTCGAAGAGTGACCAAAGACCGCCGGAATGGAATAGCGGTTGATCCTTGGGGACTGGGAGCTGGTCCACCAGTGATATGTGGATATTGACGTCGCACTTTTCTGAAGCCGCACCGGAGGAAACTGCAAAGGGACGAACAGCGGGATCGAGACAGAGCGGTACACGGCCATCCGAGGACATGCCAAATGAAATTCCGCCGATCTTAAAGGCCGCATGGAAATTGTGTTCACGACCTGCGCCGTTTGCACGAAGCGGAAGATGAACGTTCTGCGATGCGCTAAGAGGTTGCTCAGAATCGCGACCAAGTCGCTCCGCTACCATCGGGGTCTGCAAGGTGGCCATGGCGTTGATTCCCTAAGACCCGATGCTCCGGCAGGTGACTACACCGTGACAGGAGGAGGAGACGGGCCCGGCGGAGCCCGCCACTTTGCAATGTCCCAGCACGGCCTCTTCGGGGCGCAGACTTACGCGCATCACCTTGGGAGGCTCATAATTCTTTAACTGCTGCTCAAGTTTCACTTGGTCTGTCCGCTCCATTCGGGCCCGACTTTCCTTAAGCGGGGACTGCCGCGCAGGCGTGGCATCCGCCGCTGCGGCATCCCGTCGCAGGTTGCAAAACATTCAAGACCGGCGAAGGAGGCCGGCCTTCCAACAAAAGATTGACCTCGGCTTTTTGCTGATCGATGCGATCGGCGGCCTCGAGCAGCGCCAGATGATTACGGCCGCCTTCACAGTTGGGGCAGCTCGCGTGATCCACACCGTGTTCGGGAACCGCGTAGCCCAGGGTGTAGGCGCGCAAATGGGCGACCTGGCAGAGAAAATCGACGGGCGACTCGGGGTCGCCGTTTTCCAGCTCACCGTTCGCAGGACACATGCTGCATAGAGAATGAATGCGACAGCCGTCGCAAATTGTGGCGCGCGTACGAGGCTGCGTGCGGATTTCATGGAGCGGGCCATTCCAGCCCTCGCGGAAGCCGCCTTTGCGAATGTCATAGCCCTGCTGGTGGGAAATGACGCAGATGGTCATCTTGCCGGTAGGATCGATGGCGCAACCGTTGACTCCGCCTCCGCACGAGTAGCGATGACCTTCGGGCTGCGGCTGCTTTGCAGGAGCGGCCAGGTCATCTTTCGCAAGACGGCGGTATTCTTCTTTGCGGGTGGCGTCGCGAAATTCAAGGGCCACGACCTGTTCGGGAGACAGCCGGACCGCCAGGGGGCTCTGCGAGCAGTCGATGCGCGGATTGACGAGCGGATCGAACTTGAACTCCACGCCCAGGGATTCGGCGAGGTGCTTCATTTCGTAAACTTCGTGCTGGTTGATGGTGGTCGGGACGGTTTTCAGTTTCAGCGGCAGATTGCGTTCCAGGAGAAGCTGGATGCCGCGCATGCAGCGATCGTAGGAACCGGGTATCTGCGTCAGGGCGTCGTAAGTTTCGCGAGTGGCGCCATACAAGGTGATTTCGATGGAAAAAGGCCGAAACTTCGCCAAGTGGTCGGCGATTCGCGCATTAATCAGCGTGCCGTTGGTGAAAAGAGTGATGAGGAAACCGCGCTTTTTGGCTTCCGTGTAAATGTCCAGGAAGTCTTTGCGGGCAAAGATTTCACCGCCGGAATAGAGGATCCACAGGGTGCCGGCGGCGACGAGTTCGTCAAGCAGACGGATGTGCTCGGCGAGGGTGAGCTCCTGTGCTCGAGCGTTTTGGTCTCCCATGGGCAGGTTGTTGTAGCAGTGGAGGCAATCGAGCGGACACCTGCGCGTGACCTCGATGGAGACATCCATCGGCGCACGCTGGCCGGAGAAACGCTCGTGAATTCCGCCGCTAAACTCCCCGTAATTAACCGTTTGCACAGTATCCCAGACCATCCCCCAAAGTTAAGAACCGCTGACCCTATGCCCCGGAGCGCCGCTCGTTTCGTACAAACTGGCGGGCTCAATCAGGCCGATTTCGCGCAGGTCAGCCAGAAAGGCGCGTACATCCGCTGCTGCGACCTCCGGACAAATCCCAAAATTGCTGATTACCCACTCGATCAAGTCCTCTGGAGCGCAGCTTCGCGCCAACAACTGCCAAAGCTGGCCACCCAGTTCGTTGAAGGTGTATACGGCTTCCATGTCGCCGACCCCGGCACAAATCGGGACGACGATGGTCTCACCGGCAATTTCGCGGGAAACGGTGGCGGAATTGCGAATGAGAAGACACGGCGGTTCTAGTTGTACCGGTACCGAAGTAGACATGGCGCTAGTGTTTCGCTTAGGCACACGTCGTGTCATCCGCTCGGGAGGGGGGGTGTTCCAAATTAGTACCGGGGTGACATAACTCGACACTTGCGATCTTGGTTGGCTTACCAACCTAGATTTGGAGGCGGAATAGATTGTGAGGACGCGGATGCCTGGATTTCGCCTGTATTCATGCGGTTAAGCGCATACCGGAGGCCGCAGGCAGAGCGCGATTTGCGCTAATTTCGTGGTCAAAATTCGATGAAAAACCGCTCCGGCAGGGGGTAACCAATTCACAACCATGCCTGCAACAAGTTGGCTGAATCCGCCTGGCTTAAAGCGCATTCGCCGAATTTGTGAGGCGCCAAGAGCTCTACGCCAAGATCCTTATATGTAAGCGGATATGTCAGGGTTCTACGAATTGTGCTTGCGGCCCGCGAAGGTGGCGCGGGGGTTGGCTGTCGCCGAGGGGTGGGCTTGGGCGTCGGCGCCGGTGATGGCGCGCCGGATGGAAGACCCGGGGGCATCATCGCGAAGATGCACCGCCGAGCCGTCCCAGTCGATACCCAGGAATTTCCATTTCTCAGCAAGGTCCACGGTCACGGGTCGATCCTTCATCTGGTTGTAAAGGTCGGTGAGGACGGTGGTGCCGGTGGCCCGGTCGCCGATTTTCAGGGCTTTCGTGAGCTCCCAGTCGTTGGTGATGTTGCCGCCGGCATCCAGGATGCCGCGGAGTGCGTCCTGAAGGCCCTTTTTGTTCTGGGTCTGGCGGCGAATCTCGACGTCGGCGTCAAAACAGAAGAGCGCGCCTCCCCAGTAGGTGCGTCCCCAAGTGTGGGTGTGATCCAGGCCTTCGTCGCCCTCTTTGGGCTCGCCCTTGGGCATGTCCCGGATGAGGTCGGACCACATTTGCTTCTCTTTCATGTTGTTCACGCGGATGCGCGCAATGGGTTCGACGTAGGTGGAGATGCCCTCTTCAATCCAGTGATGCTCCTCGGAGACGGACGGAAAGGCGAGGTGGATCATTTCATGGGTCATCATCCAGTCACTCATCAACTCTTCGCGAGTGGTATCGCTGCCGAGCCCAATTCTGATGAGGCCGCCGTGCATGCCGAAGGTCTGGCCGTGGCGAACACCATGGCCGGAGACGGGGGAGATGCGCAGGGTGAGATGCGCGACCGGATAGCGCCCGTAGTAGCCGGCGACGGATTCGGCGGCTACCTGCACCCAGGCAATGATGTCGGCCTGAGGAACGTTCATGGCGCCGTCTTCCACGGTGATATCGATGTGCGAGCCAGCGACAATCAGCGTGGAGGTCATTTCAGCGGCACGAGGACCGGAGGAGCAGCCGATCAGCAGCAGTGAGAATAATACCGTCAAAACAATCGTGCGTAGGAGCAGCGATCGAGGCATGCGGTCCCCAACGAGTCATTTCCGGCGAAGGATTCACCAAGCCAGAGGAGGCGTCTTTTCTCCGGGCGAAGGGGGGAAAATCCGGTCGAGCAAGTAGTCCACGGCAAATTTTCCCGGGCCGAAAAGTAATACGATGACGGAGGCCACGAGAAAGGTGTATGGCGCCGCGGCATAAAATTTGTCGGGATCGGAAAAGATGGAGAAGAGCGCTTCGCGGTCCGCGGTGATGTAAGCGACGATCAGATTTATGGTGAGCGCCAGCGAAGTGAGGCGGGAGAGCAATCCAATGGCGAGAAAAATGCCCCCAAAGAATTCCAGGCAGGAAATGGCCAGGGCGGTCTGCGCGGGCATGGGCAAATTCAAACTGGTGAAAAACTCGGTGACCTTGTCGAGATGATGCAATTTGCCCCAGCCGCTTTGCACCAGTTGCCAGCCCCAGTAGAGGCGCACGAAAAGAAGGAAAGGCGACTGGCCGAAGGTCAGGTAATAAAAGAAAGTCTTGTAGAGCTTCTTCAGACGCCGGAAGAGGTCACTCATAGAAAATCAGACACGCTTTCTTTTTGGCGAGGTTTTTCGGGAGCGAGGCGCTCCGGATTTTGCATCCGGCTGGCAGAACCAGCCGAGAGCCGCCCAATTGTGAAACCAGCTTTGGACCAATCCCGCTAATTCGTCCGGGAGGATTTTGCTGCCGCGAAAAGCGTGGTCGACGGCTTTCTGCAGCGTTCTTCCCTGCCGCAGCGCGTCGAGAAGAGCGAATTCCTCGCGCTCCAGCCGGCGGAAATATACGCTGCAATCAATGCGATGGACCGCCAGGGCAATGGCCGCGGGCTTCAATTTCGCGACGGTTTGCACGCGTTTGCGTTTCCGGCGTTCCTGAAAGGCGTTGCTGGCAAAATCGTTGTCGTCGTCGTTCTTCTTGATCTCCAGCAGCAGGTCATCCACGGGATAGCGCAGGCTGAGCAGATGGATGTAGGGCTGGAGACGCAGGCGGAGGTTGGGGCCCCCAGCGGCGCTCAAATCTTCGGGACGGAGAGGCGGCTCGGCCTTGCCGTCGAAGGCTTCAATTTCCGCCCATTCGAGTTTCACGATGTCGAGAGCGAGGGCTTGCTTCTTCCCCGCCCAGCGCGGGTGTTTGCTCAGCCAGGATTCCAGCCGGGAACCAAGATTGCGCAGGGTGAAGGATCGCGAAGGGCAATCGGTAATGTAGGCCTTGCTCATGGCCTCAAAACGGGAGGCGCCGAGCACGGCGCGCAAGCCGGGAAAGTCTTCCACCATGCTGGAGAGCAGCCGGAACCAGTATTGGCGATTGTAGATTTCCAGGCGCTCGAAGGACGTGAGCCGGTCATTGGGCTTGATGAAGCGCGCCGCGTACGCGCGCATGGGCTGGCCGTTGGGAGCGGTACGCTGCATGCGCTCGCTCAGGGTGAGCGGCTGCATCACCGCGCGGGCCATGGTGCGCTGGAGTTCGAGCAACTTCATACAGCCGTCGCGAGCGCGGTGGCGGCAAGGAAGCGATTGGCTTTCAGGGCTTCGTCGTGAACTTCCTTGAAGGAAGGGATGCTGTCATCCCATTCCAGTAGCGTAGCGGTGTGTCCGGCGCGCTGGATGGCGCGCTCATAAAGCTTCCAAACAGGATCAATCACCGGATGATCGTGAGTATCGAGAATATATTTGCGGTATTTCGAATGCCCGGCGATGTGAATCTGCGCGACGCGCTCGGCGGGAACGCTGTTTACATAGGCCATGGGATCGAAGCTATGGTTCTGGGACGAAACGTAAATATTGTTCACGTCCAGCAGAATGCCGCAGTCCGCGCGCTCGACCACTTCATTGAGAAATTCCCACTCGGTCATTTCTGAAACGTGATACTCGGCATAGCTGCTGACATTTTCCACGGCGATGGGAACTTCCAAATAATCGCGCACTTCGCGGACTTTCTGCGCGGTGAGCCTGGCGGCTTCAAAAGTGTACGGCATGGGGAGAAGATCGTGGGTATAGCGGCCGTCCACACTGCCCCAGCAGAGGTGATCGGAAAGCCAGGGTGTTTTGGTGCGCTTGACGAGTTCTTTGAGTCTGCGCAGATGCTCGCGGTTGGGTTTTTCCGCGGACCCGAAGTACATGGAGACGCCGTGCTGCACAACCTTGTATTGCTCGAGAATCTGATCGAGGATCTGCATGGGGCGCCCGCCATCGATCATGAAATTCTCGGAGATGATTTCGAACCAGTCGACCACCGGCTTGCGCGACAGGATATGCTCGTAATGCGGAGCGCGCAGCCCGATACCGATCCCATACTCCGTGAAATTATTAAAACGGTTGCTGCCCATGAAAACTCCGCTACAGGAAATTCGATGCAGGTAGTGTGAATCCGGTAAGCGGATAAAGGGCCGAACAATCCGTTCGGCCCTCTATCGCGCGGAAGAGAGTCGAAACGTTACTCCGGCATCTTGGAGCCGTCAGTCGCGCAGCCCCCTTTGCCCTTGCAGGAGTTCTTGCCCTTGCAGCCGTTGTCGCTGGACTTGCAACCGCCCTTACCCTTGCAGGAGTTTTGGCCTTTACAAGCGTGCTTTTCCTTCACCTTTTTGTCGGAGGCGGGCTTGTCTGTATCCTGGGCGGTGGTAGCAGACTTCAACCCGGGGAGCAGATTTGACGCCTTGATGGTGGCACTGGTGCCCGCGAGCAAGCCCGCGACCGCCGCGCCGGTGATGAGAAACCTAGTCGACTTTGTCATATCCTGGAGAACCCCCATCGATTTTGAATTTACTACTTCCCTCAGGCAGAAAATCTGCCATGAAGATCATGAGCCGAAGCGAAGCTCTCCTCGGCTGAAAAATCGCTGACTGCTCCGGACGGCTGGGAGCACAAGGTGGCAGTCAAAACTGTCCGATACACTACCTTCATCAGAGTCCCGTGACTACAAAAAGTTTCATGTGCAAGATTCGATTCTTGAATAATGGCGAAAGGACGATTGGCGCGGTATCGGGTTATCACTGCATCTACCTGGGGCGTGACAGAGGGCCGGAACGACGTCAGTGGCTTTGCTTCGCTAACCCGGAATTGCTTCATTTCACGCATGTTGGACAACTTTTTCAGCCTATTCACGTTCCGCTGCAGCGGATGCCGCAAGCCCATCCGCCAAGCTCTTAGGGTTTAGACGCCCCACCGTGATATACGATTCCTCGGGGCGATTGGATGGAGAGGAGCGCCGTGACGATGTCAAAGCGACGGGCAACTAGTGCAGCAGGCTCGGGCGGTGGCATGATCGCTTTCCGCTTGGGGGCTGCCTTGCTTTTACTGGCAGGAACGATCTCCACCGGCCTGGCGGCAGACGAGGCTGCCTTGCCTGGCGGCAGCGGGCCAGTGCGGACAACCTCAGGGTTGGTAGAAGGAAGCGTGAGCGCCGATGGCAAGATTCGCATTTTTAAAGGCATTCCGTTTGCCGCGCCGCCGCTGGGAGAATTGCGCTGGAAGGAGCCGCAACCGGCGCCTCACTGGGAAGGGGTCAGGAAGGCCACGGAGTTCGGCGCGCGCTGCATGCAGCGCCGGATTTATTCCGACATGGTGTTTCGCGACAGCGGGCCGAGTGAAGACTGCTTGTATCTGAACGTCTGGGCTCCCGTCGTGAAAGGCAAAGACAAGCTTCCGGTCATGGTGTGGATTTACGGCGGAGGCTTTCAGGCCGGTTCGACTTCGGAACCGCGCCAGGACGGCGAGCATCTGGCGCATCGCGGCGTGGTGATTGTCAGCATGAATTACCGCCTCGGAATTTTTGGCTTTTTTTCGCACCCGGAATTAACGGCCGAGTCTCCGCACCATGCTTCCGGAAACTACGGATTGCTGGACCAAGCAGCCGCCTTGAAATGGGTACACGAAAATATCGAGGCTTTCGGCGGAGATCCGGATAAGGTCACCATTTTCGGCGAGTCCGCCGGATCGTTTTCGGTAAGCGCGCTGATGGCCTCACCGCTGGCAAAGAATTATTTACGGGGAGCCATCGGAGAAAGCGGCGCGTTCTTTGGTGAAACGCTGAGCGCAAAATCGCTGCAGGTGAGCGAAAAGCGGGACGCAGCATTTGCCGAGCAGTTTGGGATGCATTCGATCAAGCAATTGCGCGAGGCCGACGCGCAGCGTCTTCTGGATGCGGTCTTGAAGGACGGTACCCCGTATCGCTTCGTGCCCAATATTGACGGTTATTTCATGCCTGCTACCGCGTACGAAATTTACGCCAAGGGCGCGCAGGCGCATATTCCCCTGCTTGCGGGATGGAATCGCGACGAGGGCAACCACCACGAATTTTTTGGCACGGAGCCGCCGAACAGAGAGAATTATGCCGCGCATATACGGGAGCAATTCGGAGCGGCAGCGAGGGAAGCGCTGAAAGTGTTCCCCGGCGATACCGATGCCCAGATGAAAAGCTCGGCAGGATTATTGAATAGCGCCAATTTTATTGCGTATGGAACATGGAAGTGGATCGAGATGCAGGTGCGCACGGGGGACGCCGCAGTCTTTCGCTATGAGTTTGATCAGGCGCCTCCATCCTCGGAAGGCCATCCGGAAGGCGCCGAGCCTGAAGCGTATCATTCCGCGGAGATTGAGTACGTATTTGGCACGCTGGATTGGAAGAAGATCCCGTGGCAGCCTGAGGATTACAAGCTGTCGGAGCAGCTAGGCGCGTACTGGACCAACTTCGCGAAGAACGGTGACCCAAATGGCGCTGGCGTGGCTTCCTGGCCGCGCTATGACAAGAAGGATGAATTCGAAGTCATGCACCTGGGAGCACAACTCAATGCCGGCCCGGATCAACACAGACAACAGTTTGATTTTCTGGATCGAGCGGCTCGGCACGCGAATTAAATAAATCCTTCAGGTGAATGAGGGCGTTTGAAGTAGCGATTTGACCGCGATCTAATGATGATTCTGGCTGGCGGCTGGAGCGGAAACGGAAAAATGCACCACGCTGGAATTCGATGTGGGCGGGCCAGCACTGCTCTTAGCCACCACCACGAGATCATCCCCAACGCCGGCGGCCGTTCCGGCGGGAAGCGTCAACTCCACGTGAACGGTCCCGGATTCTCCCTCGCGCAAAGTCAGCTCTTTCGGTTCCACCTTGCTGACGAAATGGCGCGCGTCGGTTACGGTAACGCTGAAAGTCCGCAGGGCGCCGATATTTCGAATCGCGAAGGCGGCCTGCTGCGTGGTTCCCGCAGGCATCTGGTCAGTGTCGAGCTTCGGAGAAATTTCAACGCTTTCCGCGTGAAATAAGTTCGAGAAAAATCTCTGGTAAGGCTTGCCGTTCACGTCACGACCCATTACCGCAACGCGGAAGGGTACATCCGGGAGGACCACGCGGCCGGTGAATTCCAGAAATTCACGATCGGCATTCTCGGCGTGCATTGGCAGCTTCTGAATCGACTGTCCTCGTTCGCTGACCATGTAGAACTCGGAGCTCGCGGTTGGCGCAGCGGAGAGCGATACCTGCAGCGTTGCGGGAGCGCCGGCCAGGGGCTGTCCTTGAATCCGAAAGAGGCCTTCGTGACCGGGACGCCCACCTGGCTTTACAAATTCGGCTTTAATGAAATAGATGTCGCTCTGGCCAAGGGCCTGCAGCCAGAATTTGCCGGCGCCTCCAATTTCTGCGCGCCACTCTCCCGCTTCGGGCGCGTTCACCGTCAAAATTCGGCCGCAGTTTAATTCCGAGATCTCCGTGCCGGCGGAATTTTCGCTGACTGCACCGCCGGAAGGTTGCGTGAGTTTGAGCCAGCCACCCTTGGTATCGACCGAAAAGACAAAAGTGATTCGCTTTATGGTCGAGTCCACTGGGACGGTAATGGATTGTGGTTGGTTGTCGAGCGTTCCCGTGGCCCAGAACACTGTTGAGACATTGCTTCTTTTTGATTCACGCACGAGCTGAAAAGCTTTCCCCGCCTCGGAACGCTGCAGAAACATCGGGACTCCGCCGGTTTCATTGGCCGTGTGGATATACGCGGGGTCCGCGGGGCCGCAAGCGTCCGGTCCAAACGGTCTGGATCGATTGGTGGGAGCCTGGGTTTGTCCAAACGTCAGAGCAGCGGTCGCGCATAAAAGCGCCACGCCTGCGAATGCGTTCGCCCACCAGAGGGCGCGCGTGCTACTGGAAATTGTGAAGCTCATAGCTGGGTAGACCCCACGGCCGACGGGTCTCTCTTTGCCACTGACTTTAACAGAGTTGCAATCGAGCGCGTCACTCCCGCGTTGACGCCACCGCGCGCCCGGCCTATAGTGACGCACATTTTTATTCGAATTGAGGAGCTGGGCTTGCTCGAGCGCGTATTCCACCTGCAAGAAAATCAGACGACCGTGCGGCGCGAGCTGGTCGCTGGCCTCACCACGTTCATGACCATGGCGTACGTGGTGGTGGTCAATCCGCAAATCCTGTCTGAGGCCGGGATGCCTGTTGAGGGCGTGCTCTTCGCGACGTGCATTTCCGCCGCAGTGGCCACGCTGATCATGGGGCTGTGGGCCAACTATCCGATCGCGCTTGCTCCCGGGATGTCACTCAACGCGTATTTCACGTATTCCATCGTGCTGGGTCGCGGCGTGCCCTGGCAGACGGCTCTCGGCGTGGTCTTTCTTTCGGGCCTGCTATTTTTGATTCTCACGCTCACCAGTGTGCGCGAACAGATCGTCAACGGTATCCCCAATTGCCTCAAGTTCGGCACGGCCGCGGGAATCGGCCTGTTTATCGCGTTCATCGGCCTGCGCAACGCCAAGATTATTGTGGCCAATCGCGCGACGTTTGTAGGGCTTGGCAGGATTTCCGATCCCCAGGTTCTTCTCGCCGCCGGAGGGCTGATTCTCATCGCCACTCTGATGGCCCGGCGCATCAGCAGCGCAATTCTTGCCGGCATCGTGCTGATCACTCTAGCCGGCATTCCTCTCGGACTGAGTCACTGGCCCGCCCATTTTTTCTCCCTGCCTCACCCATCGGGCACTTTTCTGAAGCTCGATTTGCACGCGGCCACCAGAATCGGATTTGGCGAATTGATATTCGTTTTCTTCTTTGTGGATCTTTTCGATAACGTGGGCACGCTGGTGGGGGTTTGCGAGGAAGGCGGGTTCCTGCGCGACGGCAAGCTTCCGCGGGCCAGCCGCGCGCTATTGGCCGACGCGTTCGGCACAATGTTCGGCGCCCTCACGGGAACTTCCACGGTCACCAGTTATATCGAAAGCGCCGCTGGAGTGGCCGCGGGAGGCCGCACCGGACTTGGCAACATTGTGATTGCCGCGCTGTTTCTGGCCGCGATGTTTTGTGCGCCGCTGGTTGCGGCGATTCCGGCGTATGCGACGGCGCCGGCGCTCATCCTGGTCGGTGCGCTCATGTGCGGCGCTGTGGCGCGCGTGCAATGGGATGATTTCAGCGAAGCTTTTCCTGCATTCCTTACGCTGGTGGCTACCCCGCTGACGTTCAGCATCGCCACGGGCCTTAGTCTTGGCTTGCTGTCTTTCACGTTGATCAAGGTGGGCAGCGGAAAATATCGCGAGATCAGCCCGCTGATCTGGGTGCTTTCAATCTTGTTCTTGCTGCGCTACGCATTCCTCGGTTCCGAGTAGGCCAGCAGGAAATTTGTGCGCAAAAAAGCCGCCCAGCAAGAAACTTTGCCAGGCGGCTTCGCTATATACAAACTAGGCGTTTATTGCTGACGGTCAGCCGTGCCAATCACCACGCGATCGGTGTCCACCCCAATTATGATGAAGGTGTTGTTACTCAGGAGATAGGCGCGGAAATTGAAGGTAGTAGACGGAGACGTGGAAGTGGTCAGCTGCAACGCATTCCCCTGCGCTCCGCCCAGCGAGCCATCTCCTTGCAGCGTCAGGAAACCGCTGACCGGCACGTTGGTAAAGATCTTACCGTCACCCAGTTCGGTGAAGTCCACAACGCCGTCGCTGATATTACTCGAGCTGGCGCTCGAAACAGGAATCACACCCACGAAGTCTTCCTCGAACCCGTTCTCGAGATTCACACCGCTCCAACTGATCGCAAAATTGCCGGCCAGCGACGACGAGCTGAACGTGCCGCTTTGCGCGGTGAGCGAGCCGTCCGCCACGACGTTGGCGGAATTGTCCTGGATAAATCCTTGCGTCGGCGTGGCCATGTAGAGGATGTATACAAACGGCTGGTTCTTGGTTACATCCGTGAAGCTCAGCGTGCCCCTGCCGGTTCCTCCGGAATCGATGGTGTAGCTAAGGTTGCTAAACCCGCCGGACTTGGGGAAGGCATTGACGCCGCCGGTGAAGTCCTCATCCAAACTGACGTTGGTGAGCGCGCCGCCGGCATCCGCTGTATATCTTCCGACCCGCGCCAACGGCCCAAACGTCCCCGAACCAAAGGCCCCGCCGCCCACGGCGAAAACAAAACTGCCAGGAAAAGCGCCGACGGTGGTGGGTACGCTGGATTGCGCGACAGCGGAGCCGGTGGCGGCAGCAATCGAATCATCTTCCAGAAAAATGAGATGGCTGCCATCCACGAGATAGAAGACGTAGGTGAGATTGAGCACCTGGCTGTTAATCGTGGTGCTGAGATTTAAGGTTCCGCGGCCGAAGTTGCTGAAATTGGAGGCATCCTGCGTAATGGTTCCAGGCGTTATGGTCAACGGGCCTGAAGGCGCGGCTCCATCGTTCACATCCATGACGCCGCCGCTGATGGCGTTGGCAGTGTTGGTGGTGAATTGTCCAATAAAGGATGCGGAGTCCCCGCTTCCCAGATCCAAGCCCGAAAAATCAAAAGCGTAGGCGGTTGCAAACGTGGTGGAGATGTTTTGCAACGTGAAATTGCCGCTCATGGTAGAGGATCCGTCCGTTTCGACCATGAGACCACCCGAAGTCGAACTCAAAGTGATGGTGAACGTGAAACTATCCGTGACGCTGGCGTTGACGGCGTCCGGATGGCTCAATGTAAGCACGCCTTTTCCGTCTGAGCTCATGGTGTAGTTGGAAGCCGGAGCCGCGGTGAACACGAAAGTACTGAACGAACCGCCATCGTTCACGTCTTCGATCGCCGCGGTGATATTGCCTTGTCCATCAGCCTGAAAACTGCCGATGCGCGCGATGGAAAGCCCGTTTAAATCCGTCCCGCTCATCTGAAATGCGTAAGTGCCGCTCAAACTCGCCGTGGTGAAATTCCCCTGCGGCCCCGAGCCCGGCGGAGTAACGACTCCAGTGGTGCTGCCCCCTCCACCGCAAGCGGCGGCATAGGATCCAATTAAAATCACCATCGAAAGAAAAAGAACATTCAGAGTCGAGCTTTTGAAGGAGGAGGTGTTCATCGCACACCTGCCGGCGCAACGATTCGGCCATCCGCTGTGCGGGCCGTCGGCAACAACGGCATTCCATTCCTGGAGCGCACCGCGACCGACTGCGAGCCCTTCTGAATCACCCGCGCCACGAAAACCGTTCCGTTGTTAAACGGAATATTTTCTCCAGTGATGCTCAGGGAATCGCCGGCTTGTAAAGAAAGATGACTTGCGGCGATCATTCTGGCGTTTCCGGCCTGGATGTCGAGCTGGCCGGAGGAAGCCTGCAATAAAATGTGCGCGCCCATCGGAGCGGTAGTCGTCGCGGGGCTGTATTTTAGAACTTTGCCGGTAACTACACTTTCGCGCGCCACGTCGTAAGCGCTGGGGCCAGGATGTATCGTGGCCAGCGCTTTCGATTGCGCGAATGCGCCGTTACATAGAATTGCACTAAAGCATAAAGTCAGGACGGTGCCGACGGCCGCGAGTCCACTACCCTTCCATTTATTCTGGTTGTTCATTTCACACCCTTTGGATTCTGTGAGAGAGCAAATTCAGCAGCGCCGCATCACCACCTGTCCAGGTGTGTCGAAGGACTACCCACACTGCCTGAACATTGGAAACTTAGATGGACATGACTTAAAAATGGCTGTGAGGGAATTCCTGATTTTTAAGCCATAACCACCTGATTTTTGTCCATCGGGTGGCGCAATAAATCCACGCCGGATAGACACTTCTGCCCAGAAAGAAAAACACCGCCGCGGCAACAAAGTTGTGGAGGATTTTGGGGTTGCGCAGGGTAGTCAGCGGGCCAGGCGAGCCGTCCGGGATCCTGGAGTGCCGCAATTCCGGAGCCCGCGCCAGATCGACTGGCGGCAAGGTTGCAACGCGGGAGGTTCGAGCATCTTTGCTCACACTCTATAGTTCCGTCTCAATACTTAAAAGGTTCCGTAAATGATGCGGGAAAAACAATGTGAGATGGCACGTTGGAACGGCGTCAATGGGGCACGAATGATGCCTCGAATCATCGGTGACAACGCCTTCGCGGACGTTGGAATGGGCCATCATCCAAAAATTGCGGCGCAGCATTTACAAACCGCATGAGACTAATTTTATTTCTTCCGCGCATTCTCAATTGACAGTTTTTCCCGTTGCGACCATAATTCCTTGTACGTCACCTATGGAGGACCGATAAGTCCGCGCCTGAACTCGCGGGCTGCATGGATGGCGCCAAAATATATCTTTGTTACCGGCGGTGTGGTTTCCTCGTTGGGAAAAGGCGTAGCTGCCTCCTCCATTGGCTGTCTCCTCGAAAGTCGCGGCTTTAGAGTCACCCTGCAAAAATGCGATCCGTATCTGAACGTGGACCCCGGCACCATGAGTCCCTTTCAGCACGGCGAAGTGTTCGTCACCGAAGACGGCGCCGAGACCGACCTGGACCTCGGCCACTACGAGCGCTTCACCCACGCCAAACTTTCCCGCGACAATAACTGGACCACCGGCCGCATCTACGAAACTATTCTCACCAAGGAGCGCCGCGGCGACTTCCTCGGAAAAACCGTGCAGGTCATCCCGCACGTCACTGACGAAATCAAAGCCACGATCAAGAAAGTTTCCGAAGGCGTCGACGTCGTCATTGTTGAAATCGGCGGCACCGTCGGCGATATCGAGTCTTTGCCGTTCCTCGAGGCCATCCGCCAGATGCGCCTGGAATTGGGCTTCGAAAATACGCTGTTTGTGCATGTGACCCTCGTGCCCTTCATTGCCGCGGCCGGCGAACTAAAAACCAAGCCGACGCAGCACAGCGTGAAAGAGATGCTGGGCATCGGGATCCAGCCCGACATTCTCCTTTGCCGCAGCGACCGGCACATTCCTGAAGACTTGAAGAAAAAAATCGCGTTGTTCTGCAACGTGGCGGAATCCTCCGTCATCTCCATGCAGGACGTGGACACCATTTACGCCGTGCCGGTGGAACTCTCCAACGAAGGACTGGATATCCAGATTCTCCGTCATCTGAAGCTGGTGGAGCGCCCCGCCAACATGCAGCCGTGGCTCGACCTGGTTCATCGGCTGCATCATCCCGCGGGTGAAGTGCGCATCGCGGTGGTTGGAAAATATGTGCAGCTCGAAGATGCCTACAAAAGTCTACGCGAAGCGTTACTTCACGGCGGCCTGGCCCACCAGCATAAAACCGTTCTGGAATGGATTGAGGCCGAGGAAATCGATTCCGCGGAGACCGCTGCGGCGCGCTTGCACGGCTACGACGGAATTTTGGTTCCCGGCGGCTTCGGCAAGCGCGGCATTCAGGGCATGGTGCAAGCCATTCGCTATGCCCGTGAAAACAAGGTGCCCTACTTTGGAATTTGCCTCGGCATGCAATGCGCCACCATCGAGTTCGCCCGCGACATGGCTGGTCTCAAGCAAGCCGATAGCACCGAGTTCGACCCGCAGACGCCACACCGCGTGATCTACAAGCTGCGCGAGCTGCTGGGCGTTGACGAAATGGGCGGCACCATGCGCCTCGGCGCGTGGCCCTGCAAACTGGCGCCAGGCTCCGTGGCACAGCGGGCTTACGGCAAAACGGAAATCAGCGAACGCCATCGCCATCGTTATGAATTCAATCGCGATTACGAGAAAACGCTGACGGGCGCGGGCCTGCGCATCACCGGCCGCACTCCTGACGAAAACTACGTGGAAATTATCGAGGATCCGGAGCACCCCTGGTTCCTGGGCTGCCAATTTCACCCGGAATTTAAATCCAAACCGCTTGAGCCGCATCCGCTGTTCGCGGCGTTCATTGGAGCGGCGATTGATCACAAACGACACAAATCACGCCCCGCTTCGGTCGTGACGCAATCAGAACCGGCTCATGCGCCGGTGCTGCGAGCCTCGCCCAGCATCACTGCTTGACGTACCTGCTGGAACGCCGCGCTTCGCCAAATCAACCCGTGCTCCTTAAACGCCTGGAAAATTACTTACGTTTTTTCCAGAGCAGATCCTCATTATTTCTTCGGTCGATGAGCGCATCCACTTTTCCGGACTCGTCGCGCCGGAACAGCTGCCTTCCCTCCTGCCCCTTCTTGAAAAATAGATCCGGCGCTTCGGGGATCAGCTCGATCTTTTTTTGACCGGCCTTCTGCGAATACAATCGGTTTTCTTCGATGGAGATCGCAAGTGTTTTGCCTGGAGCCAGTTCGTAGTCGCCCGCGTAGTTTTTGTATTTGGCTGGATAGGCGCGGCCGGGAGCAGGATCTTCGTAATATCTCAAAACCTGCCCGGCGACGATCTGCCACGTTCCGTTGCGAAGCATCCAGGTGTCTGTCTCGTGATAGCGGGCCGTGACAGTCTGACCGAAAATGGTTTCGCTCTCATTCATGTCGTAACTGAGAATTGCGGTGTCAGCCAAGATCAGGCTCTGCGGATTGACCACCCGAATCGTCCCGGAGTAACCGCTGGGGAGCGGCTGCAGATCGGCGAGTAGAGCTTTTTTATCCATGTTTCGCCCTTTCTCGTCAAAGAAGAGGCAATCCGCGGCGAAGTATTTCTCCCACGGGCCCTTCGTGCCGCTCGCCACAGAATCCATCAGCTCCTGCGCGCGCCTTACTAATTCGTCCTGCGTGATCGCTGCCGGCATCCGCACATCAGCAACACCGCCAACATGACACCCGCCAGGCTCACTCGCCTCATGACCAAATCCATCTCCATTTCTCCCGTTCCGGCGCGATCTCTCTTTTTTCACCGGTTTTTCTCATCTGATGTCAGACGCAGCGTGTATGGAAATAGCGCGAGTCAGGCTCGCCAGACTACTCCACAAATCTGGCGAGCCAGCTGTAGGGCAACGAACAACGAACGCTTGCAACACTATCTCAGCGCCACTATCATTCCCAACACGAAGAAGATCGCGCGTAGTTCGCCCGGCTTGTCACGCCTTGCGAAACTGGGGACGCTTCTTTCACGTCACAACTACGCTTGCGCGGTGAAGCGCTCGGGCCGCCGGTGCCTGGTGGCCAGTAAATTCAGATCGGTGGTTTCGGTGAGCACGCATTAGTGTCTCCGGACGCATCCATGCGGCAATTATTAGCGGCATTTTAAATCACGGAGGAGTTCACGAACGACATGGACACGATGCTTAAGAAATTCGCGATGTTGCTGCTTGTCTCGGTTTTTCTGGCTGCCGGCATGCTCGCAGACCAAGTCACCTTAAAAAATGGCGACCACATTTCCGGTACAATTTTAAGCTCGGACACCAAAACGCTGGTGCTCAAGACCGAGGCTGCCGGTAACATCACCATCCAGTGGCCGGCCATCGAGGGCATTTCCTCCACGCAACCTCTTCATGTTGGCCTCACTGGCGGCCAGGTTCTGGTCGGCCCTGTAAAATCGGAAGACGGCAAGATTGAAGTTGCCACCGCAACCTCGGGCGTGGTGACCGCTTCCAAGGACGCCATTCAAGTGATCCGCTCCGATTCCGGACAGGCGGAATATGACGCCCAGATGGAGCGCCTGCAGCATCCCCACTTGCTGGACCTCTGGAGTGGGCTGCTGGACACCGGCCTCAGCGTGACCCGCGGAAATTCCGCAACGGTATCGTTCACCCTCGCTGCAAAAGCGGTTCGCCAGACCGATCGCGATAAGATTACCGTGTACTCCACCGCGGTCTACGGAAAGAACGACAACACTTCGCCGAGCCAGACGATCGCTCATCAGATCACCGGCGGCATTCGCGGCGACCTCAACATCACCCCCAGGTTTTTTGCTTTCGGAGCCACCGACTTCGATTCCAACGCTCTCCAGCATCTCGACCTGCAGAACGTCCTCGCCGGCGGCGCCGGGTATCATGTGATTAAGACCAAAACCACGACCTTCGACGTCCTTGGCGGCGCCGGCTACAACCAGGAATATTTCTCCGCTTATTCCCTGCCGAACGCCACGCCTCCGCCGGACTTCATCGACTTCGCCGCCGTGACCCAGAGGAACGCCGAACTGTTGGCCGGTGAAGAATTCGACACCACCATCAGCAAGCGCACTACGCTGACCGAAAACTTCACCCTGTATCCCAATGTCAGCGGCCCCAGCGGCTACCGCCTAACCTTTAACTCCGCGGTATCCACCAAGTTGAATAACTGGTTGGGCTGGCAAATCACCTTTGCCGACAACTACCTGAGCAACCCTCCGTTCGGCATCAAAGGCAACGATTTTCTGCTGTCCACGGGCCTGCGTTTGACATTTGGTAAGGCGGCCAAATAGCGGATTGTTGTCGCATCCAAGGGCAACCGTGCTGACGCCAGGCACGGCATCCCGTGGCCCTTTGGGCTAAGATGATGCTCGATGCGAAATACGCGCGTGGTGCTGACGGGCATTGGGGGACCTGAAGTACTCCACGTGGTCGCGGATGAAGTGCGCGATCCGGGCGCGAACGAAGTTCGCGTGCGCATTCTGGCGTGTGGCGTAGCGTTTGCCGATGTGCTGATGCGGCGCGGGCTGTATTCGCCCGTGCCTCCCCTGCCGTATTCCCCTGGCTACGATATTGCCGGCGTGGTGGAATCTTGCGGCGCGGACGTCCGGCAATGGAAGCCTGGCGACGTGGTTGCCGCGTTAACCATGACCGGTGGTTACTCGCGTTACATGGTGTTGACGGAGTCCGAACTGGTGCGCGTTCCCAGGCCCAGCGGATTCGGCGTGAGCCCGCTGGATGCCGGCGGCCTTGATCCCGCCGAAGTAGTCAGCCTGATTCTCAATTACACCACGGCGTATCAGCTGATTCATCGGGTAGCGAAGTTGAAGCCGGGAGAAAGCGTGCTGATTCACGGCGCCGCGGGCGGCGTGGGAACGGCAGCGTTGCAGCTCGGCTCGATTGCCGGACTGAAAATGTTTGGCACCGCGTCGAAGGCCAAGCACGAACTGGTGGCCGCCCTGGGCGGCATTCCTATCGACTATCGCAGCGAAGATTTTGTGAACCGCGCCCGCGGTGTGAACGCCGTGTTCGATCCGATCGGCGGGCGCAACTGGATGCGTTCATACAGCGCGCTGGGCAAGAAAGGGCGCTTTGTCGGTTACGGAATGTCCGCGGCAATCGAAGGTGGAGACCGCAATATGACGCTGGCGGCAGCGAGTTTCGCGTGGCTCGGCCTGGCGCGGCTGCTGCCGGGAAAGTCCGCGCGGTGGTACAACATCAGCGCCGAAAGGAAGAAGCATCCCGACTGGTTCGCGCAGGATTTGTCGCGGCTGTTCGCCATGCTGCAGGAAAAATCGATCGCGCCGGTGATTGCCGAGCGTGTGCCATTGAGCGACGCGGGTCGGGCGCATAGATTGCTCGAGCGGGCTTCCGTGAGTGGAAAAATCGTGCTGATGTGCCAGGAGTGATCAGGGCGCGGGGCGTTGGCCGAAAATTGCCGTGCCGATGCGGACTTCGGTGGCGCCTTCCTGAACGGCAACCTCAAAGTCGTGCGACATGCCCATGGACAGCACCGGGAGTTGCACACCCGTCGCGCTCGACAAATCGTCTCTGATTTTTCGCAACCGCTGAAAGTAGGGCCGAACTTTTTCCGGGTCTTCTAGATATGGCGGGATACACATCAACCCGCGTACTTCGAGATGTTTCAGCGCGGCGATTTTTTCGAGCAGCGCGGGCAATTCCTGCGCATCGGCGCCACTCTTGGTAGCTTCTTCTGCGACGCGCACTTCGATCAGGATTCGCAGCCTTTCCGCGGCGTTCAGTTCCGCGCGCGCGTGGTCCAACCGCTGCGCGACGGCAAAATCGTCCACGGAATCCACGGAATGAAAAACTTTGGCCGCGCGCGCGGCCTTGTTGCTTTGCAGGTGGCCAATCAAGTGCCAGACGCCTTGCAGATCGCGGAGCTGTTCGCGCTTCCCTTCCCGCTCCTGCACGCGATTTTCGCCGAAGTGCCGAAGACCCGCTTCATACGCTTCGCGAATGGCAGCGGCGGGCTGGGTTTTAGAAACAGCGATAAGGGTGATCTCGCGGGATTGCGCGGATTTGGCGCGCACATCGGCAATGCGTTCCTGCAGGCGCCGGATATTTTCCTGAACGATCGACATGGCCTCGAATAAATCCTAGCACGTGGACCTATTTGCGGTGCGCCGCGCGCGCGGTTACACTAACTTCGCATGACGGGCATCAGCCGGTACTCTCCAGGGTTCGACGAAATCTCTCAGAAAATTAACTCATGGTGACGGGCGGAAAATTAATCGCTGTCGAGGGCATCGATGGCAGCGGCAAGCGCACACAAGTAGACTTGCTGCGGAACGCGCTGTCTGCGCGAGGCTTCCAGACCTATGTGACCGGGTTTCCCATCTATACTTCGTGGTTTGGAAAAATGGCCGGAGAATTTTTGAACGGGGAGTTCGGCCCGCTGGAAGAGGTGGATCCGCATTTCGCGGCGCTGCTCTATGCCGGAGATCGATTTGAAGCCAAGGGGCAAATCTCCGAAGCGCTGGCCGCGGGAAAGGTGGTGCTGGCGGACCGCTATATCGGCTCGAACCTGGCGCACCAGACCGCGCGCGTGACTCCGAAGGAGCGAGCGGAATTTACGAAATGGATCGAGCATCTCGAATATCAGATTTACGGCTTACCCCGGGAAAGCCTGGTGATTTATTTGCGCGTGCCTCCGGTGGAGGCGCAAAAACTGGTGGCGCAAAAAGCCGCTCGCAAGTACACCCCGGCCACGCATGATTTGCTGGAAGGCAATCTGCGGCACCTGGAGGAAGCGGCGGAAATCTATGACGAGCTTTCGACGCGCGCAAACTGGATCACCGTGCAATGTTTTGACGCCACTTATCAGGCCATGCGCCCTCCGGAACTGATTGCCCCGGAGATTCTGGCAGCCGTGGAACCGGTGCTGGCGGCGAAGGCCGGGGCCGCAGTGCCGGCCCAGGAAAAGCGCTAGCGATGGGCTTCGACGATTTTCTTGGCAACGAACGTATCGTCAGCGCGCTGCGCGGGGCGTTGCGCACCAGGCGCGTGCCGCACGCCTTGCTGTTTACCGGCGCTAGCGGCGTAGGAAAATACACGTTGGCGCGAATGTTTGCGCAGGCGGCCACGTGCGAACGCCTCGAAGATGATTTTTGCGGCGAGTGTGCCACCTGCCGCCGCGTGGCCTTACTGGCCGATCCGGCAACTTTAATCGAGCAGGGACTCGCGGAGCGCGGCGAGAGCGCCGATGCCGCCACCGTGGAACGCATGCCGCTCATCCTCCAGACGCATCCGGATGTTTGGGCGCTGCTTCCCGACCCCGTGCGGTTAAAGACCCCGGTCGTGCGGCCGATGTTGCGAGTGGGGCAGATTCGCGCGGTGCAACGCGCGGCATATTTCCAGCCGATGGGACGGCGGCGGGTGTTCATTCTGGATGGCGCGGACACCATGCGCTGGGACGTGGCCAACGTGTTCCTCAAAATTCTGGAAGAGCCGCCCCCTTCGGCCACGCTGATTCTGATCGCGCCGTCGCCTTATTCCCTTTTGCCCACAATTGTCTCGCGCTGCATGCAGTTTCACTTTGCGCCGCTGCCGCAGCCCGATGTCGAGCGCATCCTCAAAGAGAAAACCGGCAGGAAAGCGGGCGAAATCGCTCTGGCCGCGCAACTGGCGGAGGGCAGCCCTGGGCTGGCGATGGCGATGGATGTGGAAGTGACGGCGCAGCGGCGCAAAGATGCGTTGCGAATTTTGACGCGCGCGGCGCACGGCCAGGGCTTCGCGCAGTTGTTCACGGATACGGCGGCGCTCTCGAAGGACCGGGAAATATCCTTCGAACGCCACCTCGAGGTTTTTTATGGGCTGCTTACCGATCTGCTGGAATTAAGCGCCAAAATAGAGAAACCGGCGTTGCGCAACAAACCGCTGGCGAAAGACCTTGAAGCACTGAGTACGACCGTGGATGTTGCCTGGGTAATGAAGGCCATCGCCGGATTTGACGAGCTTCACGCCGGGGCGCGGAGAAATTTGAATCGGCAACTGGGCCTGGACGCCTTGACGGCGTCACTCGCGACCGATGCTCGCGCCGGGCATGCAACGTGACCGGAATTTACATTTGTCATGAAACTGAGTTTTAACTCGGCCACTGTAACCCGTCGCCGCTACTTCGCATCATAGGCATATAGGATTCATTTTGCGCTTAGTACAAAGCGACACCACCCCTGTAAATAAGGAGCAGTCATGGTGAACCGCCGCATGTTTCGTCCCGGCTTCCCAGACGTCAAGGAGTCGAGCGCTCCACGGCCATCCAATAACGGGCCGGCACCGAGCAAAAAACCTGCCCCTCCCGAAATGACCCACGCCGAGAATTTTTATTGGGTCAAGCAGATGCAATCGCACACGTCCATGGCTGTCGTGCTGGAGGATGGAGAAGTATTGCGCGGCACCGTGGAGTGGTACGACCGCGACTGTATCAAGTTGACTCGCCAGGGCAGCCCCAATCTGTTGGTCTTCAAGCGCGTCATCAAGTACGTATATAAGGACGGCGAAGAATCAGCGCATGGCGGGGATGAGTAGGCGCTGAGCAGACACCCCGAATCGCATACCGAAATTTAGCTGCGCCTGACCTGTCGAGCCGGGCGCAAGACTTTCGCCGCCAATTTCGAATTCACCTCATAATATTCCCCTCGCATAGCCGCTAATTCCAGTTGTGGCTCCATGTCACGATTCGGTGAGGTGCCGCGTCTAACAGGCTATTGTGTTGGTGCTACATCGCGCTCACTGCGGGATGGTGCGAGCTGTAGCAAGATGCACGGTTGAATGCCCCGGCAACCAGGAGGAGCGCAAATCCTTTTATGCGTATCGGAATAACCTGTTATCCGACTTATGGCGGCTCAGGGGTAGTGGCCACGGAGCTGGGAGCGGAACTGGCTGCGCGCGGGCACGACGTGCATTTCATCAGTTATGCGCCGCCCATTCGCATGAATCCCAACGATCCGCACGTTCATTTTCATGAAGTCGAGGTGGCGTCCTATCCGTTGTTCGACCATCCCCCGTATACGCTGGCGCTCGCGACCAAGATGCTGGAAGTGTTCGAGGCGGAAAACCTCGACCTGCTGCATGTGCACTACGCGATTCCCCATTCGGTGAGCGCCCTGCTCGCGCGCTCCATGGCCGCGCCGCGACGTCTGCCATTTATCACCACGCTGCACGGCACAGACATTACCCTCGTGGGAAGCAACCGCAGTTACCTGCCGATTACGCGATTTTCCATTGAGCAAAGCGATGGAGTGACCGCCATTTCCAGCTATCTGCAACAGCAAACCGTGCGTGATTTCGAGATCAAACGCCCGATCGAAGTGATCCCGAATTTTGTGAATTGCGATTTGTACATTC
Organism: Candidatus Acidiferrum sp.; assembly: GCA_036496505.1. Classification (GTDB taxonomy): domain Bacteria; phylum Acidobacteriota; class Terriglobia; order Acidiferrales; family UBA7541; genus Acidiferrum. Next base: position 25,782 of record DASXLA010000025.1, on the reverse strand, counting down.
GACAGAGCGACCCGAAGCTGCGCGCGAAGTGGGCCCCGAATGGCGAGCCCATCCTGATGCATCTGTCGAATTTCCGCCCGGTGAAACGAGTGACCGATGCGGTCGAGATTTTCGCCATGGTTCGCGAAAAGATGCCCGCCAAGCTGGTCATGATTGGCGACGGCCCGGACCGCGGCGCCGCGGAATACCTCGCGCGCAAGAAAAAATTGAAGAACGACGTGATCTTTCTCGGCAAACAGGACCAGGTTTATGAAAAGCTCGCGGTGGCGGACCTGTTTTTGCTGCCTTCGGAGTTGGAGTCGTTTGGACTCGCGGCGCTCGAGGCCATGGCCTGCGAAGTGCCGGTGATTGCCACGAGGGTCGGCGGCCTGCCGGAAGTGGTCGAGCACGGAGTAGACGGATACCTGGTCGAGCCCGGGGACGTGAAGACCGCGGGCGCGTATGCCATCGAGATATTGTCGCGCGCGGACCGCGGCCGTGAAATGGGGCATACCGCGCGATTGAACGCCAAGAGCAAATTCTGCGCGAACGATGTGATCCCGCAATACGAACGCTATTATCAGCGCGTGCTGGAATCCGCGGCAGTAGCGAACGCCTGAACGGATCTCATTTCCGCCTGTTCCCGAATGTGATTGAGCACGCGCATGTGGATGCGGTGAATCACGTAGTCGGACCACCAGCCCCAGTAGGTAGCGGGCCACATCGTGTGCCGATACCAGGTTGTTCCTTCCAGGCGGGTTCTGCCGCCAGGTAATCCCGTCAATAAAAATTGCCCTCCGTGGGAAATAAAATAACCGTGCAAGTGGGGAGCGTGGATTTGTTTGTAAGGGCTTAGCTCATTGAGCGGCGCGGGATTCTGCGTGACGCTGAATTTCAACAGATGCGGTTGGTCCCAGACGGTGATGGGTTCTTCAAATGGGCCGGTGGAGAAAATGCAGTGGCGGATAGCGCCGGCGCCGGAACCCGAAATTTCGGCGCGGATGGGATAGGCGATGCCGGCGCGAAATAACCATTCCTGCGGAGGAGGAATTTCCGCGAAGGCCACCACTTCGTTCCACACCTTGGACGGCGGCGCGTTGATTTCCACGGCGGAACGGACCGCGAACTCCGGAGGTTGCAGAGCGGCGGCGTGTTCGCCAAAAAAGGCCGAGGGGACCGTCAGGAGAATAGCTGTCAAAATCGCCGGCCTGTTGCGCGGATTCCAATAATGCGCCTGGATGCTGGCGCCGAGGAATCCACCGAGTAGCGCCAGAGGCAGCGCCAGCGGCGCGGCCATGAGCAGGCAGATCAGGCCCTCGACGGCGATGGCGAAAATCACCAATCCCACAAGCGCGATGGGAAGAATCGAAACTCCCAGGCAGGATGCTAATGACCGCGGCTCGTGATAACTGTACGTGAGCACGGAGAACAGCCCCATGCAGAATGGCAGCGCCACGAACAAACTCCAACCGTAGGATCCGACGACCTGCGTGCTGACGCCCATCATGACCAGCCCGATGACGCTCGTCACACAAACAGAAAGAATCGCGCTGGCCATTTTCCCCCTGGGGATCACGCGGTCGAGGGGGCGCACGCTGGGCCACGGTGCGGCTTCATCAAGAGTCTCCCCTGATTTCGACGGGATCAGGCAAAGCGCCAGGAAAAACGCGAGATTCACGAATGGCACGAAAAACAGGCACACCAACCAGACCGGCAACGCGGCATCGCGTAACCGGCGAACGGTCATGCCTACGCCCACCCAGATAAATGGCAGCGAGAGCAGCAGCAGAGTCGCTAAAAAGCGAATTTCCAATGGCGACAGATGATCGAGTCGCGCCGCTTTGCCGAGCGGCGCCCAGTAGTTAAAGATTCCGCTTGGTTGCGGCCAAAAAGACCGGGCCACGAAACGGTCGAGATTGTTTTTGATGGCGAAACCGATAAATCCGACGAGAGCGTAGGTGCCGCGGCCGACGGTGCCGTCCCACCGCCATAAATCTGTGATGGGGTTGGATGCCTGTGACATTTTCCCTCCCGCGAAGAATCTGTCGCCGTAAGCCCCGGCAGGCTTATCGTCTCTGTACGCTTTCCGCGGCGCACGAAGTTGCCGCCGCGCACTTGCGGCGCGCCGCAATCCACCGGTAACCCGCCCGCAAGAGCCCCATCACTCCAGGCAAGCTGCAAAGCCAGGCCAGCGGCCGTGCCCACCAGATTTCGCGCGCCAGCGCCGCCGCGGCATCCGCGCCGCCAAATTGCCTGCCGTCACTCAGCAGCAAGCGCATTTCCAGCAGCAACTCTGTTGGCGATAAACCCAGGAGCGCGCCGACACGCGGGTCTTGCAACGGGGCTAAGGCAAAGCCGCGCTTTTGCAGCGAGCCGGCCAATGTACGGACAATTTTTGTGCAGAACGCGCAATCGGCGTCGAAGAACAACCAGCCCCGCGCGTGGCGCCCTTTGCTGTCGGTGAATTCGGAAGTGAGAGAGATCATGGCTGGCCTTCGTGCTCGATGCTTCCCAAAAAACACGGCACTGCCGGCCTCGCGCTAGCCGGCTTTTTTGCGGCTGGTGCCCAGCAGCGTGATGACCTTGCCGCGCAGCTTGACCACGCCTTTCAGCGCGGAGTCCGGCATGCGCAGAATTTCTTCGAACAGCCCGGTCATGGCGCTCAGAAAATCCAGCATGCTTTCCAGCCGCGCCAGGGTGTAGGCGTCTTTGGCCGGGTTCGCCTTGATTTCCTGAACGCATTCGGCCAGCAGCCGCAGCGTGGGATCGATTTCGCGCCGCTTGCGCTCTTCGGAGACGATGCGAAAAATTTCGAAGACATCCTTGGTGCAGTCGAAATGGTCGCGGCGATCGCCGAGCACGTGCACCACCCGCACGATGCGCCAACCCTGCAATTCGCGCAGGCTGGTGCTGACGTTCGAGCGCGCCACCGCCAGGGTGGTGGCGATCTCGTCGGCCGGCAGCGGGTGTGGGGAAACAAACAGCAGCGCATGGATCTGCGCGACGGTGCGATTGATGCCCCAGCGCGTGCCCATTTCGCCCCAGTGCAGGACGAATTTCTGGGCTACGGGGGACAGCGGAGCGGATTGCGTGTGTTCAGTCATTTCTGTCAATTCAGAAAATACAGTAGCGAACGGAGCCTGTCAAGCCCCATTTTCCGGCCTTTCCCCTTCTCCCCTCCTATCGCCCCTCTTTCGCCCCACTCACCATGTTCACCTCCGCTGGGAAACTCATGCCTCCCTCTGTCGAGTATTCGCGCAGAAATCCAAGCGCTTCGCGGTTCACTTCCGCCAACTGCTCCTTGGAAAGCGAAGCGATTTTTTCACGAAGTGTGTTCGACATCTCCAGACGTATAGCCCAGAAATCTTCCGCGGATATTGGCGCTTGAATCGCGAATCGCAGCAGGCGCTCGGACACCGCCACCGCTCCAGCCTCGTTCAAAACTTTTTGCAATTTCCCCGTAGGAGCAAAGCGGAAAGTCTCTAAAGCATCGGGATCGACTGGCGCTGGAGGGATATGGCGGTCGATGACAAACGACAGCAAATGGTGAAACGGATTTTCCTCCGCGAAATGCCACACCGCCAATGCCATTTTGCGCCCCGGTTTGAGCACCCGCAGAATCTCGCGCGCCGCATCCACCGGCGAAGGAAAAAACATCGCGCCGAAGCGGCACACCACCGCGTCGAAAGTATCGGCCGCAAACGGCAGTTGATCGGCGGCAGCCACTTCGAATTTCACATTTTTCAATCCAGGGCCTTCCGCCGCCCGACGCGCTGCCTCGATCATCCCGGCAATCGGATCGATCCCGAAGACCTTGCCTTCCGGACCGACCAGCGCCGCCAGGCTCAGCGCAGGTTCTCCGGGCCCGGTGGCAATGTCCAGGACGGTCTGCCCGGTGCCTATCTGCGCCTCTTCCACCAGTGCCTGCGTAACCGGCGCAAACATCTCCCGAATAACTTCGCGATGCTTCTCCCAGAACGGAGCGGAACCGCTCCACCGTTTTATAATCTCTTCCTCAGGCTGCATGCGCAGAAGTATAGCTTCTCGCTTTATGGGTACGGCGCTTCATTTGTGTCCTTGAGAATTTGTCCGGCTGGCGCGTTCATCTGCCAGGCTCGCTCACCGTCGTTGAAAGAGCCTGCCTACCCCACTGCTTGCATGGTCGAAACCAGTTCGGGAATATCGATGCGAATAATCGTGCCGTCGCCCGGACGGCTCTCAATCTCCAGTTGGAAATCGGCGCCGTACAGCACGCGCAGCCGCTCGCGAACGTTGCTCAAACCAATCCCCTCCACGTAGACATGCGGCATTTTTTCTTCGGAAATGCCCACGCCGTTATCCTCAATTTCAATGTGCAGCCGGCCATCGCGATTGGTGGTGCGTAACTGAATTTTGCCGCCTTCGATTTTGGGCGCGAGGCCATGCTTGAGGCAGTTTTCCACGATGGGCTGGAGAAGCATGGAGGGCACGAACGCTTCCAGAGTGTCTTCCTCGAGTTCCTTGATGATTTCCAGATTGTCGCGGCCGAAGCGCGCCACCTCGATGTCCAGATAATCGTCGATGAACTCCAGTTCTTCGTGCAGCGGAACGAAAGTCTCATGCTTGCGCAGCAGCCGCCGCAAAATATTGCTCAACTTGAGCACCACGCCGCGCGCCGTGTCCGGATCAAAGCGAATCAATGCGGAAACCGTGTTCAGCGTATTGAACAGGAAATGCGGATTGATCTGGCTCGACAGTGCATCCATGCGCGCTTTCAGCAGGAGCTGCTGGTGTCGCTCGAGATTCATCTCGATGCGCGTGTTGTTCCAGATTTTCAGCGGCGCCGCCACGGACATCAGCGTGGCGATAACCGTCAGCACCAGCCACCAGTCCCAGTGAGGATCAATGGCGAAGAGCCATTTGGGCTTGGTGGCGTCGGCCAGCGCCACGCGGCCGACTTCCAGGCCCACGCACGCGAGCAGCGGCAACATTTCCCAGGAAGGCTGCGTGCGGCGAATCAGCCGGACCACTGCGCGTGGGATGTTCAAAAAAGTAAAGGGGCCGAAGTTCCAGATGTCTTCTTTATTGGGAATGGCCTGACGGATCAAGCCGGCGAGAAGCCCGGCGGTGGCTGCCGCGGGCATGGCCAGCCATTCATGGCCAATCAAGGCCGGAATAGTAATGATTGCGCCGCCAATAGGTCCCACGACGCGGCCACCGAGCAAACCCATCAGGAAGGCGCCTTCCAGCGAGAGGTCCGCGAAGCGGTAAGGGTAGCCAACGAAGCGCAGCGTAACCCCGAGGATGAGCGGCGGCGTCATGAACAGCATCAACTTTAGTTTTTGATCCGGGTCGCGTTCTTCGGTGAAGAGTACGCGGCGAAAAGTATTCCAGCGCGCCAGCAATGCGGCCATGGACGAAGCCACACCCACCTTGAGCAGCAACGTAAAAAGCAGGTTGGGAACGGAAGTTGCGGTGTCCATTTTGTTTGGCCGGTTTGAGCGGCTTTGCCTACGCTAAGCTAATGCTACTCGGGATGTAAAGCTTGTAGCGGAGTTTTGCGCTGGCGCATCCAATGGTGAACGGCGGATGCCGCCATCGCGGCGAAAAGCACGGCGCTTGAGCCGAGGTGCACGTGGCGTCAGCGATCCCCTGTTATACTTTGCGACTTCCATGACCGCTAAAAAATCACCTGGCAAATCAGCTTCGAAAAAGAAAGGTGCGGCGCTGCGCATGGTGGCGCACGCCAAACTGCCGACGCGCTACGGCGATTTTACGATTTACGGATTCAAGGGCGGCGGCGCGCTTGACGAAGCGGTGGCGCTGGTGCGCGGAAATCTGAAGGGCAATGCTGCTCCGCTGGTGCGCGTGCACTCGCAATGCTTCACCGGCGATACTCTCACTTCGCTGCGTTGCGATTGCCGCGCGCAACTGGAACTGTCGATGCGATCAATCGGGCGCGCGCCCTCCGGCGTCCTGATTTATCTCCCGCAGGAAGGGCGCGGCATCGGGCTGATGAACAAGCTGCGCGCCTACCAACTGCAGGACGGCGGCATGGACACGGTGGAGGCCAATGAGAAGCTCGGCTTCGCCGCCGACTCCCGCGACTATGATTTTTCCGCCGCGATTTTGAAGAAGCTCGGCGCGCGCAAGATCCGCTTGCTCTCGAATAATCCGGAAAAAGTGCGGCAACTGGAAAACGCTGGAATTAAAGTCGTGCAGCGCGTGCCGTGCCAGCCGCGCATTTCGAAAACCTCGCGCGCGTATCTGAAAACCAAAAAATCCAAGATGGGCCATCTGTTAAAAGGCGTTTGAACCGCGCCGTTGATCGCGCAACCTCGTCTCGATCAATACACAGAAGCACGCTCAGTACAGCCGGAACACCACTTCCACCGTCACCCACGCCGCCACCGGACGATGCCCCGCGTCATGCGCGGGAACGAACCGCCAACCGCGAACCGCCTGCACGGTACGATCTTCAAGCCCCATGCCAATTCCCTTTGTCACCCGTATCTGTGAGGCGCTTCCGTCAACGCCGACAAGAACCTCCACGGTGATAATCCCCTGCACCTTCGCTTCGCGCGCCTCGTCGGTGTACATCGGATCCGGACAGTACGCGCAGCTCGGCCGCGTGACTCCAGCACGGTAGACGCCCCCGTGGCCCTCGCCGACCGGGCCATCGCCGCCATCCCCCATCGTTCCGTCCTTGCCTCTTCCAATCGAATTACCGCTTCCCGGTCCCGCCGAATCGGTTTTGTCCTTCATCCACGGAAGCCCAATATCGCTGACCGGCGTGAGCACCGCAGGCGCATTCGCATCGAGAATCGTCGGCGGAACGGCGAGTTGTGGATCGTTCTTGGGCGGCAGCGACGGTTTTACCAGTTGTATTGAAGAGAGCGCCGGAAGCTGCCCACTGGTCGCGGGAAGAGGATTGCGATTACCCCCTCCGCCGGCGCCGCTCGAAGGTCGATCGCTGAAAACCTGCCGCAAAAGATCCGGCGAAAGAGATGTGAGCTGGCGCCCGGGATCGATCGGCCTGCGCGGCGTCTCGACAGGCGGCCGCTGGATGGCCCATATCGCGAAGATGGCAACGATGGCCGCGTGCGTCAGCACCGAGGCGGATTGCGCGCGACCAATCCGCCGGCCCCGCCAGTGCTCCAGGAGGTGCAGCGGCGCGCCGTTGACGCTGGAAATCTTCAGGCCCGTGCCGTGCGCGAGTTGCTGCGCGTTTTCGAAGACGCGAGCGAGCCAGGATTCACCATTGTTTTGAAGAGAAGCACGGAAACGGGGCGGGAACTTGGGCATGGGTGACCCTCCGCGCCCCCCACGCATTTTACGTCGCACCGATGGGAGGCGGACGATGAATGCGCAGTGAGAATGTAGCTTGCGTGGAAGGGTTGCCTTCGAAAGCGCGACATTCTTCGCGCTGAGTGCAGGGATTTGCGATGCAGTTAGCCGCCGCCCACGAAATGCACGATCTCGTAGCTGTCGCCGGTTCGCACCAGGGTTTCATTCCATCGCGGCCGCGGCAGGATTTCCAGGTTTCGCTCGATGGCCACGCGGCCCGGCGGCAGCTTCAGTTCCTGTAGCAAGTCCGCTACCGTCGCGCCTTGAGCAGCGACGCGGTGTTCTCCGTTCACAGTAATATCCAGTGCAGTTTCCATCGTCGCTATTTCAACTTCCCTTCGTTTCCGTTCTCTCTCACGGTTCTTCCTGGGTCCGCCATTTCTCCGCCGATTTTCTATTCTAACTCAGCGGCACAATCGGCCGCGGCCATCTATCCCTGTACAACCGGCACGCGCTGGCGAGCCCGCAGTTGAAACCGCAAGTGGCCGGCCCCAAAAGCGTGGATGGCTTCAATGCGCAGTGCGGCATTTGGATCGGACAGTCGCGGCATGTCAAAAGCAAAGTGCGCCTCACCGGCGGCGTCCGATTCGGCGAAAAAATCAGAGGGCTCCGCCGCGCCAGAAACACTAGCGATGATTTTCGCATCGCAGACCGGCCGGCCGGAGTGATCGCTGATGCGAAGATGCAAATTGGCGCGCTTCCCGGCCAGCCAGGATTTGGCATTCAGCAATTCCACCAGCAGAGCTTTCGCCGGCTGCAGAGTCGTTTGTTTTCCCGCTGCCAAAGCCGCTGGCGCCGCCTGCACGGACGCCGGCACCGGCGGCAGATAAAGTGTCCCGCTGCGGATTTCTTCGAGCACCTGCCGGTGCTGTTCGGCGACGCGCAGCTTCAGCGCTGCTTCGCGATCGGCATTGAGCGGCAGCAGGTCCAGATAATTGTTGGTGCGCCGGTGCAGCACCCGCCCGCCGCAATACACCGTAGTGTCAATCAGCGCGCTGGCGATGCCCGCGTCCTCCGTCTGGACGTGATACTTCACCTGCCCGTGCGTAACGTTGCTGTTATGACCAAAAACCATGGCGATGGTCCCCGACTGTGGCGCGCCGTTCGACTACGCGGTTAAACAATATTATAAAGGTGCTCGCCGCCCATTTGACCGATTGGTAGTCGACTCGTTATTATAACGTTTCGCTTATGGGCGGTTCCGACCTACACAGTTACGCTCCGCTTCTCATACACCTGCTCGTTGCAGTGGCGCTCGCTGGCGCGCTGACCGCTGTTTCCGGCCTGGTCGGCTGGCGCCGGCCAAATCGCGTAAAACAACAACCTTACGAATGCGGCGTGGAGCCCACCGGCGACGCGCGCGCGGCTTTTTCCGTCAGCTGGTATATGGTTGGCATGATTTTTCTTTTGTTCGACGTGGAAGCCATTTTTCTGTACCCCTGGGCATACATATTTCGCAGTTTGAGTTGGTATGGATTCGCAGAGATGATGATTTACATCGCCATCCTGCTCGTCGGTTACCTGTATCTCTGGAAAAAGGGCGCGCTCGACTGGCAACGATAAGCGCAGCCCAGGATTAGGAAAAAATTTTGACGGACAGTTCCAACCAGGACGCTAGTGTTGTAGCCGCACATCCGTCGTGCGTCGAACAATTGCGCGCGTGGGATGCTAACGCCGTCGCCGAAGTGGTGGAATACCGCGGCGAAACCACCATCGTCGTCCCTCGCGAACTCCTTCGTGCCGCCGCCGCACGCTGCCGCGACGACGCCGCCATGCAATTTAATCTCTTGACCGACGCCACCTGCCTCGACCGTCATCCCTTCGAGCCGCGCTTTGAAGTCGTTTATCAACTCGTTTCCATTCCGCGAAAAGAAAAATTGCGACTCAAGGTCAAGCTCTACGGCAACGACGCGGTGCTCGATTCCCTCGTCCCCGTGTGGCCCGGCGCCAACTGGCTCGAGCGCGAAATTTTCGATTTGTTCGGAATTTTTTTCAACGGGCATCCCGACCTCCGCCGCATCGTCCTCCCCGACGATTGGGAAGGCTACCCGCTTCGCCGCGATTATCCCGTCGAAGGCTACCGCGATATTCCCGTGATGCCCCTTGGCTTCACCAAGAGATCCATATGACCACAGTCGAAACGGCAGTAGGCCCCGCGAAGACCATGGTCCTTAATATGGGCCCGCAGCACCCCTCGACGCACGGGGTTCTGCGCATTCTTCTCGAGCTCGACGGCGAGACCGTCGTCAAAGCCGTTCCCGATTGCGGCTATCTGCACACCGGCATTGAAAAATCCTGCGAAGACAAAACCTACTCGCAGGCCATCACCCTCACCGACCGCATGGATTATCTGAATCCCCTGGGCAACAACCTGGTTTATTGCATGGCCGTGGAAAAGCTCCTCAACCTCGAAGTGCCCAAGCGCGCGCAATACATCCGCGTGCTGATGGTCGAGCTGCAAAGAATTTCTTCGCACCTCGTCTGGCTCGGCACGCACGCCATCGATTTGGGCGCGATGACCGTGTTTCTCTACTGCTTCCGCGAGCGCGAAGAAATTCTGAAAATTTTCGAAATGTTCTCCGGCCAGCGCATGATGACCAGCTACATCCGCATCGGCGGCGTGGCCTTGCAGCCCCCGGCGGGCTGGCGCCAGGCCATCGACAAATTTCTGAAGTACATGCCCAGCCGCGTTGACGAATACGAAACGCTGCTCACCAAAAATCGCATCTGGATGGGCCGCACCAAGAATATCGGCTACATCAGCGCGGAAGATGCCATCGCCTTGAGCATGACCGGCCCGACCATTCGCGCCGCGGGCATTCCCTACGACAATCGCAAACTGTTCCCCTACTCCAGCTACGACGAATTTGATTTCGACGTCCCCACGCGCACCGATTCCGATTGCTTCGGCCGGTATATGGTCCGCGTCGCGGAAATGCGCGAAAGCCTCAAGATCGTTCGCCAAGCCCTGGACAAGATTACCGACGATGGCGTGATCAAGGCGGACGCCCCGGGCATCGTGCCGCCGCCGCGCGAAAAAATGAAGACTGAAATGGAAGCGCTGATTTATCACTTCAAAATCTTTACCGAGGGATTTTCGCCCCCGGCCGGCGAGGCTTTCGTCACCGTGGAATCGCCGCGCGGCGAGCTGGGCTGCTTCATCGCCAGCGACGGTTCCTCAAAACCGTTGCGCGTGCACTTCCGCTCCCCTTCGTTCATCAATTTGCAGGCTTTGCCGAAATTGGCCGAAGGCCAGCTCGTTTCCGACATGGTCGCGTGCATCGGCACCATCGACATCGTCCTCGGCGAGGTGGATCGCTAAATGAAATTGGTCATGTCAGCGCAACTCACCGCGCGGTTCGACCGCCTGCAGGACGCCTACCCCGTCAAGCGCAGCGCTCTCGTGCCCATGTTGATGTACGCGCAGGATGAGTTTGGCTACCTCGGCGACGAAATGATCGCCGAAATCGCGCGCCGCCTCGAGCTGCATACCGTCCAGGTCGAAGAAACCCTCGAGTACTACTCCATGCTGCGTCGCAAGCCCATGGGCAAATATCACGTGCAGGTGTGCACCAATATCGCCTGCATGCTGCGCGGCGGCAATGAATTGCTGGACCGCGCCAAAAAGCGCCTCGAGATTGGCAACAAGGAAACCACCGAGGACGGCGTTTTCTCTCTCGAAGAAGTCGAGTGCATCGGCGCCTGCACCGGCGCTCCGGCCATGCAGGTGAATTACGATTTCCACGAGAACCTCACCCCCGTCAAGTTCGACAAAATTATCGAATCGCTCGATAACGGCCGGCGCCCCGATCCTGAGCCGGTGATTACCGGCGCGCTGCATCCCCGCGAGCCGGGCGAAATTCCGGTAATCAGCAAACGCTGGGGCATCGAAGGTTCCACCAAAATTGACGTCTTCTTGCAAAACGGCGGCTATCAGGCGCTCGAAAAAGCCCTGAAGCAGATGACCCCTGAATCCATCATCGACGAAGTAAAAAAATCCAATCTGCGCGGTCGCGGCGGCGCCGGATTCCCCACCGGAATGAAATGGTCCTTCGTGCCCAAGGATTCGCCCAAGGCGCGTTACGTCATTTGCAACGCCGACGAGTCCGAGCCGGGAACCTGCAAGGACCGCCCGCTGATGGAACTGGATCCGCACCAGCTCATCGAAGGCATGGTCATCGCCGGGCGCGCCATCGGATCGCACCAGGGTTTCATCTACATCCGCGGCGAATATCGCTACGTGCTCGATATCGTGCAGAAGGCCATCACCGAAGCTTACGAGCGCGGCTACCTGGGCAAAAATATTCTGGGCTCCGGCTTCGATTTCGACTTGCTGATTCACACCGGCGCCGGGGCTTACGAATGCGGTGAAGAATCCGCACTCATGGAATCCCTCGAGGGCAAAAGAGGGTATCCTCGTATCAAACCTCCCTTCCCTGCCGTCGTGGGCCTCTACGGCTGCCCGACGGTCATCAATAACGTAGAAACCTTGAGCGCGGTCCCGGCGATTATCCTTGGCGGCGGCGAAGCCTACGCCAATCTGGGCACGCCCAAGAACGGCGGCACCCGCTTGCTGTGCGTGGCGGGCCACGTCAATAAGCCCGGCATTTATGAAATTCCGCTCGGCATGAACATGAAGGAATTCATCTACGGCATGGCCGGCGGCATCACCGGCGGCAAAAAATTAAAAGCCGTTGTTCCCGGCGGCAGCTCCTGCCCGTTGATGACTGCCGATGAGATCGACATCCCCATGGATTACGATTCCGTCGCCAAAGCCGGCTCCATGCTCGGCTCCGGCGGCATGGTGGTCATGGACGAAGACACCTGCATGGTGGACATGGCGCGCCGCATCATGCATTTCTACGCGCACGAATCCTGCGGCTGGTGCATTCCCTGCCGCGAAGGAACCAGTTGGCTGCGCAAGATGCTCGATCGCCTGCACGCCGGTTACGGCCGCCCGCAGGACATCGACATGCTCAGCGAACTGTCCAAAAATATTCTCGGCCGCAGCTTCTGCCCCTTGGGAGACGCCGCCGCCATGCCCACCATCAGCATCGTGCAGAAGTGGCGCAGCGAATTTGAAGATCACTTGCAGGGACGTTGCCCGAATAAATCCGCGGAAGCGTTAGTTGGCTCCCGATAAAGCACCCGGTAAAGCGCTCAGTAAAGCGCCCAACAGAACGAATGAACTTACGAAATGGCTGACCAAAAACTGATCACTCTGAAAATTGATGACCGCGACGTGCAGGTGTCGCCGGGAACGCTGGTCATTGAGGCCACCCGCCGCATCGGCACCGAAGTGCCCTCGTTCTGCTACTACCCCGGGCTGGCCCTGCAGGCCGCGTGCCGCATGTGCCTCGTCGAAGTGGAAAAGATGCCCAAGTTGCAGACCGCCTGCACCCTGGTCGCCACCGAAGGCATGGTGGTGCGCACCAGCACCCAGCAGGTGCGCGACGCGCGCAAGTACATGCTGGAATTTCTGCTCACCAATCATCCGCTCGATTGCCCCGTCTGCGATAAGGGCGGCGAGTGCGAGCTCCAGGACATGGTCTTCCGCTACGGCGCGGAAACCAGCCGCTTCATCGAAGAAAAAATTCACCGCCCGGAAGAAAAGTGGTCCGAGCTGGTCTACTACGATGCCCCGCGCTGCATTTTGTGTTTTCGCTGCGTGCGCGTCTGCGACGAAGGCATGGACGTAAAAGCCCTCGGCGTGGGAATGCGCGGCGCCAACAGCGTGATCATTCCAAACCGCGGCGATCACCTCGAATGCGAAGAATGCGGCATGTGTATCGATATTTGCCCCGTGGGCGCCCTCACCAGCGGCACGTACCGCTACAAGACCCGCCCCTGGGAGATGCAGTACGTCTCCACCGTCTGCACCCACTGCTCCAACGGCTGCAAAACCACTCTCAGCGTCCGCAATCACGAGATCATGCGTTCCAACAACCGTGACCTTTCCGGCATCAACAAGGATTTCCTCTGCGTGAAGGGCCGGTTTGGTTTTGATTTCACCAGCCACCCCGAGCGTATCAAGCAACCCATGGTGCGCCGGGGCACCGACCACTATCCCGTTTCCTGGGAAGAAGCGGTGCAGGCCGCCGCCACCAGACTCAAACAGGTTCATGACGTCGGCGGAAAAAACGCCATTGGATTTATCGGTTCGAATCACACCTCCAACGAAGAAAATTATCTGTTCCAGCGATTGGCGCGCCAAACCTTTGGCACCAACAACGTCGATCATCACCGAACCGTGGACTACACCGGGCTGATCACCGCGCTCGGCGAACGCGCTCACGATTCCATGCTGACCATGGAAGAGCTGTATCAATCGAAAGCCGTTTTGCTGATTGGCAACGACCCCACAAATCAAAATCCGCTCGCGGCGTGGCAAATCCGCTCGGGAATCCGCCACTTCGGCAGCAAGCTTTTCATCATCAACGCCAATGAAATCAAGCTGGCGCGCAAAGCCCGCCAGTTTGTGAAGGTGCCCGCGGGTCATGAGAGCGCCGCCCTCCGCTGGCTGGCCCACGAAGAAGGTTTGCTGGCGCCGGAGATGGTCGAGCAGTTGGTGGACCTGAAGGCCGCCCTCGAGGCCGAGTCCGACGTCGCCATCGTTTTCGGAGAAGAAGTTTCCGGCGCGGCCATCGCCCAACTGGTGGCCTTCGGTTCGAAACTCAACGGCAAGACCCGCTACATGGCTCTGGGCGACTACGCCAACTCGCGTGGCGCCGCCGATATGGGTGTGCTCCCGGATCGTTTGCCCGGATATGCCTACGTCGACAATGCTCGCGCGCGCGAAATGCTTGAAACCCTTTGGGGCGGTGTAATCCCTTCCACTCCCGGCAGGACCGCGCCGGAAATGGTCGAGGCCGCGCAATCGGGAAACTTGAAGGCCCTGTATGTCATGGGCGCGAATCCCCTCGCGCATTTTGGAACGCTCGGTTACGGCCGTGGCAAAGCCGATTTGCTCATCGTCCACGAAATGTTCATGACCGAGACCGCCAGGCAGGCCGACATTATTTTTCCGGCGGCGTCCGCCTATGAAAAAGACGGCACGGTAACCAACACCGCCGGCGAAATTCAAATGTTGCGCAAAGGCGTCGAGATTATGGGCCCGCGCACGGATTTTGACTTGCTGCGTATCATGTCGCACCAACTGGAAAGACTCGGCTTGGGCAAAGCCTTTCATTACAAGTCGCCCGCGGCCGTCTTTGAAGAGATTCGCAAAACCGTGCCGGGATACAACGTGCAGCCGGGCGGATTGCTCCAGGGCGAAGCCGAAGCCACGCATCTGGGTTTCACCCGCAATGGGCACGCGCCCTACGACGTCCCCGTCGGGCTGATTCGCTCGGCGCACGACACCCTGTTCACCAGCGGCACGCTCGGGAGATTCTGCACCATGATGGAATCGCTGCCGGAAGCCGAGGCGGAAGTCAAATCGTGATGGATTTCCTCACTGCGCACGGATGGCTGATCGTCACCGTCGTGAAAGTGGCGCTGCTGCTTTTTATTGTGCTGACGGTGAACGCCTATCTCACCTGGTTTGAGCGCAAAGTAGTGGCGCACATCCAGTCGCGCTGGGGCCCGCACCGCGTCGGTCCGCATGGATTGCTTCAGCCCTTGGCCGACGGCGTGAAATTTCTTTTCAAGGAAGATCCCACGCCCGCAGGCGTGGACCGCGGTGTTTATTTCATGGCGCCACTGCTGGCGCTGGCACTGGCGTTGACTTCCATCGCCATCATTCCTTTTGGACCGGATCCCCTGCCCTGGAAAATATTGGGCCAGGAGGTCTACCTGGGAATTTTGCCGCCCAACGTGAATATCGGCATCCTGGCGCTTTTTGCCATTACCGCGCTGGGCGTCTACGGCGTGGCGCTGGCCGGCTGGTCATCCAACAGCAAGTACCCGCTGCTCGGCGGGCTGCGCAGCTCCGCGCAGATGATTAGCTACGAGCTGGCCCTGACGCTTTCGGTCGTGGGTGTGCTCCTGATTTCTGGCAGCTTTAACCTCACGCAAATCATCAACGATCAGAGCAGCCGTTACGGGATTTTGGGATGGAATATTTTTCCGCAATTTCTGGGCTTTGTATGCTTCTTTATTGCCGCCATCGCGGAAACGAATCGCGTGCCGTTTGATTTGCCCGAAGCGGAATCGGAACTCGTGGCCGGGTTCCACACCGAATATGCGAGCTTCAAGTTCGCGATGTTTTTCATCGCGGAGTACACCAGCATGATCACCGTCTCGTGCTTGTGTTCCATTCTCTTCTTTGGCGGCTGGCTCTCCCCGTTCCCGGCCACCTGGACGTGGACCTGGTACCTGCCAACCGTGCTCTTGCTCCCCTTGGGGCTGTGGGTGATCTGGGACGGGATCCACTACGAAACCATTTTTGGCAAATTGATTCTGCCCGGTATTGGCGCGGTGATGTGCCTCATCGCCGTGGCTCTGGTCGCGTTTCCCGCGGTCAACAATTTCGTTCAGGCGCCCTTCTGGCTGCTTTCGAAGATTCTGGTGTTTTTGTTTGTTTATGTGTGGATGCGCGGTACGCTGCCCCGTTTGCGCTACGACCAGCTCATGGCCTTCGGCTGGAAAATGCTGCTGCCCGTTTCCATCGCCAACGTCATCTTCACCAGCTTCGCCATTCTGAAGTGGGGCGCCATCCGATGACGCCGCAGTTGATCATCTTTTTTGCGTTGGCGGCGCTGGCCGTGGGCGGCGCGATAAGCCTGATTCTTCAGAAGCACCCCATTCACAGTGCCTTGTCGCTGATCGTCGTTATGGTTTCGCTGGCAGGTCTTTACCTGCTGATGGGCGCGGAGTTCGTCGCGGCGGTCCAGATTATTGTCTACGGCGGGGCCATCATGGTGCTCTTCGTGTTCGTCATCATGCTGCTGAACGCCGGCATCGAAGAGCACACCAGCCTTTCTAAGCTGGCGGGGGTTCCGGGGCTGTTGCTCGCCCTGGCATTGACGGGATTTATCGCCGCCACCATTGCCCGCTCGACCGATACCGTGCAGGCTGCGGCGCAGCCCGGAAACATGGCTTCGACCCGGGATTTGTCCGCGATGATTTTCAAGGACTTTGTCTATCCGTTCGAGCTGACCTCCTTCTTGATTCTCGTGGCGATACTCGGCGCGATTGTGCTGGCGCAGCGGGAGAAGGCTCGAGCATGATTCCGACCAACTATTACGTGATGTTGAGCGCTATTTTGTTCGGCTTGGGAGTGCTGGCGTTTATTTTCAAACGCAACGTCATCAGTATTTTCATGTCCATTGAGTTGATGCTGAATGCCGTGAACCTCGCGTTCGTGGCCTTCAGCCAGGCCATGCACAAGCTGGACGGCCAGGTGTTTGTGCTGTTCGTAATTGTCGTGGCGGCGGCGGAAGCCGCCGTGGGGCTGGCGATTATCATTGTTACGTCGCGCAACCGGCAGTCGCTGAATGTCGAGCGCGTGGACCTCTTGAAACTGTAAATGCCCATACTCGAACATCTGTGGATTATTCCACTGTTGCCGCTTCTTGGGGCCGCGGTGAACGGCTTTTTCGGCAGAACCTGGCCGAACAAAATCGTGAATTCCGTCGCCATCGGCTCCACGGGACTCTCCTTTTTGGCGGCGCTCGAGGCCGTCCGCGAATTTTCCCATCTTTCCCCCGAGCAGATTCCCTGGGTGCAGCAATATTTCTCGTGGATTGAGGCCGCGAAGTTTCGCGCCGGCTTCGATCTGCAAATCGATCAACTGACCGTGGTGATGCTGCTGGTCGTCACCGGCGTGGGATGGCTCATCCATATTTACTCCATGGGTTACATGGCCCATGAGGGCGGCTATTACCGGTTTTTCTCCTACCTGAACCTCTTCATGTTTTTCATGCTCATCCTGGTGCTGGCCGCAAATTACGTTTTGCTGTTTGTCGGTTGGGAAGGCGTGGGACTCGCCAGTTACCTGCTCATCGGATTTTATTTCCTCAGAAAATCGGCGGCCGACGCCGGGAAAAAAGCCTTTATCGTAAATCGTATCGGCGATTTCGGTTTCATGCTGGGCATGTTCCTGCTGTTCCGCACCTTTGGCACCCTGGACTTTGTCGCTCTGTTCAACAAAGCCACCCCGTTGCCGCCCGACGCTATGGGCCACCTCGGCACGCTCACCGTAGCTTGCTTGCTGCTCTTCATGGGCGCTGCGGGAAAGTCCGCGCAGATTCCCTTGTACGTCTGGCTGCCGGACGCCATGGAAGGGCCCACGCCGGTGAGCGCCTTGATTCATGCGGCCACCATGGTCACCGCGGGTGTGTACGTAGTGGCGCGGTCGCACGTGCTGTTCATGCGTGCGCCCACCGCGATGCTGGTGGTAGCCATCGTGGGATGCGCCACAGCATTGTTTGCCGCCACCATCGGCATGGCGCAAACCGACATTAAAAAGGTCCTCGCGTATTCCACCGTAAGCCAGCTTGGTTACATGTTTTTGGCCTGCGGAGTGGGCGCGTTTTCCGCGGGAATTTTCCACCTGATGACCCACGCGTTTTTCAAGGCGCTGCTGTTTCTGGCGGCGGGCAGCGTGATTCACGCCATGGGCGGCGAGCAGGACATGCTGCGCATGGGCGGCTTGAGCAAAAAAATCAAGTGGACGTTTGTCACCATGCTGACCGCCACGCTGGCGATTTCCGGGATTCCGCCGCTCGCGGGATTTTTCAGCAAGGACTCCATCCTGTTGAACGCCTACATGAGCGAGAACGGTGGGCCCAACGTCGGGCACCTGCTTTATGCCGTGGGATTGTTCACCGCGCTGCTGACCGCCTTCTATATGTTCCGGCTGATTTACCTCACCTTCTACGGTGCGCCGCGCTACGACGAGCATCACGTGCACGTGCATGAATCGCCCAAGACCATGCTGGTGCCGCTGGCGATTCTCGCGGTGCTTTCGATTGTCGGCGGATGGTTCGCCGCGCCGGCGTTCTGGGGCAAGCCGGACTATTTCGCGAAATTTCTGGAGCCGGTGTTCGCAGCGCCCGGAGGAAGTGAAGCGGCCACCGCGGAAGCAGTGGCGCACGCGCTGGAGACGCCGCTGGCCATCGTGGCGGTCATCACCGCGCTGTTGGGTTGGTTCGCGGCGTATTGGCTGTACTTGAAGCGGCCGGACAAGCCCGCCAGCCTGGCGAAATCGCTCGGCGGCATTTATCAGACGGTGCTGCATAAATATTACGTCGACGAAATTTATGCCGCGGTGGTGGTGCGGCCGCTGCTTTGGCTCTCCACGAATGTCTTGTGGAAGGGCGTGGACGTGGCGGCCATCGATGGATCGGTGAATGGCATCGCCGAGGGACTGACGGCTATTGGCGACGGCACGCGACGGACACAATCGGGCAACACGCGAAGCTACGCGGTGTGGGTGGTGGTCGGCGCCATCGTGGTCGTGGCGCTGGTTTTCTGGGCGCACGCCCAGCCGGTGCTGGGAGTGGCGCGCTGATATGAGCTCTTTATTCCATGGCGGCCACCTGCTTTCGATTTTGATTTTCTTCCCCGCGGTGGGCGCGTTGGCGCTGTTGCTGCTGCGCGGCGACGATCACGTGTTTATCCGCAGAATCGCGCTCATCGTATCCACGGCGGAATTTCTGTTTTCGCTGCTGATGCTGCGGGGCATCCCGCTGAATTCCGGGGATTACCGCCTGGTGGAATACGCCCAGTGGATCACCACACCTCCGATTCATTATCACCTGGGGGTGGATGGCATCAGTTTGTTCCTGGTGATTCTGACCACCATCCTGACGCCGATTTCCGTGCTGGCGTCGTGGAACAGCATCCATCATCGCGTGAAAGAATTTTTCGTGATGCTGCTGATGCTGGAAGTCGGCGTGGTGGGCGTGTTCCTGTCGCTGGATCTGTTCCTGTTCTTCCTGTTCTGGGAAGTGATGCTGATTCCCATGGCATTTTTGATCGGGATCTGGGGACACGAGCGGCGCATTTACGCCGCGGTGAAATTTGTGCTGTACACCATGGCCGGCTCGATCCTGATGCTGGTGGGAATCATCTGGCTGTACAACGCCACGGGAACCTTCGACCTGCCGACCATCCAGCAGATGATTCAGACCGGGGCGCTGGTGCTGCAGCCGCGCGCGGAGATGCTGCTGTTCCTGGCATTTTTCGTGGCGTTCGCGGTGAAGGTGCCGCTGTTTCCGCTGCACACGTGGCTGCCGGATGCGCACGTGGAGGCGCCGACGGCCGGCTCGGTGATGCTGGCGGGCGTGCTGCTGAAGATGGGCACGTACGGCATGATTCGCTTCTGCCTGCCGCTCTTCCCGGAAGCCTCGCGGCGAGCGGCGCCGTGGGTCGCAACGCTGGCCATCATTGGGATTATTTACGGCGCGCTGGTGGCGCTGGTGCAGCCCAACCTGAAGAAACTGGTGGCGTACTCGTCGGTGAGCCACCTGGGTTTCATCGTGCTGGGAATTTTTGCGTTTCGAAATATCTCCATGCAGGGCGCGGTGTACCAGATGCTGGCGCACGGCATTTCCACCGGCGCGCTGTTTTTGCTGGTGGGCATGCTGTATGACCGGCGGCACACCTTTGAAATCAGCGAGTACGGCGGGCTGGCCACGCCGATGCCGAAATTCGCAGCATTTTTCCTTTTTGCAGCGCTCTCTTCGCTGGGGCTGCCGATGCTCAATGGGTTCGTTGGCGAATACCTGATTCTGCTGGGCACGTACCAGTCGCACTGGCAATGGGCCTCGTGGGCGGCGCTGGGCGTTATTTTGTCGGCGTGTTATCTGCTGTGGTCTTACCAGCGGGTATTTCTTGGCGAAGTGACCCACGAAAAAAACAAGAGTTTGGCGGACGCTTCGCGCCGCGAAAAATTTATCCTGGCGACCATGTCGGTGATCATCCTGTGGATGGGGCTGGGTTCGACTTATTTCACGCGCCGGACAGAGGCCTCCGCGGAAGCGGTCATCGATCAAGTGGAGCCGCAGCGGCCGTATGAAGCGGCGGCGCCACCCGTGGGCTCGCCCATGGTGAAAGCTGCCGGCAACGACACTAGTGTGGTGCACGACACTAGTGTTGTGCACGTCACGAAACAAATTCCTGCTGCTGCGAGCGGGCGATAAATGTATCCACACGCCGATGACGTGATACGCGCGCTTCCGGAACTGGTGTGGTGCGGCTTCGGCATGCTGGTGATGCTGCTGCAGCCTTTTGTGAAGAGCCGCCACTTTTTTACCGGGCTGGCGCTGGTGGGCGCGCTGCTGGGAACCGGGGCGGCCTTTGCCGCGGGCGCGACGCCGGGCGCGGGATTTTATGGCTTGATCGAGTCGGACGTGTTCAGCTTCTTTTTCCGGTTGCTGATCGGACTGGTGACGGTGCTGGTGATTCTGGCGGCGAACTCCTATCTCGATCGCGAAAATCTGCCCACCGCGGAATTTTATGCGCTGGTGCTGTTCGCCACGGCGGGCATGGGAGTGCTGGCGTCCGCGCGGGAACTGCTGACGGCGTTCATCGGGCTGGAGCTGAGCTCCATCTCCAGCTACATCCTGGCGGGCTTCCGGCGCGACTCGATGAAATCGAGCGAAGCCTCACTGAAATATTTTCTGCTGGGATCTTTTGCCACGGCATTTTTTCTGTATGGCATCGCGCTGGTGTACGGCGCGACGGGCACGACGAACCTGGCGAGAATGGATGACGCCGATCCGGGCAGCAGCCTGCTGAAGCTGGGGCTGTCCATGATTCTGATCGGCATCGGATTCAAAGTGGCGGCGGCGCCTTTTCAAATCTGGACGCCGGACGTGTACGAGGGTGCGCCCACTCCGGTGACGGCGCTGTTTTCGGCAGGGCCCAAAGCGGCGGCGTTTGCGCTGCTGCTGCGCATTTTTGCCACCGTGCCTGCAGCCACGCATTTCTGGTTCTGGGCCTTCTGGGTGCTGGCGGTGCTGACGATGTTCGCCGGGAACCTGGGAGCCTTGCTGCAGACCAATGTGAAACGGCTGCTGGCGTACAGCTCGATTGCGCACGCGGGATACATCCTGGTGGCGTTCGCGGCGGTGACGTTCATGGCCAACGACCTGAACGGCGGGGCCGCACCGGCGTATGCGGCGGTGATGTTTTACCTGCTGAGTTACGGGCTGGTGAAAATCGGAGCGTTCACCATTGTTTCCGAGATAGGCGGCACGGGGGAGAAGAACCTGTCGCTCGACGATTACGCCGGACTGGCGCAGCGGCAGCCGTTTGCGGCGGCGGCGCTGAGCGTTTACCTGTTGTCGCTGCTGGGGCTGCCGGTGACCGCGGGATTTTTCGGGAAATTTTATATTTTCAAGGCGGCGGTCAATTCGCACCTGATGTGGCTGGCGGTGTTGATGGGCATCAACAGCGTGATCGGGGCGTATTATTACTTGCGGGTGATTGTGGTGATGTACATGCGCGAGGGCAGCGCGGAAGCGATGGCGGCCCCGCCGGTACGCTTCCCGATGGCGGTGAACGTGGTGCTGGCGATTACCGTGATCGGCACGATTTATTTTGGATTGTTCCCCAACCAGGTATTGAATTTTATTCTGCAACCTAACCTCATCGCGCGCTGATCTGAGTTGAATTCGCAGAATTCCCCACCCTGCTCCGCACGTTGTCGCCGCGTCTGGTGTCCTGACAGGTGGGGTGTTTGCGTTCCTGACGAGACTGCGTCCGATAACCAACAAGGTGCGTTTTTTTGCAATGTAGATGTAATTGATTGAAAACAAAGGACGCGAGTCCGCAGAAGAGACCAAAGAGACCGTAAGAGGAGCAAAAGAGACGGCTCGAAGGAAGCCGGTAGGACAAACGCACCCCGTAACCTGGACGAGTTCGCGTCCGATAACGACCATGGTCGTTTTTTTGCAATGTAGATGTAATTTGTTGAAAACAAAGGGAGCGAGTGTGCAAACGAGGCGCAAGAGCGCCGCGGGGGTAAAAGACCGCAAGAGAAGCAAAAGAGAAGCAAAAGAGAAGCAAAAGAGAGGCTCAAGAGACGCCGATGAGGCACCTGGTTCGGTGCCTGCCGACATTGTGTGGAGCCGGATGCCGGCCAGAACTTGATGCCCGGTCCTGGGGTGGCGCAGTTGGGGAGACAGCGGTCCGTAGCCGGGGGGACGAGCGGACGGGTGGGTGGTGACGGGCATGAGCTATTTTACTATTCAGGTATGGTGATAACTACTGTACTGAGGGGTGAGCGGAAAAACCTGTACGAAATCGGACGAGGGCGATTTTAGATTGTACAAAGTGAAAGGCCGGAAGCGATGGGGATTTTCAAGGCGTCGATACGACCATCGGCCATTCCTCAGCATCATTGCGCTGGCCGCAGAGCCGGCTTCCGTTTCGCCCGGCAAGATGATTGTGGCTCGACGATGCGCATCTGCCGCAACTTGCGGTTAGCCCGTACTTCGCTCTGGAGCGCCGTCCGATGCTTCCCGGAAGAGGACTTGGGAACCATGGGTGAGAAGCACTTGTGGGGTTGGGGCTGCTACGGCAAGCCGGCGTGACGCCAACTGCGGCAACGCGATTCAGCACTGTCGATGGCTATCGATATGGCTGTACTTCAACGCTGAAAATCGCGCTCTTCGGCCACGCCGCGTCGCCGATCATGATTTTGGCGCGTGCGGCATCCGTGACGCCTATGGTTCGCAGCGGCACACGCACATCGAGCGCGTTGCCTCCGGTGTGAATCAAGGGATTGGGGTCGGTGCCCGCCCACGCCTGAAAGACCATCTTGTTGGCGCGCTCCAGCATAAGCCAATAGGCCACGTATTTCCGATGACTGTTGGCGCGGCCTTGCTCATCGAAGGTCGCCTGGTCGCCGATGTTCGCATCCGCGTGCAACACGAACTCGCCCGTCCCGGACACACCGAGTTTCATGGTCGGCCATCCCATGGGCGGCTTGTCAGCCTCGGTGCCGGGCGCAGGCATCGGCGTCGGCAATTCGATCCGAATATAGAGAAGCGACTCATCAAAAGTTGCCCGCAACTGCCAGCCTTGCCTGATGGCACTCGCCTCATCGAGGGCTGGCGCCACCTTCTGCCACGGCGACCCCGCGCGCTCAAACGCCCCGGGCGGCGGCGGAAGCATGGCATACACGGAATCCGGGGGGTAAGGTTTGTCGCTGCCAGCAAAATCCTCGATCTTCCAGCTTCCTGCTTCCTTGACGAAACGAACGCTCAGGTATTGGTCTTTTTCATATTGTCCAAGCAAAACGGCCTCGTCTCCCTGCACGAAGACTTTGGACGCCGTGTAATGGACGTCGGGCTGCGGCGGAATCATGGCCCGCATCTTCTCCGCTTGCGACTTCTTTTCGCGGGACCACAATCCTACAAAGCTGTGGTTGGCGTCGCCGGTTTGCACAGCCTGCTCCAATTGGGTGTAAACGGCGAGGACCTGGTCCTCGGGACTCTGCGCCCGGCACCCGATTGTGCAGATCAAGAAACCGAGAAGAGTCCAGACAAAAGTCCGCATTTGCCGGATGATATCACGCAATTTTTGGCTTACGGAAAAGCGAACAGCAGATTTTTCTCCAGCAGAGACACTCGCAGCGCGTTTCGGAAGCTGCGAGAGCGATGGAGCTGGTGGAAGCCGGAGTTACTTGCTTACTTGCCGACGTGGGCGGTCTGGGAGCGGACGGCGACCCACTTTCCGTCGCGCTTGGCGAAGACGTCCATCCAGGCGTATTTGCCGCTGGAGTCTTTGCCGTCGAAAGTGCTCTTCTCGGTGTCGGTGCCCTGAACTACGGCAACGTTACCGAGGACCTTTACTTCCATGGAACCAATTTCGATGGTCTCGGTTTTGGTTTTGCCGGATTTATACATGTCCAGGTAGTCCTTCTTGGTGATGCGGGCACCATCGGGACCGATGCCGTACCAGTCGTCGGCGAGGATGGCGCCGAGCTTGTCCATGTCATTGGCTTTGGAGGCTTCGGTCCAATCCTTTTCGAGTTGTTTGACGGTGGCGCTGGCGCTGGGACCCTTTGCCGCGGGTGTCTGCGCGAAGGTGACTGCGGCAGATGCTGAAATTAGCAAGACTGCTACTGCGAATGCTTTCATGTTTGCTCTCCTGTTGAGATGGGGCCCTGTGGACGCGGTGTGAGTTTAACGGGGGCAGGGGGAATGTCAAGGCGCGGGGAGTAATGCGTCTCGACCTGGGTTAATTGTTTCGACTGTGAAGCTCAACTTTCACAGAATTGAGGTGCGATCTGGCGTTCGCCATTTTTGCGGATGTTCTGGCTGGAGGTAGTATCGCTCAGTGATTCATTGTGAGCAGGCAACTGGAAGAGTCCGCTGACGAATTCAGGATCGCAAATCGATCATGGGTAAGGTGTGTGGGTCAGTTTCCGGTAACGGCGTTAACCAGGACTTATCCCATTGAGACCGCGAAGCAAGGGCGAGGGATGCTAGTTCTCTTTTTTCCTGTAGCATCGGTTAGTAAAAAAGGGAGGCGGTGAAACGAATGCCAGAACCTAGCGAACGGCTGCCTGATAAGAAATCCGAAATTCTTGTTGAGGGAGCAAAACTAAAGCTTGTTTTGAACGCTAGAGGCGAGGTGGAAATTTTTGGAAATCGCAAGGGCCTCAGCGCGCTGGCTGCCATCTGTTCCGGACTGAGCGAATCTGTGAAAGATGACCATTATCATTTAGATGAGCAGTTTTGGGGTGCCGAGCCCGGTTCCGTCCCGGCCATAATTTACCGCGTCGATGCGCTCTGAATCCCTTCAAGCCCGCGTCGATTAGCGTTAACCAGGCACTAGCGGAAAAGCAAGAAAGCACACGTGAAGTAACTCATCACGGGGCCTCGCCAGTAGGCACCAATCCTACGATTTCCGACTCTATTTCGATTACACGCCCACTCTGAAACTGAAACACGAGCCGGAAGGAATTCGTAATCTCCTGAACCTGCCGCATATACGGGTCGTCGTGTTTGATGGTGGGATTCACCATTAAGACAGCAGAGACACAAGAGTCTTCGCTCATTGGCATTTCTGCATCGCGTGGGCCGACGAGTAAGAAAAGCAGGTTCTTGAAACGCAGCTCCATGCCAGTAAATTTATTTTCGTATGAGCCCCAGGGATTCGACCCAGCGGGCACGCTCCAACGCATGACAGCGGCGTTCTCGGACCGAATCAACTCCAGCCCATCGAATCTCGCAAAATTATGTACGTCCCAAAATAGACCGCCGGACTGAAATTCAATTGAAGAACAGATTTCAAAATTCTGAAGCCTCATGTTTCCTCGCGGGCGTTATTGTATCCCTCGGTACAAGCCGACCGCCAACTCCTGGTTAGTCGTGTCGGTTCAGACGGTCGATGCAACACTATCTGGTATAAAGCTGTTTTCAAAGGTGGTGTTTCTGAAGCGAGGGAAACGGTTTGGGCTTTCGGCGGAGCAGAAGAGCGACGTCTGGCGTCGTTGGAAGTTGGGGCAGACGTTGCATGAGATCGGTCGTGCCTTTGGCAAAGAACATTCCTCCATTCGGTGTTTGGTGTCGCGGC